>NZ_SRHZ01000064.1 GCF_004684085.1 Stenotrophomonas maltophilia
AAGTACGTCCGTGTAGGCTTAGCCGCGCCATCCATGGCGCGGATACCCCGCCTGGCCCCAGCCCTCCGGCCTCTGACAGTTCTCTGCGGCGTCCACCCACGGAAAAGAAAAAAGAAGAGCAAAAGCAAAAGCGGCCCAGCGGCCGCTTTTTGCTTTTCGGTGTTGCTGTTGCTGTTGCTCTTGATCTTCTTTTTCTTCTCCGTGGGCTGGCCGCGCACGGAAACTGTCAGGGGTGGGGCGGGTGGGCCGTGCAGGGGCGTTGGCGCCATGGATGGCGCCATCGAGCTTACAGGGACGTACTTGCAGCGTCCCCTGCACGGCCCACCCGCCCCGCCAAGCGCGGCTTTTGATCTAAGCGGCCAACCCACGAGGGGCTGCGCCGTTGGCCGGAAATCACACCACCGCGCGAAGAACCAACGCCAGGATCGCCGGCAGCGCCTGGATCATGAAAATACGCCGGCTCACGCTGTAAGCCCCATAGCACCCCGCCACCACCACACAGGCCAGCGAGAACGTCACCAGCGCCGGCTGCGCCATCACCAGCCCCACCACGATGCCCGCCGCCAGGAAGCCGTTGTAGAGGCCCTGGTTGGCCGCCAGCACGCGCGTGGTCTCTGCCTTCTCCGGTGTATTCCGGAACGTCTTCAGGCCCAGCGGGCGGGTCCACAGGAACATCTCCAGCACCAGGAAATAGACATGCAGCAGTGCGACCAACAGGGTCAGGGCGAGTGCGATCCAATACATGGGCGGTTCCTTGGGCAGGGATGGAGAATGGCGTCAGATCCCTTTCCCTGCCGGAAAGAGATCTAACCCCGAAACATCAGCGGTCGCGCGGCAGCTTCTTTTCTTCGCGCAGCACGCCGAACGCGGCGGCCGTCATGCACGCGGCAACCAGCACGCCGCCGATGAACACCACGTGCGAGCCGAACAGTGACAGCCCCTTGTGCACCCAGGTGAAGCTCAGGTCGGCACCACGGTAGACCACCGTGTCGATGGCCGCACCGGCCTTGTAGCGCCACTGGCGGTCCACGCGGGTGTAGATGGTTTCGCGTGCTGGCTTGAACAGCGAGAATTCACTGGCCCGGGTCAGCACCTGCACCACCGCCACCATCATCGGCAGCGGCGATGCGGCCAGCACCGAGAAGCCGATCAGAATGGCGAAGGCGGGAATCAACAGGGCCGGGGCTATGCCGTGGCGCGACAACAGCCAGCGGGTCAGGCTCAACTGCAGCAGCAGCGTCAGCGCGTTCACCGCCAGGTCGATGCGCGAGAAGAACGCGGTGCTGGCAGCCGGGTCGTTGAAGGCCGCGCGCACGATGCTGGCCTGCTGGTTGTACAACAGGGTACCCACGCCCACGCCGAACACCACCAGCACCGCCAGCCAGCGCAGCAGCGGCTCGCGCACGATCAGCTTCAGGCCATCCAGCACGCTGCCGCCCATCGGCTGCTCGCCCGAGACCAGCTGCTGCTCGCGTTCGCGCAACACCGCCCAGTGCCGCAACCGCCAGATGCAGAACAGGCAGACGACCAGGAAACCCGCAGATACCAGCATCAGGTTGGCGATGCCGACGCGCTGCGCCAGCACGCTGGTGATGAGCGGGCCAAGGAACGCGCCGACTGTGCCGGCCGCGCCTATATAGCCGTAATACGCCCGCGCCTGCGCGTTGGAGAACACGTCGGCCATGAAGCTCCAGAACACGGCCACAGCGAACAGGTTGAACACCATCACCCAGAGGAAGAAGGCCATGCCGCGCCCCGGCACGTTGCTGTCGAACAACGCGTAGAAACCCAGCAGGGTGACGATGAAGAAGCCATACACCACCGGCAGGAACACCCGCCGCGGGAAGCGGCTGACCAGCCAGCCATACACTGGCTGCAGCACCAGCATGATCACGAACACGCAGGAAAACAGGAACTGCAGCACGAAGTCCTTCAGCGCGATGCCATGGCTGGCAAACCAGGCGATCAGTACCGGCGGGAACACCGTTTCCAGGTCGGCCGAGGCGGCCATCGCCTCGCGCACCGGGCGCAGCACGTAGTAGCCGCTGAGCAGGCAGAAGAAATACAGGAACGACCACCATAAGGCCGGCGACTCGCGCAGCGCCGCGCTCAGGCCCCGCAGCGGCCCCCTCCTGCCCTGCACCGCACTCACGCGGTGTCCCTCGCCTGAAGACGGCGGTTGGACAGCGGCATGGCAGGCTCCGGGGGCGGTGAAGCGCGTACGTTAGCCAATGCACTGCAACATCGCCAGCAGCCGGCACGCTGAAGGCTGCAACGCAGTGTCACGGGTCCGCCCTGGCGACACGTTCGGATACACGCTTTCGGCGCGTCAAAATTCCAACTTTTTCAAAGAGATGCGCATTCATCTTCGCTTTGTTTGTGCACAAGGGAAAAGCGGCGCTAGAATCGCAATCAGCAGTCGCGCACGGGTCCAACCGATGAAAAAGAACAGCCTGCGTCGTCCGATCCGTTCGGCGGCCACCGGTTTGCTGGGCATGTTGATGCCCGTTGCCTTGTCCACCACCGCGCAGACCCCGCCACCATTGCCGCCGATGCCGACCAACATCGAGTCCGCTGCCGGCGCTGCCGTGGCCCACACCCAGCCGGCGGCCTACCGCACCGGTCTGGTACCGCAGGTGCAGCTGCCGGCGGCCGGCTTCAACGTCGCCAACATCGAATCGATGGCACAGCAGCTCACGTATGGCGAGCGCGTGCCCGGCATGGCGGTGGCCATCGTGCAGGGTGGCCGCGTGCTCAGCGCGCGCGGCTACGGCGTTACCGACGTCAACAACCCGCTGCCGGTCGACGCCCACACCGTGTTCCGCCTGGCGTCGCTGTCCAAGGCCTTCGCCGGCACCATGGCCGGCCTGCTGGTCAACGATGGCACGCTGCGCTGGGACAGCAAGGTCACCGACTATGTGCCGGGCTTCCGTCTGAACTCGCCGGAAGCGACCGATCGCCTGACCGTGGCCGACGTACTCAGCCATCGCGTCGGCCTGCCCTACAACGCCTACGACCGCGACATCGAAGGCAACGCCGAGTACTACTCGCTCACCCAGAAGCTGGCCAACACCAGCCTGAAGTGCCTGCCGGGCGACTGCTACGCCTACCAGAACGTGGCCTTCAGCCTGATCGGCGACGTCGTCTACGCCGCCTCGGGCAGCTTCTACGAGCAGTCGGTCGAGCGCCGCATCTTCAAGCCGCTGGGCATGAACGATGCCAGCCTCGGCCTGGCCGGCATCCAGGCCAGCTCGCGCTGGGCGCGTCCGCACGTGCGCAGCCGCAACGGCTGGGTGTCGCTGACGCCGAAGCCGACCTATTACCGCGTTGCGCCGGCTGCTGGCGTCAATGCCAGCGCCAGCGACATGGCGCAGTGGCTGCTGGCCCACACCGGCCACCGCCCGGACGTGCTGCCGGCGCCGCTGCTGGCCACCCTGCACTCCAGCCTGATCAACACGCCCGGCGAGATGCGTTCGGGATGGCGCCGCGAGCGCCTGCATTCGGCCGGTTATGCACTGGGCTGGCGCACCTTCGATTACGCCGGCCACGATGTGGTGTTCCATGCCGGCGCGGTGCAGGGCTATCGCGGCCTGGTCGCGCTGGTGCCGGAACGCGATCTCGGTATTGCCATCATGTGGAACGGCGAAAGCGGCCTGCCCAGCGGCCTGCTGCCGACCGTGCTCGACGCCGCCCTCGGCCTGCCGACGCAGCGTTGGCTGGACGTGGACACCGACTTCGGCAGCGACAACCTGATGGCTGAGGGTACCAGCCCGGCGCAGCAGGACAAGCGCAAGGGCAAGGGCGCTTCGAGCAACCGTGCGGTGGCCTCGCCGCGCTGACCTGGCGGGCTCGACCGTAAGCAGAAGGGCGGCCCTCGGGTCGCCCTTTTTTGTTGTTGTAGAGCAGAGCCCATGCTCGGCTGATTCAAGCAGCCGAGCATGGCTCGGCTCTACCGTTCCGCAGCGCTAGTGCGCGAAGTAGTGCATTCCTCCATCCACCGGAATCACCGCGCCGGTGATGTACCCCGCCAACGGGGAAGCCAGGAACGCGACCAGGTGTGCCACCTCCTCCGGCTCGCCGAAACGCCCCATCGGAATGTTGCGGGCGATGAACTCACGCCGGCTCTCTTCGGTGGGATGCAGCCGATCCAGGATCTGCGCACTGTTGATCCGCCCCGGAGCGATCGCGTTGATGGTGATGCCCTCGCCCGCCACGTCGCAGGACAGTCCCTTGCTCCACAGATGCAGCGCCGCTTTCGCCGGGCTCGCGGCATTCACAGCGCGCGGCTCCATCGACCCGCTGAGGTTGATCACACGCCCCCAGCCATTGGTCTGCATCGACGGCAGCACTGCCTGCGTCAGCCGTCGTGCCGCCGAGAAGTTCAGCGCCATCGCCTCGTCCCACACCTCATCTGCTGCGGCCACCCCGGCCAGCCGCGCGCCACCGGCCGCATTGACCAGGATATCCACGCGCTGCAGCGCCGCCAGCGACGCGCTGGCAATGCGCTGCACATCGTCGGCGTCGGTCAGATCGCCCAGCAGCACGACCGGTGATGGCCCACCCGCCGCCTCGATCGCGGCCGCCACCGATTGCAACGGCGCCTGCCGCCGCGCGGTGATCGCCACGCGCACACCCAGCGTTGCCAGCACCCGCGCGACACCTGCGCCGATGCCGCTGCCTGCGCCGGTGACCAGCGCGGTACGTCCTTCAAGATCCAGTTTCATGTGTTGCCCTGCCAGGTTCTGCCGGCCCATCTGGCCGTGCGGACATGCTCTTTGAGTACCCTCGATTGATAAACTCCGACGAGGTTTCAACATTCAGAACCCGGGGTGTCAGATGAACCTGCTGGAGAGCATGCAGGTCTACGTGTTGATCGTGGACAAGGGCAGCCTCAGCGCTGCGGCAGCGGCGATGGACATGTCCGCAACGATGGCCGGCAAGCACCTGCGTGCGCTCGAGGCCCGACTCGGCATGCAGCTGCTCAGCCGCACCACCCGGCGCCAGCACATGACGCCGTTCGGCGAGGACTACTACGCGCGCAGCAAGGAGATCCTGCGCCTGGTGGACGAGACCGATGCACAGGCCCAGCATCAGCAACTGGCACCTGCAGGCACACTGCGCATCAGCGCCCCGGTGATCTTCGGCACGCATGCGCTGGTGCCGGCGCTGGCCGAGTACATGGCCCGCTACCCGGATGTCCGGGTCGAGGTAACGCTGAGTGATCGCGTAGTCGACCTGGCCGAGGAAGGCTTCGAGGCGGCACTGCGCATCGGCACGCTGGCCGACAGCAGCGGGCTGGTGGCGCGACCACTATCGCCCTACCGGTTGATGATGTGCGCCTCGCCGGGGTATCTCGCCCGGCACGGTACGCCCCCTGATCTGACGGCGCTTGCCCGGCACCAGTGCCTGTCCTTCGAACCCAGCGCACTCGCGCAGTGGCTGCACGTCGACCATGGCGAGCTCGACCGTGTGCCCAACGGCAGGCTGCAGATCAACAATGGCGAAGCCCTGCGCTCGGCGGCACTGCAGGGTCTGGGCATCGTGCTGCAGTCGGCGCTGCTGCTGGCTGCGGATGTCGATGCCGGGCGCCTGGTGCAGTTGTTCCCGGAACATGGCCAGACCGGTCGGCCGATGCATGTGGTCTACGCGCACGACCGTTACCGCTCCACCCGCCTGCGCAGTTTCCTGGACTTTCTGGTCGAGCGCTTTCCGCCAGCGCCGCACCGCTAGCGTCGACCGCCAGAAAAGCAGTCGAGCATGGCTCGACTCTACAAACGGCCCCATAAAAAAACCCCCTCCCCGCTGGGCAGCCAGGGAAGGGGGTTTCAGGATGCGGCTATCGGGAAGTACTTAGATCAGCGGCGCCGGGGTTGCCGGCAGAGCGACCGGAGCGGCCTTCTTCTTGCGGGCGGCCGGCTTGCGCTTGGCAACCTTCTTCGCTGCCTTCTTCGGGGCAGCCTTCTTGGTGGCCTTCTTCGCGGTCTTCTTGACTGCCTTCTTGGCGGTCTTCTTTACCGCCTTCTTTGCAGTCTTCTTTACTGCCTTCTTGGCGACCTTCTTGGCCGGCTTGCGGGCAGTGGCCTTCTTCGCAGTCTTCTTGGTGGCCTTCTTGGCTACCTTCTTGACGGCCTTCTTCGCGGTCTTCTTGACGGCCTTCTTGGCAGTCTTCTTGACGGCCTTCTTGGCAGTGGACTTCTTGGCTACCTTCTTCGCCGCCTTCTTCACTGCCTTCTTCGCAGTGGTCTTCTTGGCGACCTTCTTCGCAGCCTTCTTCACTGCCTTCTTGGCGGTCGCCTTCTTCGCGACCTTCTTCACTGCCTTCTTGGCAGCGGCCTTCTTAGCGACCTTCTTCACCGCTTTCTTGGCGGCGGGCTTCTTCTTCGCAGCTTTCTTGGTTGCCATGGGATGGCTCCTCGTCAGTGATAGGGAGTTGAAACGCCCAGGTGGATCAAACCCGCGGATGCTGCGTGCGGGGACCGCCGGCGCGTCAGGCGCGCCGTTACGGATGCGGCAATGCCCGCCTCGATCGGCGGAGCGGGCATCGGAACAGGAGGTACCTTGCATTTCTCCGGGGGAAGCGGGGCCATGTCCACCGTCATCAGGGTCGCGGTGGTCTTGAAGGGGCTGCTTCGCATCGGACGATTGATTCTGCGCACTCGGTTGGGCAGGCAAGGTCTGCTGAGGCGAAACCTAATCACGGTTTTTTTTACTGTCAACAACCCCCGCGAAAAATTTTCACATCCGCACCGTCCGCGATGGCGCCTGCGCGGTCGCCACACCACGCCTGCAACGACCGCCGAAGCGCCGCACGCGCACCTTTCGCGCAACAGCGGAAACGCAATCATTGAACAAAAAACACTTGAAATAAGCACTCTGCTTGAAAGCGTGCATGTTCGTCGCAATACCACGCAGGCATCGCCAGTGACCATCGCCACTGCCGCCAACGCCAGCACAACGGCGCCGCAACAGGGGATCAAAAGTTTTCACATCCGGGCGCGCCAACGCAGGGTGGAAACGCGGATTTGCGCAAAACTGCGCATGCCCTTCCATGCCGTTCGTCTGCCCGCTGATGCCGTGCCGAGGGTACGCAGCGAACCCGTCGTCATGAGTCCGGTGCGGCCGCCAAAACAAAAACGGCCACCCGAAGGTGGCCGTGTTCGAACCCGGAAACGATGACTCAGTGGTCTTCGTCTTCCAGTGCTTCGGCGTACGCGTCCGGATCCAGCAGCTCGTTGAGCTCTTCGGCGTTGGACAGTTCGACCACATACATCCAGCCGTCGCCGTAGGCATCTTCGTTGATGGTTTCCGGCTTGTCCGACAGCGCCGAGTTGACTTCGACGATGGTGCCGCTGACCGGGCTGTAGACGTCGGAGGCGGCCTTCACCGACTCGACGACCGCGATCTGCTCGTTGGCCTTGGCGGTCGCGCCGACTTCGGGCAGCTCGACGTAGACCAGGTCACCCAGCAGGCCCTGGGCGTGGTCGGAAATACCGACGGTAACGCGGCCATTGCCTTCGACACGGGCCCACTCATGGGACTTGAGGAACTTGAGGTCGCCGGGGATCTCGCTCATGGGACTGCTCCAGAGATATGCAGGGGTGGAAAAAACGGGGCTAGTGTAACCAACCGGCCGCCACTGCTGTCAGTGACGACCGGCATGTTTGGATCAGGCGTCGCCAAGCACGCCGGGCTGGGCCTGGCCTTCGCGCACGAACGGGAACTTGACCACGCGCACCGGCACCTGCCGGCCACGGATGTCGACGGTGACCTGGCCCAGTTCACCGGCCGGGACGCGGGCAAAGGCAATGCCCTTGGCCAGGGTCGGCGAGAAGGTGCCGGACAGGATTTCGCCCTGGCCACCGGCGGTGGTCACCGCCTGGCCATGACGCAGCACGCCCTTCTCGTCCATCACCAGGCCGATCATCTGGCGTGCGTTGCCTGCGGCCTTCTGCGCTTCCAGCACGTCGCGGCCGATGAAGTCGCGACCTTCATCCAGCGATACGGTCCAGGCCAGCGCCGCTTCATAGGGACTGATCGCTTCGTCCATGTCCTGGCCATACAGGTTCATGCCGGCTTCCAGGCGCAGGGTGTCGCGCGCACCGAGTCCGGCCGGCTTCACGCCTGCGGCCAGCAGACGGTTCCAGAACGCGACCACCGCATCCTGCGGCAGCAGGATCTCGAAACCATCTTCACCGGTGTAGCCGGTGCGTGCGACGAACAGCTCGACGCCGTCGTCGGACTGCGCCTGCAGGGCGGCGAAGCGGCCGAGCTTGGCCAGCGCTGCACGGTCGGCGTCACGGGCCAGGCCGATGACGATGTCGCGCGCCTGCGGACCCTGTACGGCCAGGATCGCCAGGTCCGGCCGCTGCTCGACGGACACATTGAACGGCGCCGCCTGCTCGCGCAGCCAGGCCAGATCCTTTTCGCGCGTGGACGCGTTGACCACCATGCGGAAGAAGTCGTCGCCAAGGTAGTAGACAATCAGATCGTCGATGACGCCGCCCTGCGGATTGAGCATGCACGAGTACAGTGCTTTGCCGGTGACCTTGAGCTTGTCCACCGAATTGGCCAGCAGGCGGCGAAGGAACGGCTTGACCTGGTCACCGCGCAGGTCGACTACGGTCATGTGGCTGACGTCGAACACACCGGACTCGCGACGCACCAGGTGGTGTTCGTCCAGCTGCGAGCCGTAGTGGATGGGCATGTCCCAACCCCCGAAATCGACCATCTTGGCGCCAAGGGCGCGGTGGGTATCGTTGAGCAGCGTCTTCTGGGTCATGACCGGGTCCGGCAGCAGAGGAAACAAGAATCCCCATTATCCCAGATCGGTCGCCCGCAGGCGTGCCGCAGCGCAGCGGCAATGGCACGCGCGTCCACTGCGTCGCCGGCCATGACGATTGCCGGATCCTGACCCGGCAACCGCACGCCCAGAGAACTAGGCGACGGCCTCGACCACCAGCACCGTCCCCTGAACGCTGAGCACCCTCACCCACGCGCCTGCAGGAAGCTCCGGACCACTCACCTGCCAGGACGCGTCGTCGATGCTGACCCTTCCATGGCCATCCACGATGCCCTGCTGCAGCGCCACGACCCGGCCGATCAGTTGTTCCGTGCGGCGGTTGAGCAGCGGCGCATCACTGGGGCGGGCGCGGGACCGCCCCCAGCGCCGGTAGCATTGGATCGAGACAAAGCTCAACAGCACGAAGGCAACCACCTGCCACAGCAGCGGAACATCGCTGAACACCGCCACCAGCACGAACACCGCCGCCGCGCCGATGCCGATCCACAGCATGAACGCACCCGGTGCCAGGGCCTCGGCCGCGAACAGCAGCAGTGCCAATGCGCCCCATCCCATGACTTCCCAGCGCATGTCAGCCTCCAATCGGTGGTAGCCGCTTGCTGGCGGCCTTGCTGTCCTGGTCGGCCAGCGCCTGCTTGGCCAGCTCAGCGACACCGGCAATCGAACCGATCACCCCGCTGGCCTCCATCGGCATCAACACCAGCTTCTGGTTCGGTGAACTGGCCAGTTCCTTGAATGCTTCCACGTACTTCTGGGCAACGAAGTAGTTGATCGCCTGCACGTCACCCTCGGCGATCGCCACCGACACCACCCTGGTCGCCATCGCTTCGGCTTCGGCCAGGCGCTCGCGGGCCTCGGCATCACGGAACGCGGCTTCACGGCGGCCTTCGGCCTCCAGTACCGTGGCCTGCTTTTCGCCTTCGGCGCGCAGGATCTCCGACTGCCGCGAACCCTCCGCCTCAAGGATCTGCGCACGCTTCTCGCGCTCGGCCTTCATCTGTCGCGCCATCGCATCCAGCAGATCACGTGGCGGCTGGATGTCGCGGATCTCGATGCGGTTGACCTTCACGCCCCAGGGGTTGGTGGCATGGTCGACCACGCTCAGCAGCTGGGCATTGATCACCTCGCGCTGGCTCAGCGATTCATCCAGGTCCATCGAACCGATCACGGTCCGGATGTTGGTCTGCACCAGGGCGATCATCGCTACTTCCAGGTTGGCCACTTCATAGGCGGCCTTGGCCGCATCCAGCACCTGGAAGAACACCACACCATCCACGCGTACGGCGGCGTTGTCCTTGGTGATCACCTCCTGGCTGGGTACATCCAGCACCTGCTCCATCATGTTCACCTTGCGGCCCACCCCATAGACGATCGGGATCAGGAAGTGCAGGCCGGGCGTCATGGTGTGCGTGTAGCGCCCGAAGCGCTCTACGGTCCATTCATACCCCTGCGGCACCATCCGCACTGCCTTGAACAGGATCACCACGGCCACGAAGGCCAGTACCACGGTAAAGAACATGGTCGGGAACATCGCGCTTTCCTTATCCAGGGCGTCCAGGGGCCAGCATAACGCGTGAAGGCCGCCTGCACAGCGGAACTACCAGGGCAGCCGCCCGCGCAGGATGTCGACGAACATCACCCAGTCGCCCATGAACGAGTACAGCGGATGCCGGAAGGTGGCCGGGCGGTTCTTCTCGAAGAACAAATGGCCGACCCAGGCGAATCCATAGCCACAGACCAGCGCGGCCAGCAGCAGCATCGGCTGGCCACGCAGCAGCGCGGCCGCCACAAGCAACAGCACGCCGCAGCTGCCGATGAAATGCAGGCGACGCGACACCGGGTGCCGGTGCTCGCTGAGATAGAACGGATAGAACTCGCGGAAGCTGGCGAAGCGGGACATGCGCAGGCTCCGGGGGCCGTGGTCCCTGCCATCATGCGCCTTCGCGGCAAGGAAAGCGGCTTCGATGGCGGGGTCGATTTCGACGCGGCGCTGCGTGATCCGGCGCCGTTGCCTTTGTTGCATCGCGCCTTGCTCGACTGCTTTACGCGAACGGCAGCCGAGCATGGCTCGGCTCTACTGAAGATCGGGAGCAGCCGAGCATGGCTCGGCTCTACTGAAGATCAGGAGCAGTCGAGCAAGCTCGACTCTACCGGGCGAAGCCTTGGGCCATCACACCGGCTGGCGCGGACCGAACATGATCACGGCCATGCCGGCCAGGCACAGTGCGGCACCGAGCAGGTCCCAGCGGCTGGGGCGGATGCCATCGACCAGCCACAGCCAGAACAGCGCGGTACCGATGTAGACACCACCATAGGCCGCATAGACCCGGCCGCTGGCGGTCGGGTGCAGGGTCAGCAACCACGCGAACAGGGCCAGGCTGGCCGCCGCCGGCAACAGCAGCCAGACGCTGCCACCCTTGCGCAGCCACAACCACGGCAGGTAGCAGCCGATGATCTCGGCCAGCGCCGTCAGCAGGAACAGGCCGAGTGTCTTCACGCCTTCTCCGCCGCCTTGGCGTGCTGCCACAGTGCTTCCTGCGCATCCAGGTCCAGCGCGGACAGCGCGTCACCCTGCACTTCGGCCTGAGCCTCCATCGCGCGGAAGCGGCGTTCGAACTTGTGGTTCGCCCCGCGCAGCGCAGCGCCCAGGTCGATGTCGGCATGGCGGGCCAGGTTGGCGCAGACGAACAGCAGGTCGCCCAGTTCTTCCTGCAGGCGCGCCTTGTTACCGGCGATATCGCCGCGCTCGAATTCCTCGCGCAGCTCCTGCAGCTCCTCGGCCGCCTTGTCCAGCACCGGCAGCGGACCCGGCCAGTCGAAGCCGACCTTGGCCGCACGCGACTGCAGCTTCACTGCCCGCTGCCACTCCGGCAGGCCTCGCGAGATGCCGGCCAGCGCGGAGGTATCCTGCTCGCCCTTGGCAGCACGCTCGGCACGCTTGATCGCGTCCCAGTTGCGCATCACGCCGTCGGCATCGTCGACGCTGACGTCGGCGAACACGTGCGGGTGGCGGCGCTGCATCTTGTCGCTGATCGCGCGCGCGACCTCGGCGAAGGCGAAGGCCCCCTGCTCCTCGGCCATGCGCGCATGGAACACCACCTGCAGCAGCAGGTCGCCGAGTTCGTCGCAGAGATCGTCAAGATCTCCCCGATCGATCGCATCGGCAACCTCGTAGGCTTCCTCGATGGTGTACGGGGCGATGGTCGAGAAATCCTGCTCCAGATCCCACGGGCAGCCACCCTGCGGGTCGCGCAGGCGCGCCATGATCGCCAGCAGGCGTTCCAGTTCATGGCTGGCATCACTGCCGGCGATGGGGGTGTCGTGCGCGCTCATGCGGCCTCCAGGGTCAGTCGGACAACCAGTCGCGCCACGGCAGGCTGGTATCACCAAGGGCAATGAAATCGCCGTTCAACAGGGTCTCGCGGCGGTTGTAGCGGAACGGTTTGCCGGTCGCCGCCGACAGCACTGCACCACCGGCGGCATGCAGCACGCACTGGCCGGCGGCGGTGTCCCATTCGGAGGTCGGGCCCAGCCTCGGGTAGACATCCAGGCCGCCTTCGGCGATCCGGCAGAACTTCAATGACGATCCCTGCGCGATGGTTTCGATGCGGCCCATGCGCGCCAGCAGTGCTTCGGTTTCCGGCGAGCGGTGCGAGCGGCTGGCGGCGACCCGCAGCGGTGCGGTGGCCGGCGCGCGGGTACGCAGCACGGTGTCATGCAGGCCCTGGCGGCGGTACGCCAGCTCACCCCGCATGGCATGCCAGACAATACCGGTGACCGGGGCCAGCACCACGCCGAATGCCGGCGCGCCCTGGTAGATCAATGCGATGTTGACGCTGAACTCGCCGTTGCGCTTGATGAACTCGCGGGTACCGTCGAGCGGGTCGACCAGCCAGTAGGCGCCCCAATGGCGGCGCTGCTCCCACGTGACCTGGGCCGACTCCTCGGACAGGATCGGCAGATCCGGGGTCAGCTGCTGCAGGCCCTGCTCGATGACCTGGTTTGCCGCCAGGTCGGCGGCGGTGACCGGGCTGTTGTCGTCCTTGATCTGCACGTCGAAGCCATCGGCATACACCTGCATGATGGCCTGTCCGGCTTCCTGGGCGATGGCGATGGCGGTCTCGCGCAGGTCCGTGGTCAGTTTGATCATCGCGTTCCCTGCAGCCACTGCCGGGCGATGAACAGCGCCGCCAGCGAGCGTCCCTCGGAGAAGTCCTCGCGCAGCATCAGCTGATCCAGGTCGGCCAGCTTCCACGGCACCACTTCCAGTTCTTCCGGCTCATCGCCGGCCAGCTTTTCCGGGTACAGGTCGCGCGCCACCACCAGCCACGACTGATGGCTCATGTAGGTCGGGGCCAGAGTCATCGCGCGCAACACATCGACCCGGCGTGCGCCATAGCCGGCCTCTTCCTTCAGCTCGCGGTCGGCCGCCTGCTCGGGCGTTTCGCCAGCGTCGATCCGGCCCTTGACCAGGCCCAGCTCGTAGCGATGCATGCCGGCAGCGTATTCACGTACCAGCAGCACGGTCTCGTCATCGAGCATCGGCACCACTACCACCGCACCGTGGCCGCGGCTGACCAGGCGTTCGAAGCGGCGGCGTTCACCATTGGAGAACTCCAGGTCCAGGTGCTGGCGCTGGAAGGGACCGTTCTCTTCATCGGTGATCCGATGGATGATCGGCAAGCGACGGCCGGCTCGGTCATCGTTCATGCGGAATCTCCGCGGCGGCCGGCGCCTGCGCCGGGGCCGATAGAATGTGCAGGCAGCAACATGTTCATGAGCCCGAAATGCTAGCAGACCCAACCCCCTCCCCGCTGGTCGAGCACTGGCGGCAACGCGACCTGAAGGTGCTGTGGCACCCCTGCACGCAGATGCGCGAGCATCCGCACACCCTGCCATTGGTGCCGATCGCGCGCGGCCAGGGCGCCTGGCTGTTCGACCACGACGGCAACCGCTACCTGGATGCGGTCAGCAGCTGGTGGACCAACCTGTTCGGCCATGCCGAGCCGCGCATCGGCGGTGCCATTGCCGCCCAGGCCGGGCAGCTGGAACAGGTGATGCTGGCGGGCTTCGGCCACGAGCCGGCGATCACCCTGGCTGAACGGCTGCTGGCGCTGGCACCGCGCCAAGCCGGCCGCGAGCCGTTGGCCAAGGTGTTCTACGCCGACAACGGATCAGCTGGCGTGGAAGTGGCGCTGAAGATGGCGTTCCAGTATTTCCAGAATCGTGGAGAGCCGCGCCGCACGCGCTTCATCGCGCTGGAGAACGGCTACCACGGCGAGACCCTGGGCGCGCTGGCGTTGGGCGACATCCCGCTGTACCGCCGTGTCTATGCGCCGCTGCTGGCCGAGGGCCTGTTCGCGCCCTCGCCCGATGCCTATCTGGCCGAGCCGGGACAGAGCGCGGCCGACCGCGCGCGGCAGGCGGCCGATGGGCTGGCCACGCTGTTCGACCAGCACCCGGGCGAGATCTGCGCGGTGATCCTCGAGCCGCGCCTGCAATGTGCCGGTGGCATGCGCATGCACGACCCGGTGTACCTGCAGCGCGTGCGCGAACTGTGCGATGCGCACGGTGCGTTCATGATCGCCGACGAGATCGCAGCGGGCTTTGGCCGCACCGGCACGATGTTCGCCTGCGAGCAGGCTGGGGTGATGCCGGACCTGATGTGCCTGTCCAAGGGATTGACCGGCGGCTTCCTGCCGCTGGCCGCCGTGCTCGCCACGCAGGCGCTGTACGAGGCCTTCCTCGACGACTCGCGTGAGCGGGCGTTCCTGCATTCCCACAGTTACACCGGCAACCCGCTGGCCTGTGCGGCGGCGCTGGCGACGCTGGACATCTTCCGCGACGACGACGTGATCGCCCGCAACCGCGGCATTGCCTCGGTGATGGGTACGCTGGCCGCGCCCTTCAGCGACCATCCGCACGTGGCCGATGTGCGCCAGGCCGGCATGGTGGTGGCGTTCGAGCTGTCGCGCGGCGGCAACAGGCACACGCCGTTCGACCCTTCGCTGCGGCTGGGCCTGCACGCCTACAAGGCTGCGCTGAAGCGCGGCGTGGTGCTGCGCCCACTGGGCGACGTGCTCTATTGGATGCCGCCCTACTGCGTGGACGACGAACAACTGGAGCTGCTGGCACATACCACGCTGGCAGCCATCGACGAGGCGATTGCATGCGCGTGACCCGCTGCCCCATCGACCTGGCGCTGCACAGCGGCCAGACCGTGACCCTGCCGGAAGAGACGGCCAACCACCTGGTACGGGTGATGCGCCTGCGCGAAGGCGACAGCTGCGTGCTGTTCAACGGCGACGGCCACGACTACAGCGCGACGCTGACCGTGGCCGGCAAGCGCGAGGTGCAGGTGCGCATCGACGCGGTGCTGGCCATCAAGAACGAGTCGCCGCTGACGATCACCCTGCTGCAGGGCATCGCCCGCGGCGAGAAGATGGACCTGATCCTGCAGAAGGCCACTGAACTGGGGGTGGCGGCGATCATCCCGGTCAACGCCGAACGCACCGAGGTGAAGCTCGACGCGGCACGGGCAGAGAAGCGCGTGGCGCACTGGAACAACGTGGTGACCTCGGCCTGCGGCCAATCCGGGCGTGCGCGCATTCCGCAGGTGGGTTCGCCGCTGTCGCTGGCGCAGGCCGCATCGACGCTGCCAGCCGATACATTGCGGCTGACCCTGGACCCACTGGGTACACATCGGCTGTCGACGCTGGACACCGCGCCCGCCGGGGGCATCGTGATTGCGATTGGTCCGGAAGGTGGCTGGTCGCCACGCGACCGGGATCAGTTGGCGGCTGCAGGCTTCCAGGGACTGCAGCTTGGTCCGCGCATCCTGCGCACGGAAACCGCTGGCCTGGCCGCGATCGCGGCGCTGCAGGCGCGGTTGGGAGATCTGGGGTAGACCTCGCACAGTGGTAGTGCCGGCCGCTGGCCGGCATCCACGAGGTCATGAGGTTGCCGGCCAGCGGCCGGCACTACCGGGAATCCGGGTCACCTGTGGTAGCGCCGGGCCATGCCCGGCGGATTCCCCATCAGGCTGCCAGAGAATCCAGTGCCGCTTCCAGCGCATCCAGGTTCGGCAACAGCGCGCTCTGCTCACCCAGCAGTACGCGCATGTGCACGATCTGCGGCAGGGTTTCCTCGGACGCGTCTGCCAGCAGGCCGTCGCGCGGGACCGAGATCAGCTGCGGGAAATTCTGCGTCAGCAACGCGTAGTACGGGCGCTGCACATTGCCGCTGAGGGCTTTGAGCACCACCACCTTGTTGTGGCCGCCCACGGTTTCCTCGCCCAGGCCCGAAAGACGCGCGAACGACACCAGCGGCACCTGCCAGCCATGCCAGGCGATTTCGCCGACCAGCCAGCGTGGCGCATCCGAGACCGGCTGCACCGGTACCCGCGACATCATTTCAGCCACGGTGGCATTGGGCAGCAGCACGCGCGCGTTGCCCGCCTGGATCAGGACGCCGCGGATCTCGTCATTGCTGGCGTAACTCATGGTGCCTCTCCGTTGTCGTCATTCACGCCCCAACGCGCGGCAATCGCCTGCGCCAGTTCCTGCGGCTCGCCAGCGACCATGCCCGCGGCCACCACGGCGGTGGCCGCCGCCGGGTCATAGCAGCCCTCACCCACCTGCCCGGCCACCCAGGCGCCAGCAGCAGCCAGGTCCAGCGCGGGCCCGACGTGGCCCAGATCGGCGCCACTGAGCAGCACCAGTGCGGTGTGTTCCGCCGGTAGCGCGGCAATGGAGATGCCCTGTGCGTCGCTGATGAAATGCAGGCCATCACTGGCCACCTGCACGCCGATGTCATCGGCCAGCACATGCACCTCGCCCGCTGCCGCATGCTGGCCGGCTTCGGCCAGCTGTACCGGCAACGGCGATACCCGTGCCATCTGCTTGACCAGGTTGCCGTAACGGCCGCCATCCAGGCGCATGTGCACCAACACCGGCACGGCCAGCGACGCCGGCAGCGCACCAAGCAGGCGGCGCAGCGCATCCGGGCCACCGATGCCGGCCAGCACCAGCAGCGATCCTGCACGCGCACCCGCCGGCGCTGCGGCATCCAGATCGACCAGGCTGAGGTGATCGGTATCGAAGGAAGGCTGCGCCGCTTCGATCGCAGCGACGCCGGCAGCAGCAGGTGCTTCCACCACGTCGTCGACCAGCGACCACGCGGTGTGGTCGAAGGAAATCGGCGGTGCCGACGCGGCTGCGGGGGCGGTATCGGGCGGCGACGGTGGCGCCGTTGCCTGCAGCGATTCCGGCACAGCCGGCTGCAGCGCGGCCAGCGCCTGCTCCAGTGCGATCGGCTCGTGCAGATGTGCGGGGGGCGAATACAGGCTGTCGGCCGGAACCTCGTCGGCCCAGCTCAGCGCCTGCTCCAGGTGCGGCTGCAGTGCTTCTTCGCGTGGCGCGGGCGGCGGTGCAGGGTGGCCCGGCTCCAGCTGCAGGCTGGGCTCTTCTTCGGCACCGGGCGGCAGCACCTGCTGGTGGCCGTGCAGCTTGGCGGACAGATGACGGCCCCAGCGCTGGGCTTCCCAGCCGTCGCGGCGTGCGGCCAGTTCGGCCTCGTCGAAGACCAGGGTCAGGCCCGGTGCCGACAGCACGGCGTCCAGCCGCTCCAGCGCGTCCTCGATGGCCGCCTCCAGGGCGATCACCACGAACTGGGGGCGCGCCTCCTGCAGGACCTGCGGTTCCAGGCTGTTGGGGTCGTCTTCCAGCACCAGCTGCACATCGGCGTGCGACAACGCCTCGCGCAGGCGCTCGCGCGCCGCGCCGGGGCGGGCCAGCAGGGCAACGGCCGGGGCCGCTTGGGTTTCACTCACGGACACGGGCGATCCCCAGCAGGTCGTACACGTTACGCATCAGGTCCAGTTCCTGGTACGGCTTGCCCAGGTAGCGCTGGACACCGATCTCGAAGGCGCGCTGGCGGTGCTTGTCACCACTGCGCGAGGTGATCATCACGATCGGCACATCCTTGTAGCGCGGGTCGGCACGCATCGCGGTGGCGAGCTCGTAGCCATCCATGCGCGGCATCTCGATATCCAGCAGCATCAGGTCCGGAACGCGTTCTTCCAGGCGCTCCAGTGCTTCCACGCCGTCGCGGGCGACACTGACCTCGAAATTGTGGCGTTCAAGGATGCGGCCGGTGACCTTGCGCATGGTCAGCGAGTCGTCCACCACCATCACCAGCGGCACCTGGCGCTCCTGCCGCGGCGCGTTGGCCAGTACCGGCAGCGTCGGGTTGGCAAGGAAGCGGCGAACCAGCGGCGCCACGTCCAGGATCACCACCACACGGCCATCGCCGGTGATGGTGGCACCGTAGATACCCGGCACCGAAGCGATCTGCAGGCCGACCGGCTTGACCACGATTTCGCGGTTGCCCAGTACCTGGTCGATCGCCACGGCGGCACGCAGGTCGCCGGCGCGGACCAGCAGCAGCGGCACCTGGTCCTGGCCATCGGCACGGGCCGGGGCCTGCCCGACCAGGCTGCCGAGGTCGTACAGCGGATAGTCTTCGCCGCTGTAGCGATAGCTGCTGTCGGCCGCTTCGAAGCGCTCGCGCGACAGGCGGCCGATACCACTGACCGAAGCGACGGGCACTGCGAAGGTGGTTTCGCCGATCTGCACGAACACTGCCTGGGTGACCGCCAGCGTCTGCGGCAGGCGCAGGGTGAAGCGCACGCCCTGGCCCCGCACCGACTGGATGTCGACCGAGCCACCGAGCTGGCGCACTTCGTTGCGCACCACATCCATGCCTACGCCGCGGCCGGCCAGCTGGCTGACCTGGTCGGCGGTGGTGAAGCCGGAGGCGAAGATCAGGTTGTCCAGTTCCTGCTCGCTCGGCTGCGCATCGGCAGCCAGCAGGCCACGGTCGAGGGCGCGGCGGCGGATCGCTTCGCGGTCCAGGCCAGCCCCGTCGTCGGCCACGTCCAGCACGATTTCCGAGCCTTCGCGATGCAGGCGGATGGCGATCTCGCCCTCCTCCGGCTTGCCGGCGGCACGGCGCTGTTCCGGCGCTTCCAGGCCATGAGCCACGGAGTTGCGCAGCATGTGTTCCAGCGGTGCGACCATGCGATCGAGCACGTTGCGGTCGAGTTCGCCGTGGGTGCCTTCCAGGGTCAGGTGCACCTGCTTGCCGGTATCCATGCCGGCCTGGCGCACCACGCGGCGCAGGCGCGGCACCAGGCCATCGAACGGCACCATGCGCGCGCGCATCAGGCCATCCTGCAGTTCCGAGCTGACGCGCGACTGCTGCTGCAGCAGCGAATCGTACTGGCGCGACAGATCGTCGAGCACGCCCTGCAGGCCGCCAAGATCGGCCGCCGATTCGTTCAGCGCGCGGCTGAGCTGCTGCAGGGTGGAGAAACGATCCAGCTCCAGCGGATCGAATTTCTGATCGGCCTGGTCCTGCTCACGCTGGTAGCGGGCGACGATCTGCGCTTCGGTTTCCAGATCGAGGCGGCGCAGCTGATCGCGCAGACGCGCATTGGTACGTTCCAGCTCGCCCATCGCGCCACGGAAGGCACCCAGCTGCTGTTCCAGGCGCGAGCGGTAGATCGCCACTTCACCGGCATGGTTGACCAGGCGGTCGAGCAGGTCGGCGCGTACACGCACCTGCTCCTGCTGCGGACGCGCCAGCGGGTCTTCATCGACCGCGCCCTCGGCCGGCAACGGCGCCGACAGCGGCGCATCGGCCAGCGCGACGACCGGGCCGACGACCGGTGCCGAGGTGGCGTCGAGCATGCTGGCGGCATTGGCTGCAGCGGAGGCGGCAGCTGCGGCGGTGATATCGGCGGTGGTGCGGACCTCGAAGGCCTCCACCAGATCCTGTGCCGGTTCCACCACGCGGTGGGCACCGGTGCGGGTCAGCAGCTGGTGCAGGCGGTCGAAGCCACGCTCCAGCAGCTGCACGTCGCGGCGCTCGATCTCGGTGCGGCCGGCGGCAACGGCTTCCAGCAGCGATTCGATGCTGTGGCCAAGGTCGCCGATGGCATTGATGCCGGCCATGCGTGCACCACCCTTCAGGGTGTGCAGGTCGCGCTGCAGGCCGGACAACGCCTCGCGGTCCTGCGGTGCCTCGCGCAGTTCACTGATCAGGCCATCACAGTGGTCGAGCAGGTCCTTGCCTTCCTCGACGAAGATGTCGACCAGCTCACGGTCGTACACGCTGAAGTCGAGCGTGTCGGCACTGTCCTCGGCTTCTTCCGGGGTGCCAGAGGCCGGCATCGCGTCGATGGCCGGGGAACCGTCTGCGGGCTCGGCGACATCGACCGCGCCCTGGCCCGGCGCCTCTTCCAGTTCGAAGAAGCGCACCGGCTCGGGGGTGTCCTGGGGGACGTCTGCGGGGGCCTCCTCAATCACCGTCGCCGGGGACGGCTGATCGGCGCTCTCTCCTTCACCGACCGCCGCCTCCCCGCCGACGTCCGCATCCTCGGCAAAGGCTTCCGCCTCGCCCGGCGCGAGTTCGCTGGCCTGCAGGCCGAGCACGGGCCATTGCCCATCGTCGGCCAAGATCTGCTCTTCGTCGATCACGTGCAGGCCGGCCTCGAGCGCGGCTGCCAGCGTGACCGGTTCTGCAAAACCCGGCGCAGCCATTTCATCCTGCAGGCTCGACAGCTCGCTGTCGAGTGGCAGTGCAGCAGGCATGTCGAGGAAGCCGTCTTCAACGACGTCGGCGTCATCGGACGACGTCGCATTCAGGTCGAATGCGTCAGCTTCGTCAAACACGGACGGCTCATCAGCATCGCGGTCGTCCACCGGCAATGCGCTGGCATCCAGGTACGGCGACAGGTCATCGGCCACGGTCAGATCGGCACCGTCGGCCCGCGACAATGCCGGTTCCGCTTCGGGTTCATCGGCAACGGCAATGGGTGTAATCGCGTCCACTTGGACCGATTCAACTGCTTCCGAGGCAACGCCTGCGGGCTCACCTTCGCCGGGCACCGCCGGCCATCCCGCATCGAAGTAGCGCGAAAGATCATCGCTGGCGGTCAGCTCGGCTACGTCCAGCCCACTGTCGGGGGCGACAAGGGCCGCCGCCACGTCAACATCGGCCGGAACCGGTTCCAGCCCCTGCTTGGCCTCTGCTTCGAAAGCGGCCGGCACTGCGGCACCCCCTTCCGCATCCAGCACCACCTGCGCTGCCTCGACACCGGACTCCCGTTCGGCATCCAGCGCCAGATCGTCGTCTTCGTCTTCGAGACCGGCCATCGGCCAGCGTGCTTCCGGCAGCTCGCCGGCGAGGGCCTGCAAACGCTGCACCAGCGCGTCCTGCCGCACGATGCGTGGCTGTTCAGCCTGCAGCGCTTCCATCGTCGCAGTGATCGCCTGCGCGGTCGCATCCAGTGCGGCCAGGCCTTCTTCACCCGGCACCACGTCAGCCGCCAATGCACGCTTGATGTAGGACTCAGCCCCCCCGGTAACGGCGGTGATCTCCGGCACTTCGGTCATCGCGAAGGCGCCGTTCATGGTATGCACCGCGCGCAGCAGTGCATCACTGACCGGCTGCGGTGCCTGCTGCGCAGAGCGCAGCCAGTCCTGCAGGGTCGCCTGGTGGACGTCCACTTCAGCTTCGAGGATCTCGCGCAGCACGCTGTCGATGTTGGCCGGCGTACCGGTCGCTTCGAGCGCCGCTTCAGCGTCCGCCTGCACCGATGCAACCGCTTCGGCCTCGAGGATGCGGTTGATTTCGTCTTCGTCTTCGGCCGCAGCCGTCGGTGCTGCCGGTGCGGCGGCGACCGGCAACGGCACGTAGAAGGTTTCCTCGCCAGCACCCACCCGGTCGGCGATGGCCTGCATCGCCTGCAGGTCGACGCTGATGCGCTGGCCATTGCGCAGCGCGGCGTTCAACTGCGGCAGCGCAGCGTGGGCGTTGTCGACCATCGCCAGCACCGCCGGCGAGGCCACACGGCTGCCATCGAGCACGCGGTTGAGCATGCCCTCGATCTTCCACGCGAACTCACCCAGCGTGCGCGCACCGACCAGCCGGCCGCTGCCCTTGAGGGTGTGGAAGATGCGGCGGATCGGCCGCAGCCGGTCCATGTTGTCCAGCTGCATGCGCCATGCCGGCAGCAGCGTACCAAGATTGGCCAGTTCGTCGTCGAACTCTTCCAGGAACACCTCGCGGATGTCCTCGTCGATGTTCTCCGCGTCATCATCGAAGCCGGCCTCGAAGCCAGCGTCGGCGTCGGCCACGACCGTGGCCTGCTCAGTGGCCGGAGCAGCGGCTGCCGCCTGCGGATTGAAATCGGCGGCGGCGGCGCTCAATTCGGCGAAGAACTGCGCATCGGCCTCGCTGAAATCGATCGGCGCGATGGTATCGATGTCGATCATCGACACCGCCGGGGCGGGTGGCTCCATCGCAGCGACCACGTCGTCGGCACGCAACGGCGGTACATCATCCGCAACGGCATCGCCTTCGGCGTCCACGGCGTCGTCAGCCGGCATCGGCGCGGCGGCGTCGGCTATCTCCAGCGACGGCAGCAGTCCAGCATCGTCGTCCAGCGACAGTGTCTCCATCGCGTGCAGCGACAGCACATCGTCGGCGTTGTCCAGCGCGTCGGCATCGAAGCGGAACACCACATCATCGTCCGGCACGGCGCCAGTCTCGTGCTCGGCTGCAACCGGGTCGAACACTGGCGCGGCATCGAAACCGGTTTCGATCGATACCGCGACACTGTCTGCGTCCTCAGCAGCCAGGGTCGTGGCATCTGCCGGGTTCTGTGACGGCGCCGCGGGCAACGTCCACTGCGAGGCAGCGAACTGCCCGGCATCGGCCTGTTCAAAGCCAACCGGATCGAAGCTGGCGAAGGTTGGACTGCGCTCGTCTGCGGCACTCGCGGCCGGTTCGGCATCCACCTCGAACGGCGCGAGGTCCCATTGCGGGACGTCAGGCGCAGGCGCACTGGAGGCCGCGAAAACCAATGGTGCATCCGCATCGTCATGCAGTGCCAGTGGCACGGGAGGGGCACTGGCCACGGCGGTGCCCAGGGCACCGAACATCAGGCTGTTGTCGGCCACCACCGGCGCCGGCGTGATCGGCAGCGGATCAAAAGTGAAGTCAGGCAGCGGCACTGGCACGTTGCCCGCCGCAGGCGCGGCAGGCTGCACCGGAATCTCGATACGCTCCGGCTGCAATGGCTCGGACGTGAGCGCAACCGGTTCGCGCTCGACCAGCAGCGATGCGAACACGACCGGCTCGGCTGCAACAGGGGCTACCACATTGCGGTCGGGCAGTGGCCAGTAGCGCAGCGCTTCCAGGCTGCTGCGGGTGATGTCGAGAATGTCCTCGCGACCCGGGCGACGGTCGCGCAGGGCCTCCAGGTAATACTCGAGGCTGGCCATGGCATCGGCCAGGGTGTCCAGCTGGCGGCCACTGGGCACACGCTGGCGCCCGACCAGTTCGGCCTCGATGTACTGCTGCACGCCGCGCAGGTAGTCGGCGGCGGTGCCCAGATCCAGCATGCGCAGCGCACCGGAAACATCGCCCAGCAGGCGCGGCACGTCCTGCAGCTCGGCATGGTTCCAGCTGGTTTCAATGAAAGCGACGAAGTGCTCGCGCGCGGCGGCGAAATTGGCGATGGCCTCATGGGCCAGCACTTCTACCGTGCGCCGGTTCTCCACCGCGCTCGGATCGTCCTCGCCACTGCCGCCGGCGCCCAGATGGGCGACCTGGTCATCCAGCGAGGCATCCACGTAAAGCAGCGCACCGGCGATATCCAGCAGCAGGTTCTCGTCGATCTGCTGCCGGCCCTCGACCACGCCACGCAGTGCGTCACGCTGCTGCACGACCACGCCGCGGGCAACGCCCAGGCCCATCATGCCCAGCGTATCGGCCACCGCACCGAGCTCGTTGGCCTGGGTCTGCAGCTGCTCCGGCGCGCCGCCGGTACGCAGGTGCAGGTCCAACGCATCCTTGATGCGCAGCAGTTCTTCCTTCACCGCACTGCCCACGGTGTCGAGCAGCTCGCGGTTGCGCCCGCTCAGACTGCCACGGGCATGATCCAGCTCGGCCTCGGTGGCGGTGACGCTGTCCGGTGCGAATGCCAGCAGCACACTGTCATGCACGCCTTCTTCGCCACGCGCGGCACGGATCTCGTTGAGCAGCGGCATCAGCACGATCGGAATATCGCGATGACCGTTCTGCAGGCGTTCCAGGTAATCGGGCAGCAGCACGCTGCCACGCATCAGGGTCGCGCAGGCTTCATCACGGTCGGCCACGCGGCCGGCACCGATGGCGTTGGCCAGCTGCTCCAGCTCTTCGGCCACCATCGCCGGGGCATACAGCTCGACCATGCGCAGGGTGCCCTGCACCTGGTGCAGGTAGCCGGCGCAGATGCGCATGCGGCTGGCATCGGTCGGATCTTCCGCGTAGTACTCGACCTCGTTGCGCACCTGACGCAGGGTCTCGTCCAGCTCGGGCTTGACCCAGCCCAGCGCTGCGTGGCTCATCGCATCGCGCAGACTGCTCATGGACGCGCTCCGTTCGCCGCCGCGCGGAGGCCGCGCGAGTTCTGGCGTGGGGAATGGAAATGCTTCATCGACTGGTTCCTTGCTCGCCGCCCTGCCCGCGTCACGCCGGCAGCTTGAAGTCGGCGACCGAACGACGCAGATCGGCCGCCAGCTGCGCGAGGTGGCCGATCGATTCGGCGGTCTGCCCGGCACCCTGCGAGGTCTGGCCAGTGATCTGCCGGATCACGCCCATGGTGCGGGTGATGTCCGAGGCCGCAGCCGACTGCTGCTGGGCGGCGATGGAGATGTTCTTGATGAGGTTGTTCAGTGCGTTGGACACGCGCTCGATCTCGGTCAGCGCGGTGCCGGCGTCCTCGGCCAGGCGTGCACCAGACACCACTTCGGCGGTGGTCTGTTCCATCGAGGTGACCGCTTCATTGGTATCGGCCTGGATCGCCTGCACCAGGTTCTCGATCCGTCGGGTCGCGCCCGAGGTACGTTCTGCCAGGCGCTGCACTTCGTCGGCCACGACCGCGAAACCGCGACCCGCTTCACCGGCGGAGGCTGCCTGCACGGCTGCATTCAACGCCAGGATGTTGGTCTGTTCGGAAATGTCGTTGATCAGTTCCACGATCGAACCGATTTCCTGCGACGACTCACCCAGGCGCTTGATGCGCTTGGAGGTTTCCTGGATCTGGTCACGGATCTGGTCCATGCCCTGGATGGTCTCGCGCACCACGCCGGCACCTTCGGCGGCGATCACCACCGAGCGCTGTGCCACGTCAGCCGACTCGGCCGAGTTGCGCGACACCTGTTCGATGCTCGCCGCGATTTCGCCGATGCGGTCCGAAGCCGAGGTGATCTGGTTGGCCTGGTGGCCCGCCGCCTCTGCCAGCTGCATGGCGGTCGCCTGGGTTTCCTGGGTGGACAGCGCGACCTTGGCCGAGGTGTCGTTGATGGTGGTGACCAGGTGGCGCAGCTCGTCGACGGCGTAGTTGATCGCGTCGGCGATGGCGCCGGTCATGTCCTCGGTTACCGAGGCCTTCACCGTCAGGTCGCCCTCACCGAGCGAGGAGATTTCGTCCAGCAGCCGCATGATCGCCTGCTGGTTGCGGCTGTTGAATTCCACCTGGGTCTGGTAGCGCAGTTCCTGCTCGCGCGAGCGGCTGCGTACGTTGGTGGAGACGAAGCCGATGATCGCGATCAGCGACAGCGCACCGGACACCACGCCGATCCAGAAGTTCGGGAACAGGCGCGTATCGGACACCGAGCCGAACGAGGAGAACGCGTCGAACAGCTTGCGGCTGTCGTCCAGCATGTGCGCCGAGCCCTGGCCCAGCGCAGTGGCTGCGGACTGCGCGGCGAACAGCTGGCGCGAGCTGGCCAGGATCGCGTCGGCGTCCTGCTTCATCGCTTCCCACTTCTGCTGCGACTGTTCCAGCGCGGCCACGGCGGCAGCACCGCGCACGGCGGTAATGCCCAGCTCCTCGTTGCCATTACGCAGGCCATCGAGCACCTGCGAGAACACGGTGATGTCACGTGCCAGCGCATCGCCGGCCGTAGCAGCGCCACTGCCACCGGCACGCATTTCGGTCACGCGGCGGGCCATCGAACCGGCCACCACCACCTGCTGCAGCGCGCTGTACACCTGCGCCGACGGTGCACCGGAGGCGGACATCGCACGCACCAGCTCGTTCAGCTGTGCCTGCAGGCCCGGGACTGCGCCGCTGAAGTTGTTGGCGTTGCCAGCCAGGGCCAGCACTGCCGGCTCACTGGCGACCAGCTGGCCGGCCTGCTTGCCCAGCGGCGCCCAGGTTTCACCCAGCGTGGCGATCGCGCCGGAGACCCCGGGCTCCTTGCCGTAGCGTCCCTGCAGCGTCGACACATTCTGTTCGATCGCGTTGCGGGTTGCCTTGAAGGCGGTGAACGCCTGCGCGTTGCCGCCCACCGCGTCACGGCCCTGGTTGGCCAGCTGCTGCGACAGCACCTGCAGGTCGGCGGCCTTGGAACCGGCGTCGGCCAGGCGGCTGCCCTGCCAGGTGGCGACACCGGTGTTGACGCCGAACAGGATCATCGATGCCAGCAGCAGGAACAGCCAGAGGTTGCTGCCGCCCAGCCGCAGCTTGCCGGTCTTGGTGGCGTCCGAAGCAGTACTCATCGTTCAACCTCGTTCTTCAATGCAGGGGGCAACGCCCGGCCTCAGGCCGCGGCTTGCCGGAATTCAGGGGTGCGCGACAGCAGCGAGAGCGAGAACACGCCCCAGTCCTGGCCGTCGGCATGGAAGGCACGGTCGACGAAGTGGGCATAACGCCCATCGGACAGCGCACCAGAATCGATCTGCTGGGCCAGCTCGAAGCTGCGCTGGCCGAACAGTTCATCGATGGTCAGCGCGACGTCGCCTCCGGCCTGGCGCATGATCAGTACCCGCTGGCCTTCCTGCTGCACGGTGCGCGTGCCTTCCAGGAAGTACTTCAGGTCGACCACCGGGAACAGGTTGCCGCGCAGGTTGCCCACGCCGAGCAGCCACGGCTGCGCGCACGGCACCGGCGTCACGGGTGGCATCGGTACGATTTCCACCACTTCGCGGAAGTCGGACACCAGCCGGCGTTGGCCGACGCGATAGCCCACGCCACGCCACAGGTCCTGGGCGAACTGCCGTTCGGGCAGCTGTACCGCATGGGCCAGGCTGCGCCGTTCGTAGGCTTCAAGGATGGCGAAGGGCGAGCGCATCAGGCCACCAGTTCGTTGATCCGCGCGATCAGTTCATCCTCGCGCGGCGGCTTGACGATGTAATCGGCCGCACCCTGGCGCAGGCCCCAGGCCTTGTCGGTCTCCATCGCCTTGGTGCTGACGATGATCACCGGGATGTGCTTGATCGCGGCGTCGCGGGCCATCGCCCGGGTCGCCTGGAAGCCGCTCATGCCAGGCAGCACCACGTCCATCAGCACCAGCTGCGGCACCTGGTCGCGGACCAGCTGCAGTCCATCCTCGGCATTGTCCGCTTCCAGCACCTCGTGGCCGGCACGGCGCAGCCACTGGGTGAACACCGCGCGGTCGGTCGGTGAATCCTCGATCAGAACGATACGAGCCATTGTGCCTTTCCCCCCTGGTCAGGCGTTGACGTATGTGCGGATGGCACCCAGCAGTTCTTCACGCGTAAATGGCTTGGTCAGGTATTGCTCCGAGCCGACGATGCGCCCCCGCGCCTTGTCGAACAGACCATCCTTGGACGAGAGCATGATGACCGGGGTCGCCTTGAACAGCTGGTTGCCCTTGATCAGCGCACAGGTCTGGTAGCCATCCAGGCGCGGCATCATGATGTCGACGAAGATGATCTGCGGTTGCTGGTCTGCGATCTTGGCAAGCGCTTCGAAGCCGTCGGTGGCGGTGACCACCTCGCAACCTTCGCGCTTGAGCAGCGTTTCCGCAGTCCTGCGGATGGTCTTCGAATCATCGATGACCATCACCCGGAGTCCTGCGAGCTCCCCGCCCGCAGTCGTGTTTTCAGTCATTGCCTATCCCCAAGCGCACGGCCCGATCTCTGGCGGGGGCCGCTACGAAAGCGTATCTATATCGCACTTCCCGCGCCCGCTTCAAGGCCGGCCCACCACGCGGGGCATGCCACCCTCCTGAACGTGACCGGTTTCGCAATGACTGCGCCGCCGGACGGACGCTGCGTTGCAGTACGGCGGGGAGGCGCACGACCGGCGTTGCCGCTACCATCAACGCCTTGCCAGACAGGTGCGCCCATGCCGTTGAACGTCATCGTGGTGATGGATCCCATCGCCCACATCAAGATCGCCAAGGACACCACCTTCGCCATGCTGCTGGAAGCCCAGCGCCGCGGCCATGCCCTGCACTACGTGCGCCCGGGCGGCCTGGCCCTGGAGGGCGGCGTGGCGGTGGCCCAGACCGCCCCGCTGCAGGTGCGCGACGATCCGGCTGGCTGGTACGAGCTGGGCGCGTTCAGCCGCACCGAGTTCGGCCCCGGCCAGATCGTGCTGATGCGCAAGGACCCGCCGGTCGATGCCGAGTACATCTACGACACCCAGGTACTGGACGTGGCGGCGGCTGCCGGCGCCTGCGTGGTCAACAACCCGCAGGGCCTGCGCGACTACAACGAGAAGCTGGCCGCCCTGCTGTTCCCGCAGTGCTGCCCGCCGACCCTGGTCAGCCGCGACGCCAAGGCACTGAAGGCCTTCGCCCTCGAACATGGCCAGGCCGTGCTGAAGCCGCTGGACGGCATGGGCGGCCGCTCGATCTTCCGCAGCGGCCAGGGCGATCCGAACCTGAACGTGATTCTGGAAACGCTGACCGACGGCGGCCACAGGATGGCGCTGGCGCAGAAGTTCATTCCCGACATCACCGCCGGCGACAAGCGCATCCTGCTGGTCGATGGCGAACCGGTCGACTACTGCCTGGCACGCATTCCGCAGGGCGACGAGTTCCGTGGCAACCTGGCCGCCGGCGGTCGCGGCGAAGGCCGCCCGCTGAGCGAGCGCGACCGTTGGATCGCCGCCCAGGTGGGCCCGGAGATGAAGCGGCGTGGCATGCGCTTTGTCGGACTGGACGTGATCGGCGACTACCTGACCGAGGTCAACGTGACCAGCCCGACCTGCGTGCGCGAGCTCGACGCGCAGTACGGCCTGAACATTGCCGGCACCCTGTTCGACGCACTCGAGGCCGGCCTGCGCTGATGCCGTCCGCACCTGCCGTCCTGCCCCCGCCACCGCGCGAAGCGCAACGGCTGGGGGCAACCATCGCGCTGTCGGTCCTGGTCCACGCCCTGCTGATCCTGGGCGTGGGCTTTGCGGTGAAAGGCGATGCGCCGCTGGTGCCGACGCTGGAGGTAATCTTCAGCCAGACCCGCACCGCACTGACGCCCAAGCAGGCCGATTTCCTTGCCGCTGCCAACCAGGAGGGCGGCGGCGAGCACGACCGCGCACAGCGTCCGCGCGACAACCAGGCCGGCATCGTGCCACAGGCCCAGTCCGGGCTGAGCCCAGTGCCGCAGCAACAGCAATCGGCCGCGCCCGCGCCACCACCGCAGGCCCGGGTGGTCAGCAGCCGCAATGGCGAGGACACCGTGGTGCAGGCGCAGTCGCGCCCCACCCCGCTGGAGCCGACACCGGATGCACCACTGACCGCGCGCGAGCAGCGTGATGCGGAAATGGCGCGCCTGGCAGCGGAAGTGCACCTGCGCTCTGCGCAGTACGCCAAGCGCCCGAACCGCAAATTCGTCTCCGCCAGTACGCACGAATATGCCTATGCCAATTACCTTCGCGCATGGGTCGACCGCGCCGAGCAGGTGGGCAACCTGAACTATCCGGATGAGGCGCGGCAGCGCCGGCTGGGCGGCCAGGTGGTGATCAGCGTGGGCGTGCGTCGCGATGGCAGCGTGGAAAGCAGCCGCATCCTGCGTTCAAGCGGAACGCCGTTGCTGGACGAAGCGGCGCTGCGGGTGGTGCAGTTGGCACAGCCGTTCCCGCCGCTGCCGAAGACCGAGGATGAGATCGACATCCTGCAGGTCACCCGGACGTGGGTGTTCCTGCCGGGCGGTGCCCTGCGCGACGATCGGTAGGGTTTAGTTGCCCGGGCCTGCGGCCCGGGACCCGCTGGAAGCAAAGTCAAAGTCAACGTCAACAGCAGCGGTCGGGATGTTGGGCTTGGCGGGGCGGTGTGGGCTTGCAGGACACGCCGTAAACCCCCAGACCGGCCCAGCCGCTGGCGGCTGTGCGTTCGGGCGCTTGCGAAGCAGTGCTTCGCAAGCAAAGCGCCCTCACCCATGGGGGCTCGATGGCGCCATCCATGGCGCCAACGGTCCTGCAAGCCCACACCGCCCCACCTCTGACAGATCCCGGCGCATCGCGTCCCGCTCCGCTGTTGGTAGGTGTCGACCTTGGTCGACACACATCCACGCCACGCGTGGATGCGAGCGAAGCGACCCGCTTTTGACTTTGATTTTCTTTTTTGATTTTCCGTGGCGGACGCACACGGGAACTGTCAGAGGTCGGGCGGGGTGGGTTCGCGGGGGTATCCGCGCCATGGATGGCGCGGCTAAGCCCCCAGGGACGGGTTCACGGCGTCCCCCGCGAACCCACCCCGCCCGGCCAAGCGCGGCTTTTGATTTACGCGATCAACCAACCCCGCTACGAGGGGCTCAGCCGTTGGCCTTCGCCTTCGCCTCGCGTGCCGCCTGCTGCTCGACCAGGGTCAGTGCCACGTTGTCGCGCAGGTAGGCCGGCTCGACCCTCTCCGGCGCAATGGCTTCGCCGCGAGCGAACGCCGGCACCGCCAGTGCCAGTACGTCCGACGCCCGCGGCAGCGCCGTGGCATCAAAGCCGGGCAGGCCGGTGCCCAGCTGGGTCACCAGTGCCCCCTCGGCCGCGCCGAAACCGGTACCGACACCGTAAGCCGACAGCCCCTCCGGCAACGCCACCGCAGCAGGTGCACACACCCGCTCGGCATCACGCGCGACCGGCAGGCCGTCCACACGCTCGAAGCGCGCCACGTACAACTCACCCATGCGCGCATCGATCGCAGACAGGATCTGGTCTTCTTCGGCCGGCGCGCGCAGCGCCAGTACCTGCAGCGTCGAGACCGGCAGCAGCGGGCGGTCCAGCGCCAGCGCGATGCCCTGTGCAATGGCGATCGCCAGGCGCACGCCGGTAAACGCACCCGGGCCACGGCTGAGCGCGATGCCATCGAGCTGGCGGCGGCTGATGCCGGCTTCGGCCAGCAATGCTTCGGCCCACGGCAGGCTCAGTTCGGCATGCCGGCGCGGGGCGATCTCGAAACGTTCCAGCACCTGCCCATCGACATGCAGGGCAACGGAACAGGCTTCGGTGGCGGTTTCAAAGGCAAGCAGTTTCATCGGATCGGGTCAGAACAGGGGGAACGTGGCACCGGGCGCCGGCTCGGGGCCGGTCGCAACAGCGGCCGGGGCAGCCGCATCATCGGCCACGGGCGCCCATTGTGGCGTAAAGAAGGCCTGCACATCGGTCAGGCTGCGGGTACGGCGGAACGGCGGCAGTGAATCGAGGAAGACCCGACCATAGCCACGGTTGAGCAGGCGCGGGTCGCACAATACCAGCACGCCCCGGTCGCTCTCGCTGCGGATCAGGCGGCCGACGCCCTGCTTCAGCGCAATCACCGCCTGCGGCAGCTGCTCGTCGCGGAACGGGTTGCCGCCCTGGCTACGGATCGCTTCCAGCCGCGCTTCGTACACCGGGTCGTCCGGTGTCGCAAACGGCAGCTTGTCGATCATCACCACGCTCAACGCTTCACCGACCACGTCCACGCCCTCGCGGAAACTGGCCGAGCCGAGCAGCACGCCATTGCCCGATTCGCGGAAGCGCTGCAGCAACGTCGCGCGCGGCGCCTCGCCCTGCACGAACAACGGCCATGGCCCATTACGCAGCGCCTCTGCGGCCTCGCGCAGGGCGCGATGCGAAGCGAACAACAGGAACGCCCGACCCTGCGACGCCTGCAGCACCGGCCGCAGGGCCTGGATCAGCGCGGTACCAAAACCGCGCGCGGCCGGATCGGGCAGGCCTTCAGGTAGATAGCACAGCGCCTGCTCAGGCCAGTTGAACGGGCTCGGCTGCACCAGCGTATGCGGATCATCCAGGCCCAGGCGGGTGGCGATGTGATCGAAACCACCGCCAACGGTCAGCGTCGCCGAAGTGAAGATCCACGCGGCACGGCTGCGTTCGCGATGCTCACGCAACGGGCCGGACACATCCATCGGCGTGCGCTGGCAGCGGAAACCGCGCGGGGTGAGCTCGTACCAGAGCACATCAGCGGCGCTGGCCGCTTCCGACGGATCGATGTCGAAATCGAGGGTGGGCTCGTCTTCGCCCAGCCAGCGACTGAGCCGCGAGACCGCCTCGCGCGCCCGTGCATGGCAGGCATCCAGGCCTGCAGCCGCTTCGCGCACTGGCTGCAGGGCCTGCTCCAGCATCACCAGGCCCGCCATTACCGTGTCGAAGCCGTCACGCACCTGCGGCATCGCCAATGCACGCCACTGCGTGCCACGCGGCGGCAGTCCTTCCATTGCCGATCGCAATGCCAGCAGTGCCTGCTGCAGCTGATCGACCGGATCCTGCAGGGCCGACTGCGCGCCCGCTACGCCGCGCGCCTCCGCCAGACAGTCGCGACCCAGTTCCTGCCACGGGCGCATACCGAAACCTTCGCCGAAGAACTGCGCGGCCAACTCGGGCAACTGATGCGCCTCGTCGATGACGAACGCCTGCGCCCCCGGCAACAACTCGCCAAAGCCCTCCTGCTTCAGTGCCAGGTCGGCCAGCAGCAGGTGATGGTTGACCACCACCACGTCAGCGGCCTGGGCGCGTTGCCGCGCACGCACCACGAAGCAGTCATCCCAGAACGGACAGTCGGTGCCCAGGCAGTTGTCGACCGTGGAGGTGACCATCGGCAGCAGCGGCGAGTCATCGGCCAGGCCTTCCAGTTCGGCGATGTCACCGAACTCCGAACGACCGGACCAGGCCAGGATCCGCTGGAACTGCGCGGCCTGTTCGGGGCTGGAAAAACGCGGCTCGCCCCGCGCCTGCTGCAGGCGATAGCGGCACAGGTAGTTCGCGCGCCCCTTCAGCAGCGCGCTGCGCAGGCCGACGCCCAGTGCCTGGCGCACGCGAGGCAGGTCGCGGTGGTAGAGCTGGTCCTGCAGCGCACGGGTGCCGGTGGAGATGATGGTGCGCAGCCCGGACAACAGCACCGGCACCAGATAGGCGAAGGTCTTGCCGGTGCCAGTACCGGCTTCGGCCAGCAGCAGATCGCGCTGCTGCAGCGCGTCGGCGATGGCTTCGGTCAGGCGCAGCTGGGCCGGACGCGGGACGAAGGCATCCAGGTGCGAGGCGAGCGCGCCGCCTTCGCTGAGGGCTTCGCGGCTGGCATGGACAAGGTCGGACATCAGAGGGAAAGGATACCCGGCCGGGCGCTGCCCGGCACCCGTTTCAAGCCGGAGCACAAGCAACGGCAACAGCGCTGTTCATGGCTCTGGGTTGCACCGAGGGCTGGCGGGGGACTGTGGGTTTGCGGGGACGCCGTAAACCCGTCCTTGGGGGCTTGGCCGCGGCATCCATGCCGCGGACACCCCGCAAACCCACAGTCCCCTGCCTTCGACAGTTTCCCGGTGACGGAGGGACACGCTTCGCAAAGTCGAGCTTGCTCGACTGGCAGCTCAGAAGCGGCGGGAGGAACGGGGAAAGAAGATGGACTACCGGGAGCGCGCGCAGCGCGAGACCCGCTTTTGATTTTGATTTTGTTCTTGCCTGCGGCCCGCGCGATGTATGGCGGGCCGGGTGGGTGGGGCGTACAGGACCGTTGGCGCCATGGATGGCGCCATCGAGCCCCCATGGATGGGTTTACGGCGTGTCCTGCACGCCCCACCCACCCGGCCCATCACCAGCATCCATCAGTGCGAGCGCGCGCCGCAGAGGGGGGCAGCGCCCGATGGAGTGGAATACCTCAGTACCGCTTGATCCCCGGCACGGTGCAGCCTTCCAGCTGCGCATGCGCCGACACCGCATTTTCCTTCTCGCCCCGCGCCAGCCGCGACTGCTCGATCGTTGCCCAGTGCCGGCGGCACAGCGGCCCAGTCTTCGAACCCAGGTCGATCGCCTTGCGTGCGAAGGTTTCCGCCTGTGCCCACTGGCCCTGCAGCAGCGCCAGCTCGGCACGCTCCTGCAACACCGCCGGGTCAGCGGCCACGATCTCCAGTGCATGGTCCAGGCTGCTTGACGCGCCGGCCAGGTCGTTGGCCTGGCGCTGGGCCTGAGCGGCCAGGCGCAGGTCTTCCACCTGCGAATCACGCAGCGGCTGCACCGACAACTCTTTGTCGTCAGGACCGGCGGCGGCGTCGACCGCCGCCAAGCGTTGCGCCGGTGTAGTGGTATCCACCGGCTTGACCACCGGCGGCGGGCTGCTCACGCAGGCGGCCAGGACCAGGCTGAGGCCGGTCAGGGCCAGGGGCTGCAGCAGGGATCGCATGTTCATCGGCATCATCGGCTCGGAGGAGGTGTAGCTGTGGCGGGTGCTGCTGCAGGTTCGGCAGGCGGATCCGGCTTGCGGTCCAGGCCGAACCAGCTGCGCCAGCCACCACCCTCACCTTCGGCCCCACCCTGCCCGTCCGGCGACACCGGCGGCGCACACGGTGCATAGGCCGGTGCATAGCCCACCACGAACGGGAAGCGACGCGCACCCGGGCAACCGTCGTCGGTGGTATTCATGCCGGTGGCTGCCACCGACTGCCAGTCCAGGCCCTTGTTGCTGACCTTCAGCGGCGCGCTGGGAAGGCGCTGGAAGATGCCCGACCACACCCGCATCGCGCCGGTGGCGCCGTACAGGCCGGCCTGCTCGTTCTGGTCGTTGCCCATCCAGATCACCGCCAGGTGGTCACCGGTGTAACCGGCGTACCAGCTGTCGCGGCCATCGTTGGTGGTGCCGGTCTTGCCGGCCGGCTGCAGGCGGCCAAGACCGTCGGCGTTGAGGCGTTGCGCAGTGCCGCTGGCGACCACCTGCTGCAGGCCGACGCTGATCAGGTTGGCGGCGATCGAGTCGCCCTCCTGCGCTGGTGCCGGAGTCTTGTCGTAACGCTTGAGCAGCTTGCCCTGCGGATCGAGCACGCCACGCACCGCGTGCAACGGCTGGATCTCGCCGCCTGATGCCAGGAACTGGTACAGCTGCGCCATCGCGTAGGGGCTCTGGTCGGTCGAGCCGAGGATCACCGCCGGATTCGGATCGGCCTTGATGCCGGCCAGTACGTGGATCAGCTGGGTCACGCGCTCCGGACCCACCTGCATGCCCACGCGCACGGTGGCCTGGTTGTAGGAATGGGCCAGCGCATCGATCAAGCGCACGGTGCCGTGGCTGCGGTTGTCCGCGTTGCCGGGATTCCAGTTGCGGCCACGGCCGAGCTGCACGGTCACCGGCGAATCGTCGACCCAGCTGGCCAGCGAGTAGCGATCCGGCTGTGCCAGCGCCAGCAGGTACACGAACGGCTTGAGCAGCGAACCGACCGGGCGCTGTGCCTCGATGGCACGGTTGAAGCCCACTTCGGAAACCTCACGGCTACCGATCACCGCCAGCACGTCGCCGTTGTGCACGTCGGTCAGCACCATGCCGGCCTGCAGCTCGGGGCGACGCTTGCTTTCCAGCGACTTGATGGTTCGGGTCACCGCACCTTCGGCATAGGCCTGTGCCGACGGCGACATGCCGCTCATCACGCTCAGGCCCGCGCCCTGCAGTGCCGATTCCGGATAGTCATGGCCAAGCTGGCGACGGACCAGATCGACGTAGGCCGGGAAGCGGTTGGCAGCGACCAGCCCCGGGGTCTTGGGCACGCCCAGCGGCGCCTTGAGGGCGCGCTGGTACTCGGTATCGTCGATCAGCGTCGCTTCGTGCAGCTTGCCCAGCACGAAGTTGCGGCGATCCAGCGCGCGTTCCGGATTGCGCCGCGGGTCATAGAAGGACGGGCCCTTGACCAGGCCGATCAGCAAGGCGATCTGCTCGGTTTCCAGCGACGACAGATCGCGACCGAACCAGAATTCGGCGCCGGAGGACATGCCGTGGATGGCCTGGCTGCCGCGCTGGCCCAGGTACACCTGGTTGAGGTAGGCCTCGAAGATGGTGCGCTTGTCGTAGCGCGCTTCCATGATCAACGCGTACAGCACTTCATTGAACTTGCGGGTGACCGTCTGTTCCTTGCCGATGCCGAGCAGGCCGCTGCGGGCCAGCTGCTGGGTCAGCGTCGAGGCACCCTGGCGGCTCTGGCCACCGGAGCGGATCGTCACCCACACCGCGCGCGCGATGCCGGACAGGTCGATGCCGTGATGGCGGTTGAAGTCCTTGTCCTCCACTGCCTGCAGGCCGGTCACCAGCAGGTCCGGTGCTTCGTCCATGCGGATCAGGCGGCGCTCTTCCTGCTTCTGCCCGTACAGAGTGGCGATACGCGCCGGGTCCAGCCGCGCGGCCTTCAATGCCTTGCGGCTGCCAGCATCCCGCAGCGAGGCGATACCTCCATCGGCCAGCGACAGCTCGACACGACGCGGGGCGACCACGCCATCCACGTCGTTGTAGCCACGGCTGGAGATGACAAAACGCCCACCGTTCACCGCATAGGTCGCCGGCTCCTTGCCCTGTCCGTCATCGCGGTAGGCGGAAGCGGCCAGTTCGGTCTTCAGGGTGGACGCATCCATCGCCTTGCCGGGCGTGAGCACCAGCGGGCGGGCGTACACCCGTGTCGGGATCTGCCAGCGCAGTTCGCCGAAGCGCTGGGTCACCTGCTGGTTCAGGTACAGCGTATAGGGAATCAGGAAACCCAATCCCAACGCGACCGCTGCCATGCTCCAGGTGATCAGGCGGCGCCGCCACAGCAGGCCGTTGTCCTGCTGGTCGTCGTCGTCGAAATCGTCGATGTCGTCGGAATCGTAGCGTCGGGGCACGGGAATGCGAGAATGTAAGGTCTGGCGAGTCTACCCCAGCCACCGTGGCTGGCGGATTCTCCCGGGTTCCCCTGCTTAAGCTGGAGTTGCAACCGGATGGCGATGTCCCTGGCCGAGATCCGATACCTGATCAACCGCCTGTCGGGGCTGGCCCGGCGCAGCCTGGCCAGCCTGCGCACCCGCGGTTGGAGGGCCACCTGGCAGCGGATCCGGGTCCACACCCAGCGTGCCGTCCCCGCCCCGCGTTCGCCCCTGTACCTGCCCCCCGCGGAGGCCTTCGCCCCGTTTGCGGTGCCGTACAGCCCTGTGCCCGAGGTGAGCATCATCATCCCGGTCTACAACCACGTCGAGCACACCCTGGCCTGCCTGCGCGCCCTCGCCGCGCATCCGCCGGCCACCGCCTGCGAGATCCTGGTGGTGGACGACGGCAGCAGCGATGCGACGGCAACGTGGATGCCACAGGTAGCCGGCCTGCGTTATGAGGTCCGGGAGCACAACGGCGGCTTCATCGAGGCCTGCAACGACGGCGTGTCGCGCGCGCGCGGCCGTTACGTGGTGTTGCTCAACAACGATACCGTGCCTCAGCCCGGCTGGCTGGATGCGCTGCTGGACACCTTCAACAGTGTGCCCGACGCCGGGCTGGTCGGCAGCCAGCTGCTGTACCCGGATGGTCGCCTGCAGGAGTCCGGCGGGGTGATCTTCGCCGACGGCAGTGGCTGGAGCTATGGCCGCTTCGAGGCAGCCGACGACCCGCGTTTCGCCAGCCTGCGCGACGTGGACTACTGTTCCGGCGCCGCGCTGATGCTCTCGCGCACGGTGTGGCTGCAGCTGGGCGGCTTCGACACACGCTACAAGCCCGCGTACTACGAAGACACCGATCTGGCCTTCCGTGTACGTGAGCAGGGCCTGCGCGTGCTGGTGCAGCCGGCCAGCCGGGTGATCCACGACGAGGGCACCAGCAATGGCACCGACACCGGCAGCGGGGTCAAGGCCTACCAGGTGCGCAACCAGGCGATCTTTGCGGCGAAGTGGGCGGCCGAACTGGCGCGCCACCCCGCCGTGGGCGCGGTGCCATCGCCGGCGCTGCTGCTGCGCGGTCGTCGCCAGGTGCTGATCCTCGACGAGGCGGTGCCGCAGCCGGATCGCGATTCCGCATCACTGCGCCAGGTCAACCTGATCCGGCTGCTGCTGCAGGGCGGCGCCCACGTGGTGTTCGTCCCGACCCGCCGCGAGCATGGCGGCGCGGCCACCGAAGCGCTGCAGCGGATGGGCGTGGAGGTCTGGTACGCCCCCTTCCTGGAAGGTGTGGCCGGCTGGCTGCGCACGCAGGGTGCGCGCTTCGACGTGGCACTGCTGGTTCGCCACCATGTCGCCCATGAGTGCCTGCCGCTGCTGAAGCGCTATGCACCGCGGGCGCGCACCGTGTTCGACACGGTGGACCTGCATTACCTGCGCGAGCGCCGCGGTGCCGAAGTGGCTGGCGATGCCGGCCTGCTGCGTGCCGCCGAACGCACCCGCGCCAGCGAACTGGCGGTGATGGAGCAGTGCGATATCACCGTGCTGGTCAGTGCCGCCGAACGCGAGCAGCTGCAGGCCGACGCACCAGCGGTACGGGTCGAGTTGATTTCCAACCTGCACGATGTCGCCGGTGCCGGCAAACCGTTCGAACAGCGCCATGACCTGGTGTTTGTCGGTGGCTTCCGTCATCCGCCGAACCTGGATGCAATGGAGTGGTTCATCGGCGAAGTATTCACCGGCATCCGCGCCCGCCTGCCCGAGGTACAGCTGCACTGCATCGGTTCTGCAACACCGGAGTCGCTGCTGGCATTGGCCGCGCGCCAGCCCGGCGTACAGATGCATGGCTTTGTCGAGGACATCACGCCCTACATGGACGGTGCACGCATCTCCATCGCGCCGCTGCGCTTCGGTGCCGGCGTGAAGGGCAAGATCAATCTGAGCATGGCCCATGGCCAGCCAGTGGTCGGCACCACGTGTGCGGTGGAGGGCATGCACCTGCGCGCCGGCCAGGATGTGCTGGTCGCCGACGATGCGCGCAGCTTCGCCGATGCGGTGGTCCGTCTCTACCAGGATCCGCAGTTGTGGCAGCAGCTGTCCGATGCCGGCCTGGCCAACATCGCCGAGCACTTCTCGCTCGACGCCGCCCGCGCCACCGTGCAGCGGGTGTTCTTCGCCTAGTCCGCGCCGCCGCCGGCACGGCGCAGGCGGTCTTCGAAGGCCGGCAGTTCGGGCAGATCCGGTTGCAGCAGCCGTGCCTGCTCTGCGGCATGGGCGGCGAACGACAGATCACCATTGCCCAGCCGCTCGCTGCCGATCGCCAACCAGCGCTGGGCCAGTCGCAGGCGTGCTGCAGGCAGGCTCGCGGCGGTGGGTGACAGCGTCTGCCAGGCCTGAAGGCAGGCCCCTGCGGCCTGCACGCGGTTCTGCCGCAGGTTGTCATCAAAGCAACGACGGCTGGCCGGCAGCAGGCGAGACGCAGCCGCTTTCACCCGGGCATCGCGCGGTGACAGTGATTGCGCCTCACGCAACGCGTCGAATGCACTGTGGCCCGGTGGACTGATCCACTGACCAGCACGCTCGGCGCGCTCAATCCTGCGCAGATGGTCGCGAAGTTGCCGTTCCCGCTGCGCATTGCTGACGCTGGGCTGCTGCAACGCCTGCTGTGCCTGTTGCGCACGCTGCTGGCGCTGTGCCAGTTGCTGCTGTGCAGCCGGCGACGCGCCCAGTTCCTGCGCCAACGCCGCATCACGTTGCGCGGCCTCGAACTGGAAGTCGTCAGCCTGTTTCTGGCTGCGTGCCAACGCCGCCTGCAGCGACTGCTCGCGGCCGCGCTGGGCGTTGGGATCCTCGGGTGCAACGGCCAGCACGGCCAGGAAGCCTTTCCCTGCAGCGTCCAACTGCTGCCGCTGCAATGCACGCTGCGCCTGCCGCAAGCGATGATCCACCGCCTGTGCCAGCGCTTCCTGGCTGGCGGGCAGATCGGCGTGGCCTGCATCGAACTGGCGTGCACGCTGCAGAATCGCGGCCGCGTCGGCCAGCTCGCCGCGCCCGGCCAGGATGCGGGCCTGCTGCAGCAGATCGCTCAGTGCGTCCTCGCGACCTTCCAGTGCCGGCAGATTGTCCGGCTGCAATGCCAGGATGCGCTGGAACAGGGGCAGCGCGCTGCTGTCACCTTCGTCCAGCCGGCCCGCTGCAAAGGCGTTGCGCGCCTGCGCCAGCAGTGCACCGATGCCGGCGCCGGCGCTGCGCCGGGCCTGCAGCTGGCGCGCCACGGCATCGGCCTCAGCCTGCGGCACCTGCAGCTCGCGGGCCAACCCCAACGCCTGCAGGCTGCCGTCCAGGTCATTGGCCAGCAGTTTGTCGCGTGCCTGCTGCAGCGCCGTGGCGCCGGTACGGGCCAGACCCTGGCGCGCCTGTGGGCGGTCGCCATCCAGGGCCAGCACGGCCTGGTAGCGTTCGCGGGCACCACTGCCATCGTCTGCACTCAGGCGACCGGCTGCCAATGCGCGATCACCTTCGGCCAGCAGCTGCTCGATCTGCGGCTCATCCCAGAACCAGTCGGCCAGCGGCTTGCGCAGCAGCACCAGCAGCACGAACACCGCCAGCGCGGCGACCAGTGCCCAGCGCCAGACCCGGCGTGCATGGCGTGCCTGCAGCCACCACCAGCGGCCTTCGCGGCGAACGCGGTCCAGCGCAGGATGATCAGCGCCATGCGGGCGATGCGGAGGCTCGCGTTCCATGCGTGCAGGGTAGCCGGGGCAGCGTGAAGCCTAGCCGAGGCGACGCGCCTCGCTCACGCCCGGCAGCGCGTCCAGCTTGCCCAGAAGGTTCGACAGCTGGCCGTAGTCGCTCACCTTCAGCCGCAACCGCAGATGGGCACGGCCACTGTTGCGCACGTTGTCACTGTGGATGTCGAGCACGTAGGCGTCTTCCTGGGCGATCAGATTGGTGATGTCCTTCAGCAGCCAGCGGCGGTCGACCGCATCGACCACCACGTCCACCTCATAACCGCCACCAGCCTGCCCCCATTCCACAGGCAGGATGCGCTGCGGGCTGGTGGCGGCCAGCCGGGCCAGCGCGACACAGTCTGCACGATGCACGGTGACACCGCGGCTACGGGTCAGGTAGCCGACAATCGGTTCGCCGGCCACCGGCTGGCAGCAGCGCGCCAGCTGCACCAGCAGGTTGCCCACGCCCTGCACGGTGAACTTGGACTTGCCCAGGTTTTCACGGCGCGCGGTTGGCCGCGGCAGCGTCGGCACGGGCGCCGGCTGGCTGGCCGCCCGCTCGGCCTCGAGCAGGGAACGGCTGACCTGGTTCGGGCCGGTGTCACCCAGCGCCACCTGGATGTACAGGTCATCGACGCTGTCGGCATGGAATTTCTTCGCCGCCGCCGCCAGGTCCGAGTGCTGCAGGCCCAGCCGCTTCAGCTCGCGCTCCAGCAGCTCGCGCCCGGCCTGCACGTTGCGTGCACGGTCGAGCTTGTGGAACCAGCTGCGCACTTTCTCGCGCGAACGGTTGCTGGCCAGGAAGCCCAGCGCCGGCATCAGCCAGTCACGCCGCGGATCGGCCTCCTTGCCGGTCAGGATCTCGACACGGTCGCCGCTGCGCAGGCGGTAGGTCAGCGGCACGATGCGGCCGTTGACCTTGGCGCCACGGCAACGGTGGCCGACCATGGTATGTACCTGATAGGCGAAATCGAGCGGCGTGGCGCCCTGCGGCAGGTCCAGCACCTCGTCCTTCGGGCTCAGCGCATAGACACGGTCTTCGGTCAGTTCGGCATCAAGTGCACCGGCCAGCTCATTGCCCTGCCCTTCCTGCGCCTGTTCCAGCAACTGGCGCATCCAGGTGATCTTGCGGTCGAACGACTTTTCCGCGCCCTTGCCGCCCTCTTTGTACTTCCAGTGCGCGGCCACGCCCAGCTCGGCCTGCGAGTGCATCTCGTGCGTACGGATCTGCACTTCGATGGTGCGGCCTTCCGGCCCTACCACGGCGGTATGCAGCGAACGGTAGTCGTTGGCCTTGGGTCGGGCGATGTAATCGTCGAACTCGCTGGGCACCGGCGCCCACAGCGCATGCACCACGCCCAGCGCGGCATAGCAGGCAGCAACGTCGTCGACCATCACCCGCACTGCGCGGATGTCATACAGCTGGTCGAATGCCAGGCGCTTCTTCTGCATCTTCCGCCAGATGCTGTAGATGTGCTTCGGGCGGCCACTGACCTCGGCCTTGATGCCCTGCGCGACCAGCTCGCGCGACAGCACCTTCTTGACGTTCTCGACGTAGCGCTCACGCGCGATGCGGGTTTCATCCACCTCACGGGCAATGCGCCGGTAGGTGTCCGGTTCCAGATGGCGGAACGCCAGATCCTCCAGTTCCCACTTCAGCTGCCAGATGCCCAAGCGGTTGGCCAGCGGCGCGTGGATGTCGCGGGTCAGCTGGGCCAGCGCGCGTCGCTGTTCGTCGTCCAGCCTGTCGGCCGCGCGCATCCGCGCCAGCTGCCGGGCCAGCAGGATCGGCACCACCCGCAGGTCGCGGATGATCGCCAGCAGCAGCCGACGCAGACCTTCGCTGTTGCGTCCGGCCTCGCGGCCTGCGTGCAGCGCCCACACCGGATCGGCCGCGTCCTGGCCATCAAGCAGGCCGATCACTGCCGCCTTGTGGTTGCCCAGCGGCAGCTGCTCCAGGCTGGCGCGCAGCCCCGGCAGGTCGAACAGCAGCGCTGCGACCACGGCGCCTTCGTCGGCAGAGAGCATCGCCAATGCGTCAAGGGTGTCACCCAGCACCGACCAGCCGGCGCGCATCTGGTGGTCGCACTCCGGTGCTTCCCAGTGCTCGCGCAGGGCCTGGCGCAGCGGAGCGGGCAGCACCGCTGCCGAGGGACGGTTTAACAAGGCATCCAGGCCGGGGACGGAAGCGCGGTTCACAGCATCGAGCAGGCAAGACAGAAGCCTCTACACTAGCGCCGCCGTCGTTCAGGGACAATCGCTGCGGCTGCATCACCGGGTATGAGCACATGCCGCTACACTCGCGGACACACCCAGGAGAGTCCCGCCATGCCCTCGATCCTCCCGCATTTCCGCCCACGGCTGCTGGTCTGCGCCGTACTGCTTTCCCTGTCGGCGCCGGCGTTGGCCCAGCGTGTGGTCGAGGGCGACCTGCAGCAGCAGATGTCCCCGGCCGAGTTCAAGGCCGCCGGTCTGGACAAGCTCAACGCCACTGAGCTGGCTGCACTCAACCGCTGGCTGCAGGGCAAGGTCGAAGCCGCCACCACCCAGGCGGTCGCCGCCGTGCGCGAGGAAGCGCGCGAAGAGGGCCGCCAGGAGGTGATCAAGAAGAATCGCGGCTTCTTCGATTTCGGCAGTGCCGAGCCGATCGAAAGCAACCTGCAGGGTGAATTCCGTGGATTCGGCCAGGGCCGCCACTATGTGCTGCAGAACGGCCAGGAGTGGGAGCAGGTCGATTCCACCCACTATGCCGGCGGACGCAAGGATGCGCCCAAGGTCAGCATGCGGCCTGGCGTGATGGGCGTGTGGTACATGAAAGTTGACGGCGTGAACGTACAGCCGAAGGTTCGTCGTACCAAATAAGGCCGTGGCCTTCCTGTAGCGCCAAGCCCACGCCTGGCTGCCCTTCCATGGACCACCATCGTCCATCGCCAGAAGCAGCCGAGCATCGGCCCGGCACTACAGGACCGGATTCACGCCTGGCGCAGTGCGCTCACCCGCTGCGCCAGCTTCTTTGCCGAGATGCCGGTGCGTGCGCCCAGCTCCTGCGCGAACAGCGACACCCGCAACTCCTCCAGGTCCCAGCGCAGCGCCTGCCATTGCGGGCGCTCGCGCAGGCCCTGCTGCTCGCCGGCCTGCAGCGCCTCCAGGAACGGATGCAGTTCCAGCATGCGTGCCTGGTCCCGCGGCGGGTCGCGCTTGGCACGCTCGGTGCGCAGGATCATCGCCTTCAGGTAGCGCGGGTACTGCGCCAGGGCGTCGGCCGGCGTATCGCGCAGGAAGCCGGGGTGGATCAGCCCGACCAGCTGCGCCTCCATGTCGTCCAGATTGCCGCGCGCCCACCCCATCAGCGGCGCTTCCAGCATCGGCTTCAGTTCGGCCACCAGCGCCAGGATGCTCTCGGCCAGCTTCAGCCGCTGCATGGCCTCGCCGAACAGTGCCTTGGCCGCATGCTCGCGACGCTGCTCGAACGCCTGCGCATCGCGGATCTCGCCCAGGCCATCGGCCAACACCGCGTTCAATGCGGCGTCGACCAGGTCACCACGCAGACGTTCCTGGGTTTCGATCGAGGCGTACAGCAGGCCGGTCTTGGCCGCCACCGGCAACTGCTTGCGCGCCTGCTTGATCTTCTCGCCGAGGCCGATCTCAAGCAGCCGCCGCACGCCCAGCGGATGCGCCTCTTCGGCCTGCTGGCGGTCTGCGAAGATGCGCAGGGCAACGCTGTCGCCCTCGTCCAGCAGTGCCGGGTAAGCCGGAACACCGGCCTCGCCAGGCACCTGCAGCGGAATCGGTGTGGCCGGGAACGTGCGCAGGCCATCGGCGGCCATCTCCCGGCCCGCGCGTGCGGCGAAGGCATCGCCGGCACGGCCCCCGAACGAGGCACGCAGCGCATCCAGGTCACGCGAGGTCGCCAGGACCTTGCCGTTCTCATCGCGCAGGCGCAGGTTCATGTGCAGGTGCGCTTCAATCGAACCCGGATCGAAATCGGTGGCCGCCACCTTGGCCCCCGTCGCGCGTGACAGGAAGCGCGCCAGCTCGCCGGTGATGGCGTCGGCACTGGGCTGCGGGAATGCCTCGAAGAATGCCCGCGCGAAGTCTGGCGCAGGCACGTAATTGCGGCGCATCGCCTTGGGCAGGCTGCGGATCAACGCGGCCGCCTTGTCGGCCACGAAACCCGGTGCCAGCCAGCCCAGCTGCACCGCGTCCAGCGCATTGAGCAGATGCAGCGGCACGTCCAGGGTTACACCGTCATCCTCTGCGCCCGGCTCGAAGCGGTAGTGCAGCGGCAAGCGCGCCTGGCCCAGCGCCAGGTACTTCGGATAGCGCTCCTGCTCGCTGCCTTCGCCCGGCAACAGGTCTACCAGAGCCCAATGCAGGGTCTTGCGCTGTTCCGGCGCCACCCCCTTCCACCAGGCATCCAGCCCCGCAGCCGAATGGATCTGCGGCGGTACGCGGTCCAGGTACCAGCGCGCCTGCCAGTCCTCGTCGGCCACGATGCCGGCGCGGCGCAGCTTGGCTTCTTCCTCGCGGGCGACCTCCAGCACCTTCTGGTTGTCGGCCACGAAGCTGGCGCGAGTGTTGATCTCGCCGGTCACCAACGCCTGCCGAACGAAGATATCGTGCGCTTCGCCCGGGTTGATGCGGCCATAGTGCACCGGCTTCTTCGGCGCCAGCACCAGACCGAACAGGCTGATCTGCTCGGAGGCCAGCACCTGGCCCTGCGCGCGCGACCAGTGCGGATCGAAGTGTTTGCGCAGCAGCAGGTGCGGCAGCTCGGCGATCACCCAGTCCGGCTCGATCGCGGCCAGGGTCATGCCCCACACCTTCTGCGTATCCAGCAGGTTGGCCACCAGCAGCCACGGCGGCGGCCGCTTGGACAGTGCCGAGCCCGGGAACGGCAGGAAACGGCGCTGGCGGGGCGCCTGGAAATCCCCCTTCTCGGTGCGGTGGCCGATCTGCGTCGGCAGGCCGGCCACCAGCGCCCGGTGCAGGGTCTGGTAAGCCGCAGCGCGCACGCGTTCGCTGAAACCACCGCCGGCCGGCGCCTGGTCCTTCTGCGCACGTACGGCCACCGGGGGCGGGGCTGCCTCGGCCTTGCCTTCGCGGGCCAACCGCGCGGCGCGGTGCAGCTGGCCACGGGTGGCCTTCACCGCCGCCGCATCATCACGCGCCGGGGCCGGCGCACTGCTGCCGGCCAGCAACGGCGCCATCGAAGCCTCGTTGGCTTCTTCCTTCCAACCCAGTTCCTCACACAGCAGGCGCAGCTGGCGATGCAGCTCACGCCACTCGCGCATGCGCAGGAAGCCGAGGAAATGGCGACCACACCAGTCGCGCAGCTTGGATTGAGTCAGGTCTTCATGGGACTGCCGATAGGCGTCCCACAGACGCAGCACACCGACGAATTCAGAGCGTCCATCGGCAAACTGCGCATGCGCGCTGTCGGCCGCGCCGCGCGCTTCAGGCGGGCGCTCGCGCGGGTCCTGGATACCCAGGAACGAGGCGATCACCAGCATCGGCCGCAGGCAACCGGCGGCCTGTGCGGCCACCAGCATGCGAGCCAGCTTCACATCCACCGGCAGGCGCGACATCTGCTTGCCGATCGCCGTCAGGTGGCGCTCACTGTCAATCGCGCCCAGTTCGGTCAGATGCTGCCAGCCGTCGGCCACCGCGCGCTCGTCGGGGGCCTCCAGGAACGGGAAATCCTCGATCCGGCCCAACCCCAGCTGCAACATGCGCAGGATCACCCCAGCCAGGCTGGAGCGACGGATTTCCGGATCGGTGAATTCCGACCGTGCCTGGAAGTCGGCTTCGGCGTACAGGCGGTAACAGATGCCCTCGGCGACGCGCCCGCAGCGGCCCTTGCGCTGGTTGGCGCTGGCCTGGGAGATCGGCTCGATATGCAGGCGGTCGAGCTTGTTGCGCGGGCTGTAGCGCTTTACGCGGGCGAAGCCGGGGTCGACCACGTAGCGGATGCGCGGCACCGTCAACGAGGTTTCGGCCACGTTGGTGGCCAGCACGATGCGCCGGTTCGCGCCTGGGTTGAACACGCGGTCCTGGTCCTGGTTGGACAACCGCGCGTACAGCGGCAGCACCTCGGTGTTGCGGTACTTGCGCCGTTCCAGCGACTGGTGCGCATCGCGGATCTCGCGTTCGCCCGGCAGGAAGATCAGCACGTCGCCACGGGAATCCAACCGGGTGATCTCGTCAATGGCCGACACGATCGCATCGTTGACCGTGCGTTCGCCCTGGTCTTCGCCCTCGCCTTCCAGCGCGCGGTAGCGCACTTCCACCGGGTAGGTACGGCCTTCGACGCTGATCACCGGCGCATTGTCGAAATGCTGCGCAAAGCGCTCGGTGTCGATGGTGGCCGAGGTGACAATCAGCTTCAGGTCCGGGCGCTTGCGCAGCAGCTGCTTCAGATAGCCCAGCAGGAAATCGATGTTGAGACTGCGCTCATGCGCTTCATCGACGATGATCGTGTCGTAGTTCGACAGCCAGCGATCGCTGGCAATCTCCGCCAGCAGGATGCCGTCGGTCATGAACTTGATGCGGGTGTCTTCGCCGACCTTGTCGTTGAAGCGCACCTGGTAACCCACCAGCTGGCCCAGCTCGCTCTGCAGCTCCTGCGCGACACGGCTGGCCACCGCACGCGCGGCGATCCGGCGCGGCTGGGTGCAGCCGATCATGCCCGCCTGGCCACGACCAGCGGCCAAGCACAGTTTCGGCAGCTGGGTGGTCTTGCCCGAACCGGTTTCACCGGCGATCACCACCACCTGATGGTCGCGGATCAACTGGGTGATCGTCTCGGCTTCACGCGCAATCGGCAGCTGCGGGTCCAGAGTAATGGACGGCTGCTGTTGCGCCCGTGTCATCCGGCGCTGCACCGACGCCTGCAAGGCCTGCTCGAAGGTGGCGGCCAACGCCGCATCCTGTGGCTTGGCCTGGCAACGCGAGAGCATCCCCAGCAAACGGCCCCGGTCGCGGCTCATGGCGCCGTCGATGGCGACGCGCTGTTGGCGCAGGCGGGACTGCGGCATTTTGTCGATAGCATTCATCAATCGATTCGTTCAAAACTTTGAAAGAGACCAGTCACTACGACTGATCTATTGTTAAGGCCAACGATTCCACAAGGAGGAACCCCATGGCGAAGACCAAGAGCACGACCAAGCCCAAGACCAGCAAGCAGAAGCTTGCAGCATCCGCGCCGTCGGCCCCCAACATCGATATCGGGATCACCCAGGGCGATCGCAAGAAGATTGCCGATGGTCTGGCGCGGTTCCAGGCCGATGCATTCACGCTCTACCTGAAGACCCACAACTTCCACTGGAATGTCACCGGGTCGATGTTCAACTCGCTGCACACCATGTTCGAGACGCAGTACACCGAGCAGTGGGCAGCCCTGGACGATGTGGCCGAGCGCATCCGCGCACTGGGCTTCAATGCCCCGGGCTCCTACCGGGAATTCGCTGCGCTGACCTCGATTGTCGAGGAGCCGGGCCTGACTGACAGTGCGGACTGGCGTGAAATGGTACGCCAGTTGGTGGTCGCCAACGAAGCGGTCTGCCGTACGGCACGTGAAGTGCTGGATGTAGCCGACGACGCTGACGATGCCCCGACCGAGGATCTGATGACCCAGCGGCTGCAGACCCACGAGAAGTATGCGTGGATGCTGCGCTCCCTGCTCCAGTAAGAGTTTGGGGTTTCCGGCAGGGCTGCGCCCTGCACCCGCCGACGCCCAGGCAACGGCCGAAGCAAAAGCTGGGTTCCTGTGGGTTGGCGGGGTGGGTCCGGTTGCGGGGGGCGCCGTGAATCCGTCCATGGAGGCTCGGTCGCGCCATCCATGGCGCTCACGCCCCCGCAACCGGACCCACCCCGCCTTCGACAG
>NZ_SRHZ01000065.1 GCF_004684085.1 Stenotrophomonas maltophilia
CCATGTAAGCTCGGTCGCCGCATCCATGCGGCTCACGCCCCCGCAACCGGACCCACCCCGCCTTCGACAGTTTCCGGCGATCTGTCGGTGCTGGTGCGGTTGGTAGGTGTCGACCTTGGTCGACACGGTAGATCCACGCCATGCGTGGATGAATTCATTCGATATCTGACAGATGTGTCGACCAAGGTCGACACCTACCAGCAGCCGCGTGAACCTGTCGAAGGTGGGGCGGTGTCGGAGTGCGGGGTGTCAGCCGCATGGATGCGGCTGCCAAGCCTACAGGGACGTACTTGCGGCGTCCCCGCAATTCGGCACCGCCCCGCCAAACCACGGATCACCCCAGAGCCGGCTGTTGCCTTTGACGTTGCTCTGGCTTCAAGGCTTCTGCAGGTGCAGGGCGCAGCCCTGCCGAGACACCCCCGCCGGGGTAAACTAGCCGGATGGCTTCCCGTCCCGCGCACGACCTGCTCCAACGCGTCTTTGGTTACGACGATTTCCGTGGTCCACAGCAGGACATCGTGGAGCATGTGGCTGCCGGTCACGATGCCCTGGTGCTGATGCCCACTGGCGGCGGCAAGTCGCTGTGCTACCAGGTCCCAGCCCTGCTGCGTGACGGATGTGGCATCGTCATCTCGCCGCTGATCGCCCTCATGCAGGACCAGGTCGAGGCACTGCGCCAGCTCGGCGTACGTGCCGAGTACCTGAACTCGACCCTGGATGCCGAGACCGCTGGCCGCGTCGAGCGCGAACTGCTGGCCGGCGAACTGGACATGCTCTATGTCGCTCCCGAGCGCCTGCTGACCGGCCGTTTCCTGTCGCTGCTCTCACGAAGCCACATCAGCCTGTTCGCCATCGACGAGGCGCACTGCGTATCGCAGTGGGGCCACGACTTCCGTCCCGAGTACCGCCAGCTGACCGTCCTGCACGAGCGCTGGCCGGACATTCCAAGGGTCGCACTGACCGCCACCGCCGATCCGCCGACCCAGCGCGAGATCGCCGAGCGCCTGGACCTGCAGGAAGCACGCCACTTCGTCAGCTCCTTCGACCGCCCCAACATCCGCTACACCGTGGTGCAGAAGGACAATGCCCGCAAGCAGCTGACCGACTTCCTGCGCGGTCATCGTGGCGAGGCGGGCATCGTCTACTGCATGTCGCGGCGCAAGGTCGAGGAGACCGCCGAATTCCTCTGCGGCCAGGGCTTCAACGCCCTGCCCTACCACGCAGGCCTGCCAGCGGAAGTGCGCGCCAGCAACCAGCGCCGCTTCCTGCGCGAGGACGGCATCGTGATGTGCGCGACCATCGCCTTCGGCATGGGCATCGACAAGCCGGACGTGCGCTTCGTGGCGCATACCGACCTGCCGAAGTCGATGGAAGGGTACTACCAGGAAACCGGACGCGCCGGCCGTGATGGCGAAGACGCCGAAGCCTGGCTGTGCTACGGCCTGGGCGACGTGGTGCTGCTGAAGCAGATGATCGAGCAGTCCGAGGCCGGCGAAGAACGCAAGCAGCTGGAACGGGGCAAGCTCGACCACCTGCTGGGCTACTGCGAATCCATGCAGTGCCGCCGCCAGGTGTTGCTGGCCGGATTCGGCGAAACCTACCCCAAGCCCTGCGGCAACTGCGACAACTGCCTGACGCCGCCGGCGTCGTGGGACGCGACCATTCCGGCGCAGAAGGCATTGAGCTGTGTCTACCGCAGCGGCCAGCGTTTTGGCGTGGGCCACCTGATCGACGTTCTGCGCGGCAGCGAGAACGAGAAAGTGAGGCAGCAGGGCCATGACAAGCTGAGCACCTACGCGATCGGCCGCGACCTGGATGCGCGCACCTGGCGCAGCGTGTTCCGCCAGCTGGTTGCCGCCAGCCTGCTGGAAGTGGACAGCGAGGGCCACGGTGGCCTGCGCCTGACCGATGCCAGCCGCGATGTGCTGACCGGCCGGCGCCAGATCAGCATGCGCCGCGACCCGGCCAGCAGCACCAGCGGGCGCGAGCGCAGCGCCCAGCGCACCGGCCTGTCGGTACTGCCGCAGGACCTGGCCCTGTTCAACGCGCTGCGCGGCCTGCGTGCCGAACTGGCGCGCGAACAGAACGTGCCGGCGTTCGTGATCTTCCACGACAGCACCCTGCGCAACATCGCCGAGCAGCGCCCAACCAGCCTGGATGAGCTGGCCCGGGTTGGCGGTATCGGCGGCACCAAGCTGAGCCGCTACGGCCCGCGCCTGGTCGAGATCGTGCGTGAGGAAGGGTAGCGCCGGGCCATGTCCGGCGGCCCGCTGATTGGCCGCGCTGCGCGCTCGCCGGGAATGGCCCCGCCCCACCCTTGCCCGGCTCCAACCTTGAACCGGCCATTCAGCCGGAAGTGCATCCCACGCCGCTTACGGCTAGATTAGCGTCATGTCCCTCGCCTCGACCCTGCTCCGTGTCGTGCTGATGCTCAGCCTGTTGCTCAACGGGCTGAACGCGGCCATGGCCAGTGGTCACGAGGAAATGGGCCGGATGGCTCACGCCGCGGCAGCCGCGGTTGGTGGCGGTGATCCCGACTGCCACCACCACGCCGGCATGCAGGCCGACGAAGCCCCGCAGGCCAAGGCCCCCGCCCACGACGCTCACTGCCAGATCAAGGACTGCGTGCGCAGCTGCGCCCAGCACCCGCTGCTGGTGGTGCAGGCGTTGCCGTTCATGGCCGGCCCGGCATTGTCGCTGGCCCCGCAACCGATGCCGGCCACTGGCCGTCCGGCGCCGCCGCTGCCGCCGATCTCGCGTCCTCCCATCGGCTGATTCCACACGCACCGTGCGCCCTGCGCACCGTAGCCGGCCGCCTGCCGGCGTCTTTACGTGTCTGGAGTCACCACCATGAATACCCGCATTCCCCCCGGTCCGGGCGCTGTGCCCATGCCGTCGCGCCGCCTGTTCGTGCAGGGCCTGGCCGCCGGTGGCGTAGTCGCTGGCATCGCCGCTGTCGGCGTGCCGCAGCGCGCGCTTGCCGCCGCCACTGCCGCCCCACGCCTGGCCGGCGCCCCCGCTGTTCTGAGCGACACCCGCATCGAACTGGCCATCGGCGAATCGCTGGCCAATTTCACCGGCCGCACCCGCCCGGCGATCACCGTCAACGGCTCACTGCCGGCCCCGATCCTGCGCTGGCGCGAAGGCCAGACCGTGGACCTGTTCGTGCGCAACACGCTGCAACGCCACCCGACCTCGATCCACTGGCACGGCATCCTGCTGCCGGCCAACATGGACGGCGTGCCCGGCCTGAGCTTCAACGGCATCGGCCCCGGCGAGACCTACCACTATCACTTCGAGCTGAAGCAGTCGGGTACCTACTGGTACCACAGCCACTCCATGTTCCAGGAGCAGGCCGGTCTGTACGGCGCGCTGATCATCGACCCGGCCGAGCCGGCGCCGTACCAGCACGACCGCGAGCACGTGATCCTGCTGTCCGACTGGACCGACATGGACCCCGGCGCGCTGTTCCGGCGCATGAAGAAGCTCGCCGAGCACGACAACTACTACAAGCGCACCCTGCCCGACTTCCTGCGCGACGCCAAACGCAACGGCTGGTCGGCGGCGCTGTCCGATCGTGGCATGTGGGGCCGGATGCGGATGACGCCTACCGATATCTCCGACATCAACGCGCATACCTACACTTACCTGATGAACGGCACCGCCCCGGCCGGCAACTGGACCGGGCTGTTCCGCAGTGGCGAAAAGGTGCTGCTGCGCTTCATCAATGGCGGATCGATGACCTACTTCGACGTGCGCATCCCCGGTTTGAAGATGACCGTGGTCGCCGCTGATGGCCAGTACATCCATCCGGTCAGCATCGACGAATTCCGCATTGCTCCCGCCGAAACCTACGACGTGCTGGTCGAACCCACCGGCCAAGATGCGTTCACCATTTTCTGCCAGGACATGGGCCGCACCGGCTATGCCGCCGGCACGCTGGCGGTACGCCACGGGCTGCAGGCACCGATTCCCGCGCGCGACCCGCGCCCGTTGCTGACGATGAGCGACATGGGCCACGACATGGGCGGTGGTGGCCACGGCGGTCACGACATGGCCGCGATGAAGGGCATGGAAGGCGGCTGCGGCGCCAGCATGGGCCACGGTGCACCCGCCGGCGGCGATACCGCCAGCAAGGCACCGAAGCACCCGGCCAGCGAGCGCAACAACCCGCTGGTGGACATGCAGAGCTCGGCCACCGAACCGAAACTGGACGACCCCGGCATCGGCCTGCGCGACAACGGCCGCCAGGTGCTGACCTACGGTGCGATGCGCAGCCTGTTCGAGGACCCGGATGGCCGCGAGCCGAGCCGCGAGATCGAGCTGCACCTGACCGGTCACATGGAGAAATTTTCCTGGTCGTTCGATGGCATTCCGTTTGCCAGCGCCGAACCGCTGCGGCTGAACTACGGCGAGCGCATGCGCATCGTGCTGGTCAACGACACCATGATGCAGCACCCGATCCACCTGCACGGCGTGTGGAGTGATCTGGAAAACGCGCAGGGCGAATTCCAGCTGCGCAAGCACACCATCGACATGCCACCCGGCACGCGCCGCAGCTATCGCGTGCGCGCCGATGCGCTCGGCCGCTGGGCCTACCACTGCCATCTGCTGTACCACATGGAAGCGGGCATGATGCGCGAAGTGAGGATCGAAGAATGAGCCGCTCACTGCTTTCCCCCAGCCTGCTGGCCTTGGGCCTGGCTGCCGCAATGCCGGTGTTCGCGCAGTCGCACGCCGGTCATGACATGGCTGCGATGGACGCGCCCGCTAAGAACGCGAAGTCGCCGGTCGAACAGGTCGATCATTCAAAAATGGATCATTCGAAAATGGATTCCGGTGCGGTGGATCACGCCGGCATGGATCACTCGAAGATGGACCATGGCGCGATGCAACCGGCGGCGATGGACAACGCCACGATGGACCCTTCCAAGATGGATCATGCGGCGATGGGTCACGGCACACCCGCTCCCACCGAACCGCGCGAACCGATTCCGGTCCCCACCGATGCCGACCGTGTCGCCGCATTCCCGCCCATCGCCCACGGTGCAATGGAGCATGCGCCGGAGATCAACAGCTTGCTGCTGATTGACCGGCTTGAGCATTGGGATGGCAAGAGCAGCAACGGCCAGGCCTGGGAGGCCACGGGCTGGATCGGCGGCAACATCAACCGCCTGTGGTTGCGCACCGATGGCGAACGCAGCCGCGGCCGCACCGAGTCGTCGTCGCTGGAAGCGCTGTATGGCCGCAGTGTGTCGCCGTGGTGGGACGTGCTGGTCGGCGTGCGCCAGGATTTCCGCCCAGCCGACTCGCGCACGTGGGCGGCCATCGGCATCCAGGGCCTGGCGCCGTACAAGTTCGAAAGCTCGGCCACGCTGTACATGGGCTCCGGCGGCCAGGTGCTGGCCAAGGCCGAGGTCGAGTACGACGTGCTGCTGACCAACCGTTTGATCCTGCAGCCGCTGCTGGAGGCCACCGTTGCGGCCAAGGACGAGCAGGAGTACGGCATCGGCCGTGGCCTGAACAAGGTGGAGGCCGGCCTGCGCCTGCGCTACGAGTTCAGCCGTCGCTTCGCGCCCTACATCGGCATCAGTCACGAACGCAGTTTTGGCGACACCGCCGACTATGCCGGTGACCACGCGCGCGACACGCGTTGGGTCGCTGGCGTGCGCATGTGGTTCTGAGCAGCGCTACGTGAGCAGTGGCCAGCCCCGGCAGCCGCCGGGGCCGGCTACACTGCGCCACGTTCCAATGCAGGCACCGCCATGTCGTTGCAGATCCGCCGCGCCACCCTTGCCGATGTCGACGCGCTGTCGGCGATCGCCATCGCCACCTACAACGAAACCTGGGGCGATTCCTATCCGCCGCAGGAGCTGCACGATTTCCTGCAGGATCACTACAGCAGCGAACCGCAGCGCATCGAACTGTCCGACCCACGCAGTGCCATCTGGCTGCTGATGGACGGTGACGCCGTGGTCGGTTATCTGGCCGCCGGTGCCAACACCCTGCCGCATGCGGATGCACGCGAGGGCGACATCGAACTGAAGCGGTTCTACATCCTGGCTGCACACCAGAACGGCGGCCACGGCGCGCGCCTGATGGACGCGTTCATGGCCTGGCTGGACCAGCCGCAGCGCCGCACCCTGTGGGTGGGCGTGTGGGAAGACAACTTCGGTGCGCAGCGCTTCTACGCGCGCTATGGCTGCGGCAAGGTCGGCGAGTACGACTTCGTCGTGGGCGACACCCACGACCGCGAGTTCATCCTGCGCCGGCCGTGATCGCGTCTCTGTAGAGTCGAGCCATGCTCGACTATGGCCTGCAACATCCAGTCGAGCATGGCTCGACTCTACAAAGAGCGAAGCAGTCGAGCATGGCTCCACTCTACAAAGAGCGAAGCAGTCGAGCATGGCTCCACTCTACAAAGAGCGAAGCCGTCGAGCATGGCTCGACGCTACAAATTAGAAATCGAACAACTCGGAGAGGAAGCTCTCCTTCTTCTTTTTCTTGTAACCGTGGCCATGCTGCTGGCCCCGGTTGTCCTCGTAGCGCTGGCCAAGATGGCGGGTGTCACGGTGCATCACCGGTGGCGGTGCTGCCTGTGGCACGGCCTGCACCGGTGGCGGCACGGCTGCCCCTGCCCCGGCACCCGCTCTCTCGATGATCTTGTCCAGCTCACCACGGTCCAGCCACACACCACGGCAGCCGGGGCAATAGTCGATTTCGATGCCATGGCGTTCTGCCATCTGCAGGGTCTGGGTCTTGCACACGGGGCACAGCATCGGCATTGCTCCTGTCGGTCTGACAATGACTGTACCTGCCCCGTGATGACTGTGCGGCAACGCATGACCGATGACACAGGGACTTCCGGCGCGTGCCGGTGCAGCGGCAGTACCCCCACACTGCACCCCTGTTCCGCAGGGAATGCGTACATGACCTTGCTGTCCCGCCTGCCCACCACCGCGCGCCTGTTGCTGGTCCTGTTGGGCGTCGGCCTCGGCCTGAACCTGCGCGATATCGCCGCAGCCATCGGCGTACCGATTCCCGCACCGCCCATGCCCTACGGCGGCAGCCTGCTCGACAACGTACTGGCGGCGTTGACCGCGCTGTTGCTGGCTGCGCTGTTGCGCCCCCGGGGCATCGGCCTGCTGGCCAGCCTCGGCCTGAACGGAAACGGCTGGCGCGGGCCGATGTGGGTACTGCTGGCCAGCCTGCCGTGCTGGCTGGGCCTGGCACTACTCGGCACACCAAACAAGACACTGACCGCATTGGATGCCACGATGCTCGCAGTGCTGTTCCCGCAGGCCGAGGAAGTGCTGTTCCGTGGCCTTGGTTTCGTGCTCCTGGTGAAGATCGTACGCGGGCCATGGCTCCTGCTTGCCCTGCCTCAGGCACTGCTGTTCGGCTGGGTCCACTGGCTGGGCTTCGGCGGTTTCGAGGCAGGTGGCACCGCCCTGTTCGTCGGTGTGGTGATCGCACTCGGTGGCTTCATCTTTGCCTGGCTGGACCATCTGGACGGCGACACGCTCTGGTGCGGCCTGGTCCTGCACGTGTCGATGAACCTCGCCTGGAATGTGTTCAGCCTGGATGACGCCGTCGCCTTGGGCTGGCAGGCCACCGGCCTGCGCATCGGCACAGCCCTGCTCGCGGTCGCCGTCCTGGCCTGGCACGTGCGGCGTCGGCGCCAGAGACGCCTGTAACGCCCACTTAGCTTGCCGTGCACGCCGGGATCACTACCGGCTTGCGCATACTTGCGCGCCTTTTCACCGTTGCTGTCCGGAGTTGTCGCGTCATGTTGCTGTCCAAGCGCCACGTTGAACCCCGTGTCCTGCTGATCGAGGACGCGGAGGAAACCCGCGAACTGAGCCGGCTGGCGCTGGAAAGCCAGGCCTGCCACGTGGTGGGCGTGAGCTCTGCCGAAGCGGCGCTGGGCCTGCTGGCAGCCGGTGAGCGTTTCGATCTGCTGTTCACCGACGTCAATCTGGGCCTGATCAGCGGCATTGAAGCCGCCAACCGGGTTCGCAGCCTGTATCCCCAGCTGCCGATCCTGGTGACCTCGGGCATGGACCAGCACCAGGTGCTGCCACAACTGCGCGACGGCATCCATTTCCTGCCCAAGCCCTACAACATGAGCGAGCTGCTCGATGCCATCCGCCTGTGTTTCCGCCATGCGGATGTGGGCCTATTGACCGCGCCGGATGCACAGGCGGCGTGAGGCATTGATCCACGCATGGCGTGGATCTACGTCAACAACCCCGCTGGATCCGCGCCGTGCGTGGATGGAACCGGGCATCAACCGCCGGTATACGGCCCTTCGCCCGGTATCACCTCCAGCAGTGCATGAGTGATCACCCGCGGATAGACCGTCAGATGGTCCTCACCATCGATCACCACGTTGTCCACCTGCAGCTTGCGGCCACTGCGCTGCAGCTGCGCAGTGAAGTCCGCGGCCTGCCGCAGCATGTCGTTGCCGGTTGAATAGCGCGGCCCCGGCTCGACGGTTTCGTAGCTGCCCACCGACAACAGCACGCGGGTCGACTGTGCCGGGATGACGGCACTGTCCTGCAGGCGCGGCAGCAGAAGCTGGTCGAACCACAGCGATGGACTGGACAGGATGTAGGTGCGGAACATGTCCGGGCGCGTGGTCAGCACATAGGCGCCGAACAGAGCACCATAGGAATGACCAGCGAACATGCGCCGGGTGGGATCGGTGCGATAACGCGCATCGACCAGCGGCAGCACTTGCGCCGCCAGGAAATCGCGATAGTGCGCGGCACCGCCGTAGGTGACGTCATCGCTGTAATAGCCATCAACCGTGCGCGCGGGGTTGCTGGGCGTGTAATCGCGCGAGCGGCTCTGCTTGGACGTCAGGCCTTCCTGCGGCGGCAACCCGACCAGGATGAAATCCTCGATATTGACGCCCTGCTGCCCCACCAGGTTGCGCACGCTGCGCACCAACGGAAAGCTGTACAGCGCATCGGTCACGTACAGCACCGGATAGTGCTTTCCGGGGTGCGCAGCGTAGTCGGCCGGTAGCGCCACCCAGATCGGGTAATCGCGCCCCACAGGGTCATGTACGCGCAGCGCTTCGGTGTCCGGCAGCACCACGCCCGGCGCGGCGGTTGCTGCGCTTTCCTTCGCGTCACTCTGCGTTGCCGGTGGCGCCACCGACATCGCACATCCCGCCAGGGTCAGACAGGCCGCTACACTCCATCCACGCACACGCTGCATCCGCGCTCTCCCGTTGCGGGCGACGCACCCAGGTGGCGCCGCTACCGCATCCTCACATGTCGTGCCGCGCGGCGCCACGCCGGGTCAAGGCGAGGCCAGGGGTGGTGCCGGGAACAGCGTGCGCAGCGCCTGCAGCGCGGCCGGGTGGTAGATCGTGGCGTGGGTTTCCTCGGGCAGCGGCAGGTACTTCACCAGCGGCGACGGCGAGGTCTGCTGCAGCAGTGCGGCCAGTCGTGCAGTGGATGCGGCCAGTTCCGGCTGCCCGCTGCTGGCCAGGAACACGTGCGGCTGCGCGCGCGTCACCGCCGACAGCTGCTTGGCTGCGCCGGCCAGCATCGTGCCTCGGTTCCACCACAGGCTGGGGTCCAGCGCGATGTAGCTGTTGAACAGTGTCGGCTCCTGCAGCAACGTCTCGACCACGAACAAGCCTGCCAGCGACTCGCCGATCAGCGCACGCTCGTCGGTGGTCGGGTAGCGCAGGCGCACCTGCGGCATCAGTTCGTCGCGCAGGAAGCTGCGGTAGGCCGCAGAGCCACCGATGCGCGGCGCGATCTTCTGGTCCTGTGGGTCGTTGCTGGGGCCGGTCATGTCACGACGACGCTCGGTGTTCTCGATGCCGACCAGCAGGAACGGACGCATGCTGCCGTTGCCGCTCAGCACCTGCACCAGTCCCGCCACATGCAGGAAGTCTTCGCTGATGCCGCCATCAGGCATGTACAGCACCGGCAACGGCGCCTTCGGGTCCAGGCCCCACGGCTGCGGGCGGTAGACATTGATGCGGCGGGTCTCGCCCAGTGCCTTCGACTCGATGGTGAAGGTTTCGCCGATGACCAGTGGGGTGGCGGCAGCGGCCTGTGTGGGCGGTGCGGGTTCGGCGGCCATCAGCGGAGTGGCGGAGACAGCGGACAACAACAGCGACAGCACGATCAGACGCATGGGAAAACCCATTCTGAGAAAGCGTTGAGCATAGACCGCCGGAGGCATTGTCGTTCGCGGCGCTTTGCCGATCTACCGGAACTGGAGCACCATGGAGTCGGTGATGGTCATGGAACGGGCACCTTGGCTCACGGGCTGGTCACCGCCACGCTCATATCCCCAAGGAGGAGGTTCCCATGTTGAGTGTATTGATCGCCACCACCCTTACTGCTGGTTCACCGCAGGCAAGCAGCGCTCCCCCAGCATCCGCAGCGTATGCGGACTGTCTGCTTGCCCACCTCCAACCGGGATTGTCCGACCGCGCGATCCCGCTGCTGCAGCAGGCCTGCGCCTCGAAGCATCCGGAGAGCTACGTCGCATATTCAGAACTGGAACGCCGGATCAGCGCGCAACGCCGGGCCGATTTCGATGCGGCTCAAGCGGAGGCGGCGCGTTCCGCGAATGCGGCAGCGACGGCCGCACAGGAAGCTGCCGACGCGGCGGCCGCAAAAGCCAAGGGAATGCGGGCGAAGTAGAGGCCCCGAACCAGGGCAACAAAAAAGGCACCGCTTGGCGGTGCCTTTCTGAATGACCTGGGTCATTGGATGCAATGGTGGGCCGTGAAGGATTCGAACCTTCGACCAAAAGATTAAAAGTCTTCTGCTCTACCGACTGAGCTAACGGCCCATTGCACTGCCCCAGCCTTTCGGCGGGGTGGGCATTCTACCCTACTTTGGCAGGTCGCGTGAAACCCCGGTGCACCGAGGTTGCCGGCCAGCGGCCGGCACTACCCCGATCTGGGCTGTCGGCCTAAACCTTTCAGACGACTGCTGCATCCCAGCAGTGATCCCACCGCGGAACTCCGGATGCGCCTGCCCTTCAGCCTGATTGCTGCTCTGCTGCTGCCCTGCGCGGCACTGGCCGCCCCGTCCAAGGTTGTCACCGACGATATCGGCCGCTTCTGGGCCACCTATGACGCGGTTCGCGCCGAGCCTGACGTCGAACGCCAGGTAGCACTCGTGCAGCAGCGCTACATCGATCCGGGCAGCCCCGGCCTGCATGCGCTGATGCAGGTCCGCAGCTACACCGCCCGCGAATACGCCGAGGCCATGCGGGCGTGGCCACGCTTCTGGGCATCGGTTCGGCCATTGACCACCAACGCGCAGCAGGCCAGCGCAACGCTGGAACGGGATCTTTCCGACTTCCGGGCGCTCTACCCGGCTTTGCGCCCGGCAACGATCACCTATGCGGTCGGCGTGCTGCGCACCGGCGGCACCACGCTGGGTGACAAGGTGCTGATCGGAGCCGAGATGGCGCTGGGCGATGAGCGCGTGGACGTGAGCGAGTTGCCGGAGCCGATGCGCAGCCGCCTGCGGATCTTCTACGACAGCCGTCCGGGTGCGAACAACGCGCAGAACAACCTGCACGAGTACGTGCACACGCAGCAGCGCGAGACCACCGGCAGCCTGGCCCAGTACGCGGCACGCGAAGGCGTGGCCGAGTACGTGGCCGAACGGCTGAGCGGGCGTCGGCCGGCGCTGCTGCTGTACACCTACGGGCCCGCGCACGAAGCGGAGATCCGCACGCGCTTCATTGCCGAGATGGATGGCGACGACCTGGACAACTGGCTGTACAACAGCGCGCGCAATCCGTTCGGGGTGAGTGACCTGGGCTACTACGCCGGCTACCGCATCGCGCAGGAGTACATGCGCCAGCAGACCGATGAGAGGGCCGGCATCGCGCGGATGATCGAGTTGGACTATGCCGATCCGAAGGCGGTGCGGGCGTTTATTGAAGCATCGGGGTGGTTGCGGCAGCGGTAGCGCCGGGCCCTGCCCGGCGGACAATGCCAACCAAGGTTGGCACCCACCAGAGTCAGACCTCCCCGGTAGCGCCGGGCCAGGCCCGGCGGACAATGCCCACCAAGGTTGGGACCCACCAGCGTCAGACCTCCCCGGTAGCGCCGGGCCAGGCCCGGCGGACAGTGCCAACCAAGGTTGGCACCCACGGGAATACCGGCCAGCGGCCGGCACTACCAGAAGCGGTCAGGCGTACAGCGTCGGGTCGGCCACACCGGCTTCGGTGAAGCCCTGCGCGCGCAGGCGGCAGGCGTCGCAGTGGCCGCAGGCGGCGCCGTTGGCGTCGGCGCTGTAGCAGGACACGGTCAGGCCGAAATCCACGCCCAGGCGCACGCCTTCGCTGACGATCTGGCCCTTGCTGAGGAACTGCAGCGGCGCGTGCACCTTGATGCCCGCGCCTTCGACGCCCGACTTGGTGGCCAGGTTGGCCAGCGCCTGGAACGCGGCCACGAACTCGGGGCGGCAGTCCGGGTAGCCGGAGTAATCCACTGCGTTGACGCCGCAGAAGATGTCGTTGGCGCCAAGCACTTCGGCCCAGCCCAACGCCAGCGACAGCATGATGGTGTTGCGCGCCGGCACGTAGGTGACTGGAATGCCGGCACCGCCCGCCTCGGGCACGTCGATGTCATCGGTCAGTGCCGAACCACCGATGCTGCGCAGGTCCACGTCCACGGTCTTGTGCGCGATCACGCCCTGGGCCTTGGCCACGCGGGCGGCGGCATCCAGTTCGGAGGTATGGCGCTGGCCATAGCGCACGCTCAGGGCATGCACGGCAAAGCCCTGTTCCTGGGCCATGGCGATGACGGCGGCTGAATCCATGCCGCCGGAGAGAAGCACGACTGCCTTCTTCATGGGAAAAACGTCCGGTTGGGAGGGGAAAGCCAGCACGCTGTCCCGCGCCGGAGCTACATCAGGGAACGCTGCGCCGGCTCATCGGCCTGGCTCGTCGTTCCACAGGATTTTATGCAACTGCATCTGGAAGCGCACCGGCAGCCGGTCCTCGACGATCCAGTCGGCCAGCTGCCGCGCGGTGATCTCGCCCTTGCTGGGCGAGAAGAACACTGTGCTGCGCTTCACCAGGTCGTGTTCGGCCAGCATACCCTTGGCCCAGTCGTAGTCCTCGCGGCTGCAGATGACGAACTTGATCTGGTCGCGGGCGGTCAGCAGCGGCAGGTTCTCCAGGCGGTTGCGCGCGGCCTCGGCCGAACCCGGCGTCTTGATGTCGACCACGCGCGACACGCGCGGGTCCACGGCGCTGACGTCCAGCGCGCCGGAGGTTTCCAGCGAGACGTCCATGCCGGCATCGCACAGCTTCTGCAGCAGCACCAGGCAGCGCTTCTGCGCCAGCGGCTCGCCGCCGGTCACGCAGACATGGCGCACGCCTTGGGCCAGCACCTCGGCCACGATGTCGTCGATGTCCCACCAGGTGCCGCCGTGGAAGGCATAGGCGGTGTCGCAGTACTGGCAACGCAACGGGCAACCGGTCAGGCGCACGAACACGGTCGGCCAGCCGGCGGTATCGGCTTCGCCCTGCAGCGAGGTGAAGATCTCGGTGATCTTCAGGCGCGGCAGCGGCGACTGCACGATTTCGCTGGGTGTGGCGGCGGCGCTGGAGGGGGTAACGGCAGTCATGGCGGGTAGTTCTTGGTGGGACACGTGGCGGGTGGGCTACCGTGGCCGGTAACGAAAGCAGCCGAGCATGGCTCGGCTCTACAACAGCGGCCGGCCGGTGGGCCCAAGCCGGCAATGCAAGCAGCCGAGCATGGCCCGGCGCTACCGGATCCGGGCGGGTTTGCCGGTCCGGAAACGAAAGCAGCCGAGCGTGGGCTCGGCGCTACAGGGCACCCATTGTACGCCCGGTCAGCGGATCAGCGGATCTGCTTGCCGAGGCGGATGGACTGCAGACGGTCCTGCGCGGTGCGCGCGGCGTCCGAGCCGGGGTACTGCGCCACGACGGTCTCCAGCGTCTGCTGGGCCTGGTCGACCTTGCCCTCGCCATACTGCGAGAGGCCGACCTTGAGCAGGCCGCCAGCGGCCTTGTCGTGGGTCGGATAGCGCGAAAGCAGTTCACGGAACTGGGTCTCGGCCATCGGGAAATTGCGGGTGGCGTAGTAGCTCTCGCCCAGCCAGTACAGCGCGTTCGGCGCGTAGACGCCGTTCGGGTAAAGCTGCAGGAAGCTCAGGAACAGCTGCGCCGAATCATCGTACTTGCCGGCCTTCAGCGAATCGAAGGCGACGTTGTAGGTGGTGCGCTCGTCACCGGTGGCGGCAAGACTGCCGGCATCACCATGGACCGAAGGCGGCCGCTCGGAAGGGGCCGCCGCTGCGGGTTTTGCCGGGGCCGGAGCGGCCTTCGGCGCGCTCGCCGGAACGGGCGGCAGGGCCGGGGCGGCATTGCCCCCTTCCAACCGGTTCAGGCGGCTGTCCAGATCCAGGTACTGGTCCTGGGCGGACTGCTTGAGCTGGGCGTTGTCGTGCTGCAACTGCTCGATCGAGGCCTGCAGGCTGGTGACCTGCTGCCGCAGCTGGTTGATCTGGTTCAACAGGTCCTGATTGGCACTGTTGTTGTACATCTGCTGCTCGATCGCGCCGACACGGTCGGCCAGACTCTGTCGCTGTGCATGCGCCGGTGCGGCAGCCACGAGGGCTGCCGCAACGACCAGCATCAGTTTGATGCCAATGCGCATGGATTACTGCGCGGTGTAGACGATTTCGACGCGACGGTTCTGCGACCAGCAGGACTCGTTCGACTCGGTGCAGACCGGACGCTCTTCACCGTAGGACACGACGGTCAGCTGGGAAGCCGAGCCACCGTTGGCCTGCAGGGCCGAGTTGACGCCGTTGCCACGACGCTCACCCAGGGCCTGGTTGTACGCGCGCGAACCGCGCTCGTCGGTGTGGCCCTGCAGGGTGATGCGCGAGGACGGACGGTCACGCAGGTACTTGGCGTGGCACGCCATGATGGCCTGGAACTCCGGCTTCACTTCTTCCTTGTCCAGGTCGAAGTAGACAACGCGCTGGCGCAGGCAAGCGTCGGTGTCCAGGTCGCCCGGGCCGTACAGGCCAGAGGTCGACGGAGCGGTCGGGGTGGTGGTCGAGGTGCCGGTGTCGACCGGGGCTGCCGGCTCTTCCTTCACTTTCTTCGAGCAACCGGCCAGGACGGCCACAGACAGCAGGGAAACAAGCAGAACGCGGGTGGACTTGTTCATGGCGATACCTTTGTGGCTCCTAGGCCGATGAGGGGATCAAGACAGCGAAAATATTAACACTCTTTTAGCGCTGGGTACGGTATGGGGACCATGCCGGTTCGCGCACATCTCCGTCGGCCAGAACCAACCGCTGGCGCACGCGCGCATCGGCCGAAACGGCATACAACACACCACGGCCACCCTCGCGGGCGGCGTACAACACCATGCTTGCGTTGGGCGCAAAGCTCGGAGACTCATCCAGCGAACCCGGGGACAGCGTGCTCCAGCGGGGCGAACCCAGCGAGCTGTCCATCATCGCGATCTTGTAGCTGTTGCCCGAGCCCTGGGCAACGGCGATCTTCTTGCCGTCGTAGGACACCGAGGGCTTGGCGTTGTAGTTGCCCTGGAAGGTCACGCGCTCGGCGCTGCCGCCGCCGGCACCGACCTTGTAGACCTGCGGACGGCCGCCGCGGTCGGAAGTGAAGTACACCGCGCTGCCGTCCGGCGCCCAGGTCGGCTCGGTGTCGATGGCGAAGTGGTTGGTCAGCTGCGCCAGCTGCTTGCTGCCCAGGTCCATCACGTAGATTTCCGGGTTGCCCGAACGCGACAGCGTCAGGGCCAGCTTGCGGCCGTCCGGCGAGAAGGCCGGGGCGCTGTTGATGCCGCGGAAGCTGGTGACCAGTTCGCGCGCGCCGGTGCCGATGTTCTGGATGTAGATGGCCGAATTGCCACGCTCGAAGCTGACGTAGGCCAGCTTGCTGCCATCCGGGCTCCACGACGGCGACAGCAGCGGCTCGGCCGAACGCACGATGGTCTGCGGATTGAAACCATCGGAGTCGGCCACCATCAGCGCATAGCGCATGGCGTCGCCCTTGCCGCTGGCGGTCACATAGGCGATGCGGGTCCAGAAGGCGCCACGGACACCGGTGATCTTCTCGTAGATGGCGTCGGCCATCTGGTGGGCGACGTCACGCATGGCGTTGCCACGGGCGGTCATCGCCAGGCCCAGCAGGCGCTCGCCCTTGGGCACGTCGAACAGTTCGTATTCGACGCGGTAGGCGCCGGCACCGGCGTCGAGCACGCGGCCGACCACGATGTAGTTCTGCTTCAGCGCGCGCCAGGTGGCGAACTGGATGTCGCCACCGCGCACCGGCTTTTCAACGATCTGCGCTTCCGGCAGCGTGCGGAACTGGCCGGAACGTTCGAGGTCGGCGCGGACCACGCCAGCGACGTCGGTCTGCGGTGCGGCCGAAGACCCTTGGTAAGGCATCGGCACAACGGTGATCGGCAGCGCGGAGGCATTGCCGCCGATGATGTCGATATCCAGCCCCTTCTGCTGCGCGACGGCAGCAAAGGGCAGCAACAGGGCCGCAAACACGGCAAGCCAGCGAGGCATCTTTTTCATGGAGCGCTCAATAGGGGGAAACCGGAACGAGGGATAGCAAAGCGGAAGTGAACCGCTTCGCAATCATGAACCAAGGGTACGTGAATTCCGGGTCAGTTCCAGCCCGTCCTCTCACGCACCGTTAACGTCGTGGCTAACATCGCGCCCTCCCGCCTCGTCGGTCCTGGTTTGCGCGCCCTGCAAGGCGGCCACTCCAGGCGACATCCAGCCTGCCCGGCCGTAACCGGGCCCGCCAGAGGCAAGCGCGACATCAATGGGCGCAGGTGGCCCGAGAGCCACCCTGCCCTGCCTGCCTCAGCGATCCTGGGCAGTAAAGGTGAAGTTGAGCGTGCGCGCGAACACCGACTCGAACCCGCGATACGGCAACGGCTGGGCGTTGAGCACCGCGGCCTCGATCGAGCGCTTGCCGGCCTCGTCGTACGGGCAGTTCGGGCTGACCTTGGCCTGCATCACTGTGCCACCCGGAATCTGGGTGATGGTGATGGTGCAGCGCTGGCCCAGCGGCACCGTATCCGGGCGCACCCACTGCGACAGCACCTTGGCCTGGATCGCGGCAGCGTACTTGGCCGAAAGATCGTCGCTGGTGCCACCACCACCGCCTGCAGGCTGTGCCGCACTGCTGGCACCGGCGGCGGCACTACCGGCAGCATTACGCGCAGCTGCCACCTGGCGCAGCTTCTGCTCGGCCAGCTTGGCTTCCTTTTCGGCCTGCTCGCGGCGGGCACGGATCTCGGCGATCTTCTTCTGCTTCTCGGCCTCGGCCTTGTCAGCCGCCACGCGCTCCTGCTCGGCCTGCTTCTTCTTCTCGTCCGCTTCCTGTTGCTTGGCCAGGCGCAGCTTCTGCTCGGCATCTTCCTGGCGCTTGCGTTCGGTCAGGTCGATCTGCTCCTGGCGGCGCTTGGCTTCCTGTTCCTGCTTGGCCTTCTCCTGCGAGATGGCCAACGCGCTCACTGCCTCCTGATCCTTGGTATCGGGCTGCGCGACGCGTTCCTGCGCCTGTTGCTGCTGCGGCGTCGGCGCGTCCTGCGGGCGTGGTTCGGGAATCGGCTGCGGCGGCGGAATGGTGTCTTCCGGCACCGGGATCGGCTCGGCGACCGGCGGCGGCAGGTCTTCCAGCTTCTCCGACTGGCGCAGCGCCTGGCGCGCGGCAGCGGCCTCGGACGAGGACAGCGCCAGGCTGGCCTCGACCGACGGATCGCCGGCGGCGGCATCGGTGTTGCGCTGGGGCGACCACAGCCAGGCGCCGATGAAGATCAGCGCGACCAGCAGATGCACCAGCACGGCCAGGGCCAGGGGCAGGCCCCAGCCGGGTTCGCGCTCATGCGGGGGTGGCAGGGCGTCAGCGTGCATCGGTGGCCAGGCCTACCTTGTCTACCTTGGCGCGCTTGATCACATCCATCGCGGCAATGACCTTTTCATAGGCCACGGCACGGTCGGCGGCGACGATCACGCGCACGCCCTTGTCCTGGGCGGCGATGCCGGCCAGGCGGCCTTCCAGTTCCTCGGCCGACACGGCGGTCGGCTCCTTGGCGTCGGGCAGCTTCAGGCTGAGCTGGCCGTCCTGGCGCACCGAGACGATCACCGGGTCCTGCTTGCTCTCCAGCGCCTTGGCGTTGGAGTTGGGCAGGTCGACGTCGAAGCTCAGGGTGAGCAGCGGTGCGGTGACCATGAAGATGATCAGCAGCACCAGCATGACGTCGATGTAGGGGACGACGTTGATTTCCGATTTCAGCTTGCGGCGCTTGCGGCGACCGATGGCAGCGGACATGGCTTGGACTCCCGGGTCAGGCGCTTACTCGTCGCCAGCGCTCTGGCGCTGCAGGATGGAGCTGAACTCTTCGGCAAAGGTCTCGAACCGCACCGACATGCGCTCAACGCGCGTGGTGAAGCGGTTGTAGGCCCACACCGCCGGGATCGCCACGAACAGGCCGATGGCGGTGGCGAACAGCGCTTCGGAGATGCCCGGCGCGACCGCGGCGATGCCGGCCTGGGCACCGCTGCTGATCATGTCGTGCATGGTCACCATGATGCCGAACACGGTACCGACCAGGCCCACGTACGGGGCGGTCGAACCGATGTTGGCCAGCAGTTCCAGGTTGCGCTCGAGCTGGTCGACTTCGCGGGTATAGGTGGTGCGCATGGCACGCTGCGCGCCTTCCAGCTGCGCACGGCCATCCAGCCGGCGCTTGTCGCGCAGGCGGGAGTACTCGCGGAAACCCGCTTCGAAGATGGCTTCCAGGCCGCCGACATTGCGGCTGCGGTCGGTGGCCGAGCTGTACAGCTTGCCCAGGTCGGCACCGGACCAGAAGCGGTTCTCGAACTCGTCCGCTTCACGGGTGGCCTGCTTGAACACGCGGGCCTTGCGGAAAATGATCACCCAGCTGACGAACGAGCCGACCAGCAGCAACAGCACGATGATCTTCACCGGCAGGCTGGCCTTGGCCATCAGTTCGAGGTAATTGATGCCGCCGCCGGTGGTGGCCTGGGCAAGGGTCTGTGTCGCGGCGTTGCTGACGTCGGCCGGCAATGCCTCGGTGACCGTGGCCTGCAGGGCCAGGAGCGTTGCGATCATCCGTTGTTCCTCAATGTTCGGATTCGGGGTGGAGGTGGGGTTTCAGCACGGCAAGGACGGCATCGTCCATGCCACGCGGGCGAAAACTGGCCGCTTCCAATGCGGCGATTCGGACCTGGGCCGACAGCAGCAGCTCGCCGTCGCGCAGGATCTGCTGGTCGAAGGCCATGCTGGCCTTCTTCAGCTGGACCAGCGTGGCGCTCACCTGCAGGGTGTCATCCAGCCGTGCCGGCCTGATGAAATCCATCTGCATCGAACGCACCGCGAACACCATGCCGTGCTCGGCACGCATGCGCTCCTGGCCGTAGCCCAGCGCACGCATCCATTCGGTCCGGGCCCGTTCCATGAAGGCCACGTAGCGGGCGTGGTAGACCACGCCACCTGCGTCGGTATCTTCCCAGTAAATGCGTGTCGGCCAACTGAATCGGGGCTCAACCGACATCGGGAACCTCGGCGAACAGGTCCTGCGGCGGGTTCTTCGGCTTCAGACCCATGTGCCGGTAGGCCTTGTGGGTCGCCATGCGGCCGCGCGCGGTGCGCACCAGGAAGCCCTGCTGGATCAGGTATGGCTCCACCACGTCTTCCAGCGTGCCGCGCTCCTCGGACAGCGCTGCGGCCAGTGATTCAATGCCGACCGGGCCGCCATCGAAGTAGTCGACCATGGTCTTGAGCAGGCGCCGGTCGAGTTCGTCGAAGCCCTCCGGGTCCACTTTCAACATCTGCATCGCGGCCTGCGCCACGGCCTGGTCGATGTGGCCACCGGCCTTGACCTGGGCGTAATCGCGCACGCGGCGCAGCAGGCGGTTGGCGATACGCGGGGTGCCACGCGCGCGGCGCGCAATCTCCCCTGCCCCGTCGGCGGTGCAGTCGATGGCCAGGATCGTGGCCGAGCGGCGCACGATGCGGGTCAGCTCTTCAACGCTGTAGAACTCCAGGCGCTGGACGATGCCGAAGCGGTCGCGCAGCGGTGCGGTCAGCAGGCCGGCACGGGTGGTGGCGCCGATCAGGGTGAACGGCGGCAGATCGATCTTGATCGAGCGGGCGGCGGGGCCCTCACCGATCATGATGTCGATCTGGAAATCTTCCATCGCCGGGTACAGCACTTCTTCCACCACCGGCGACAGGCGATGGATTTCGTCGATGAACAGCACATCGTGCGGCTGCAGGTTGGTCAGCAGCGCGGCCAGGTCGCCGGCCTTCTCGATCACCGGGCCGGAGGTCACGCGCAGGGCCACGCCCAGTTCGTTGGCGATGACATGGCTGAGGGTGGTCTTGCCCAGGCCGGGCGGGCCGAAGATCAGCACGTGGTCCAGTGCATCGCCACGACCCTTGGCGGCCTGGATGTAGATCTCCATCTGCTCGCGCACCGGTACCTGGCCGAGGTAATCGGCCAGACGCTTGGGGCGGATGCTGGCGTCGGCGGCGTCATCCTCGCGGGTGGCGCCGGCGCCGATGATGCGGTCGTCGGTCATGTGCTGATTATGCGGCAAAAGTACGGGTTTCGGCCGGGCTGCGCCCGGCACCCGCAGAGGCAACGGCAACATCCGGAGCAACAGCCGAAGCGGGCTTCCTGGCGAATGGCGGGGTGGGTCCGGTTGCGGGGGACGCTGCAAGTACGTCCATGTAAGCTCGGTCGCCGCATCCATGCGGCTCACGCCCCCG
>NZ_SRHZ01000066.1 GCF_004684085.1 Stenotrophomonas maltophilia
GCCGGGGCCCCAGCGCCGAAGGCGCGTGGTGGCGCGGGGCCATGCCCCGCGAGCGCGCAGCTCGGCCGACGTTGGCGGCCATCCCGCAGCCGCCGGGCATGGCCCGGCGCTACCGATGGAATCAGGACTCCAGCAGTTCCATCCACGCTGCCTCAGCCTTTTCCAGCTGGGCGGCGGCGGTTTCGCGGTCACGGCCGATCACCGCCATGCGGGTGGCATCGGCGTAGTTGGCCGGGTCGGCCAGCTGGCGGTCCAGCTCGGCGAGCGTGCCTTCCAGCTCGGACACCTTGGCTTCGGCCGCGGCCAGCTTGTGCGGGTTCACCGGCTTCTTCTGCACCACCTGTGCAACCGGTTCGGTCTTGACCACCACCGGCTCTTCCACCTGCTCCATGCGCGCCTTGGTGCCCTGCGCCTGCGGGCGGGTGCGCAGCCACGCGGCGTAGGCGTCGAGGTCGCCATCGAACGGTTCGACCACGCCATCGGCCACGCGCCAATAGGTATCGCAGACCAGGCCGATCAGATGACGGTCATGCGAAACCATCACGATCGCGCCTTCGAAATCGGCCAGTGCTTCGGCCAGCGCTTCGCGCATTTCCAGGTCAAGGTGGTTGGTCGGTTCGTCCAGCAGCAGCACGTTCGGCTGCTGCCAGGCGATCAGCGCCAATGCCAGACGCGCGCGCTCGCCACCGGAGAAGCCATCGACCGGCTCGAATGCGCGGTCGCCCGGGAAATTCCACTTGCCGAGGAAATCGCGGAACGACTGGTTCGGCGCATCCGGGGCGATATCGCGGAAGTGCTCCATCGGCGACTGGCCCTCGTGCAGCGACTCCACCGTGTGCTGGGCGAAGTAGCCGATCTTCAAGTCCGGGTGCGCCATGCGCTCACCGACGATCGGCGCCAGCTCGCCCACCAGGGTCTTCACCAGGGTGGTCTTGCCGGCACCGTTCGGGCCAAGCAGGCCAATGCGCTGGCCCGCCTCCAGTCCGAAGCCGACGTTGTGCAGGATCACCGCATCCTTGCCGTAGCCGGCCTCGACGTGGTTCAGGCGGATCAGCGAGAATGGCAGCTTGGCCGGCGGCGCGAACTCGATGCGGAACTCGCGCTCGGCACGCACCGCTTCGGTGCCAGCCAGCTTGGCCAGGCGCTTCATGCGGCTCTGCGCCTGCGCCGCCTTGCTGGCCTGGGCCTTGAAGCGGTCGATGAAGCTCTGCAGGTGGGCGCGCTCGGCCTGTTCCTTGTCGTGCGCGATCTGCTGCTGGCGCAGCTGTTCGGCACGCTGGCGCTCGAAGTCGGTATAGCCGCCCGGGTAAAGCTTGGCGCCGCCACCGTGCAGGTGCAGGGTGTGGGTGGCCACGTTGTCGAGGAACTCGCGGTCGTGCGAGATCAGCAGCAGGGTGCCCGGGTACTTCAGCAGCCACTGTTCCAGCCAATAAACCGCGTCCAGATCCAGATGGTTGGTCGGTTCGTCCAGCAGCAGCAGGTCGCTGGGCATCATCAGCGCGCGGGCCAGGTTCAGGCGAACGCGCCAGCCACCGGAGAACGAGGACACCGCGCGGTGATGGGTCTCGGCCGGGAAGCCGAGGCCGTGCAGCAGCTTGCCGGCGCGCGCTTCGGCGTCATAGGCATTGAGCTCGGCCATCTTCGTATGCGCTTCGGCCACCGCTTCCCAGTCCTCGCGGGCGGTGGCGTCGGCCTCGGCGGCCAGCACGGCAGCCACTTCGATGTCGCCGCCCAGCACGAAGCTCAGTGCCGGGTCGGGCAGCGACGGGGTTTCCTGGGCAACGCTGGCAATGCGCACCTTGCCGGGCAGGTCGACGTCGCCCTTGTCCGCCTCCAGCTCGCCCTTCACTGCCGCGAACAGGCTGGACTTGCCGGCACCGTTGCGGCCGACCACACCCACCCGGTAACCGGCATGCAGGGTCAGGTCGACATTGGACAACAGCAGCCGCTCGCCGCGGCGCAAGGCGAAATTACGAAGGGAGATCATCGGGGGAGGGGTCCATATAACCAGATGGAATGTGCTGGTAAGCACTGTTCCTGCGACGCAATTCTAGCGTTAACGAATACTTGACGGGCCCCGGGATGCGCAGCGGCCGGCGTTTCTCTCTCCCACGTCCTCGCCGCGCGCCTCCCGGGTCCCCTCCCCCGTCAGTGTCGATCCGGGCTAAATGGTTGCTGCTGCAACGTTTTTTCTGATGACCGGCATTTGACAGGCGCTGAATATCCCGTTAATTCCTGTATTGCGCACCGCAACAACCGCCGTCCGCCTCACCCCCGTGATGTCGATTCCGGTGCCGCCCCCGCCAACCGGAGCCCCATCCCGATGACCCGCAAGACCAGCCTGATCGCCGCCGCCGTCGCTGTCGCACTCGGTGGCTCTCCGTTCGTTGCCGCTGCCCAGCAGGCTGGCACCGCTGCCAACACCCTGGACACGGTGATCGTCACCGGCACCCGCGTGGCCGACCGCACGGTCGCCGAATCGCAGTCGCCGATCGACATCATCACCCCCGAAGCCCTGCAGTCCACCGGCACCAGCGAACTGGCCACCGCGCTGTCGCGCGCCCTGCCCTCACTGAACTTCCCGCGCCCTGCGCTGACCGACGGCACCAGCGGTGTGCGTCCGGCACAGCTGCGTGGCCTGTCGCCGGACCAGGTGCTGGTGCTGGTCGACGGCAAGCGCCGCCACACCTCGGCCATGATCAACGTCAACGGCAGCATCGGCCGCGGCTCGTCGGCCGTGGACATCAATGCGATCCCGATCGCTGCCATCGAACGCGTGGAAGTGCTGCGTGACGGTGCGTCGGCGCAGTACGGTTCGGACGCCATCGCTGGCGTCATCAACATCGTGCTGAAGGGCAGCGGCAGTGGCGGCAGCCTGGCGGTTGACTACGGCCAGTACTCGGCCGGTGATGGCAACAAGTACCAGCTCTCCGGCGATACCGGCGTCGAGTTCGGCAACGGCCGTGGCCGCGTGCACGTGGCCGGCCAGATCAGCCAGCAGGACGAGAGCAACCGCGCCGGCCCGTACCGGGGCACTACGCCGAACACCGGCAACTTCCCCAGCATCGGCCAGAAGACTTTCATCGTCGGCGACCCGCGCGTGGATGCCACCGCCGCCTCGGTCAACACCAGCTTCGACTTCAGCGACCGGGTGACCGGCTACGCCAGCGCACTGCTCAGCAACCGCGACATCACCTCGTTCGCGTTCTACCGCTCGCGCAACCACAACAGCCAGGGCGCGCTGCTGGCGCAGACCTACCCGGACGGCTTCGTGCCGGAGATCAACCAGTACTCCAAGGACCGCTCGCTGGTGGCCGGGGTCAAGGGCAACACCGAAAACGGCTGGACCTGGGACCTGAGCCTGAACCACGGCGAGAACACCCTGGACTTCCACACCCGCAACAGCATCAACTACAGCCTGGGCGCGACCAGCCCGCGCTCGTTCTACGACGGCACGCTGAAGTACCAGCAGGACATCTTCAATGCCGATCTGACCAAGTCGCTGGACTGGGGCCTGGCCTACCCGGTCACGCTGTCCTTCGGCGGTGAATACCGCAAGGAAAAGTGGGACCAGAAGCCGGGTGAGCTGAATTCGTACACCGGCAGTGGCGCACAGGGCTTCGGTGGTTTCACCCCAACCAATGAAGTGCATGCCGACCGCCACAACTACGCGGTCTACGCCGGCCTGGAAGCGGATCTGACCGAGAAGTTCTCGGCTGGCATCACCGGCCGTTACGAGGATTACTCGGACTTCGGTGACCGCTTCTCCGGCAAGTTGTCGGCGCGTTACGCGTTCACCGACAAGGTCGCGCTGCGTGCCACTGCATCCAGCGGCTTCCGTGCGCCGTCGCTGGCCCAGCAGGGCTACCAGGCGGTGACCAGCCAGTTCACCAACGGCGTGTTCGTCGAACGCGGCACCTTCCCGACCACCAGCCAGGCCGCGCAGGCACTGGGCGCCTCGCCGCTGAAGGCCGAGACCTCCACCTCCTACAGCCTGGGCCTGGTGCTGCAGCCGGTCGACCGCCTGTACATCACCGTCGATGCGTACCAGATCGACATCGATGACCGCATCGCGCTGTCGTCCAGCATCACCACCAACGCGGCCAGCAGCGCGCTGCTGGGCACGCTGGGCCTGCCGCAGGTGACTGCGTTCTCGTACTTCACCAACGGCCTGGATACGCGCACCCGTGGTGTCGACTTCGTCTCCAGCTACACCGTGCCGTTCAGCGCCAGCAGCCTGGAGCTGACCGCGGCCTACAGCTACAACGACACCGAAGTGCGTCGCGTCGGTGGCACCCCGGCGGTGTTCGGCACGCTGGGCCTGAACCAGTCGCTGATCGGCCGCGATGAGATCGGCCGCATCGAGGACAGCTACCCGCGCGACAAGGCGATCCTGAGCGGCACCTGGCGTTCGGACCATTGGGAGCTGGGCCTGGCCGCAACCCGTTACGGCAAGTTCACCGTGCGCAACTCGGCCACCGCGCTGCGCGACCAGACCTACGGCGACGCCTGGGTGGTGGATGCCTCGGCCAGCTACAAGCCGAGCAGCAACTGGACGCTGACCGTGGGCGCCGACAACCTGCTGGACAAGTACCCGGACCGCACCGAAGACCTGCAGAACTCGACCTTCGGCATGCTGCCCTACAGCAACTACTCGCCGTTCGGCTTCAACGGCGCGTATGTGTATGGGCGGGTCAAGTACACCTGGTAAGCGGTAACGGGCGTGCCGGGCCCTGCCCGGTGTCGCGCTGACTGCCTCTACGCCCGCCAGACTCGCTCTGGCGGGCGTTTTGCTTTCTGAAGGACACCGCCCCAAAGGCCGCACAGTCATCACGGCTTGTATATTGAAGACTGGCTTTCACTTGAGCGACCCCACCATCCCGAGGGGTGAGGGGAATGTTCCGCCTACATGCCCATAAAAATGCCTACGCTGCTCACCTTCTTCACCAAGTTGGATGAGGAACACTTCTCGCGGAAGCTGTCTGCACTTCTCCCTGATGTGACGTTTATCGACATCGGAGATTGGCAGTCGAGGACCCCACAGCTAAAAGAATCGCTCTCGGACTGCGACAGCGCCAGCCCGCAGCACGCCATTTGGAATCGTTCGATCCTGGATGATTCCGAGTACAGGGAGAAGTTCGTTTTCCCCGACCTGGACGGGAAATCCTACTTTGGTGCGACAGTCGGCCCCGGCCTCATTCAGTACATCCCCTCAAAGGTTGCCAGCTACGACCCTTCATGTCTCCGCCACGGGCGATTCTCGGCCTCATATGATCCCAAGGCCGATCCGCTCACGGACCAATTTGTGAAAACCGCGTTCCGATTGCTCAGGAACGGGGGAAAGAAAGTCCATTGGGTTGATCGCGGGACGGGACAGAAAATTTCTGAGCGCCCAGCAGCAGGTTTCATAGCCTGGCCAGACGCGGCCAGCAAGTTCAACGGGGAGGATGGGAAGTACCTCACCCATCACGCGCAGGCGTTCTTCGTGCCCGAGCCCTGAGCCTTTCCCCCCGGTCAACCCGCGGGGGACACGATGGGAAAAGGTCATTTGGCCTGGATACGCGCACCCCCGGCGTGGACTTCGTCTCCAGCTACACCGTGCCGTTCAGCGCCAACAGCCTGGAGCTGACCGCGGCCTACAGCTACAACGACACCGAAGTACGTCGCGTCGGTGGCACCCCGGCGGTGTACCGCGCTGCGCGACCAGACCTACGGCGACGCCTGGGTGGTGGATGCCTCGGCCAGCTACAAGCCGAGCAGCAACTGGACGCTGACCGTGGGCGCCGACAACCTGCTGGACAAGTACCCGGACCGCACCGAAGACCTGCAGAACTCGACCTTCGGCATGCTGCCCTACAGCAACTACTCGCCGTTCGGCTTCAACGGCGCGTATGTCTACGGCCGCATCAAGTACACCTGGTAAGCGGTAGTGCCGGCCGCTGGCCGGCATACCCACGCCGCATCTGAAGGAGAGCCCCTCCTCGCCAAAAGGTTCGGATCCCTCCCCTGCGGGAGAGGGATCCGAACCCATCGGACCCTGCACGCCGCAACCTTCCATTCCACCAGCTGGGTTTGCCGCATCTGGCGCATTAGGTGAAAATCGGGACATCCCCCCGATTTCCTGCGAGTGCCGATGCACCATGACACCGACCTGATCAACATCGTTGCCGTTGGCCTGGGGCTCGCCTTCATCTTCGGCGCGCTGGCCAACAAGCTGCGTTTGTCTCCGCTGGTCGGTTACCTGGTTGCTGGCATCTGTGTAGGCCCGTTCACCCCCGGCTTCGTCGCCGACCAGGCGCTGGCCAACCAGTTGGCCGAGCTGGGCGTGATGCTGCTGATGTTCGGCGTCGGCCTGCACTTCTCGCTGAAGGATCTGATGGCGGTCAAGGCCATCGCCATTCCCGGCGCGGTCGGCCAGATCCTGGTCGCCACCCTGCTGGGCTGGGGCCTGGCAGCGCTGATGGGCTGGCCGGTCATCCACGGCATCGTGTTTGGTTTCGCGCTGGCCACCGCCAGTACCGTGGTGCTGCTGCGGGCCATGGAAGAACGGCGCCTGCTGGAAACCCAGCGCGGCAAGATCGCCGTCGGCTGGCTGATTGTCGAAGACCTGGCCTGTGTGCTGGCACTGGTGATGATGCCGGTGCTGGCGGGCGTGTTCGGGCCCGACGCGGCCAACGAAACCCATACCGTCGGCAGCGTGCTGGCCAGCATCGGCTGGACCTTCGTGCAGTTGGGCCTGTTCGTGGCGGTGATGCTGGTGGTCGGCCGCCGCGTCATTCCGTGGATCCTGGAGCGCATCGCCGGCACCGGCTCGCGCGAACTGTTCACGCTTTCGGTGCTGGCGATCGCGCTGGGCGTGGCATTCGGCTCGGCCATGCTGTTCGGCGTGTCCTTCGCACTGGGCGCGTTCTTCGCCGGCATGCTGCTCAACGAATCGGAACTGAGCCACAAGGCAGCCAGCGATTCGCTGCCGCTGCGCGATGCGTTCGCAGTGCTGTTCTTCGTCTCGGTGGGCATGCTGTTCAACCCCAGCATCCTGATCGAGCATCCGTGGCAGGTGCTGGCCACCGCTGCGATCATCATGTTCGGCAAGTCAGCGGCCGCCTTCTTCATCGTGCGTGCGTTCGGCCACCCCACCGGTACCGCGCTGACCATCTCGGCCAGCCTGGCGCAGATTGGCGAGTTCGCCTTCATCATCGCCGGCCTCGGCGTGACCCTGAAGATCCTGCCGCCCACCGGCCAGGCGCTGGTGCTGGCCGGCGCGCTGATCTCGATCATGCTCAACCCGCTGGTGTTCGGCCTGCTGGACCGCTGGCTGCTGAAGCATCAGGAAGCGACCCCGGCCGCAGTGGAGACCGAGCTGCCACCCGGCCCGTCGCTGGACCTGCATGACCACGCCATCGTCATCGGTTACGGACGTGTCGGCAGTGCGCTGGCACAGGTGCTGCGCGACCGTGGTGTGCCGGTGATGATCATCGACGACAACAAAGAGCATGTCGCTGAAGCGCATGCAGCCGGCCTGCCCGGCATCCGCGGCAGTGCCGCCTCGGACAAGGTCCTGGCCGAAGCCCACCCCGAGCGCGCCAAGATTGCCGTACTGGCAATTCCGCAGCCCCTGGAGGCCGGCGAGACGCTGGCCAAGCTGCGTGCACTGAACCCGACCCTGACCCTGCTGGCGCGTGCGCACAGCGATGCCGAGGTGAAGCACCTGCTGGAGCACGGCGCCGACGGTACGGTGATGGCCGAACGCGAGCTGGCGTATTCGCTGGCCGAGATGGTGATGGCCACGCCGCCGTACCGGAATCTCGGGCAGCACAGCATTCCGGTGGTGTGACATACCGCGGGCACTCCCGCAACCGGACCCACCCCGCCTTCGACAGATTTCTGCGATCTGCGGTAGATCCACGCCATGCGTGGATGGATCACCATCAGAATCGAACATTCCGACAGTTCATCGAAGAGCATCCACGCATGGCGTGGATCTACCGGGTTTGATGCCGGCCATGGGTGCATGGGGAACAAAAAAATCCCCGGTCGACCCGCATCGACCGGGGATCTGGATCGCCACGTTGCCATGCCTTGGAGAGGCAGCTCCACCGTAGCCCATCGCGGCGGCGGTGGTGATCGCCTGTGGCGATGACGACCAAGCGTGTGGCTATCAGGCGCCAGCCAGGGCCTGCTCCAGGTCAGCACGCAGGTCGTCGATGTGCTCGATGCCGATCGACAGCCGCACGGTGTCCTCGCTGACGCCGGCCTTGGCCAGCTCCGCTGCATCCAGCTGGCGATGGGTGGTCGAGGCCGGATGGGTGGCCAGCGACTTCGCATCGCCCAGGTTGACCAGACGGGTGAACAGCTTCAGCGCATCGAGGAAGCGTGCGCCGGCTTCGCGGCCACCGGGCAGGCCGAAGGTCAGTACGCCCGAGCCGTGTCCACCCAGGTAACGCTGCGCGGCGGCATGCTCGGGGTCGTCGGCCAGTCCGGCGTAGCGTACCCAGGCCACCTTTGCGTGTGACTTCAGGAAGTGCGCGACGGCCAGTGCGTTGGCATTGATGCGCTCCATGCGCAGGGCCAGGGTCTCGATGCCCTGCAGGATCAGGAACGCATTGAACGGCGACAACGCTGCGCCGGTATTGCGCAGCGGCACCACGCGTGCGCGGCCGATGTAGGCCGCCGGCCCCAGTGCTTCGGTATAGACCACGCCGTGGTAGCTCGGGTCGGGCTGGTTGAGGCGCGCGAAGCGCTTGGGCTGCGCGGCCCAATCGAAGCGGCCGGCATCGATGATCGCGCCGCCGAGGCTGGTGCCATGGCCACCCAGGTACTTGGTCAGCGAATGCACCACGATGTCGGCGCCATGCTCGAACGGGCGCAGCAGGAACGGTGTGGCCACCGTGTTGTCCACGATCAGCGGCACGCCAACGGCATGCGCGACCTCGGCGATCGCAGCGATGTCGGTGACGTTGCCGCGCGGGTTGCCGATCGATTCGACGAACACCGCCTTGGTGCGCTCGTCGATCAGGTCGGCGAACGCCGCTGGATCGGCCGGGTCGGCGAAGCGCGCCTGGATGCCGTACTGCGGGAGCGTGTGCGCCAGCAGGTTGAGGCTGCCGCCATACAGCGCACTGGAGACAACGATGTTGTCACCGGCCTCGGCGATGGTCTGGATGGCATAGGTGATCGCCGCCTGCCCCGACGCCAGCGCCAGCGCACCAATGCCGCCTTCCAGCGCCGCAACGCGCTGCTCCAGCACATCGGTGGTGGGGTTCATGATGCGCGTATAGATGTTGCCCGGCACCTTCAGGTCGAACAGGTCGGCACCGTGCTGGGTGTCATCGAAGGCATACGCCACCGTCTGGTAGATCGGCACCGCCACCGCGCGGGTGGTCGGGTCGGGACGATAGCCGCCGTGCACGGCCAGGGTTTCCAGTTGCCACTGCGGGTCGCTCATTGCACCAGGTTCCATCCGGGAAACCGCCACCATAGGCCAGCCCGTGCGCACCACTGAAAACCGCTGGCGATGATGGCCGTACCACCGGTTATCAGGTTGGCCGCGATTCAGGCAGCGGTCACGGCGCGTTGCTAGGCTTCGCCGCCGGGCGCTCCTGCCCGGGCACGGAAGCCCAACGCGCATGCAGCCCTCCCCTTGGACACCCGCCGCCAGCGGCACACCGACCCAGGTCCTGCTGGTGGAAGATGATCGCCGCCTGGCCGAACTGGTCAGCGACTACCTCCACGAACACGGCTTCGCCGTGCAGCACGTCGCGCGGGGCGACCTGGCCGGCGCGGCCTGCCGCCAGCACGCGCCGGAACTGGTGGTGCTGGACCTGATGCTGCCCGGCCTCGGCGGCATCGACGTGTGCCGGCAGATCCGCAGCTTTTCCGATGTACCGATCCTGATGCTGACCGCCTGCGAGGACGACATCGAGCAGGTGCTGGGCCTGGAATCGGGCGCCGACGATTACGTGCACAAGCCGATCGAACCGCGCCTGCTGCTGGCCCGCCTGCGCGCCCTGCTGCGGCGCCGCCATGGCAGCGGCAACACCAGCTCGCCGTGCCGGCTGATGCACGGTGGGCTGCTGATCGACCGCATGCAGCGCGAGGTGCACCTGCACGGGCAGCCGGTGGAACTGGGCACCACCGAATTCGAGATCCTGTGGCTGCTGGCCAGCCAGCCCGGGCAGATCCTGTCGCGCGACCAGATCCTGCAGGCGGTACGCGGCATCGGTTTTGATGGCCTGGACCGCAGCGTCGATGTCAGCATCGGCAAGCTGCGCCGCAAGCTCGGCGACGATGCGCGCGAACCGCGGCGGATCAAGACCGTGTGGGGTCGCGGCTACCAGTTCAACCCGTCGGCCTGGGCCGCATGAAGCGGCTGTTCCTGTGGTTGTGGTTCGTCACCGGCGCCTGTTTCCTGGCTTCGGTGTTCTTCCTCAACCACCTTCTGGACGGCATCTACACGCCCGTGCAGGATCGCGTCTTCGTCCAGCAGGTGCGCGGCCAGGTGTACGCCCTGCGCAGTGGCTTGGCTGGCCTGGACACCGACCAGCAGCGTGAGCGCCTGCAGCAGTGGCAGCCACACTACGGCATCGCCCTGACCCTGCTCGACAGTCCTCCCGCGCTCGACCCGCAGGAACAGGCGGCCGTGCAGGCCGATGGCTTCATCGTGCGCGATCAGTACCAGCAGGTCCTGCTGCCCATCGAGGGCATCGGCGGCCGCTGGCTGCACCTGCGCCTGCCTGGCGCGGCGCAGATGACAACGCACATGACCATCGCCGCTTACCTCAGCGTTCTGCTGCTGGTCGGCGCCAGCCTGTATGCGTGGGTGCGCCTGCTCTGGCGCGACCTCGAAGCGTTGCGCCTGCACGCCGACCGCATCGGTGCAGGTGATCTGCAGGCGCGCGCACAGGTCTCGCCACGTTCGCAGATTCGGGTCATCGTCGACCATTCCAACCGCATGGCCGCGCGCGTGGCCGAACTGGTGCAGCGCCAGCGCGACCTCACGCACGCGATCTCGCATGAACTGCGCACCCCCATCGCGCGCGTGGCCTTCGGGCTGGACCTGATGCAGGACAGCGAAGATCGCGAACGCCGCGCACGGCTGGCGCAGGGGCTGCACGGCGACCTGGCCGAACTCAACCGGCTGGTCAGCGAACTGCTGGCCTACGAACGCCTGGAGCATCCCAGTGAGAGCGAACCGCTGCAGCGCATCGAAGCCAACGACTGGCTGCAGGCCTGCCTGGCCGATGCGCGCCGCGATGCCGAACGTGCCGGCGTGGTCCTGCGCGTGCAACCCAGTGCGTTGCCACGGGTGGATGCCGAGCCGCGCCTGCTGCAGCTGGCACTGAGCAATCTGGTGGGCAATGCGCTACGCCATGCGCGTTCGCAGGTGGAAGTCTCGCTGGTGGGTGTCGGCGGCCGCGCCTGCCTGCGCGTGGACGACGACGGCCCGGGCATCGCCGAAGCTGACCGGGAAAAGGTGATGCGGCCATTCACCCGCCTGGACGACAGCCGCAGCCGCGATACCGGCGGCTTCGGACTGGGCCTGGCCATCGTCAGCCGCATCGCCGCCCGTCACGGTGGCGAGCTACGCATCAGCCGTGCCACGCTGGGCGGCGCGCGCCTCGAAATGCACTGGCCGCTTGCTGCCAGCTGAACGCCCGAGGGCACGTTTACAGTTGATTACAACTCCCGCACAACTGCGGAGGGATCGGTCGCCGGCATATCGCCACGCTGGCAACCCTGCAGCACACGCCGGATGCGCGTGCTGCTTTCCTCCCATTGTCGAGAGTTTCCATGTCCCAGCTTCGCCGTTCCCCCGCCCTGCTCTGCCTGGCCCTGCTGCCGCTGTTCGCTGCGCCGATCGCCCACGCCAAGGATGACCACTGGACCTTCGAAGTCGCCGCCGGTGCCGGCGTGACGCCACGTTACAGCGGCAGCGAGGAGTACCAGGCGTCGCCCATGCTGTCCTTCGATGCCATGTCACCCGGTGGCTGGTTTCTGGGCACCAGTGGCATCGGCTGGGGCACGGGCATCGGCCAACACACGCATGTGCGCGCCTACATCGGTGCCAGCGGCAGCCGCCGCGACAAGGACTCGGCCCTCGGTGGCTCGGACTTCCTGCGCGGCATGGGTGATATCCGTACCCGTCCCCTGGTCGGCCTCTCCGCTGGTTATACGCTGGGCGAAGCCGTGCTGAGCGGCTCCTGGCAGTTCACCCGCAAGGACGAGGACAAAGCCGAGAACGGCCTGGCCACCCAGCAGATCCACCTGAACCTGACGATGCCGCTGTTCGATCTGGCCGGTGGCGTGGTCAGCGGCAGTGTCTCCACCGAATACGGCAACCGTGGCTACGTGCAGACCTGGTACGGCGTCAGCCCCGAACAGGCGGCGCGCACCGGCTTTGCCGAGCACAAGCCGAAGGCCGGACTGGTCAGCGCGGGGGTCGGCCTGAAGTGGAGCCACCGCGTGGGCCGCAATGGCAACTGGTACATCTCGGCCGAAGGCACGCGCCTGCTCGGCGATGCAGCCGACAGCCCGATCGTGCAGAAGGCAAACCAGTTCGGCTTGATGAGCGGCTATACGCACCGCTTCTGAGTGAGCGCCGGGCATGGCCCGGCGTACTTCGCAGGAAACGGGGCGCTGCGGTAATGCAGCGCCCCGTGTGAATCACGCCTTGGCAAACACCAGATGGCCGCCGTCGTTGCCGACTTCGATAGTGTCGCCGTTGACGAAGGCCCCGGACAGGATCTTCTGCGCCAGCGGATTTTCCAGCTGTGCCTGGATCGCGCGCTTCAACGGACGCGCACCGTACACCGGATCGAAGCCGACGTTGCCCAGCAGATCGAACGCTGCATCGGACACCACCAGCTTCAAGCCACGCTCGGCCAGGCGCTTCTCCAGGCCACGCATCTGGATGCGCGCGATCTGCTTGATCTGCTGCTTGTCCAGCGGGTGGAACACCACGATGTCGTCCAGGCGGTTGATGAACTCCGGACGGAAGTGCGCCTGCACCACGCCCATCACCGCCGCCTTCATCTGCGTGTAGGCCTCCGGGCTGTCATCGCTGCTCATGTCCTGAATCTGGTGCGAGCCCAGGTTCGAGGTCATCACGATGACGGTGTTGCGGAAGTCCACCGTACGGCCCTGGCCATCGGTCAGGCGGCCATCGTCCAGCACCTGCAGCAGGATGTTGAACACATCCGGGTGCGCCTTCTCCACCTCGTCCAGCAGGATCAGCGAGTACGGGCGACGGCGCACGGCCTCTGTCAGGTAGCCACCTTCCTCGTAGCCCACGTAACCCGGGGGCGCACCGATCAGGCGGGCGACGCTGTGCTTCTCCATGAACTCGCTCATGTCGATGCGGATCATCGCGTCGGCGCTGTCGAACAGGAACTCGGCCAGCGACTTGCACAGCTCGGTCTTGCCCACACCGGTCGGGCCGAGGAACAGGAACGAACCGCCCGGTCGATTGGGGTCGGACAGGCCGGCACGCGAACGACGCACCGCGTCTGACACCACCTTGATCGCTTCTTCCTGGCCGACCACGCGATTGTGCAGCACCTCTTCCATGCGCAGCAGCTTGTCGCGCTCGCCTTCGAGCATCTTGTTGACCGGGATACCGGTCCAGCGCGAAACGACCTCGGCGATTTCCTCGTCGGTGACGCGGTCCTGCACCAGCTTGAAGTCCTTGTTGTCCATTTCCTGCGCGGCGGCCAACTGCTTTTCCAGCTGCGGCAGCAGGCCGTACTGGATCTCGCTCATCTTGGCGAAATCCTGGCGGCGCTGTGCGGCTTCCAGCTCCAGCTTGGCCTGCTCGACCTGCTCCTTGATCTTCGTGGCGCCCTGCAACGCGGCCTTCTCCGACTTCCAGATCTCGTTGAGATCGGAGAACTCGCGCTCCAGCCCCTCGATGTCGTTCTCCAGGTCGGCCAGACGCTGCCGCGAAGCCTCGTCCTTCTCCTTCTTCAGCATCTCGCGCTGGATCTTCAGCTGGATCACCCGGCGTTCCAGGCGGTCCAGCTCTTCCGGCTTGGAGTCGATCTCCATGCGCAGGCGCGAGGCGGCCTCGTCCATCAGATCGATGGCCTTGTCGGGCAGCTGGCGGTCGGTGATGTAGCGGTTGGACAGCGTGGCCGCCGCTACGATGGCCGGGTCGGTGATCTCCACGCCGTGGTGTACCGCGTACTTTTCCTTCAGGCCGCGCAGGATCGCGATGGTGTCTTCCACCGACGGCTCGCCCACGAACACCTTCTGGAAGCGGCGCTCCAGCGCGGCGTCCTTTTCGATGTACTTGCGGTACTCGTCCAGCGTGGTGGCACCCACGCAGTGCAGTTCGCCGCGTGCCAGGGCCGGCTTCAGCATGTTGCCGGCGTCCATCGCGCCATCGGCCTTGCCGGCACCGACCATCGTGTGCAGTTCGTCGATGAACAGGATGATCTGGCCTTCGCTCTTGGCCAGGTCATTCAGCACGCCCTTCAGGCGCTCTTCGAATTCGCCCCGGAACTTGGCACCGGCAATCAACGCGCCCATGTCCAGCGACAGCACGCGCTTGCCGCGCAGGCCCTCGGGCACTTCGTCGTTGATGATGCGCTGGGCCAGGCCTTCGACGATCGCGGTCTTGCCCACGCCCGGCTCGCCGATCAGCACCGGATTGTTCTTGGTCCGGCGCTGCAGCACCTGGATGGTGCGGCGGATTTCCTCGTCGCGACCGATCACCGGATCGAGCTTGCCGCTCTCGGCGCGCGCGGTCAGGTCGATGGTGTACTTCTCCAGCGCCTGCCGCTGTTCCTCGGCATTCTCCGACTGCACGTTCTCGCCGCCACGCAGCTTGTCGATCGCGGTCTGCAGGCGGCTCTTGTCGGCACCGGCGGCGCGCAGCGCCATGCCCAGCGTGCCGCTGTCTTCCAGCGCGGCCAGCACGAACCACTCGCTGGCGATGAAGGCATCGCCGTTCTGCTGGGCCAGCTTGTCGGTGTGGTTGAGCAGGCGCCCGAGGTCATTGCCCATCGAAACGTTGCCGGCCTGGCCGGATACCTTCGGCAGTGCATCCAGCGCCTCGGTCAGGCGCTCGCGCAGCACCGGTACGTTCACCCCGGCCTGGGCCAGCAACGGGCGCGTGCTGCCGCCCTGCTGGTCCAGCAGCGCGCTGAAAAGGTGAACCGGTTCGATGATGCTGTTGTCGCGGCCCACGGCCAGCGACTGTGCGTCTGCCAGCGCCTGCTGGAAACGCGAGGTGAGCTTGTCCATCCGCATTGCGAATCCTCATCGGTCATCAGGGCCGGCCCGCGCCGGCGATGCTGGAAAGATGCGGTTGCCCCACCCGGTTTCAAGGGTGGCTGCGACTGCACTCCGAGGCCAGTCAGCCTGCGGCCAGCATGCCGGAGCGGGTGTGGTCGGCGCGTTGATCCGGATCAGTCATGCGCGGTGGACGGGTTCAGCGGGTGATCGCGGTGCGGATCGCGCGCAACTGCTGCTTGACCGCCCGGGCCTGCGTCACGTCCATGCGCAGCAGGGCCTTCTGTCCGATCGAGCGCGCCTGCAACCCGGGATCGACGAAGCGGTAACGGCCGCGCTCATCGCGCTCTACCAAGGGCGCCTGCGCCAGTTCCGGGGTGTCCAGCAGGTGGTCGATCACCGTGACCAGGCGATCATTGAAGTACCCGTCGGGCCGGCCCAGGTCCACATAAGCCTGCTGGATCAGCGGATAGAAGCGCTTGTAGGCCGTGGCCGTCGCCGCCGGGTCCAGCGCGGTGAATGCCTGCACGTAGGGCGCATAGCGCGCCGCATTGCTGGCGGCGATGCGTTCGCCGCCCTCACCGGGCTCGACCTGCAGGCTGCCCGGCAACGGCCGCGCGGCCAGTGCGGTCGGCGGCACGCTGGGCTTGTCCAGGTTGTCGACCTGGGTAACCAGGCGCTGGATCAGGTGATCGCGCAGCAGCAGGGTCAGCGCACCCTCGCCCTGGAACAGCTGGCTCAATGCACCCCAGGCGTCCGCATCGCTGTCAGCCAGCTTCGGCAGCGCCGGGTCGGCTGCGGCCTCGGTATCCAGCGGATGCTTGATCGGCGGTGGTGCTGGTGCGGACTCTGCCGCCGCCTTCGGTTGTGGCGGTGCACTGGTACTGGCGGGGGTTGATTGCACCGGCACCGAGACACCGTCTGCCAGGCTCTTCAGCTGATCGCGGAACAACCAACCGCCCGCGCCACCGATCACCACCACACCCAACACCCAGGGCCATACCGCCTTTCCACTCTGCATGATGCAGCACCTCGTTTCACACGCATGGAGAAGGTGTGACCCCACCGATGCCAACGGGTTCCCCACCTGTTCCGCTGCCGTTCGGGTTCGGGCCTGCACCAGAACCGCGCTCACGCCTGCTTTGCACGCCCCGCGCGACGCTGTGGGTCTTGTCCTGTGGAGGAACTGCCATGCAGTACGCGCTGTACTACTGGACCGGCATCCAGGGCCGTGGCGAGTTCGTGCGCCTGGCGCTGGAAGATGCCGGCGCCGACTACATCGACATGGCGCGGGTGCACGGCGATGCAGTGATGCAGCCGTTTCTCGATGGCAGCAGTGAAGGTGCGCAGCCCTTCGCACCGCCGTTCCTGAAGGCGGGCCGCCAGGTCATCGCGCAGGTCGCGGCCATCCTGGATTTTCTCGGCCCGACGCTGGACCTGGTGCCGCAGGCGGCCTCGCGACGGATGCAGGCGCTGCAACTGCAGCTGACCATCGCCGATCTGGTGGCCGAGGTGCACGACACCCATCATCCGATCGCTGCATCGAAGTACTACGAAGACCAGAAGACCGAAGCCAAGGCTCGTGCCGCGTCACTGCGCAGCGAGCGGTTGCCGAAGTTCCTCGGCTACTTTGAGCAGGTACTGGCCGCCAACGGTGGCCGCCATGCGCTGCGCGAGCATTCCTATGTGGACCTGTCGCTGTTCCAGCTACTGAGCGGGCTGGATTACATGTTCCCGCGCCGCATGCAGGCACTCAGCCCCACCCTGCCCCTGCTGCGTGCGCTGCAGGAGCGGGTGGCGAAGCGGCCGAACATCGCCGCCTACCTCGCTTCAGAACGGCGGCTGGCGTTCAACACCAACGGCATTTTCCGGCATTACCCAGAGCTGGATTCAGAACGGTAGCGCCGGGCCATGCCCGGCGGCAGCGCACCGCAACGCCGGGCAGGGCCCGGCGCTACCCGTCAACGGGCGTTGTCAGCCAGCGGCTTCACCGGCTGCTTCTGCAACGACAACAGCCCCAACAGGATGGCCAGCGCCACATAGGCGCCGGCGAACTGCCAGCTGATGATGCGCGCCAGGCCGTCCAGATCCCACGGCAGGTAGATGCCGCCGCGCGGATCCACCGAGTGGATCAGGCCGAACAGGGTCAGCACCGCCGCCACCAGCAGGAAGCCGCAGGCACGGCGCAGGCGGCCATCGACCATCGCCGCCACCGCCGAGATCCACAGCATCGAGGTGATGATGAAGCCGTTGCCGAGGGTGAAGATCACCGCCAGCTCCGGCAGGCCGTGACCGTCGAGCTTGGTCAGCAGCTGTGGCAGCTGATCCGGGGCGATCCAGCCTGGCGCCTTGATCGCTAGCAGGTACGCCACCGACGGCAGGAAGCCGAACACCATCGCGCCGGTATGGTGGCGCGGCGTGGCCTGAAAGGCCTGGGTGGTGATGTCGATGGCCACGTACACGATGATCGGTGCCAGCACCGCCAACGGCAGCCACTGCACCAGCCCGGAGATGATGCCGAGCATGCCGCCGATGCCGACGAACAGGCCGGTCAGCAGCGTGTAGCCGCTGCGCGCGCCCATGTGCTTGTACGCCGGCTGGCCGATGTACGGCGTGGTCTGCGCCACGCCGCCGCAGACGCCGGCCACCAGCGTGGCCACCGCTTCCACCAGCAGGATGTCGCGGGTGCGGTAGTCATCGCCGGCCGCGCGTGCACTCTCGGACACATTGATGCCACCGACCACCATCAACAGGCCGAACGGCAGCAGCAGCGGCAGGTAGGTCATCGCGGTCGGCAGGCCGTCGAGGAAGCCCAGCGTCGGCAGCGGCAGCACCACCTGTGGCGGCACCCACGCCGGCACATGGAAGCCGGGCGCGCCCAGCCCGGCCAGGCCGAGGCCGTAATACAGCACGGTGCCGAACACGAAGGCCAGCAGCACGCCCGGGCCACGCACCGGCAGCTTGCCCTTGGCGATCAGCACATACAGCAGCAAACCGAGCGTGGTGAAGCCGACCAGCGGCGAGCGCAGCGTTTCCAGCAGCGGCAGCAGGCCCATCAGCACCAGCGCGATGCCGGCGATGGAACCCAGCAGCGCGGCACGCGGCAGCGCGCGGGTGACCGCTTCGCCGAAGAACGACAGCACGAATTTGAGCACGCCCATGATGACCAGCGCGGCCATGCCCAGCTGCCAGGTAGCGATGCCTGCTGCGTGCGGGTCCATGCCCTGCTGCTTGAAGGCGAGGAAGGCCGGGCCGAGCACCAGCAGGGCCATGCCGATACTGGTCGGTGCGTCCAGGCCCAGTGGCATGGCGGTGACATCGTCACGGCCGGTACGCGCGGCCAGCCGGCGCGCCATCAGGGTGTACAGCAGGTTGCCGACCAATACGCCGAAGGCGGTGCCGGGGAACATGCGGCCGAACACTATATCGGCAGGGAACTGGAAGATCCCGACCAGGGCCATGGCGATGAAGCCGAGGATGGAGAGGTTGTCGACGACCAGGCCGAAGAAGCCGTTGAAGTCGCCGGCGACGAACCAGCGACGCGGTGCGGCGGAAGCGGGAGCGGACATGGAAGGGGCGGTGGGGGTGGGGACCGCCGATGGTAGGCCCAGCGGGGCCGGCGCGCCAATTCCCGCGTGGAATGATGGGTTCCAGCCAACGGCGGGGCCTCGTGGCTGGGTTGGTCGTTGGAGCGGGATCCTGGGCGGGCTGGGCGGGCTGGGCGGCTGGGCGGCTGGGCGGGCGGGCGGCCGGGCGGCCGGGCGGCCGGGCAGTAGATCCACGCCATGCGGGGATGAGATC
>NZ_SRHZ01000067.1 GCF_004684085.1 Stenotrophomonas maltophilia
CAGTAGATCCACGCCATGCGTGGATGAGATCTGTCAGATATCGAATCAAATTGATCCACGCATGGCGTGGATCTACCGTGTCGACCTAGGTCGACACCCACCAGAGCAGGACGCCGCCTTTGCTTTTGAGGTTGCCGGCCAGCGGCCGGCACTACCGAGGGTGCAGGGCGCAGCCCTGCATCCCCCCTACTTCTTCAGGAAGTTGTCCACCAGCAGATGCTTCACGTCGTCGAAGCGGCCGTTCAACACCGCCTTGGCCGCATATAGCGCCGTACCGGCCACCTGCTTGGCCTCGATCTGCGGCGGCATCACCAGCTCGGCGCGGCTGGTATGCACGTCCAGCAGCGCCGGGCCGCGCTGGGACAGGAAGTCCAGCACCGCCTCCTCCAGCTCCTCGCTGCGCGTCACCGTGCGGCCGTGGAAGCCGATCACCTCGGCCAGGCGGCCGAAGTCCGGGTTTTTCAGGTCGGTGTAGTTGTCCAGCAGGCCTTCCACCTTCTGCTCCAGCTCGACGAAGTTCAGCGAGCCGTTGTTGAACACCACCACCTTGATCGGCAGGTTCTCCTGCACCGCGGTCAGCAGGTCACCCAGCAGCATCGCCAGGCCACCATCGCCGGACAGCGAAATCACCTGCCGGCCCGGGAACGCCTTCTGCAGGCCCAGCGCCTGCGGCATCGCGTTGGCCATCGTGCCGTGCAGCAGGCTGGTCAACGTGCGGCGGCGGCCATTCACCTGGATATGCCGCAGCACCCACACCATCGGCGAACCACCGTCAGCGGTGAACAGCGCATCGTCGCTGGCATGCTTCGAGAGCAGCGCGGTCAGGTGCTGCGGATGGATCAGCTCGCCCTCACCGGGCTGCTCTTCCTTCTCGCGCTTTTTCAGTGCCTTGTCACGACGCTCGATGCATTCATCCAGGAAGCTGCTGTCCTCCCGCGGCGGCAGCATCGGCAGCAAGACATCCAGCGTCGGCGCGATGTCACCGACCACCCCCAGGTTCACCGGGTGACGGCGGCCAAGGTGGCTGCCGTCGCGGTCGACCTGGATGATCGTGGCCTTGTCCGGGTAGAACTGCCCCCAGGCGAAATCGGCGCCGAGCAGCAGCAGCGTGTCGCACTCCATCAGCGTGTGGAAGCCGGACTCGATGCCGAAGATGCCGGTCATGCCCATGTTGTACGGGTTGTCCGGTTCGACGAAGTCCTTGGCGCGCGAGGTGTGCGCGATCGGAGCCTGCAGGCGCCGGGCCAGCTCCAGCAGCTGCGTGTGTGCGCCCTGGCAACCGGCACCAGCGTAGACACCGATGCGCTTGCCCTGTCCCAGCAGCTCAGCGATGCGCTGCAGTTCGGCGTCGGAAGGACGCAGCACCGGCTGGGTGTAGTGCACCGAGAACGGCACATCGTGCTTCACTTCAGCCTGGCTGATATCGGCCGGCAGGATCACCACCGCCACGCCGCGGCGGCTGATCGCGGCCTGGCAGGCCAGCGTGACCACGCGCCGTGCCTGCTCGGCGCTGTGTACCTGCTCGCAGAACACCGAACAACTGGCGTACACCGCCTTGAAGTCCACTTCCTGCGGGAATTCCATGCCCAGCTCGCTGGTCACCACCTGGCTGGCGATCAGCACCATCGGCGCACGGTTGCGGTTGCTCTCGAACACGCCGTTGATGAAGTGCAGGCTGCCAGGCCCGCAGGAACCGGCGCAGGCGGTCAGTTCGCCGCTGACCAGCGAATCGGCACCGGCGGCAAAGGCCGCCACTTCCTCATGCCGCACGTGCACCCACGCGATCTCGCTGTCATGCATCGCATCGGTCACATGGTTGAGCGTATCGCCCACGATGCCGTAGCAACGGCGGACACCGGCCTGCTGCAGGGCGTCCACCACGATTTCGGCCACGCGCTTGCTCATCGGATACATCCTCGAACGGGGGAACGTTCGAGGCTAGACCCGTAGAAGTGATGCCTCCGTGGGCAAGTTGCCCATCGCCTCGATGTGCAAACTGCGGGTAGACGTCTCGTCAATCATTGACGTTGATCCAGCCCTCCACCTCGCCGCTTTTCGGGTTGTGATACCGCACCTTCAGCCAACCGTCCTGTTCATCCAGCATTTCCACGCGATCCCCCTGCACCAGGTAACGCTTGGTGCTGGACGCACCGGGCCGGTCGAACAGGTACAGGCGCGCGGGTACCACGCGGGCTGTCAACGCGACCAGCGGGCTGCCGTTGTCGGGCACAACCAGTCCGTCATTGATGGCTTGCTCTTCAATCTCCGCGGTCGCCGAGTAGCCGGTCCAAACGGCTAGCGGGCCATCAATCCGCGTCGCCTCCAAGCTCAGCACTTCTCCGTCCAACCTGGGCAACGCAAGCATACGCTCGGAGCGATAAAGGTACAGAACTCCGTTGAAAGGGCGGTATACATCAACACGCCAGATGGCACTTCGGCAGCTACTACGGAGCACCTGATTCTCGGAATCCAGTTCGATCCAGCCGAACTCCCCGCAACTTCGCCTGGCTTTCCGGATGACGGGCAGTGTCATGAATCTGCCCAGATTCCGATCAAATTTGTAGACAAGTGTCGAAAAATTGACCATTCCAACGGGTATCTGCACTACCAGATCAAGCTGACCGTCAAAGTCCACATCCAACGCCATCAGCTTTGTTTCAGATTCTGGCGACTCCGATGGAGCGCGTGGCAGCTGCTGCGTTGCACCTGAGGGGAGTCGGACCTGGATGCCCCCGTCAGGTTGATGGAAGACCGTTACCGGTGTTGCCGGCGCTACCTCGAACGATAGCTGCGCTTGTTCCGCGATTGGTTTCGACCAGGCAGTTCCTGGCTGAAGGAGCCCACTCTGGAGCAGAATCAGCACAGTCAGCACAGCAACCGACTGCGGGCTCCCTCTCTCAAGCAACCGCTTCAGTCGCGGCGGGAAACCGATTCCCATTGTCATTGAATGTCCGTGCAGAAACTGGCTTTTCAGCCGGCACCACGATCATGTGGCGGAGCACCCGGTGACTCCATGCAAGAAATCCGAAATTGCTTCCAGGATGGAGGGGACTCCAACCCTGCAAGCGAGAAACACACGAGGCAGCAGTCGCCCGGACATCCGGGCGTTTGATCGCTGTCAGTTCAGATCAATCAATCGTTGACGTTGATCCAGCCCAGCACCTCGCCCTGCTTCGGGTTGCGGTAGCGCAGCTTCACCCAGCCGTCCTGTTCATCCAGCAGTTCCACGCGATCCCCCTGCACCAGATAACGCTTGGTGCTGGACGCACCAGGCCGGTCGAACAGGAACAGCCGCGCGGGCACCACAGAGGCCTGCTGACCACGCAGCGGTCCATCCGGCGGCGCGCCCAGGCCATCGGCAATGGCGCTCTCCAGCACACGACCGGCGGGGTCATAGGTGCGCCAGACCGCCAGCGGGCCCTGCTCGTCGGTCTGTTCCCAATGCAGCGCGGCGTTCAACGTATCGCCCAGCATCAACACGCTCTCGGCGCGGTACAGATAGAGTTTCGCGCCTGCAAACCGGTACTGGTCGGTGTACCACATCGGGCCGCTGCGGCAGCTGCTGGTCAGGGTGCGGCTCGGACGATCGACCGTCAGCCCCATCAGGTCACCGCAACTGTCCTTGCCGTGGGTTTCGGCCTGCAGCGCGCGGAAACCTGCACTGGCCGGATCGAACCGGTACACCGTCACCGCTTCGTTGACCATGCCCACCGATGCACGCGCAATTAGTTCCGGATAGCCATCGAAATCGATGTCCTCCAGACCCCATCGCGAATTGCCGTCGGCATCCGCCGCGCCCGCCAGCGTCTGGCGCTTGCCCGACGGCGACAGCTGCACCGCGATGCTGTCATCCTGCTGGGGATCGGCGTGCGCCTGCACGTGAGCGGCCACCTGGAAGCGTAGCGTTTCTCCCTCGTCCCCACTGGCCTGCGCCGACGGTGCCAGCACGCCTGCCATCACCAGGCCCAGCATGCATTCCCTGTAGTTCATCATTGCTCCCTGCGGCACCGCGGCGGCACCTTCAACTCAGAACGATACCTCGACCGGCTGCCGCGACCACAGCACCGATTGATGCTTGGTCTGCTGCTTCCACGCCAGGCGGATCGCTTCGATATCGGCGCGACGCTGCGGGGTGTCTTCGTGCAGCACCACCAGCACCTTGGTGCGCAGGCGGTTGGGCGCGGCATCACCGCGGAACAGCCACTGGCCGTAGGCATCGAACACGGTCAGTCCGTCCGGGAAGCGCGGGGTCACTTCCTTGTCCAGGAAGGTGCGCCATTGCGCCTCGCTGATGGTGTCGGCCTGCGGGCGGTTGCCGGCGCCCTGCTCCTCGCCCACGCCGAAGTACAGCTCGCTGCGCACCCAGCCATGGCCGGCGGACGGGCGTGCGGCATCCCCCTTCAGTTCGGCGGTGGTGGCCGTGGCATAGGCGCTGGGCGCCTGCGAAGAGAGGCTGGCGCAGCCACTGGTGGCCAGCAGCACGGCGAAGACGAGGCCAAGGTGTTTCATCGGTACAGCTCCGGGGCAGGGGGACAAGGCGAGCCGGCAGCGTACAGCGCCACCAGCCCGGCGTGCTGATGCCTACCGGGCATCAGCTCATGCCGGACCGGCAGGGACTTGCATCGGCACCGGCCATCACGCGAAGATAATATATCGCTTCATCCGGATGGATGTAAGTGAAACCATCTCCCCCTTCCCGTCGTCGTTGTTGCTGGAGCCCCCCATGTCCATCCGCCTGCCCGCGTCGCCGCTCGGCCTCGCCATCGCCCTCGCGCTTTCCTCAGCCGCCGTCCCCGCCCTGGCCCAGGACGCCACCAACCTGGACACGGTGATCGTCACCGGCACCCGTGCCGCCGACCGCACCGTGCTCGAATCCACCTCGCCGGTGGACGTGCTCACCGCCGAGGACATCCGCAAGGCCGGCGTGGTCAACGGCGAGCTGGGCAGTGCGCTGCAGGCCCTGCTGCCGTCGTTCAACTTCCCGCGCCAGTCCAACTCCGGCGGCGCCGACCACGTGCGCGCGGCACAGCTGCGCGGCCTGTCGCCGGACCAGGTGCTGGTGCTGGTCAATGGCAAGCGCCGCCACCACACCGCGCTGGTCAACACCGACAGCAAGATCGGCAAGGGCACCACCCCGGTCGATTTCAACTCCATTCCGGTCAGCGCGATCAAGCGCATCGAAGTGCTGCGTGATGGCGCCGGTGCGCTGTATGGCTCGGATGCGGTGGCCGGTGTGATCAACGTGATCCTCGACAACGGCGGTGACGGTGGCGAGATCGAGGCCAGCTACGGTGCCAACCACACCGACCTCAAGCCGATCGGGCGTACCCTAACCGATGGCCAGACCGGCAATGTCAGCGCCAAGGTCGGCACGTCGCTGGGCGAGGATGGCGGCTTCCTGCGCGTGGGCCTGGAGTACAAGCACCGCAACGGCACCAACCGCGCCGGCTTCGATCAGATTCCGCCATGGGACCAGACCCCGGGCAACCTGGCGCTGCAGGGCAAGCGCAACTATGTGTTGGGCGATGGCAAGAGCAAGGACATCAACCTGTGGCTGAACACCGAGATCCCGGTGGGCCAGACCTCGACGTTCTATGCGTTCGGCACCTTCAACCAGCGTGATACCGAGGGCGCGAACTACTTTCGCTATCCCGATGGCGATGCCAACTGGAAGCAGGTCTATCCGAACGGTTACCGGCCGATCTCCGAAGGCGAGAACCGCGACGTGCAGGCCGTGGCCGGCGTGCGCGGGCAGTGGGGCGAATGGAGCTACGACGGCAGCCTGGATTACGGGCAGAACGACTTCACCTACCGCCTGCGTGATTCGCTCAATGCCTCGCTGGGCCCGACCAGCCCGACCCGCTTCAAGACCGCCGACTACGAATACGCGCAGACCGTAGGCAACCTCGACCTGAGCCGCGTGTTCACCCAGAACGACAGCATCAGCCACACCCTGGGCCTGGGCGTGGAAGCACGCCATGAGCGCTACCAGACCCGTCCGGGCGACCCGGCCAGCTACGCGGCCGGCCCGTACACCGACCGCCCGACCGGTTCGCAGGCCGGCGGCGGCCTGACCCCGCAGGACGCGGCCCGCCTGTCGCGCGATGTCGCCAGCGCCTACGCCAGCCTGTCCAGCCAGTTTGGCGAGAAGTTCTCCACCGATCTGGCCGCGCGCTACGAGCACAACGACGACTTCGGCGGCGAACTGACCGGCAAGCTCGGCCTGCGTTACGAATTCACTCCGGCGTTCGCGCTGCGCGGCGCCATCTCCAACAACTTCCGCGCGCCGTCGCTGGCGCAGATCGGCTACGAATCCACCTCCACCGGCTACAACGCCGGCGGTCAGCTGGTGCAGGGCCGCCTGCTGTCGGTCAACAATCCACTCGCGCGTGGCCTGGGTGCGCAGAATCTGAAGCCGGAAAAGTCGATCAACACCTCGCTGGGCTTCACCAGCCGCATCGGTGAGCATTTCGACCTGTCGCTGGACTTCTTCCAGATCGACATCGACGACCGCATCGCGCTGTCGGAGAGCATCACCGGCGATGCACTGACCGACTACGTGGCCGCCAACTACGGCGTCACTGGCCTGCAGAGTGCCAGCTTCTTCGTCAACGCCGCCGATACCCGCACCCGCGGCGCCGAGCTGGTCAGCAACTGGCGCCAGTCGCTGGGCGATGGCCAGCTGCTGCTGACCGGCACCTACGCGTACACCAAGACCACGCTGAAGAACGTGCTGGCCACGCCGGCGCAGCTGCGTGCGCTGAACCCGGACTACGTGCTGTTCGGCATCGAAGAGACCAACACGCTTACCGATGCCACGCCGCGTACGCGCGGCAGTTTCTCGGCCGCATGGAGCAACGACCACTGGTCGCTGAGCAGCCGCGTGAACCGCTATGGCAGCGCCACGCGCGTGTTCAACTTCGGTGACGGCTACATCCCGCGCCAGACCTACCAGGCCGAGTGGCAGCTGGATGCGGAAGTGGAGTACCGCATCACCCCGCAGTGGAGCGTGGCCATCGGCGGCCAGAACCTGGCCGACAACTACCCGGATCGATCCAACAGCGATATCCACTACTTCGGCAACCTGCCGTACGACGTGCTGTCGCCGATCGGCAGCAACGGCGCGTACTACTACGGTCGCGTCCGCTATACGTTCTGATCGCTCTGGGTGGGTGCGGATCTGCTTTGGGTGGGTGCGGACCGTTGGTCCGCACGACAGGGTAGTGCCGGCCGCTGGCCGGCAACCGCAGGGTGCATCCATGGACCATGAAGTTGCCGGCCAGCGGCCGGCACTACCCTGATTCGTAGCCTGCCCTCGACCCCACGTACACGCCCACGTTGGCAAGCTGGGCGTCATGGCTGAACCGCTCCCCCTGCGTCCGCCACCGCCATTGCTGGACGACGCCTGTGCGTTGTTCCTCGATGTCGACGGCACCCTGATCGAATTCGCTGCGCGCCCGGACGCCGTGCAGTTGCTGCCCGATGTGCGTGAAGCCATCGGCCGCATCAGCGACCGCCTGGAAGGTGCCGTGGCACTGGTCAGTGGTCGCCCGCTTGAACAGCTGGATCAACTGTTCGCCCCCCTGCAACTGCCTGCCGCCGGCCTGCATGGCCACGAACTGCGTGGCGAGGATGGTCGTGTGCTGCGCGACACACATGATGACGACACCGCAGACTGGCTGCACGCGCTGCACCAGCAGGCGATGCGTTTCGCCCACGGCCATCCCGGCGTGCTGGTGGAAGACAAGGGCGTCGGCCTGGCCCTGCACTGGCGCGGCGCACCGAATGCAGCGAGTGATGTACGCGCCTTCGCCGAACGCCATCTGCGCGGTCGCAGCAGCCATCGCCTGCAACCTGGTGACCATGTGGTCGAGTTCGTGCCGGTTGGCACCGACAAGGGCCGCGCGGTGCGGCGGATGATGCAGTACCTGCCCTTCCGTGGCCGCCTGCCCGTGTTCATGGGCGACGATCTCACCGATGAATTCGGCTTCGACGCTGCCAATGGCCAGCATGGCTGGAGTGTGCTGGTGGGTGAACGCGAGCCCAGTTCGGCGGTGTTCGCACTGCCCGACATACGCAGCGTGCACGCCTGGCTGCGTGAGAATGCCTATTGACCCGGCCAACCCCACGGCCGCAACCGAGATGTACCGCGTGATGACCCAACCCGATCTTGATCTGGGCGTGGTCGGCAACGGCAGCTTCGGCGCCCTGGTCGACAAACATGCCCGCGTTGTCTGGAGCTGCCTGCCCACCTTCGATGGCGACCCCACCTTCTGCGCCCTGCTCGGCCCCAACCAGCAGACCGGCGGCGATTTCGCCATCGAGCTGGAGGACTTCAGCAGCAGTGAGCAGGAATACCTGACCAACACCGCGATCCTGCGTACCGTGCTGCACGACAGCCACGGCGGTTCGCTGGAAATCCTCGATTTCGCTCCGCGCTGGCGGCAGAACGACCGCTTCTACCGTCCTGTCAGCCTGATCCGCCAAGTGCGTCCACTGGCCGGCAGCCCGCGCATCACCGTACGCGCCCGGCCGCTGGCGGACTGGGGCGCACGCGTGCCCGAGTCCACCTGGGGCAGCAACCACGTGCGCTGGATCCTGCCGGAGCACGTACTGCGGCTGACCACCGACGTGCCGGTGCGCATGGTGCGCGAGGGCTTGCCGTTCGTGCTCAACCACCCCATCCACCTGATCCTGGGCGTGGATGAATCCCTCAACCGTTCGATCAGCGGCTATGTACAGGAAGCTTTCCAGCGCACCCGCGACTACTGGCGCGAATGGGTGCGTTACCTCTCCATTCCGCTGGAATGGCAGGACGCGGTCATCCGCAGCGCGATCACGCTGAAGCTGTGCCAGTACGAAGACAGCGGCGCCATCATTGCGGCGATGACAACCTCCATTCCAGAGGCACCGGGCAGCGTGCGCAACTGGGATTACCGCTATTGCTGGCTGCGTGATGCCGCCTTCGTGGTGCGTGCGCTGAACCGCCTGGGCGCGACGCGCACGATGGAACAGTTCCTCGGCTACATCTTCAATCTGGCCACCACCGACGGCACGCTGCAGCCGCTGTATGGCATCGGCTTCGAGGCCAAGCTGGACGAGGACGAAGTGCCCAGCCTGTCCGGTTACCGTGGCATGGGCCCGGTGCGCCGCGGCAACCTTGCCTGGGTGCAGCGCCAGCACGATGTCTATGGCAGCGTGGTACTGGCCTCCACCCAGCTGTTCTTCGACCGGCGCCTGCAGGACCCGGGTGACAGCCATGCTTTCTCCCGCCTGGAACCTCTTGGCGAGCAGGCCTTCGCCCTGCATGACGTGCCCGATGCCGGCCTGTGGGAATTCCGCGGCCGCACCGAAGTGCACACCTACACGAGTGCGATGTGCTGGGCGGCCTGCGATCGTCTGTGCAAGATCGCCGTGCGCCTGAAGCGCGACGACCGGGCGCACTACTGGCGCGAGCGCGCCGACACCATCCATGCGCGCATCATGGCCGAAGCCTGGAGCGAGGAACTCGGCCACTTCACCGACACCTTCGGCGGCCATCGCCTGGATGCCTCGTTGCTGCTGCTGGCCGACATCGGCTTCATCGATGCACTGGACGCCCGCTTCGTCGCCACCGTCGAAGCCATCGGCCGCGATCTCAAGCATGGCAATTCGCTGTACCGCTACGTCGCCCCGGATGACTTCGGCGAACCGGAAACCAGCTTCACCATCTGTACGTTCTGGTACATCGATGCACTCGCCGCGATCGGACGCATGGATGAGGCACGCGAGATGTTCGAGCTGTTGCTGAAACAGCGCAACCACCTGGGCCTGCTGTCGGAGGATCTGGCCTTCGACAGCGGCGAGGCCTGGGGCAATTTCCCGCAGACCTATTCGCACGTCGGCCTGATCACCGCCGCGATGCGCCTGTCGCGGTCCTGGCAGGAGGCATCGTGAGTCGTCTGGTAGTGGTTTCAAACCGTGTGGCCGTGCCGGGCGAGAACCGCGCCGGTGGCTTGGCGGTGGGCCTGCTGGCCGCGTTGAAGGAACGCGGCGGGATGTGGTTCGGCTGGAGTGGCAAGAGCGTGCGCGACGGCAGCGGTACGCTGCACACGCAGAAGGACGGCGACATCGAGTTCGTTACGCTGGACCTGAGCAAGCGCGAGGTCGATGGCTACTACAACGGCTTCGCCAACCGCACGTTGTGGCCACTGCTGCATTTCCGCCTTGATCTCGTCGACTACGACCGTGGCACCCGCGAGACGTACCACAAGGTCAATGCGCTGTTTGCCGACAAGCTCGCCCCGCTGCTGCGCGAGGACGACATCGTCTGGATCCACGACTACCACCTGATTCCACTGGGCGCGATGCTGCGCGAACGTGGCATCGGCTGTCGCATCGGTTTTTTCCTGCACATTCCGATGCCATCGGCCGACCTGCTGCAGGCAATGCCCGACCACCTGCGGTTGTTTTCGGCGCTGTACGCCTACGATCTGGTCGGCTTCCAGACCCAGCGCGACGCCGACCGTTTCCAGACCTACCTGCGCCTGTTCGGTGGCGGCAAGGTACTCGACAACGGTGAACTCGAAGCACCGGGAGGACGCCGTTTCCGCGCGGCCGCGTTCCCGATCGGCATCGACACCGAGCTGATTGCGCGCCAGGCCGGCACCGCTGCCACCAAAGCGGCGGTGAAGAACCTGCGCGGCAGCCTGCGTGACCGCCAACTGGCCATTGGCGTGGACCGGCTGGATTATTCCAAGGGCCTGCCCGAGCGTTTCCTCGGCTTCGAGCGCTACCTGCAGCGCCACCCCGACCAGCGAGGTTCGTTGACCTACCTGCAGATCGCGCCGGTCTCGCGTGGCGACGTCACCGAGTACCGGCAGCTGCGCAGCCAGCTGGAACAGATCGCCGGCCATATCAACGGTGGTCACGCCGAGCCCGACTGGACGCCGCTGCGCTACGTCAACCAGAACTTCACCCACGCCACGCTGACCGGTTTCTACCGGGCGGCGGCGGTGGGACTGGTGACGCCGCTGCGCGATGGCATGAACCTGGTGGCCAAGGAATACGTGGCCTCACAGGACCCGGAAGATCCCGGCGTGCTGGTGCTGTCCCTGCTGGCTGGCGCCGCCGACGAACTGAAGCAGGCACTGCTGGTGAATCCGCATGACCTTGATGGCGTGGCCGATGCCATCGCCACGGCGGCAACCATGTCGCTGCACCGGCGCAAGGAACGCTGGCACGCGATGATGGAGCACCTGCGCACCTACGACATCAACCACTGGCGCCGCAGTTACCTGGACGCGCTGGAAGGCTGAGGGAAAAAGGGGACGGAGGGGATTAAGTCGTTTGTGCAC
>NZ_SRHZ01000068.1 GCF_004684085.1 Stenotrophomonas maltophilia
TCCCCTCCGTCCCCTTTTTCTTCAATCCAGGAATCGCGCGGCCTGCTCCGGTGCGGGCAGGTAGCAGGCGTCATGCCGCCCGAACCAGCGGTAACGGTTGCGCGCCAGCACGCGGTACGCCGCGTTGCGCCAGCTATCGGGCAGCGCGCGCAGTGCACCGGTCAGGCGCCATGCACCCCCCAACCCCGCCAGCACGCGCAGGATGGCATCGGTATCGGTCCAGGCGCCCTGTTCGTCCAGCAACAGGAACGACATCGGATCCTGCGGGTCCAGCCCGTGTGCGCGCAGCATCGCGCTGCCCTGCGCGCCCTGCATTGCCGCGAAGCGGTAACGCCCCTTGCGGTCAAAGCGCAGCAGGAAGCGCACCCAGCCGTTGCACAACGCGCACACACCGTCGAACACGATCACCGCACTGCCGGCCTCACTGCGGTTCGAGCCAGCCTTCATAGCGGATCAGGGCTCCCACCCAGGGCAGCGTCACATCGACCCGGAAAGTGTAACGCTGGCCGTGCCACGCTTCGCGGCAACGCACGCCGCCAAACCAGCGCCTTGGCAGCGGCAGCAGCCCGAATGCCCAGACCCGCCGTACCGACCAGTCGATGCCACCGTCGCGGGCCTGCAGGTCGAATTCGAAACGCACCGCGCCCAGCTGCTCGCGCAGATACCCCTCGTGCAGCCACAGCCGCGACACCATCGGCCAGCGGCCGAACCGTCGTGCCCATCGCTCGCCCTGCCCGTGTGCACTGAAGGCGACCTCGGTGGGAAGGGCTTCGCCGTTCTTCGGCAATCGCGCCATTGCAGCCAGCAGCGGTACCAGCCAGTGCCGTCCGCGCTCGATCCGCGCCTGGCCCACATAGCGACAGGGCAGCGGCGCGGCATGCAGCGCCTGCACCGGCCCTGCCAGGGCGGCGAAGGCCGGCCCCAGCACGCGCGCGAACAGCGGCGGGGTCAGGGCGCGATCCAGGCCAGTGTCGCCATGCGCCCGGTACGACGGTCGCGCCGGTGTGAATACAGGTCTGGATCGGCCATGGTCGACACCGTACCGCCGTGTACCTGCGCCGGGTCCATGCCCGCCGCCTGCAACCGCTGCCGCGCCAGCGCGAACAGGTCCACCTTCCAGTGGCCCGGTCGGGTCGCCAAGAAGGCCGCCTCGGCCGCCGGATCATGGCCGACGAAGGCGTGGTAGACCTCCTCGCCGATCTCGTAGTCGGCCGGCCCGGCCGCCGGGCCCAGCCAGGCCCGCAGCTGCGCCGGCGGGGTCTGCATGGCGGCCACCGTGGCCTCCAGCATGCCGTCGGCCAACCCGCGCCAGCCGGCGTGCGCGGCGCCGACCTCGCTGCCGTCGACGGCGGCAAACACCACCGGCAGGCAGTCGGCGGTCAGGATCGCCAGCACCACACCGGGCACCGAGGTCACTGCGGCGTCGGCCACCGGTTCGCTGGTACCCGCCACCGGCGGCGCGTTGAAGCGCAGCACGGTGCTGCTGTGCACCTGGCGCAGCCAGTGCGGGGCCGACGGCAACGCCAGCCCCTGCTGCAGCAACTGGCGGTTGTGCTCGACGTTGGCCGGCGTGTCGCCATCGGCCGCGTGGCGGTTGCCCAGATTGAACTGCGCGAACGGCGCCGGCGAGATGCCCGCGCCATGCCGCCGCGTGGTCAGCGCGCGGACGCCCGGGGGTGCCGGCCAGTCGGCCTGCAGCAGCGGCAGCGCGGTGCTCATCACCAGCGGTCCCGCTCGCGTGCGGCGAAGGCGTCGCTGTCTTCGCGCAGCACCTTCAGCAGGTGCAGCATGTCGGCCGGCACCGGTGCCGTGTTGCGCACCGTCTCACCGGTGATCGGGTGCACGAACTCCAGCGTTTCGGCATGCAGCGCCTGGCGCTTGAAACCGCGCAGCGCGGCCACCAGCTCGTCGCTGGCGCCCTTGGGCAGCTTCAGCGCACCGCCGTACAGCGGGTCACCCACGATCGGGTGGCGGATGTGCGCCATGTGCACGCGGATCTGGTGGGTACGACCGGTTTCCAGGCGGCATTCCAGCGCGGTGTGTGCGCGGAAGCGCTCGCGCAGGCGGTAGTGGGTGATCGCTTCCTTGCCGTCCTCGCGCACGCCCATCTTCAGGCGGTCACGCGGGTGGCGGTCGATCGGGGCATCAGCGGTACCGCCGGCCACCAGCGCACCCATCACGATGGCCAGGTACTGGCGGTGCACGTCGCGTGCGGCCAGCTGCTCGACCAGCGCGGTCTGCGCTTCCAGGGTCTTGGCCACCACCATCACGCCGCTGGTGTCCTTGTCCAGGCGGTGCACGATGCCGGCACGCGGCAGCACCGCCACCGACGGGTCGCGGAACAGCAGGGCATTGACCAGGGTACCGCTGTGGTTGCCAGCGCCCGGGTGCACCACCAGGCCGACCGGCTTGTTGATCACCAGCAGGTGCTCGTCCTCGAACAGCACGTCCAGCGGGATGTCCTCCGGCTGGGCATCGGTCTGGGTTTCAAGCACCACGGTGAGGGTGACCACCTCGCCGCCGCGCAGCGGGTCGCGCGGGCGCGCCTGAGCGCCGTCCAGCAGCACATCGCCGGTCTTGATCCACTCGGTCAGGCGCGAACGCGAGTATTCGGGGAACAATTCGGCCACGACCGCGTCGAAACGACGGCCGGCAGAGGTGTCGGGGACGATGGCCTGGCGGGCCGATTCAGAGGGTTGTTCAGACATGGCAGGGGGCATTCTTTGAAATTTTGGGGTCCCGGCGGCCGGTTTCAGTCGCTGGACAGGACACTAGGCTATCATCGACCCTTCGTATTCCAGCCGCGTCCCGCCTCGACCCCATGATCCGACGCTCCGCCATGCTCTCTGCGCCCGTCCGCCTCACCGCCCTGTTGCTGGTGCTGGTCATCGCCGCCACCGGCTGCCACCGTGGTGCCAAGAAGGGCGACCGCCCCGATGAAGGGACGCCGGTCGAACAGTTGTACGAGAAGAGCCACAAGCTGATGCAGGGTGGCAACTGGAGCGGCGCCGAAGGCAGCTTCCGCCGCCTGGTGGCCCAGTATCCGTACGGCCCGTACACCGAACAGGCGATGATCGAAACCGCCTATGCCCAGTACAAGGCCGGCAAGCACGATGACGCGGTGTCCAGCATCGACCGCTTCATCCGTACCTACCCGACCCATCGCAACATCGCCTACCTGTACTACCTGCGCGGCCTGGCCAACTCCAACCGCAGTACGGTTTTCCTGCGCCGCGTATGGTCGCTGGATGCGAGCCGCCGCGATCTGTCCACGCCGCACCAGGCGTATTCGGACTTCAACATCGTGGTCGACCGCTACCCGAACAGCCGCTACGCCGCCGATGCGCGCCAGCGCATGCTGGAGCTGCGTGACGTGTTCGCCCAGCACGAGCTGGACAACGCCCTGTACTACATGCGCCGCGGTGCCTGGGTTTCGGCCGCCGGCCGCGCCAACTACCTGCTGGAAACCTACCCGCAGAGCGCTTTCCAGTACGACGCCGTCGCCGTGCTGGCCGATTCCTACACCCACCTGGGCAACAAGACCCTGGCCGACGACGCCCGCCGCGTCCTGCAGCTGAACCAGCCGGACCACCCGTGGCTGGAAGGCAAGTGGCCGAAATACCCGTGGATGATCCGCAAGCTGAACCCGTTTGCCGGCGAGAAGTCCGCCAGCACCGGCCAGCGCAACGCGCGACTGGAAAAGAAGTAAGAGAGGGCCCCGCAAGGGGCCTTTTCTTTGTCGGTAGATCCACGCCATGCGTGGATGGTTCGTGCGCCAATGGACCACGACACTAGGAATTCTCCGAATCCCCGGCGGTTGCGACGCCGGTCCCAATCGGGGCGGGCAAGGCCCTCCACACTGCGGCGCAACGGCCATCCCGGCCGACAAGGAGCGCCCCATGTCCCCACCGCGCCGCCGTTTCCGGCCCCTCGCCGGCCTCGTCGCCACCGCCCTGCTGGCGCTATCTTCGGGGCCCCTGGCTGCTGCACCGGCCGCCCCCGGCGACCTGCTTTCCGCAGCGCCCTACCGCGCCAGCTGGGTACCGTCAGCGGCCGCGCAGGCCTACAAGCTGCACTACCGCACCCCGGACCACCGCGGCCAGCTGGCCGAAGGCACCGGCCTGCTGTACCTGCCGGCCGGCGCGGCTCCAGCAGGCGGCTGGCCGGTGGTGTCCTGGGCACATGGCACTCAGGGCATCGCGGACCGCTGTGCGCCCTCGGTGTCCGGCCCCTACCAGCCCGAACGCGACGGCCGCTTCCTTGATCAGTTCCTGGCACAGGGCTACGCCGTGGTGGCCGCGGACTACCAGGGCCTCGGTAGCCCTGGCGACCATGCTTACCTGCACGTCCGCACCGCCGCCCGCAACGCCATCGACCTCGTCAAAGCCAGCCGCCAGTACCTGGGCAACGCAACGCTGTCGCCGCGCTGGGTCTCGGTCGGCCATTCGCAGGGTGGTGCCGCCGCGCTCACAGCGGGCCACATCGCCCCCACCTATGCTGGGCCTTCCCTGCACTACCGAGGCAGCTTCACCACCGGTACGCCCACCGCCGTCGAGCTGACCGCGCTGGTGATGAAACCGGACAACCGCAGCGCCAACCCTGGCGCGCTCAACGCGTATCACGCCTATCTGTTGGACGGCCTGCTGCAGGTTGCCCCGCAGATTGATCGCGTGCTCAGCGATGAGGGGCGTTCGCGCGTCGCGCTGGCACGCAAGCAATGCCTGGGCGAACTGGCCGCCACACTGGAAGGGGCCGATACCGGCTCGATGTTCACGGCACCGCTGACGGAGGTGGCAGGCATCTGGGCGCTGCTGCATGACTACCTGGGTGTACCGCGCCGCGGTTTCAGCCAGCCGCTGATGCTGGGCCATGGCAGCCAGGACCGCGACGTGCCATACCTGACCACCCTGCTGTATGCCGCAGGCCTGGCACTGCGCGGCGAGCCCGTGGCATTCCGGCGCTATCCGGTCGACCACCGCGGCACGCTGGATGCGGCAGCGGCCGATGGCCTGGCGTTCGTGCGTGCACGGCTGGGGGAGGGCCACTTCAACGAAGCCGTCGAAACCGCCGGCCTCGAACAGCTGCTCGACGAAGCCCAGTAGATCCACGCCATGCGTGGATGGGCCGGTAGCGCCGGGCCATGCCCGGCGACGTACCCTCAGCCCTTGTAGCCGTTGCTGATCGGGTAACGACGCTCGCGACCGAACGCCCGGCGCGAAACCTTCGGGCCCGGTGCAGCCTGGTGCCGCTTCCACTCGCTGATGCGCACCAGGCGCAGCACACGGTCGACCACAGCCGCGTCGTAACCGGCCGCAACAATCTCCGTGCGCGACTGCTCCTGGTCGATGTAGCGGTACAGGATGCCGTCCAGCACGTCATAGGCCGGCAGCGAATCCTGGTCCAGCTGGTTCTCGCGCAGCTCGGCCGACGGCGGGCGGCTGATCACCGCCGGCGGGATCACCGGCGCGCCGCCCACGGTGTTGCGCCACTTGGACAGGCCGAACACCTCGGTCTTGTACAGGTCCTTCAGCGGCGCATAGCCACCGCACATGTCGCCGTAGATGGTGGCGTAGCCCACCGCGTACTCGCTCTTGTTGCCAGTAGTGAGCAACAGGCCACCGAACTTGTTGGCCAGCGCCATCAGGATCACGCCACGGCTGCGCGACTGCAGGTTTTCCTCGGTCACGTCCGGGGTGGTGCCTTCGAACATCGGCGCCAGCGATTCCATCAGGCCCTTGAATGCTGGCTCGATCGACACCGCTTCCAGCTTCACGCCCAGCGCCTGGCACTGTTCGGCGGCCAGGTCGTTGGACAGGCCAGCGGTATAGCGCGACGGCAGGCGCACCGCGGTGACGTTTTCGGCACCCATCGCGTCCACGGCCATCGCCAGCACGATCGCCGAGTCGATGCCACCGGACAGGCCCAGCCACACCTTCCTGAAGCCGTTCTTGCGGCAGTAGTCCTGGATGCCCCGGGTCACTGCGCGCCACGCCAGCGCGTCCATACTCTCGTCGCCATCGTCCATCCACACGTGCGGCAGGAAGCGGCGGGTTTCACCGTCGTACTCCACCACCAGCCACTGGTCGACGAAGGCCGCTGCGGCCGGGTGCACGGTGCCGTCGCCATCGGCTACCACCGAGGCACCATCGAATACCAGCGCATCCTGGCCACCGACCACGTTGAGATAGGCGATCGCCGCCCCGCTCTCGCGGGTACGCGCGGCCAGCACGGCGTCGCGCTGGGCGTGCTTGCCGCGCTCGTAGGGCGAAGCATTCGGCACCACCACCAGCTGCGCACCTTCGCGCACGGTGTCGGCCAGCGGCTCGGCGAACCACAGGTCCTCGCAGATCAGCAGGCCCACCGGAATGCCGTTGACCTCGAACACGCAGCTGCCGCCGTCCGGGTCGACATCGAAGTAGCGACGCTCGTCGAACACCGCGTAGTTGGGCAGCTCGCGCTTGCGGTAGGTCTGCTCGACCAAGCCATCGCGCAGCACGCTGGCGGCGTTGTAGACCACCGCACCAGCCGCCTGCGGCCAGCCGACCACGGCGGTGATGCCACGGCAGGCAGTCGCGATGCGGGTCATCGCCTGCTCGCACTCGTACAGGAAGCCGGGGCGCAGCAGCAGGTCCTCCGGCGGATAACCACTCACCGCCAGCTCGGGGAACATCACCAGCTCGGCGCCGTACTCGTCGCGCGCCTGGCCGATCATCTCGATGATGCGCTCGGTGTTGCCGGCGACATCGCCGACCGGGAAGTCGAACTGCGCCATCGCGATGCGGATCGAAGCCATGGGAATCCAGCCTGTGGTTGCAATGCGCTCATTGTAGCGCTGCGCGTTCGCCGGGCATTGCCCGGCGCTACCGGGCGGACCACGTCGTACGCCCGCCGGGCCATTCCCGGTAGATCCACGCCATGCGTGGATGGCGCTCGGTCCGGGGTCAGATCCCTTTTGCTGCGCAAAAGGGATCTGACCCCAATGCAGACGCAGAAAGGCCGCCCGGAGGCGGCCCTTCTGTTTCAAGCAGCCGGCCAGCGGCCGGCTCTACAGAATCGTCTGCCAGAGGCAGTCGATCTTATTTCACCAGCTTGGCGATGGCAGCACCCAGGTCGCCCGGCGAACGCACGGTGACGACGCCAGCGGCTTCCATTGCAGCGAACTTGCCTTCTGCAGTGCCCTTGCCGCCCGAAGCAATCGCACCGGCGTGGCCCATGCGCTTGCCGGCCGGAGCCGACGCACCGGCGATGAAACCGACAACCGGCTTCTTCACGTGGTTCTTGATGTACTCGGCACCGGCTTCTTCAGCGTCGCCGCCGATTTCGCCAACCATGATGATGCCCAGGGTCTGCGGATCTTCGTTGAACAGCTTCAGGCAGTCGACGAAGTTCAGGCCATTGATCGGGTCACCACCGATGCCGATGCAGGTGGACTGGCCCAGACCAACTTCGGTGGTCTGCTTGACCGCTTCATAGGTCAACGTGCCCGAGCGCGACACGATACCGATCTTGCCCGGCATGTGGATGTGGCCCGGCATGATGCCGATCTTGCACTCGCCCGGAGTGATGACGCCCGGGCAGTTCGGACCGACCAGCACGGTGTCCGGATGGGCGCGTGTCAGCACGTTCTTGACGCGCAGCATGTCCAGCACCGGGATGCCTTCGGTGATGCAGACGATGACCGAGATGCCGGCAGCAGCGGCTTCCAGGATCGCGTCAGCCGCGTACGGCGGCGGCACGTAGATGACCGAAGCGTTGGCGCCGGTGCTCTGCACGGCGTCGGCAACGGTGTTGAAGACCGGCAGGTCGATATGGGTGGTGCCACCCTTGCCCGGGGTCACGCCGCCGACAACCTGGGTGCCGTACTCGATCATCTGAGTGGCGTGGAAGGTGCCCTGCTGGCCGGTGAAGCCCTGCACGATCACCTTGGTGTTCTTGTTGATCAAAACAGACATTGGAATTCCTTGGTGTCGGTATCAGGCGGCGTTCTTGACAGCTTCAACGATCTTCTTGGCGCCATCGTTGATGTTGTCAGCCGGGATGATGGCCATGCCGCTGTCACGCAGCAGCTGCTTGCCTTCTTCCACGTTGGTGCCTTCCAGGCGCACCACGACCGGAACCTTGACGCCCACTTCCTTCACAGCGGCGATGATGCCTTCGGCAATCATGTCGCAGCGGACGATGCCGCCGAAGATGTTGACGAAGATACCTTCGACCTTGTCCGAGGACAGGATCAGCTTGAAGGCTTCGATGACGCGCTGCTTGTTGGCACCGCCGCCCACGTCCAGGAAGTTCGCCGGCTCGCCGCCGTTGAGCTTGATGACGTCCATGGTGGCCATGGCCAGGCCTGCGCCGTTCACCATGCAGCCGATGTTGCCGTCCATGGTGACGTAGTTGATGTCCAGTTCCGAAGCGATCACTTCGGTCGGATCTTCCTGGGTCTTGTCGCGCATGGCGACCAGGGCCTTCTGGCGGAACGCGGCGTTGTCGTCGCTGTCGAACTTGCCGTCCAGCGCGTACAGGTTGCCGTCGTCCAGGATGGCCAGCGGGTTGATTTCAACCAGGGCCAGGTCCTTTTCGTTGAACAGGCGGTACAGGTTCACCATGATGCTGGCGAACTGGCCGGCCTGCTTGGCGGTCAGGCCCAGCTTGAAGCCGAAATCACGGCCGTGGTAACCCTGCACGCCTTCGACGAAGTCGACGTTCAGCGAGTGGATCAGCTCCGGGGTTTCAGCAGCGACCTGCTCGATCTCCACGCCGCCTTCCGAAGAAGCGATGTAGGTGATGGTCTTGGTGCCACGGTCAACCAGCACCGACAGGTACAGTTCCTTGACGATCTCGCCAGCGGTGGTCACCAGCACCAGGTTGACCGGCAGTTCAACGCCTGCGGTCTGGTAGGTGGCCATCTTGGTGCCGAGCATCTTGGCCGCAGCGGCCTTCACGTCGTCGGTGGTCTTGCAGAACTTGACGCCGCCAGCCTTGCCGCGGCCGCCAGCGTGGATCTGCGCCTTGACCATCCAGGGGCCCTGGCCCAGGGAGTTGGCAGCGGCAACCGCTTCGTCCGGGGTCGCAGCGACCTTGCCGGCCGGGACCGGGATGCCGTATTCGGCAAGCAGTTGTTTTGACTGGTATTCGTGGAAATTCATGCGTCACCGTGGGAATAGGAACGACCGCACGCAATTCCTCAGGGCCCCGGCGGGGCGCCGGCATGGACCGCGGCGGGCCCACTATTGTGGCCGAGCGAGCGCCGGGGCGCAAAGAAGTCTGTACAAAACGCCAGACCCGGCCAGATTTCCACCGTCATTCAGGCAGTTGCGCCCGGGCCGGCGCTGGCCACCGGTGTCCGCAGCGGGCCAAATGCGCGACCGACCATCTCCGGCGGCGCCCGGCCCGGGGCCCTATACTGGTCAGCCAGCGTATGCAGCGTCGGGCCTGCTCGACCGCGTCCACTGCAGACCATAGAGAAGCGACGTACCCGCCCGGCTTCAGGGGACGCCAGACGGGGCCGCCGCAGATTCCAGACCCAGGCAGCCAGAAGGGGAGTTCCGGCGTGTCACCCAGTGCTTCATTGATCGACCGCATCGAATCGATTCCGCGGCGTGAGCTGTATTTCTTCGCGCTGTACCGGGTGCTGATCGCCGCGGTCATTGCCGCCCTGCTGTACAGCCCGTTGTCGGCCATGGTCGGCGAAGCCCATCACCCGCGCCTGGCCGATACCGTTGCTGCCATCTATCTGGGCTTGTCGCTGCTGGCCCTGGTGATCGGCCGCAATGAACGCTGGCTGCGCCCGATCGTGGTCAGCGGCGTGCTGGTGGACATCGTCGCGGCCACCCTGTTGTCGCATGCCCTGCCCGGTGCCAGCGCCGGCATCTCGATGTCGCTGCTGTTCAACATCGCCGCCGCCGCCACCCTGCTGCCGCTCAGCCTGGGCCTGGGCCTGGCGCTGGCCGCCAGTCTGGCCACCGGCGTGGAATACACCTGGAAGCTGCTGGAAGGCGGCGACCCCACCCGCACTTTGGCCGAACTGGCCATGTTCGCCACCAGCTACCTGGCGCTGGCCTTCATCAGTTTCCAGGTGGGCAACCGCGCGCGCCGCAACCAGCAGCTGGCCAACCAGCGCGGCGATGAAGTGGCCAATCTGTTCCAGATCAACGAACTGATCATCCGCCGCATGCGCACCGGTGTCCTGGTGGTGGATGCCGACAGCCGCGTCACCCTGGCCAACGAAGCCGCCTCGATGCTGCTGGGCGACAGCGATGGCAACAGCGAAAGCGGGCGACTGGACCTGACCAGCGCCGCGCCGGAACTGGCCCGTCGCCTGCAACGCTGGCGCAACGGCTGGGCGCAGGACGAACTGCCACTGCAGCTCAATCCCGACCAGCCCGAAGTACAACCGCGCTTCGCCCGCCTGCTGGCCGGCAGCGAGCTGGCACTGGTGTTCCTGGACGATTCCAGTGTGGTCTCGCGCCGCGCCGAATCGCTCACCCTGTCGGCAATGGGCCGCTTCTCGGCCAGCCTTGCGCACGAGATCCGCAATCCGCTGGCGGCGATCAACTACGCCGTGCAGTTGCTGGAGGAAGGCACCGGATTCAACGAAAGCGACCGCCGCCTGCTGCAGATCATCCGCCAGCAGTGCCAGCGCACCAACGGCATCGTCGAGAGCGTACTGGGCCTGGCCCGGCGCGAGCGCGCCACGCCCGAGAACGTGGACCTGGCCGCCTTCGTGCGCCGCTTCGTGCTGGAGTACAAGCAGGGCCAGACCCTGGAGACCGACAGCATCGAGCCGATCATCAGCGACACCTCGGTGATGGCCCAGGTCGACACCAAGCATCTGTATCAGATGCTGACCGTGCTGGTGCACAACGCGCTGAAGTACGGCCGCATCGGCCAGCAGCCCGCACGCGTGCGCCTGCGCGTTGCGCAACACGAGCGCAGCGCGGTGATCGACGTGATGGACCGCGGTCCGGGTATTCCCGAGAGTGTGGCCGCGCAGCTGTTCCGGCCGTTCTTCACCACCTCCGAGCATGGCACCGGCCTGGGCCTGTATATCGCCCGCGAGCTGTGCCGGGCCAACCAGGCACGGCTCGATTACATTCCGGTACCGGCCGGCGGCTCCTGCTTCCGCCTGGTGCTGCCCGGCCCGCACACGTTGTTGCCCACCTGATTCCGATTCTGTGCGTCAAACATTTGTCGCTTCCAGCCCCCTCGTTTATCTTTCACGCCCATGAACGAAACCCGCAGCGCCCTCGTCGTCGACGACGAACGCGACATCCGCGAACTGCTGGTACTGACCCTCGGCCGCATGGGGCTGCGTATCAGTACCGCCGCCAACCTTGCCGAAGCGCGCGAGCTGCTGGCCAGCAACCCGTACGACCTGTGCATCACCGACATGCGCCTGCCCGATGGCAACGGCATCGAGCTGGTCAGCGAGATCGCCCAGCACTACCCGCGCACGCCGGTGGCGATGATCACCGCCTTCGGCAGCATGGACCTGGCCGTGGAAGCGCTGAAGGCCGGTGCCTTCGACTTCGTCAGCAAGCCGGTGGACATCGCCGTGCTGCGCGGGCTGGTCAAGCACGCACTGGAACTCAACAACGCCGAACGCCCCCTGCCCGGCCCCAACGCCGAACAAGGCGCGCGCCTGCTCGGTGCTTCGCCGGCCATGGACGTGCTGCGCACCACCATCGGCAAGGTCGCGCGCAGCCAGGCGCCGGTCTACATCCTTGGTGAATCCGGGGTCGGCAAGGAACTGGTCGCGCGCACCATCCACGCCCAGGGCGCGCGCGCGGCCGGACCGTTCATTCCGGTCAACTGCGGCGCCATTCCCGGCGAACTGATGGAGAGCGAGTTCTTCGGCCATCGCAAGGGCAGCTTCAGCGGTGCCCACGCCGACAAGCCCGGCCTGTTCCAGGCCGCGCACGGTGGCACCCTGTTCCTGGACGAAGTGGCCGAACTGCCGCTGCAGATGCAGGTGAAGCTGCTGCGTGCGATCCAGGAAAAGTCGGTGCGGCCGGTGGGTGCGGCCAACGAAGAACCGGTGGACGTGCGCATCCTCTCGGCCACCCACCGCGACCTGGCCGAGCTGGTCGAGGACGGGCGCTTCCGCCACGACCTCTACTACCGCATCAACGTGATCGAACTGAGGGTGCCGCCGCTGCGCGAGCGTCGCCAGGACCTGCCGGAGCTGGCGGCGGCGGTGCTGGCAAGGCTGGCCCGCAGCCACGGCCGCACCACCCCGCTGCTGGCGCCGTCGGCGCTGGAGGCACTGGCCCACTACGCCTTCCCCGGCAACGTGCGTGAACTGGAGAACATCCTGGAACGGGCGCTGGCGCTGGCCGAGGAAGACTGCATCGGCGCAGACGACCTGCGCCTGCCGCAGCATGCCCCGCGCGCGCCGGGAAGTGCCGCGCCCGCCGAAGCCGTGGCCGACTTGCAGCCGGGCAGCGCCGCCCTGCCCTCGTACATCGAGCAGCTGGAACGCAGCGCCATCCAGCGCGCGCTGGAAGAGAACCGCTGGAACAAGACCCGCACCGCCGCACAGCTGGGCATCACCTTCCGCGCGCTGCGCTACAAGTTGAAGAAGCTGGGGATGGAGTAAGGGCCGCGGGTCGGATCCCTTTCCACAGGAAAGGGCTCTGACCCGAGGTTGGGCAGGATCATCCACGCATGGCGTGGATCTACTGGTCGGGCCGGGACCGCGCCATCCACGCATGGCGTGGATCTACTGGTCGGGCCGGGACCGCGCCATCCACGCATGGCGTGGATCTACTTGCCGGGGTCGGATCCCTTTCCGCAGGAAAGGGCTCTGACCCCAATCGCATCAATCCTTGGTCACGCGATTGATCTCGGCCAGGCTGGTCACGCCCGCCGCTGCCTTCTTCAACGCCGACTGGCGCAGATCATTCACCCCGATCTGCTGTGCCGCGTCGGCAATCTGCAGTGCGTTGCCGCCGGCCAGCACGATGGTGGCGATCTCGTCGGTCATCGGCATCACCTGGTAGATACCGGTGCGGCCCTTGTAGCCCTCGGTGCACTCATCGCAGCCAACGGCTTCATACAGTTCGATGCCCGCGTCCAGCTGCGCCTGGGTGAAGCCCTCGGCCAGCAGTGCATGCTCGGGCAGGTTCGACCGCCGCTTGCAGTTGCCGCACAACCGGCGCGCCAGGCGCTGGGCGATCACCAGCGTCACCGAGCTGGTGATGTTGTACGGCGCGATGCCCATGTTCATCAGGCGCGCGATGGTCTGCGGCGCATCGTTGGTATGCAGCGTGGACAGCACCATGTGACCGGTCTGCGCCGCCTTGATGGCGATCTCGGCCGTTTCCAGGTCGCGGATCTCGCCGACCATGATGATGTCCGGATCCTGGCGCAGGAACGAGCGCAGCGCAGCGGCGAAGGTCATGCCGCGCTTGTTGTTCTGCTGCACCTGGTTGACACCAGGCAGGCGGATTTCCACCGGGTCTTCGGCAGTGGAGATGTTGCGCGTCTCGTCGTTGAGGATGCCCAGCGCGGTATACAGCGACACGGTCTTGCCCGAGCCGGTCGGGCCGGTCACCAGCACCATGCCGTACGGCTTGTGGATGGCATCCTGGAACAGTTTCTGCTGGTCCGGCTCATAGCCCAGCTTGTCGATGCCCAGCTTGGCCGCGCTGCCATCGAGGATACGCAGCACCACTTTCTCGCCGAACAGCGTGGGCAGCGTGCTCACGCGGAAGTCGATCTGCTTGCTCTTGGACAGGTTGAGCTTGATGCGGCCGTCCTGCGGGACGCGCTTTTCGGCGATGTCCAGCTGCGCCATCACCTTCAGGCGAGCAGCGATGCGCTGGTTCAACTTCACCGGCGCGCGGGCCACCATCTTCAGCAGGCCATCGATGCGCAGGCGCACGCGGTAGTCGTCTTCGTAGGGCTCGAAGTGGATGTCCGATGCGCCCTTGCGGATGGCATCGACCAGCACCTTGTTGACGAACTTCACCACCGGGGTGTCATCGCCCTTGGCGTCGATGCCGGAGTCGCCGCCGCTGGTGCCGAGATCCTCGTCACCGGCAGCCACATCCAGGCTGCCCATGCCGTCGTCGTCACCGCCCAGCGCGTCGCCGATGGTGTCATGGCTGGCGTGCCACTGCTCCAGGGTGCGGCGGATCTGGTCCTCGTCGACCAGGATCGGTTCGACCACCAGATTGGTGTGGAACTTGATCTCGTCCAGCGAGTGGGTCGGGTTGCTGGTACCGACAAACAGCTTGCCACCACGTTTGAACAGCGGCAGCACGTTGTGCTTGCGCAGCAGCTCCTCGCTGACCAGGCTCATCGCGTTCTGGCTGGCATCGAAGGTGGACACGTCGAACAGCGGCATGCCGAACTCGACCGCGTTGGCGGCGGCCAGCTGCGAGGCATTGACCAGCTTGTTCTGCGCAAACCACGTGGGCAGCGGCTGGCGCGCGGCGGCGGCCTTGGCCATGGCGTCGCGGGCCGTGGTCTCGTCCAGGGCGCCGTCCTGTACCAGGCGTCGGGCCAGGCCGGTGATGCCGACAAGATTGGCGGTGGTTACAGCGTTCATATGAATCCTTGGCTCATGGGGTCATGCACTGCCGTGCGCCTTGCACGGGCACCGCACGGGGCAGCAGAACCTGCCGCAGCTAACGGCCAACGGCATCGCCAATCCATGAGCAACACTGCCTTGCCTGGCACTCCCTACCCGGCAGGCACGATCCTGACTCCCCCGGTGATGATAGCCCCGTCAAGGGTCGGCCAGCATCCCATCGGAGCGCGGAAGTGTGATCAACAGCCGGTCGGGCGATAGCGCGCTTCGAAGGCGCTGCCGTCGCAGCTCCAGATGCCCTCGGCCGAACGGCGCAGGATCAGGTCCTTGCCTTCCAGCGCGCTGTGTCCCTTCAAGGTGCAGCTGATATGGCCGACGCCGGAATCGCTGAGTTCGGCTTCGACGTTGGAGCAGTGGGCGTTCTGGGCGCCGCCGATGAACTCGGGGGTGACCAGACTGGCCGAGCGGTTTTCATAGACGACCGTTTCAACCAGCAACTTGCCCGGGCTGATGTCGGCCAGCGCGGCCGTCAGCTGGGTACGGATGATGTACGGCTGGAACGCCACCGTCGCGATGGCCGCCAGAATGGCGATGATGGCCACCACGATCATCAGCTCGATGAGCGTGAAGCCCTTCTGCGTGTTCATGACTCCCCCTGTTTGATCCAGCAATCCCCATTGCTGCGCGCCAACCGGGATTCGTGCTCCGGTCAGCACAAGGCCCGCCGAAGCGGGCCTTGTGTCAACTCTGATGACAGCTGCAGGAGCTGCAAACTCCTTTGCCTGTCAGGTCAAGAATATTAGGTACCAGTGCAGCCAGCCGGACGGAACTTCTTGTCAACCGACACGGTGACGCAGCTGAAGCCACCAGCCTTCGTGATTGCGCCCGAGGTAGCATCAACCGTCGCTTCATCGTACTTGAGAGCGATGGTGGAGCTGGTGCCAATGCGGCCCGGATCACGGATGGTGCAGGTCATGCCAGTCTTGGCCACAGCGATTTCCGAGCAGCTACCGGTCTCTTCAGCCTGGAAGCCGGCGGTCGCAGCGGTCGGAGTACGACCACTGCTGATTTCCATCTCGAACTGGGTCTTGTGCGAGGCCAGATCGGCCAGCGCAGCGGTGACCTTCGACTTCGAGGTGTAGTCCTGGTAAGCCGGCAGCGCGATGGCGGCCAGGATGGCGATGATCGCGACGACGATCATCAGTTCGATAAGGGTGAAGCCCTTCTGGTTCTTCATTGGTACATCCCCAAGATAGTGGTGGTTGAGTTCAGTGCACGGGATCGGACCGGACAGTGCCGGTTGAGCGGGCCCCATACCCTGCGGGTGGATCAACGCAGGTTGCGTGCCAACCCCGGCACGCCTCCCCCTGGATTTCCCCGCGCCCATGATGGCAGCAATTTCGTGGATGGGAACCCCCCGCATCCGAATCTGCGATGGACGCGGCAATGTGACGCAGTACGTCACCTTTGGCCGGCGGCCGGCACGAATTTGCAATCCAGCCGCGCCGCCAACTGCCCAGACGGCAATGAACCGGCTACCATCGGCGACTGGATGCCTGCCTGGGGATGGCGGGCCGGGGAGCCAACATGTCTGTCAGTCGCAGTGCGATCAAGAAAGAGCCGGTGGCGCGTGCCACCATGGAACTGCAGCCGTTTGTCTGGGAGGGGACCGACAAGCGGGGCGTGAAGATGAAGGGCGAGCAGTTGGCCAAGAACGCCAACCTGCTGCGTGCCGAGCTGCGCCGCCAGGGCATCAACCCGGGCCAGGTAAAAGTAAAACCAAAGCCCTTGTTCGGTGCAGCCGGCAGCCCGGTCAAGGCCAAGGATATCGCCTTCTTCAGCCGGCAGATGGCCACGATGATGAAGTCCGGTGTGCCGATCGTGTCGTCGCTGGACATCATCGCCAGCGGGCACAAGAACCCGCGGATGAAGAAGCTGGTGGACACCATCCGCACCGACATCGAGGGCGGTTCCTCGATGCATGAGGCCATCAGCAAGCACCCGGTGCAGTTCGACGAGCTGTACCGCAACCTGGTACGGGCCGGCGAAGGCGCCGGCGTGCTGGAGACTGTGCTGGACACGGTGGCCACTTACAAAGAGAACATCGAAGCACTGAAGGGCAAGATCAAGAAGGCGCTGTTCTACCCGATCATGGTGGTGGTGGTGGCCATGCTGGTCAGCGGCATCATGCTGGTGTTCGTGGTGCCGCAGTTCGAGGACGTGTTCAAGAGCTTCGGCGCCGAGCTGCCCGCCTTCACCCAGCTGGTGGTGAACCTGTCACGGTTCATGGTGTCGTGGTGGTGGCTGATGCTGTTGGTGGCGATCGGCACCGCAGTCGGCCTGGTCATGTCCTACAAACGCTCGCCGAAGATGCAGCATGCGATGGACCGGTTCGTGCTGAAGGTGCCGGTGATCGGGCAGATCATGCACAACAGCGCCATCGCCCGCTTCTCGCGCACCACGGCGGTGACCTTCAAGGCCGGTGTGCCGCTGGTGGAGGCGCTGGGCATCGTGGCCGGCGCCACCGGCAATACCGTGTACGAAGAGGCGGTGCTGCGCATGCGCGACGACGTCTCGGTCGGCTACCCGGTGAACATGTCGATGAAGCAGACCAACCTGTTCCCGCACATGGTCATCCAGATGACCGGCATCGGCGAAGAGGCCGGTGCGCTGGACGCCATGCTGTTCAAGGTGGCCGAGTACTACGAGCAGGAGGTCAACAATTCGGTGGATGCCCTGAGCAGCCTGCTGGAACCAATGATCATGGTGTTCATTGGTACCATTGTTGGCGGCATGGTGATTGCCATGTACCTTCCCATCTTCAAACTCGGCGCCGTCGTCGGATAACACATACATGGCTTTTCTCGACCAGCATCCCGGCCTCGGCTATCCCGCCGCGGCCGCCCTGGGACTGCTGCTGGGCAGTTTCCTGAACGTCGTCATCCTGCGCCTGCCCAAGCGGCTGGAGTGGCAGTGGAAGCGCGATGCGCGCGAAGTCCTGGAGGAACCGGACTTCTATGAACCACCCCCAGCGGGGATCGTGGTCGAGCCGTCGCACTGCCCGCACTGCAAGCACAAGCTGAGCTGGTACGAGAACATCCCGCTGTTCAGCTGGATCATCCAGGGCGGCAAGTGCCGCCACTGCAAGGCGCCGATCTCGCTGCAGTACCCGCTGGTGGAGGCGCTGACCTCGGTGCTGGTGCTGGCCTGCGTCTGGCAGTTCGGCTTCGGCTGGCAGGGCTTCGGCGCCATCGTGCTGACTTGCTTCCTGATCGCCCTGTCCGGCATCGACCTGCGCACGCAGCTGCTGCCCGACCAGTTGACCCTGCCCCTGATGTGGCTGGGGTTGATAGGCAGCATCGACAACCTGTACATGCCGGCCAAGCCCGCCCTGGTGGGTGCGGCGGTGGGCTATCTGTCGCTGTGGACGGTCTGGTGGCTGTTCAAGCAGCTGACCGGCAAGGAAGGCATGGGCCACGGCGACTTCAAGCTGCTGGCGGCGCTGGGTGCCTGGTGCGGCCTGAAAGGCATCCTGCCGATCATCCTGCTGTCGTCGGTGCTGGGCGCCATCATCGGCTCGATCTGGCTGTACAGCCGGGGCCGTGACCGTGCCACCCCCATCCCGTTCGGGCCCTATCTGGCCATCGCCGGTTGGCTCTACTTCATGTGGGGTGCGCCACTGGTGGAGCAGTACATGGTGATGAGCGGGCTGCGCTGAGGGGAGTCCCCATGAGCCGCTATGTGGTTGGCCTGACCGGCGGCATCGCCTCCGGCAAGAGCGAAGTGACCCGGCGCTTCGAGGCGCTGGGGATCGTGGTGGCCGACGCCGATCTGGCCGCACGCGCGGTGGTGGCTACCGGCAGCCCGGCCCTGGACCGCATTGCCGAGCGCTTCGGCGCCGACATGCTGCTGGCCGATGGCAGCCTGGACCGGGCCCGGCTGCGCGCCCACGTCTTTGCCGACCCGGCTGAGCGGACGGCGCTGGAAGCCATCACCCACCCGGCCATCCGCCTGCTGATGCAACAGCAGTGCGAGCAGGCCGCCAGCCCGTATGCGATCGCTGCCATACCGCTGCTGACCGAGGTCGGTGGGCGGAAGGCCTACCCGTGGCTGGACCGGGTGCTGCTGGTGGATGCACCCGAGGCCGTGCAGCATGCGCGATTGATGCGGCGCGATGGTATCGACGCTGCACTGGCCGACCGGATGATTGCTGCGCAGGCCAGCCGTGCGCAGCGGTTGGCGCTGGCCGATGATGTGGTGGTCAATGATGGGCAGCCGGAGGACCTGCAGGTGCAGGTGGAACAGCTGCATGCGCGGTATCTGGGGTTGGCCGGGGGTTGAGGTCTGGTTGCCGGCCAGCGGCCGGCACTACCGAAATACATCCACGCATGGCGTGGATCTACTGTAGAGCCGGGCCCATGCTTCGCTTACAAGGGCTTCGGCGAGAACGTCAGGGTGGCGATCACGCCACGCTGGCCGCCGGGACGCACGCTCACCTGCCAGCCGTACAGGTCGCACAGGCGGCTGACGATCGACAGGCCGATGCCGCCGCCCTGCGAATGGCCGGCATGCGTACCGCGGTAGCCCCGCTGGAACAGCTTGGCCGCGTCTTCCTCGCTCAGGCCCGGGCCGCTGTCGGTCACCGACACCGAATTGGTGCCGACAAACACGCGCACTTCGCCGTCCTGCGAGTACTTCACGGCGTTGCCGATCAGGTTGCCCAGTGCCACTGACAAGGCCGCCTCGGGCGCATCGATTACCAGATTGCGCTCGCCTTCCAGCAGCAGCTCCAGCGGCTTGCCACCCAGCTGCGCGCGATGCGCGTCCAACAGCTGCTCGGCTACGCGGGCGACGTTGCTGGTGCCCTGCCCGCGCTCGTTGCGCGACAGCAGCAACAACGCACCGATCAAGTCACTGCACTGCTGCTCTGCACGCTGGATGCGCTGCAGGCGCTGCAGCACCTTCTCGTCCAGGCCGGGCCGGGTCAGCAGCAGCTCGGTGGCGCCACGGATCACTGCCAGCGGCGTGCGCAGTTCATGGCTGACGTCTGCATTGAACTCACGGTCGCGCTGCACCACTTCGGTCAGCCGCGAGGAATAGTCGTCCAGCGCCTGTGCCAGCTGCCCCACTTCGTCGTCGGGGAAGCGTGGTGCCAACGGCTCGGGATCACTGGTGCCGCCACGGTAGGCGCGCAGCCGCGCGGCCAGGTCCGACACCGGCTTCATCACCTTCGACGCCGACCACCAGCCCAGCACCAGCGACAGCACGCTGAACACCAGCACCGACAGCACCAGCGCGCGGTTGAGCTGCTTGCCGCCGCGCACGCTGTCGGTCATGTCATAGGCGAGGAAGAACCAGGCGTCAGGCGTCTTGCGTACCGCCAGCTTGTACGAATACGCCTCGCCGTGTTCGTCACCGCTGACGCTATGGATGCCATCGGAGAAGCCCGCCCATTGCGCGCGCTCTTCGCGCACCCGGTCGAACTTGTCCTTGGAGTAGGCATACGCCCGGATCTGCAATACCGGCGCATCCGGGTTGTGACCCGGGTGCTCGTAATAGCGGCGGGCATATTCATCGATGTTTCGGTTCATCAGTTCTTCCACCAACTGGTTTTCCACGCGAAGGCGGGCCCAGTTGGTGGCGAACGCGAACAGTGTTGTCAGGCAGAAGCCCAACAACACGAACGACACGATGATGCGGCTGCGCAGGCGTCGCCGATACGGCGTGCGTCGGCGCTCCCCTTTGGCTGCCACGGAATCAGGCTTCCGGGGTGGCGATGCGGTATCCGATGCCATGGCGGGTCTGGATCAGCGGCACTTCAAACGGCTTGTCGACCACCGCGCGCAGGCCATGGATATGCACGCGCAGCGAATCCGAATCGGGCAGTTCCTCGCCCCAGACGCGGGTTTCCAGTTCCTGGCGGGTGACAACGGCCGGGGCCGCTTCCATCAACGCCTGCAGGATCTTCAGCGCGGTCGGGTTGAGCTGCAGCAGCTTGCCCTGGCGGCGCACTTCCAGCGTATCCAGGTTGTATTCCAGGTCGCCGGTTTCCAGCACACGGGTCTGCACGCCCTTGCCACGGCGCGACAGGGCATTCAGACGCACTTCCACTTCCTGCAGCGCGAACGGCTTGATCAGGTAGTCATCAGCGCCGGAATCGAAGCCGGCCAGCTTGTTGTCCAGCGAATCGCGAGCGGTCAGCATCAGCACCGGGGTCTGCTTGCGCGCTTCATTGCGCAGCTTGCGGCACACTTCGATGCCGTCCATGCCGGGCAGGTTGAGGTCCAGCACGATCGCGTCGAACTCGTGCACCACGGCCAGGTGCAGGCCGGTTACGCCATCGGCCGCGAAGTCCACGGTGTGGCCGCGATCTTCAAGGTAGTCGCCAAGATTGGCGGCGATGTCGCTGTTGTCTTCGATTACGAGAATGCGCACTGGGACCTCTGGTTCTTGAAGGGTCGTCGGGGGGCCAGGCCCACCCCTGCAGGATGGACCTGCAGAAGTGGACGCGACGTCTACCTGCTGAACGATACAGGTTCCATTCTTAACATTTCGTACCGGCGCCGCGACGCCGGCAGCGGGCCCCTGGCACCGGTCAGCGGCTCGTGCGCTGCTGGTCGGTCATGGCGCGGCGGCTCTCTTCCTGGGCCTTGCGGCGCTGGGCCACGGTCAGGCAGACGCTCTGCGGCATGTTGCTGCCGGTCAGGCGCTCGCGGCGGCAGATCATGCGGCTGTCGGCCTGGGCACGGGTCATGATCGTATTGACGATCTCCTGCTCGTTGAAGACGTCGTTGCGCTCCTGCGGCGCAAGCTCATCAACCTTCTCGCGGCCATTCATCTTGATCTTGATGCGGTTCAGCGCCTGCTGCACCCGGCTTTTGTCTTCCAGGCCGATCTCGCTGTAATCCTCGCTGCCCAAGGCCGTTTCGACGTGGCGGATCTGCTCGGCGACCGGCGTGGCCGTGTCCATGCGCACGGCGGGCTTGTCAGCCTTGGCATGTGCGGTGGCAACCAGGCCCAGGGACAGCATCAGGGCCAGCGTGGTCTTGCGGTACATAACGCACTCCAGGTTCTTCCATGAATGGGGGCCAACTTTACGACTCCGCCGGAGCGCCCACAAGGGACGCTCGGCAGGGTGACCGTTGGCGATGCCGTGCGATCAGGAACCAGGCTTGAAGTTGTTGAAACGCTGGGTGTCGTTGAGCGACTTGCGGCTGTCTTCCTGCGCCCTGCGGCGCTGAGCGACGGTCAGGCAGACACTCTGCGGCATGTTGCTGCCGGTACTGCGCTCGCGACGGCAGACCATCCGGCTGTCGGCGTGGGCCCGGGTCATGATCGTGTTGATCACTTCCTGGTCGTTGAAGATCTGGGTCTGGTCATGCGGGCTGAGCTGGTCCACGCGTTCGTGGCTGCCCAGCGCCAGCTTGATCCGCCCCAGCGCCTGCTGCACCCGGCTTTTGTCCTCCAGGCCGATCTCGCTGTAATTCTCGGAGCTGATCGCCTTTTCGACGGTCTGGATCTGCTCGGCCACCGGTGCTTTGGCGTCGAACTTCACTTCACTCTTTTCAGACTTCGCCTGCGCGGTTGCAGCCAGGCCCAGGCACAGCACCAGGGCCATCGGGGTCATGCGTTGCATCACTACCTCCATGTTCGTCCGTGATTGAACTGCGGGAAACGGGTACCTACCGAAGCGTCCGTGCGGATCGTCCGGGAGAATGCAGGACACGATGGTCAGCGCCCTGAGGGTGGCACGAGATTGCTGTAGCTTCGCTGGTCGTTGATCAGCGCCCTGCCCTTCTCTTCGATCCGGCGCCGCTCGGCCACGGTCAGGCAGCGGCCCTTGGGCATGTTGCTGCCGGTGCTGCGCTGGTAGGTGCAGATCTGGCGGCTGTCGTCATGGCCACGGGCCAGCAGGGTGTTGATCTGCTCCTGCTCGTTGAAGACATCGGCCTGCACCTGCGGCGGCAGTTCCTGCACGGTCTGGCGATCACCCATCCGCTGGCGGATCCGCTCCAGAGACTGCTGCACGCGACCACGGTCCTCAATGGACAGCTCGGCGTATTCAGGGGTACCCAGGGCCGTTTCCACCTGGTGGATCTGCTGGGCTACCGGCGCCTGCCGGTCCATCTGCATGGCGGTCTTCTCGGCCTTGGCGGATGCAACGCCAGACAGGCCCAGCAACAACGCGATCATTGTGATGCGGTACATCACCAGCCTCCGATCCATCCAGGAACGATGGCGGCCACTCTACGGCCGTCACACCGCCTCCACAAGTCACCTTCGGCAGGCACAAAAAAAACCCAGGCGGTGCCCCCGCCTGGGTTTGAAGTTGTATCCCGATACCGATCCTGCTGAGAGGCAGAGCTGCGGTTCGCTGAAGGCTACGCCGGCACCGATTAAAGGCGTGTTAAAGCTGGCCTCATTTGCCCATGAGAATCACAAGCAACTGAATTATCAGGTTTTTTTCAGCTTTTCGACGTGTTCAATGATGCGCGTTGCCACGTCCACCCCACACGCCGCCTCGATCCCCTCCAGGCCCGGCGTCGAGTTGATTTCCAGCACCAGCGGCCCGCGCGCGGAGCGGATCAGATCCACCCCACACACCGACAGGCCCAGCGCCTTGGCCGAGCGCACCGCCACCTGCTGCTCGGCGCGGCTGGCCTTGGCCGCCACTGCCGTACCGCCGGCATGCAGGTTGGAGCGGAAGTCGCCCTCCGGCGCCTGCCGCTGCATCGAGGCCACCACCTGGTCGCCCACCACGAAGCAGCGCAGGTCGGCGCCCTTGGCCTCGCCGATGAACTCCTGCATGAGGAAGTTGGCGTACAGGCCGCGCAATGCCTCGACGATGCCGCGCGAGGCGCTGGCTTTTTCGGTGAGGATCACGCCACGGCCCTGGGTACCTTCGTTGAGCTTCACCACGTGCGGCGGCGGGCCCAGCATGGACAGCAGGTCGACGGTGTCATCGGGGTTGTCGCCGAACACGGTGACTGGCATGTCGATGCCTTTGGCCGCGAGCAACTGGTGGGCACGCAGCTTGTCGCGCGAACGCAGGATCGCGTCGGACGGATTGGGCGTGCGCGCCCCCATCAGTTCGAACTGGCGCAGCACGGCGGTGCCATAGCGGGTGATCGACGCGCCGATGCGCGGGATGACCATGTCCACGCCGGTCATTGGCCGGCCCTTGTAATGCATCGAGAAGCCATCGGCGGCGATGCGCATATAGCAGCGCAATGGGTCGAGGATGCGCACGGTGTGGCCGCGCCCGCGCGCAGCTTCGACCAGCCGGCGGGTGGAGTACAGGGTGCTGTTGCGGGACAGGATGGCGAGCTTCATCGCGGCAGGATCGGACGGCAGGCGCGCAGCATAGCGCGGGCGTGTGGCGGGTGGATGATGCCGTGCAGGCAGCTGCATCTGCGGGCCTGGCGGGGCTGTGCGAAGATGCCGCTGCCGGCCACTGGACAGGACACGGCCGGTTTACACACATCAAGGAGAACCACAGATGCGAATGGGAATTCCGCTGTTGTTGCTGTTTGGCCTGGTGGGGGGCGCCGCAGATGTGCAGGCTGCACCGACCCATGCAGTCTCCCGGCTCTACTTCGATGCCAACAACACCCTGATCGGCCAGGGCCTGCGCTACTGCACAGGCAAGACACAGCACCAGGGCGTTGCCTCACACGCCAATACCCGCTGGATCGATGTTTCCTACGCCTGCCAGGGCGACTCGACCGACGTTTCCTACGGCAGCTGGGTACCTGCCCAGCTGCGGCAGGACTTCTGCACGCTGTATGACGCCTGCACGTCACTGATGCCGTGGCCGGAACCCGGCCTGCCCGGCACCCTCGGCAACGGCTTCTACTCTGACTGACAGCCGGTAGCCGCCACACCGTCTCCGGCGATGGCCGCACCGTCGCCGGAGAATCCACCCACTGCGCCCCGGAGACTTCATGCCGCTGACGATCCTTCCGCGCTTCTCCGAAGTGGATGTACTCGGCCACGTCACCAACACCGCCCTGCCCGTCTGGTTCGAAGAAGGCCGCCAGGAGATCTTCCGGCATTTCAGTCGCCAGGCCAGCATGCGCGACCTGACGCTGATCCTGCGCCGCTACGAGATCGACTTCCTGAAGCAGATACAGGCCGGGCACGAAGTGCGCATCGAGACCCGCATCGAGAACATCGGCCGCTCCTCGCTGTCGATCGTGCAGGAGGCGTTCCAGTTCGACGCCCTGGTAGCCAACGGGCGCTGCGTGATGGTGCATTTCGACTACACAACCAACGCCTCACGCGCGATCGATCCTGAGCAGCGCCGGGCGTTGTCGGGGCTGTTTACCGAGGAGTATGCGCAGCTGATGCAGGCGGCAGGCACATGAGTCATCCGCACTCAGTACTGCCCGCAGCCCATTTCTTCAGCTTTTCCAGCTCTTTCCCGGCATGCATCGACGACGCATGCCGGAACCTCCTTGTTTGATTCGACGCAGTCTAACCTGTGACTGACAACCGCTGATCAGCCTGGGGCAGGCGCAACGAGAAGTGTCCTTCGCGGACACGCACGGCCAGTGCGGTTTCCCGCCATTCCACAGGCAGGGCGAGTGCCGTGTGTGGCGTGGGGATGCGTGTGATCGCGTCGAACGTCCAGTGTTCCTCATAGGCTTCGCAGTGAAGCGTTCCGTCATCGCCGGCCTCGATCACATCGATCCAGGCCCCACTCCGGGCCTTGCCGCTGCCGCCCATCGCACGGCGGCCGATGGCCTGCCAACGCCCCTGCCAGTGGACGAGCCATACGCCCTCGATGGGACGCAGATCCCCGTCAAGCACGCTGCCCGCCACCACCACGCATCGCCCGGATGGGCTGGTGATCACCGTCTCCAGATCGCAGGCGTGACGGTCACTGGGCTCGCCATCAAGACAGAGCGCGTACGGGCAGATGCGCGCGAACAAGGTCGGATGCGCGGTCAGGCGCAGGTCGTCTGGAAGCAGCGGGATGGCCTGCAGCACCCGTGCATCAGGCAGGACATGCCGCAATGCCTGCGGCAACCCGGCGGCCAGCGCCGGATGCTCCTGTTCCAGCCATAGACCTCGACAGGGGCGCAGCGTGGTCAATCGACGGGGAAGATCCCGCAACCACATCGCGGCTTCGACATCCCCGCCAAGCTGCCGGCGCTCGTGCAGTTCCTGCCAGAACAGGCTGGGAACAATCGCCTGCAGGTGCATCACTCTCTTGTCCGCTTCGTCGTAGACGATCACGGCTTCACTGCGATCAATGTAGCCACTGGCCACACGCAGCGCGCTTCCCGCCAACGCCTGCCACTCGCCGCTGGCATCGTGGCTGCCTCCGGTGGATACGCCCTCGACAATGGCGCCATCGCGCAGCATCTGGGTGCCGTAGGCCGGCCCTCCCATGCCCAGCTCGCCCCAATCCAACAGGACATCATGTGTGGGCGGCCGGGTGGCAAAGGGCAGCTTCGCCCGCGAGCGCAGCAGTGCGCCGCCTACGGCATCACCGACCAGATCGAAGCGCTGCAGCACGCCGCCCACTGCAAGGCACGCGGCAAGGGCGACAACCACGCCCAGCGGCGACCACCAGGCCACGCAGATGGCGACCAGGACCAGGAACGGCAGCCACTGGGTGAAACGGCGAAGAGCGATTCGATCAACGGTCATGCGGGCATGGTGGCTGCGACTGCGCACCATTCAAACCTTCAACGCGGCGCCAGGCAATGGGGTTCGAAGCGGCGTTGCCGTTGGACATTCCTTGATGTTCGCCCGGTCCCGAGTCAGGCGCCCGGCAGGCCGGAAATGCCGCCGAATCGATTCTCTTCCTCGTTGCCCGGCAGCAGCATGACGGGGAAGAGAACGAATACACCCAACGGGATGAAGGCGATCACGACGAACCAGCCCGACTCGTCGATGTCATGCAGTCGTCGAACAGCCAGGGCCAGCATCGGCGGGAGGAGGACGATGACAGCGCAATCCGCTATGACACCCCCCAGCGTCCGGAACGGCTTAATGGCCTCCCAATCGAGCAGCACGGTGCCCGTCAGCCAGTATCCGCCGTCCATCAAGGTGTAGCTCACTGCCACCACAAGCGCAGCAAACAGGGAGTACGACCAGAACTCCTTCCGGTTGGACCGCCCTGAAAAATCAAAGCAACGCCTGATGGGCATAAGTGCGGCGATCATTCACGCTCCGGGCAGCGGACGATGGGGAGTCAACGGTTAACGATCTTTTAGCATCCCCAAGCCCAGCACCAACTGAACCCTGCGGCCAGACGGCTCGAGCAGACAGCGGAGGTTGCCTGAGCCAGTCGTCGCGGCCATGCCGCCGCGAACACGGTGCGAACTGCCACACACGGGTTGCAGCGCCGACGATCGCGATTGCAATGCGCCTGGCAAATAGGCCACTCGGGCTGCGCTTCGGAGAAGCCCCAGTCCAATGCATTGATAGAGAGAAGTGAGGGCGCAGCTGCCACACGCTGGACTTCGGTGTGGTTCAACGATTGCGCCGCGTCTGCCTGGGGTGAATATCCTGGAGACATGGAGCGGGCGAAGGGAATCGAACCCTCGTCAGTAGCTTGGGAAGCTACAGCTCTACCATTGAGCTACGCCCGCATTGCGGATGAAAGTCTATGCGGAGCGGCCGGTGTTGCGCAATGGTGGCCGGTGCATCCCGCCATACAGCAACGGGGTCAGAGCCCTTTCCTTGCGGAAAGGGATCCGACCCCGTTCTGGATCAGAAGCTGCCGCTGACGGTGGCGAAGACCGAGGCATCGCGGGCGCGCTTCTGCGCAGCCGTGGTGCTCAGGCCAACGTTGCCCTGCAGGCCGAACAGATCCATGCGCGCACCCAGAACGGCGGTGGCGTAGTTCTTGTCGAAGTCCAGGCCCGGCACGCGGTAGCTGCCCAGTTCCGGCAGGGTCTGCAGCCAGGCGCTGGCCTGCTTGGTGTCTTCGAACTCGTGGTCGTAGGTCACCTGCACGTAGGGCTTGACGGTGCCGCCATCGAAGCGGGCCTGCCAGCCAACGCGGCCGACGGTCGAGTCGACGTTCTGGCGGTCGTAGCCCAGCGCGGTGGCCATGGTGCCGGCCGAAGCGCTTTCGGTGTAGCCGTCGATCTTGACCTTCTGCCAGATCACCGAAGCGATCGGGCCGTGGCGGAAGCCACCTTCGGTGCCGAACTCGTAACCGGCGTTCAGCGCAGCGGTCAGGTTGCTGCCGTCCGGCGAACCACCGTGTTCGCGGGTGGCCGGGCCCAGCTGGACCTTGCGGTTCACGTCATACGACAGCCAGGTGTAGCTGACCTGGCCGTTGACCCAGACGCGGTCGCCGTACCAGGCCGCGAACAGGCCGGCGGTGGTGTCCTTCTGGGTGAAATCGCCACGGCTGTTGCCGAAGTCGGCATTCAGGCGGCCGAAGCCGGCGAAGCCGCCGACCACCACACCGTCGCGTGCCCAGTCGATACCGAACAGGCCAGCCGGAGCGAGGCCGTCATACAGGTCTGCGTGGTCATAGCGCTGCAGATCGCCACGCACGCCACCCCACCACGACAGGCCATCGGCCGGACGGGCGCCGAGATGGTTGCTGACCTGGTCGGCACGCGAACGGCCGACCGTCTGTGCCGAGTGGCTCAGCACCTGCTGCAGGCGCGGCGCTTCCAGCACCGAAACGGCGTACTGGCCCAGCAGCTGGTGACCGGTGACGGTCGGATGCACGCCGTCGGCGAACAGGTAGGTCTGGTAGGCATCCGGGCTGACATAGCTGGTCGGGTTGCAGCCGATGATGCTTGCCGTGGTGTCGGCCGGGTTGATCTTGCAGGCGGTGCCGGTGACGTTGGTGAAGCCGTACATGCCGGGGTTGGCAGTCACTTCACGCAGGATGCTGAAGGTATCGAGCGGGATGAACTCGATGCCGGCCTGCTTCAGGCCGCCGTACAGGGCCTTGTTGTAGCCCACCGACATGGCGGTGGCCGACGCCGCGTTGGGACCGCGGAACTGTGGGGTGATGCCCACGTCCGGCAGGTTCGGCACCAGCACGTACTGGGCGCCGGCCTGCTTGAGGGCGCCGACCAGCGCGATCTGGTCGGTGACCGCCGCGCCGATGATGCCCTGCACCTGGGCCGGCGGCGCGCCCGCGCCGGCAGCACCGGCCGCGGCGAACAGGTCGTTGGCGCCGCCCCAGACGGTGTACAGCGCATTGCGGTCGGCCTTGCCGCCGTTGGCGGCGAGGTAACGGGCCGCCTGCGACTTCAACGACGGGATCGGGCCGAGGCCACCGCTGCCTTCAACCGACACGCGCGCACCGCCCACGGCATAGTTGTCGCCGTTCTGGCCGTTGCCGTTCGGATCCTTGTTGAGGCCATAGTAGTTGGCGATCTGCTGCGACCACACCCAGCCCGGGTTGGTGGTGAACTGGCCGGAAAGCCCCTGGGTGGCCGGCGGCAGCAGCGGGCGGAAGTAACCCGCATCGGTCAGGCTGTCGCCGAAGAACACGGCCTTCGAATACGGATTTTCGCCTGCCATGGCCGGAAGCGCGGCCAGCGCGATCGCGGCCGCCATCAGGGAGCGGATCGGGTGTTTGCTGAGCTGCATGTAGAGACTCCTGTGGGGAAAATAGAGATGAATCCGGCGCACGTACGCCGGCGCACGGTGAATGGTTTCACCGTGCCGCCGTTTGCTCACGCTGCGCCGCCGCATGAATTGTCGCCTGATCGCCTGACAGCATGCTGTGCCAGCGTTGGCGTCCTGGGGAAGTTGCAAACATTCCGATCCTGGCAGGCCATCGGCGACAATGCGCGGATGAACATCCAGCTCAATGGCGAACCCCGCACCCTGCCCGCTTCGGCGACCCTCCACGACCTGCTCGAGGCCGAGCAGCTGCTGCAGCGCCGGGTGGCGGTGGAGGTCAACGGCGAGATCGTCAGCCGCAGCCGCCATGGCGAACATGCGCTGGCCGAAGGCGACGTGGTGGAGATCGTGCACGCGCTGGGTGGGGGTTGAGGTAACGGGGTCAGATCCCTTTGCCGCCGGCAAAGGGATCTGACCCCACCTCCAGCGTGACCCCATCTTCAGGCGGATAAGCGATAATCGCGCCATGAACGTTCAAGTCTCCCCCGATTCGCTGGTGATCGCCGGCAAGACCTATGGCTCGCGGCTGCTGACCGGCACCGGCAAGTTCAAGGATCTGGAAGAAACCCGCCTGGCCACCGAGGCCGCGGGCGCCCGGATCGTCACCGTGGCCATCCGCCGCACCAACATCGGGCAGAACCCGGGCGAGCCGAACCTGCTCGACGTGCTGTCGCCGGACCGCTACACCATCCTGCCCAACACCGCCGGCTGCTACACCGCCGAAGATGCGGTGCGTACCTGCCGCCTGGCCCGTGAACTGCTGGACGGCCACAACCTGACCAAGCTGGAAGTGCTGGGCGACCAGAAGTCGCTGTACCCGGACGTGGTGCAGACCCTCAAGGCCGCCGAGCAGCTGGTCAAGGACGGTTTCGAGGTGATGGTCTACACCTCCGACGATCCGATCCTGGCCAAGCGCCTGGAAGAGATCGGCTGCGCTGCGGTGATGCCGCTCGCCGCGCCGATCGGTTCGGGCCTGGGCATCCAGAACAAGTACAACCTGCTGCAGATCATCGAAGACGCCAAGGTGCCGATCATCGTCGACGCTGGCGTGGGCACCGCGTCGGATGCGGCGATCGCGATGGAACTGGGCTGCGATGGCGTGCTCATGAATACCGCCATTGCCGGCGCGCGCCACCCGGTGCTGATGGCCAGCGCGATGCGCAAGGCCGTCGAAGCCGGCCGCGAGGCGTTCCTGGCCGGGCGCATCCCGCGCAAGCGCTACGCCAGTGCATCGTCGCCGATTGACGGGTTGATCGGCTGATGACCAATCCTTTCGACAGCGCCGGCTCCAAGGCCCCGCCCAAGCCCTTCACCGTCAGCGAAGGCCGCCGCGAAGTCCGCAGCTTCGTGCTGCGCCAGGGCCGCTTCACGCCCGCCCAGCAGCGCGCGTTCGACGAGCGCTGGCCGCGTTTCGGCCTGGACTACACCGGCCAGCCGCGTGACCTGGACGCGACCTTCGGCCGCCCCGCGCACAAAGTGCTGGAGATCGGTTTTGGCAACGGCGCAGCCATGCGCTTCGCCGCCGAGCACGATCCGTCGCGCGTCTACATCGGCATCGAGGTGCACGCCCCGGGCGTGGGCCGCCTGCTGAACGCGCTGGCCGATGACAACGCCGACCACGTGCGCCTGTATCACCACGATGCGGTGGAAGTGCTGCAGAACGAGATCGCCGATGGCGCGCTCGATGAAGTACGCATCTATTTCCCGGACCCGTGGCACAAGAAGCGCCACAACAAGCGCCGCCTGCTGCAGCCGGCGTTCGCGGAACTGATCGTGCGCAAGCTGCGCCCGGGTGGCCGCCTGCACTGCGCCACCGACTGGGAAGACTATGCCGAGCAGATGTGGGACGTGCTCGACGCCACTGCTGGCCTGGTCAATCGTGCCGGTCCGCGTGGCAGCGTGCCGCGCCCCGACTGGCGGCCGCAGACCCACTTCGAGACCCGCGGCCAGAAGCTCGGCCATGGTGTCTGGGACCTGTTGTACGACCGCACCTGATGATCGCCTGAGGACGCTGCGCCCCACATGGATACCGCGCTGACGCTGACCAACGACATGAAGCTCGTACTCGGGCTGGTCGGCTTCACGATGGCAATGTTCCTGTTCGAGCGCATCCGCGCCGACGTCGTCGCACTGGTAGTGCTGGTGGTGCTCGGCGTGACCGGCCTGATCGCGCCGGAGGAAATCTTCGGCGGCTTCTCCGGTAACGCGGTGATGAGCATCATCGCCACCACCATCCTCGGCGCCGGCCTGGACCGCACCGGGGCACTGAACCGGCTGGCCGCCTGGCTGCTGCGCCGTGGCCATGGCGTCGAACAACGGCTGCTGATGATGACCACGGCCATCGCCGGCCTGAACTCGTCCTTCATGCAGAACCCGTCGGTGATGGCACTGTACCTGCCGGTGGCGTCGCGACTGGCGGCACGCACCGGGCTGACCATGCAGCGCCTGCTGCTGCCGATTTCGGCGGCGATCGTGATGGGCGGCGCGCTGACCATGGTCGGCAACTCGCCGCTGATCCTGCTGAACGATCTGCTGGCCTCGGCCAACAACAACCTGCCTTCGGGCCTGGCCACCATCGAACCGCTGCGCATGTTCGCGCCGCTGCCGATCGGCGTGGCGCTGCTGATCGCCTCGTTGCTGTACTTCCGCTACTACGGCGACCGCAAGCTGGTGGAAGAAGAAAGCCTGGTCAACGACGGGGTCACTCCGGCACGCACCGAAAGCTACTTCGCCAAGACCTATGGCATCGAAGGCGACGTGTTCGAGCTGGTGGTCAGCGCCGAAAGTCCGCTGGTAGGCATGACCCTGGGCGAGGCCGAAAACCTGCACGACGCGCCGCTGCTGCTGGCGCTGAAAACCGGCAACGACACCCGCCTGGCGCCGCCTGCGGAGATGCGCATCTGGGTCGGCAGCGTGCTGGGGGCGATGGGCCCGCGCGAGCAGATCCACGATTTCGCACAGAACCAGTTCCTGCGCATGTCCTCGCGGCTGAAGCACCTGGGTGACCTGTTCAATCCCAGCCGTGCCGGCATTTCCGAAGCGGTGGTGCCACCCACCTCGAACGTGATCGGCAAGAGCGCGGCCGACCTGCGCCTGCGCAAGGAGCGCGGCATCAGCCTGCTGGCGATCAACCGCGACAAGCAGGTGATCCGCGAGGACGTGCGCGACGTGCAGTTGCGTGCCGGCGACATGCTGGTGTTCCACAGCATCTGGACCGATCTGGCACAGGCCGCCAAGAGTCGCGACTTCGTGGTGGTGACGGACTACCCGACCGGCGAACAACGCCCGCACAAGTTCAAGATCGCGATGGCGATCTTCGCGTTGACCATCCTGATCGCGCTGACCAGCAAGCTGCCGGTGGCGCTGACCCTGATGACCGGCGTGGCCGGCATGCTGCTGACCGGCGTGCTGCGCATGGACGAGGCCTATGCCTCGATCAACTGGAAGACGGTGTTCATGATGGCCGGGCTGATCCCGCTCGGCTGGGCGATGGACTCCAGTGGCGCGGCGGCGTGGGTGGCCGGCCACACCATCGACAAGCTGCCCACCGGCATTCCGGTGTGGGTGCTGGAAGTGGCGCTGGCGCTGCTGACTACGGCGTTCTCACTGGTGATCAGCCATGTGGGCGCAACCATCGTGATGGTGCCCATTGCGGTGAACCTGGCGCTGGCAGCAGGTGGCAACCCGACCGCGTTCGCGCTGATCGTGGCGCTGTCGGCGTCCAATAATCTGATGACGGCCTCCAACCCGGTGATTTCGATGATCACCGGCCCGGCCAACTACACCCCGCGCAAGATGTGGCGGGTCGGCGGCCCACTGTCGCTGATCTACACCTGCGTGGTGGTGCTGATGATCAACCTGATGTTCTGAGGGTTGGGTTTGTTGGCAGGGCTGCGCCCTGCACCCGCAGAAGCCGAAGCAACAGCAAAAGCTGGTTTCCTGGGGGATGGCGGGGCGGGTGCGGCTGTTGGTGGGTGTCGACCTTGGTCGACACAGTAGATCCACGCCATGCGTAGATGGATCTCTGGATACCCATTGATCCTGTGGGTGCGAACCTTGGTCCGCACACCGATGCCTCAAGCCAGGTAGACCTGCCCATCGCGGATATCGACCGGCACCGCACGCAGGCGGTCGCCCTTGCAGGGACCGGCGATGCAGTCGCCGCTGTCCAGGGCGAACGAGGCGCCGTGGGCGGCGCAGACCAGGTGGCCTTCGCGGCTTTTCAGGAACTGGCCCGGGGCCCAGTCCAGGCGGCGGCCGGCATGCGGGCAGATGTTCAGGAACGCCCGCACCTGCACGCCGTCGCGGTACAGCACCAGCGACTCTGCATCGCCATCGACCACTGCCTCGACCTCGGCAAACGCGCCATCGGCAATGGCATCAAGGGCGATCAGGGCAGCAGCGGCAGTCATGGCGAAGGCTCGGACAGTAAACCTGCATTGTCGCATGCCCACTCAGGTGACTGGCTGCAACATGAACACAAGTCATTGATTCGTAATAAGCACAGGCTATATTTAACGAGTTTTTCACTCAATGACAGTGGCGCGTCCCGATACTCTGGTTTCGCTGATCCCAGCTTATCGAGCCGCCATGTTCAATCGCGCATCCGCCTTCAACCAGTTCCGCACCCTGTTCGCGCCGCGCAAGCCGCGTCACCCGCTGGTGCGCGTTGCCGTGGGCCTGCTTGGCCTGGCGATCCTGGCCGCGATGGTGTTCATCGGCGTGTTCGTCGGTGCGGCGATGATCCTGGTCGGTCTGGCGTGGAAGCTGTTGGCGTCGCGCAAGCCGGTCAATGCCCGTCCGCTCGACCCGAACGTGGTCGAGGGCGAGTTCCGCGTGGTGCGCAAGCCGGTGCTGCCGGCCTCGCACTGATCCACGCGCTCCGCGCCCGCTGACGGCGGGCGCCATGCGTTCTAGACTGCGGGCATGCCCTTCCTGGATGCCCGCATGTCCGATGTCTCCGATGTGATCCCTGCCGTAGCCCAGCCGCGTGTGCCGGTGGTGGGTGGCGGCAGCTTCCCCGTGCACCGCATTTACTGCGTCGGCCGCAACTTCGCCGACCATGCCCGCGAAATGGGCGCAGCGGTGCCGGCGGCCGATGACCGTGGCCGCCCGATGTTCTTCAGCAAGCCGGCCGATGCGATCGTGGTCGGCCACGACGATGCCATCCCCTATCCTCCGGCAACGGCCAACCTGCACCACGAGGTGGAGCTGGTGGTGGCGATCGGCCGCGATGCGCCCGCCGGCGAACTGGCCACGGCCGATGCCGAGGCGTTGGTCTATGGCTATGCGGTGGGACTGGACCTGACCCGCCGCGACCTGCAGGCCGCTGCCAAGGACAAGGGCCATCCGTGGGATGCGGCCAAGGGCTTCGATGCCTCGGCGCCGATCAGCGAGATCGTCCACGCCGAGGAAGTCGGCGACCTGGCCGCCCTGAACCTGTCGCTGGAGGTCAACGGCGAAGTGCGTCAGCAGGCGCTGCTCGACCAGATGATCTGGAACGTACCGGAGATCCTGCATGAGCTGTCCAAGCTGTGGCAGCTGCGTGCCGGCGACCTGGTGTTCATGGGCACCCCGTCCGGGGTGGCCGCGCTGAAGCCCGGCGACCGCTTCAGTGCCCGCCTGGAAAACGTGGCCGAGCGCCACGGCGTGATCGCCGGCTGACACCACCTGCGCTACCCTGCGCGCTGTCCACTTCCCCCACCGGAGAAAAACAACAATGGGAATGCTCACCGAGTTCAAGGAATTCGCGATGCGCGGCAACGTCATCGACCTCGCCGTCGGCGTGGTGATCGGCGCGGCCTTTGGCAAGATCGTGACCGCGCTGGTCGAGAAGATCATCATGCCGCCGCTGGGCATGCTGATCGGCAAGGTGGATTTCTCGCAGCTGGCGTGGACGTTGTCACCGGCCAGCATCGGTGCCGACGGCAAGGAAATCCCGGCCGTGGTGATCGGCTACGGCGACTTCATCAATACGCTGATCCAGTTCGTGATCGTGGCCTTTGCCATCTTCCTGGTGATCAAGGTGATCAACCGCCTGTCGCGCAAGCAGGACGCCGCTCCGGCCGCTCCGGCCGAGGAAGTGGTGCTGCTGCGCGAAATCCGCGACAGCCTGAAGAAATAAGAGGGTAGCGCCGGGCCATGCCCGGCGGAACGCCATCTTGCCGCTGCGCTCGCCGGGCATG
>NZ_SRHZ01000069.1 GCF_004684085.1 Stenotrophomonas maltophilia
GGCCCGGCGCTACCGCAACCGCACACGAAAGCCCCGCCCCGGCGGGGCTTTCGCTTTGCTGGTCGTGGCGGAAAACAGCGTTCGCGCCAGCCATGACCTCCCGCCCATGCGCAGGCCTGAACGACTGTTAAGCTCCAAGGCTTGGTCCCTTCCCGGAGTTGTCCATGCGTCGCCGCGTCCTTGCCATCGCATCCTCCCTCGCCCTGCTGGCCGCCCCGGCCTTCGCGGCGCCGCACACCACCACCCTGCCCCCGGCCTCGCTGGCCACCGCCGCGCAGCTGCGCGACCAGGCGCTGGCCGACGACACCGGCTGGAAGGTGGTCGAGTCACTGACCACCGAGATCGGTCCGCGCATCGCCGGCAGCGAAGCCGACGCCCGTGCCGTGGCCTGGGCCGAAGCCAAGTTCAAGGCACTCGGCTTCGACAAGGTCTGGAAGGAACCGGTGACCTTCCCGAAGTGGGAGCGCCGCAGCGAACACGCCGCCGTGACCGGCAGGAATCCGCAGCCGCTGCAGATCACCGCACTGGGCGGCAGCCCGGGCGGCACCGTTGAAGCCGAAGTGGTCCGCTTCGCCGACCTGGCCGCACTGCAGGCCGCACCGGCCGGTTCGCTGAAGGGCAAGATCGCCTTCGTCGATTACCAGATGCTGCCGTTCCGCGATGGCCGCGACTATGGCCGTGGCGGCGCGATCCGCAGCAAGGGCCCGTCCGAAGCGATCCGCAAGGGCGCGGTGGGCTTCCTGATGCGCTCGGCCGGTACCGACTCGCACCGCGTGCCGCACACCGGCATCACCCGCTTCGACGACGGCCTGACCCCGGTGCCATCAGCAGCACTTTCGGTGCCTGATGCCGACCAGCTGGCCCGCCTTCTGGCGCGTGGCAGCACCACGGTGAAGGTGGCGCTGGATTGCGGCTGGGATGGCACGGCAACCTCGTACAACGTGATCGGCGAGATCACCGGCCGCAGCCTGCCAAAGGAAGTGGTGGTGATCGGCGGTCACCTGGATTCGTGGGACCTGGGCACCGGCGCGGTGGATGACGGCGCGGGCGTGGGCATCACCATGGCCGCGGGCCACCTGATCGGCCAGCTCAAGCAGGCGCCGAAGCGCACCATCCGCGTGATCGCCTTCGCCAACGAGGAACAGGGCCTGTATGGCGGCAAGGCCTACGCCGAAGCGCACGCCAAGGACGTGGCCCTGCACCAGCTGGCCGCCGAGAGCGATTTTGGCGCTGGCCGCATCTACGCGTTCAATACCGGTTCGCCGAACCCGGAAGGTTCGCGCGAAGCGACCAAGCAGATTGCCGAAGTGATGAAGCCGCTGGGCATCGAATACCAGGCCGACAAGGGTGGCCCGGGCCCGGACGTCGGCCCGCTGGCCGCCAAGGGCGGTGCATGGGCGTGGTTGGCGCAGGATGGCTCGGACTACTTCCACCTGCATCACACCGCCGACGACACGCTGGACAAGATCGAGCCGAAGGCGCTGGCGCAGAACGTGGCCGCGTATACCGTGTTCGCGTACCTGGCGGCGGAAGCCGATGGCAGTTTCGGCAGCGAGGCCAAGGCGACTACGCCGCCGAACGAATGATGCGGTAAACGCCGGGCCAGGCCCGGCGAGCGCAGCGGCAGAAGCGGTGCGAACCAAGGTTCGCACCCACCCCGGCAGATCCTGCATCGGTAGCGCCAGGCCATGCCCGGCGAGCGCAGCGGCAGAAGCGGTGCGAACCAAGGTTCGCACCCACCACGGCAGATCCTGCATCGGGAACCGGACGGGGTCAGAGCCCTCGCCGTGGCGAGGGATCTGACCCCGCGCAGAGGTTCAATCGCGGCGACTTGCCCACTGCGCCAGCAGCACGGCCGTGGCGGAAGCGACATTCAGGCTTTCAACCGCGCCGCTGCCCGGAATCGACAGCTGCTGGTCACACTGACTGGCCAGGCCGCGATCCATGCCTTCACCTTCCGCGCCCATCACGTAGACCAGGCGGGCCGGCAACGACGCACGGAACACGTCATCGCCACCGTCCACCAGGGTTGCGGCCAGGCCGAAGCCAGCAGCGCGCAGCTGCGCCATCGCTTCTGCGTCTTCAGGCAGCTGCACCAGCGGCACCGACTCCGCCCCACCTTCGGCCACGCGTGCGGCAGCACCGGACAGTGCCAGCGTGCTGCCAGCCGGCAGCAGCAGCGCCTTGACGCCGAAGTGCGCGGCCGAGCGCAGGATCGCGCCGAAGTTGTGCGGATTGCCCACACCATCCAGCCACAACGCCAGCGCCGGGCCTTCGCCCACATCTTCCAGCCACTGCGCCAGCGGCACCACAGGCGCACGCAGCACATCGGCCACCAGGCCTTCGTGGTGCGTGGTAGCGGCCAGCTTGTTGAGGTCGCCCTCCTCCACCACGCGGTAGCCCACGCGGTTGGCCACGCACCACTTCAGCACCGGCTGCATGCGCGGAATCAGCGCGTCCACCAGGTACAGCTTGCGCAGCGCCTGCGGACGCTTGTCGAACAGGGCCTGCACGGCGTTCCAGCCATACAGGCGCAGCTCGTCATTGCCACGCCCCGGCGGTGGCGGGGTGCCGCCCTCACGCGGTGGCAGCGGGGTGGCCCGCGGCGGTCGCGACGACGGGCGGCGGGCGTTCTTCCAGGGATCATTCACTACGGGACAACTCCAGCTTGCGTTGACGCCAGAAATCGGCGTTCTTGATGCCCAGGGCATCGGGGTCGAAGATCGGATCGAGGCCGAGCTTCTTCTGTCGTTCGTAATCACGCAGGGCCAGCATGGCCGGCTTCTGGATGATGAGGATGGCGATGATGTTCAACCAGGCCATCAGGCCCACGCCGATGTCACCCAGCGCCCAGGCCAGGGTGGCGTTGTGGAAGGCACCGAACACCACCATGCCGATGATGCCCAGGCGCAGCAGCAGCACGGTCAGCGGGCGCTTCTTGTTGTGGTTGACGTAGGTCAGGTTGGTTTCGGCCATGTAGTAATAGGCCATGATCGTGGTGAAGGCGAAGAAGAAGATCGCGATCGACACGAACGCCGAACCCCAGCCCGGCAGCACGGCTTCAACGCCGGCCTGCGCGTAGCCGGCACCTTCCGGAATGCCGGCCAGGCCCTGGAAGATCGGCGCGCCGCCCGGTACCGGCGAATACACGTTGTAGGTGCCGCTGGCCAGGATCAGGAAGGCGGTGGCGGTGCACACCATCATGGTGTCGAAGTAGATGGCGAAGGCCTGCACGTAACCCTGCTTGGCCGGGTGCGAGACTTCCGAGGCAGCCGCCGCGTGGGGGCCCGAGCCCTGCCCGGCCTCGTTGGCGTAGATACCGCGCTTGATGCCCCACTCCACCGCCAGGCCCATCATGGCGCCGAAGGCTGCGTGGGTGCCGAAGGCGCTCTTGAAGATGATGCCGAACATTTCCGGCACGCGGTCGTAGTTGATGATCATGATGACGATGGCGGTCAGGATGAAGGCCGCCGCCATGAACGGCACCACCACTTCGGCGAAATTGGCGATGCGCTTGACGCCGCCGAAGATCACCACGCCCAGCAGCAGGGCCACCACGATGCCGATGCCCAGCTTCAGCGCCTGCGCCGATTCCATGCCGAAGGCCTGGCCATCCAGCGGACCGCACAGCGCGGTGCCGCGGCAGGCATTGATGACGCTGTCGGCGATGGCATTGGCCTGCACGCCCGGCATCAGGAAACCGGCGGCAATGATCGTGGCGATGGCGAAGGCCATGGCATACCACTTCAGGCCCATCGCTTTTTCGATGTAGTAGGCCGGGCCACCGCGGTAGCGGCCTTCGGCATCCTTGGTCTTGTAGATCTGCGCCAGGGTGCATTCCACATACGAGGTGGACGCGCCGAGGAAGCCCATCACCCACATCCAGAAGATCGCGCCGGGGCCGCCGAAGGCGATGGCGGTGGCCACGCCGGCGATGTTGCCGATGCCCATGCGCCCGGCCATCGACATGGCCAGCGCCTGGAACGAGGACACGCCGGCCTCGGACTTCTCGCCCGATACGGTGAGGCGGCACATCTCGACGAAGCCACGGATCTGCATGAAGCGGGTGCGCAGGCTGAAAAACAGGCCGGCGGCCAGGCACATGAAGATCAGTGCCTTGCTCCAGATGATGCTGTTGATGAAATGTACGGTAGCTTCCACGCGCGCGCTCTCCAGTCGGCGGGTTGTGAGGACGTCCCGTCGGCTGGAAGGGACCGGTCGATTCTCCCTGATCGAAGGCCGCTGCGATAGCGCCGCATGTGGGGGCGTGCTCTCCGCCGGGCATGGCCCGGCGCTACCGGGAATGGCCGTGGCCCCCACGGTA
>NZ_SRHZ01000007.1 GCF_004684085.1 Stenotrophomonas maltophilia
CCATGCGAGAGTAGGTCATCGCCAGGGTTTACACCCAAAACCCCGCTGCTCACGCAGCGGGGTTTTTCTTTGTGCGCGGGAAACCAGGGGTAATATCGGCCGCTGGCGGTCCCCCGGTAGATCCACGCCATGCGTGGATGCTCTCCGCAGGAAACCAACATGCCAACCAAGGTTGGCAACTACCAAGGGCAGGCGGACCAACAGTAGATCCATGCCATGCGTGGATGCTCTCCGCAGGGAACCAACACGCCAACCAAGGTTGGCAGCTACAACTGCAATGCGATTGCACGCAAAAAAACGGCGCCCCAAGGGGCGCCGCTTTGACCTCAACGATGTTCAGTCGAGCCTGGCTCGACTCTACTTTGCTGCGGCCGGTGTCTTGTCCTTCATCATCGCATCGCGGGCCGCCTTGAACGGGTTGCCTGCATACCAGTTCGGCCAACGATCGCCGCCGGCCAGCTCCTTGCCTACGCCATACATCAGCTGCAGGTCCTCGACCGTGCCGTCCAGCTTCCAGGTGGCTGCATCGAACTCGTCCTTCGGGCCGTGGTAGCGGTTGGCGCCGTAGTCGGCCGCAGCCTTGCGGCCGGCCTCCACGCCACCGTCGCGCAGGTCCTCGCCGCCATCGGCGTACAGGGCCGGCACGCCGGCCTTGGCGAAGTTGAAGTGGTCGGAACGGAAGTAGAAGCCGCTCTGCACCGAGGTCTCACCGTGCAGCGTACGGTCCTGGGCGGCGGCCAGCGGCTTGAGGATGTCCTCCAGCTCCGAGCTACCGAAACCGGTGACCGTCACGTCCTTCGCACGGCCTGCCACGGACATCGCATCGATATTGATCACGCCCGCGATCTTGTCCAGCGGGAAGGTCGGATGGGCGACGTAGTACTTCGAACCCAGCAGGCCGGATTCTTCCAGGGTTACCGCCAGGAACACCACCGAACGTTCCGGCTTCGGCTGCTGGTGGGTCATTGCTTCGGCCACCTCGAGGATGCCGGCCACGCCGGTCGCGTTGTCGACCGCCCCGTTGTAGATGTTGTCGCCGGTCTCACCCTCATGCTTGCCCAGGTGATCCCAGTGCGCCATGTACAGCACGGCTTCGTCGGCACGCTTGCTGCCCGGCAGCACGCCCACCACGTTGCGTGACTGCTTCTGCGCGATCTGGCTCTTCAGATCGACTGCGGCGGTGGCCTTCAACGGCACCGGCTTGAAGCCGCGCTTGCTGGCGTCCTTGTAGGCCTGCGCCAGGTCCAGGCCGGCACCGGCGAACAGCGCCTTGGCAGCCTCCGCACTCAGCCAGCCCTGCACCGGGATGCGGGCTTCCGGATCATCCTTGGCCGGCAGGTCGTACTGCGGGCCGGCCCAGGAGTTCTTCACCACGTCCCAGCCATAGGAAGCGCCCGCGGTGTCGTGAACGATCAGCGCAGCGGCAGCGCCCTTGCGAGCGGCTTCCTCGAACTTGTAGGTCCAGCGGCCGTAGTAGGTCATGCGCTTGCCGTCGAACAGCTTGGCGTCATCGACGTGGAAGCCCGGATCATTGACGAACATGACGACCGTCTTGCCCTTCCAGTCCTGGCCGGCGTAATCGTTCCACTTCTGCTCCGGCGCATCGACGCCGTAGCCCACGAACACCAGGTCGCTGGCATCGACCTTCACCTCGGCCTGGCCGGTACGGGTACCCACCACCATGTCGGTGCCGAACTTCAGCTCGGTGGTCTTGCCGCCCTGGGTGATCTTCAGCACGGTCGCTTCATCGGCCGTGGTCTCGGTCATCGGCACGTCCTGGAACCAGCTGTCACCGTTGCCGGGCTGCAGGCCGATGCGCTGCATCTGGTCGCGGATGTAGTTGACCGTCAGCTCTTCGCCCTTGCTGCCCGGCGCGCGGCCTTCGAATTCATCCGAGGCCAGGGTCTTGACCATCTCGGCGAAATCGCCGGCGTTGATCTCAGGCGAGAACGAATGGGCGGCGGGCTTGGCAGCAGCAGTGTCGGTGGCCGGCGCGGGCGCCGGGGTGTCTTCGCCTTTGCAGGCGCTGAGCGCGGCCGCGGCGGCCAGGCACAGGAGGAGTTTGCGGGGCATCGTCGGTTCCTGGAAAACAGAGGGCGGCCGCACCTCATGCACGACCGTTAACAGCGAGTATCACCGAACCGCTAGGCTCGGTGCGCTCAATCCGCCGGAGCGGTTTCGGTGTCGAACGGGATCGGCTCGGCGCCGGTGACCGGGCCGATACGGGCGGTGCGATGCACGTACAGCACCACCTCCCGCTCGAACTGCAACGGGCCGTTGACCACGGCGTTCGGGCCAATGATCACGCGTGGCTTGCGGCTGGCGGTGAGCGAGACACTGAAGTTCGGCTTGCGCACGTGCACGCCACCGTTCACCTGCGAACCGATGCCGACGGTGATGTCACCGTTCACAGTCTCGACATCGTTGCCAACGCGGCTCTCGACCAGGCCGATGCCGCCGTTCACGGTCTCGACACCGCCTTCGATCTGGCTGCCGCGATCGGTGAAGATGCTGCCGTTGACGGTGCTGACACTGCCGCGGGCAATCACTTCGCGGCCCAGGCGTACACCGCCGTTGACCGTTTCGATCTTGCCGGTGCGTGCGCGGTCGGCAACCTTCACCCCGCCGTTGACGGTGTCGATGCTGCCGGTCTCGACGCCTTCGCCCACACGGATGCCGCCGTTGACCGTGTCCAGCTTGCCGTAGCGCTGGCCGGCGTTTGCGCTGATGCTGCCGTTGACCTTGCTGATGTCTTCCTGGGCCGCAACCGGCCCGGTGGCCAGCAGCACGCCCAACAGCAGCGGAATGGAAAGAGTTTTCATGGGGACCTCGATGGATGTGCGGCTGGCAGGCCGCGTGCGGAGATGTCACCATTCCCCGGTACCCCCTGCAACTGCCTGAAGTCACTGGAAAGCCCTTGCGCGACAACGCCTTCCCATCACGCCGACATCACATCGCCGCCCAACGCGGCGGGCGCTGCCTGCTGTTGGGGCTGGCATTGGCGCTGGCCCTGCCGCTGCCCGGGGCTGCGCAGACCACGCGCGAGGCCGAACGCAAGCTGCAGAAGCTGCGCAGCGAACTGAAAGGCGTGGCGCAGGAACGCCGGCAGATTGAAGGACAGCGGGGGCAGGCCTCGCAACAGCTGCGCGAGGCGGATGAGAAGGTAGCCCGCACCGGCCGTGTGCTGGCGCAGACCGAAACCGCGCTGCGCGAGCAGGGCCACGCCTTGGCCGAAGCCGAGCAGCGCCGCAGCACCCTGCAGGCCAACCTGGCCCAGCAGCACCGCGAGCTGGCCGGGCTGCTGCGCGCGGCGTATCAGTTGGGCAACCATGCACCGCTGAAGCTGCTGTTGTCCCAGGACACCGTGGCCGATGCCAACCGCGCCTTGGCCTACCATCGCTACCTGCAGCGCGAACGCGCGCAGCGCATCACCATGCTGACCGCCGACCTGAAGGAACTGGAAGCGCTGCAGGCGCAGATCGCCCAGCGCAAGCAGAAGCTGCAGGGTGCACAGCAGGACCAGAAGCAGCAGGCTGCGGCGCTGGAAGCCGACCGTCGCGATCGCGCAAAGACCGTGGCCTCGCTGGACGAGCGCTTCAAGGACCAGCGTGAGAAGGAACAGGCGCTGGGCCAGGATGCCAAGGCGCTGGAAACGCTGCTGGCCAACCTGCGTGCTGCTGCTGCCCGCGCCGAAGCAGAGCGCCGAGCCGCAGCGCGTCGTGCCGCGGCAGAGAAGGCCGCGGCCGAACGTGCCGCACGCCAGGCCGCAGCACAGGGGCGGCCGCCGCCGCCCACCAAGGTTCCGCCTGCAGTGGCCTCGGCGCCTGCGCCGAAGGTCGGTGGCCTGGGCTGGCCGTTGTCCGGCAATCTGCTGGCGCGCTATGGCGGCAAGCTGCCTGATGGGCGCACCAGCAACGGCGTCCTGATCGGCGCGCCGGCGGGCAGCACCGTTACTGCCGTGGCCGATGGCACCGTGGTGTTCTCCGACTGGATGACCGGCTACGGCATGATCCTGATCGTCGACCACGGCAACGGCTACATGAGCCTCTACGCGCACAACGACACCCTGCTCAAGGATGCCGGTGCCCGGGTCAGCCGTGGCGACGCGGTGGCCAAGGTCGGTAACTCCGGCGGCCAGGGCGTCACCGCGCTGTACTTCGAGCTGCGTCGTGGCGGGCAGCCGGTCAACCCGGACAGCTGGCTGCAGCGGCGCTGAATTCCGGCTGGCCGCACGCCGCTGGATTCAACGGGAATTTAGCCACGCTTCGCGCATAATCGGTGCATGTGCCTTGGGCACGATGCCATCGTCGACAGGAGTGATCCATGCGCGCAGCCCGTACCGCCACCCTCTTGCTGGCTCTGTTGCCAGCGCTGTCCTGGGCGCAGCAGACCGCGCCCGCCCCGAGCCAGGAAACCAGCGGGCAGGCGGCGAACAGCGAGGAGGCGGTGACCTCGAAGGTGCCGCTGGAAGACATCCGTCGTTTCGTGGCGGTCTACAACGCGGTTCGCGCCGCCTACGTCGATCCGGTCGATGACAAGAAGCTGATGCAGTCGGCGGTGCGCGGGCTGCTGCTCGACCTTGATCCGCACAGCACCTATTTCAACAAGGAAGACGCGCAGGCCTTCGACGAGCAGGCCAGCGGCGCCTATGAAGGCATCGGCGTGGAACTGCAGCAGCAGCCGGACAACGCCAGCATGAAGGTGATCTCGCCGATCGACGACACGCCTGCGGCGAAGGCCGGCATCCTTGCCGGTGATCTGATCATCGCCATCGACGGCAAGCCGATCAGCAAGATCGACGCCAGCGAACCGCTGCGAGGCGCTGCTGGCAGCAAGGTGGTGCTGACCATCGTGCGCGAAGGCAAGCCCAAGCCGTTCGATGTCAGCCTCACCCGCCAGACCATCCGCGTGACCAGCGTGCGCAGCCGCCTGCTGGAGCCGGGCTACGGCTACATCCGTCTGAGCACGTTCCAGGCCGACACCGGCTCGGATTTCCAGAAGCATGTGCAGCAGCTGCAGAAGCAGTCCGGTGGTCAGCTCAAGGGCCTGGTACTGGATCTGCGCAGCAACCCGGGTGGCCTGTTGACCGCCGCCGTACAGGTCGCCGATGACCTGCTCGACAAGGGCAACATCGTCAGCACCCGTGGCCGCATCAGCATCAGCGATGCACGCTTCGATGCAACGCCGGGCGACCTGTTGAAGGGTGCACCGGTGATGGTGCTGGTCGATGCCGGTTCGGCCAGTGCGTCGGAAGTGCTGGCCGGCGCGCTGCGCGACAACAAGCGTGCGCGCGTGATCGGCAGCCGCACCTTCGGCAAGGGCTCGGTGCAGACCGTGCTGCCGCTGGACAACGGCGATTCGGTGAAGCTCACCACCGCGCGTTATTACACGCCCAGCGGCAAGTCGATCCAGGCCACCGGCATCGTGCCGGAGGTCGAACTGAAGCCTGCCGCGCGCCCGGAAGAGGATGCCCTGCCCGCCAGCCTGAGCGACTACAGCGAAGCGACCCTGCCGGGCCATCTGCGTGGCGACGACGAAGGCACCGAGGGTTACCACGCCGGTGCGGTACTGCCGGGCGATGGCCCGATCAACGACGCGCTTGCCGAGCTGAAGAACCCGGGTTCGGTGGCTGCACGGTTGAAGGCAGAGGCCGCCAAGGCCGCTGCGGCCAAGGCTGCGAAAGCGGAGGCCGCAAAGCCGCAGGTCAAGCCGGAAGCAAAGCCGGAAGCAAAGCCGGAAGCAAAGCCCGCACCGGTCCCGGCCAAGCCCTGAGGTAGCGCCGGGCCATGCCCGGCGAAATCGATTCCGGCCCGGTATCGCCCCGGGGCGGTAGCAATGGAGCGTGGAGCCGGCCGGCGGCCGGCACTACCGGACCTGTCAGAACCCGTGGCGCTTGCGCAGCTTGCGCGCGATCGCCGCGCGCACGTAGACCCCGTACACCAGGCCGAACATGAAGCCGCCGATGTGTGCCCACCAGGCGACCATGCCGAAGCTCGGGCCGATGTGGGCGAACACCACCTGCAGTGCGGCCCAGACGCCGATCAGCAGGTAAGCCGGGGCACGCACGAACTCCAGGAACAGGCCCAGTGGGATCACCACGCCCAGCCGGGCGCCCGGGAACAGCGCCAGGTAGGCACCGATCAGCGCCGACACCGCGCCGCTGGCACCGATGATGATCTGGTCCGGGCTGCCCATGGTGTAGATCGCGACCAGATTGGACACCGCGCCGCCGACCAGGAACAGCAGCAGCAGGCGCCACGGGCCCAGCACCCGTTCGGCGGGCAGGCCGAAGATCAGCAGGAACACCAGGTTGCCCAGCAGGTGCGACCAGTCCGCGTGCAGGAACAGGGCGGTGAACAGGCGCAGCACGCTGCCGTCCTGCAGGGTCGCCCACCAGTCCAGCGGGTGGGTCAGGCCGGTGGACAGGGCGCCCCAGTCCAGCCAGAGACTGCCCCGGGCGTCGTCCGGGCGCGAAATCGACCACAGGAACGCCAGCCACAGTGCCGCAAACAGCACGGGCGTGGCCCAGCGCAGGGCCGCCTTCTTGCGCGACGGGAGGGAGACGAACATGGGCAATAGCCTAGCGTGCGGGCGCCTGCGGCGGGATTTGTCCTGTTCAGCTTTTGAGACGAAAAAAGCGCCTGCGCTGTTATTGTTTCATTAACAGCTCTGGGTAATACTCGCATACGGCGTCGTATGTCGGGAGGGGAATCCGGCGCGCTCCGAAGGGCCCCAAGGCCTGCCGGGCGCAGGCGCACTCAGAGCACCATCACCGCTTACCGGAGAGAGAACTACGATGCAAACCGCTTCCACCATTGCCCGACTGACCCTGCTGGCCGTCGGCGTTGCCGGTGCGCTGGCTGCCGCCGATGCCAACGCTGCCGCCTTCCAGCTGAAGGAAAACAGCGCCAAGGGCCTCGGCCGCGCGTTCGCCGGTTCCGGCAGCGCCGAGGGCGACGCCTCCATCATCGCCGTCAACCCGGCCGGCATGCGCCAGCTGGACGGCACCATGATCCAGGGCGACGTCAGCGCCATCAGCTTCAAGGCCGAGTTCAAGGGCCAGGGCCGCAATGCGGCAGGTCGCCCGCAGAGCGGCGGTGACGGCGGCGACGCCGGCATGATCGCCCCGGTTCCGGCCGCGTACTTCCACATGCCGATCGGCGAGAAGGCCCACTTCGGTGTGTCGCTGACCGCACCGTTCGGCTTCAAGACCGAATACGACAACGGTTGGGTCGGTCGTTACAGCGGCCTGAAGACCGATCTGAAGGCCATCGACCTCGGCTTCGCCGCGTCGTATGACGTCAACCCGTACGTGTCCTTCGGCGCGTCGGTGTTCGTCGAGCACCTGACCATCGAGCTGAGCAACGCCGTCGACTACGGCAGCATCCTTGCCGGCGCCGGCGCTCCGGGCTTCGCCCCGGGCAGCGCGGATGGCACCCTGAAGATCGAGGGTGACAACAATGCCGTGGGCTGGACCGTCGGTGGCCTGTTCTCGATCGACGAGAACACCCACATCGGCCTGAGCTACCGTTCCAAGGTCGAGCACAAGATCACCGGTGGTGATGCGACCTTCAGCGGCGCCGACCGCGCCCGTTCGCTGCTGACCAACTCGCCGCGTACCCGCGGTTGGTTCATGGACACCAGCGGCAAGGCCACGGTGACCATGCCGGCCTCGGCCACCCTGAGCGTGACCCACAAGGTCAACGATCGCTGGACCGTAATGGGCGATGTGACCCGTACCGCCTGGTCGACCGCCTTTGACAGCGTCACCGTCGACTACGCTTCGCCGCAGGCGGATTCGGTCCTGGACTTCGGCTACCGCGACACCACCTTCGTGTCGCTGGGCGCCGACTACAAGCTGAGCGACACCGTCACCCTGCGCGGTGGTGTTGCACTGGACCAGACCCCGACCACCGACGCCCACCGCGACGTGCGCGTGCCGGATACCAGCCGCAAGTGGCTGTCGCTGGGTGTGGGCTGGACCCCGTCGGCAAACACTGAGTACAACTTCGGCTACACCCACCTGTTCACCAGCGATCCGAACGTGAACGTGCGTGCGACCACCGCCAACCAGGGCAACTCGCTGTCGGGCAAGTACAAGGTCCGTGGCGACGTGCTGGCTGCTTCGTTCCAGTACAAGTTCTGATCCAGGCCTCGGCCTGACGCAGTACCCGGAGGGCCCCGCGCAAGCGGGGCCTTCTTTCTTGTGGGGATGACGCTTCCGGCTCGTGCCTGTTTTGGGAGTGCCTGCTACCTTGCCGGGGTTCATGCAGTACAGGCGAATACGAAATGGTTGATCGTCGCTACCAGAAGCGGATGATCCGATACTGGGCTCGGGAAGAGGCCAAGGCGAACGCGACTCTGGATCGCGTGCTGGAGTCGGAATGGTTCGACTACTGGCACACCCATCTTGACTGGATGGGGCGCGGCAATCGCCATATCAGTGATCGCATCGCCGTTGCCGCAGGGCTCCTGCGGCTGCTTGAACGGGTTGCGTCGAGCGGGCGGGAGCATGTGCAGTGTTGGGTGACGCTGGTGCCGGATACCGGTCAGAGTGCGTTGTTCCTGCATTCGCCGAATCCTCAGGGAACGCCATGGCCGCATCCGTTCGATGGCGTGATCTGGGACATCGTTCCGCCTGACTGGCTTGCGCCTTTGCTCTCTTCAACCGGCCTGCAGGCAGGACGTTGGGGAAGCGGAGAGAGCCAGCGGTTATTGGTGCGCGCGCGGCCTTGATTTCCATCCACGCATGGCGTGGATCTACTGGGCCGACGACGCAAGGCACGGATCTACGCGACAATCGCGCCATGAACCTGTCCGATCCGAACTTCCAGCTGGAGCTGGCTGCCAACATCGCCGTCGCTGGCTCGATCCTGCTGGCCGGCCGCAACAACGTGCACACCTGGTGGCTGGGCATTGTCGGCTGCGCGCTGTTTGCCGCGGTGTTCGAGCGCTCGCATCTGTACGCGGACATGGTGCTGCAGTTCTTCTTCATTGCCATCAGCGTGCTGGGCTGGTGGCAGTGGCTGCGCGGCGACCATGGTGCGCCGCTGCCGATCACCTCGCTGCGGCCGCGTGCATGGGCCTGGCTGGCGCCGCTGGCGGTGGTGGCGACCTTCGGCTACGGCTGGATGCTGACCCGCCTGACCAACGCCTACGCGCCCTACATCGATTCGGCGGTGCTGGTGCTGAGCGTGATCGCGCAGATCCTGATGATGCGGCGCAAGCTGGAATCGTGGTGGGTGTGGCTGCTGGTGAACACCGTTGCGGTGCCGCTGTACTACAGCCGTGGCCTGCACCTGACCTCGATCCTGTACGTGGGCTTCTGGATCAACGCACTGGTGGCGTTGCGCCACTGGCGCAACCTGATGCGGGATGAGGCCGGCACGGCGCCTGAAACACTGTAGCGCCGAGCCCATGCTCGGCTGCACCGTACAAGCCGAGCATGGGCTCGGTTCTACATGAAACAGAGGCACAAAAAACCCCGCTTTCGCGGGGTTTTTCGTTTACCGCATCAACCGGGCGATCAGTCGCCCAGGGTCAGCAGCGAGGCGTTGCCACCGGCGGCGGTGGTGTTCACCGTCACCGTCTTTTCGGTGGCGAAGCGCAGCAGGTAGTGCGGGCCGCCGGCCTTCGGACCGGTGCCGGACAGGCCCTGGCCGCCGAACGGCTGCACGCCGACCACCGCACCGATCTGGTTGCGGTTGACGTAGACGTTGCCGACGTGGACGCCGTTGCTGATGCGGTCGACGGTCTCGTCGATGCGCGAATGCACGCCCAGGGTCAGGCCGTAGCCGGTGGCGTTGATCTGGTCGATCACCGTGTCGAGCTGGTCGCCCTTCCAGCGGATCACGTGCAGGACCGGACCGAACACTTCCTTCTGCAGCTGGCCCAGGTCCTTCAGCTCATACGCGCGCGGTGCGAAGAAGGTGCCGTTGGCCGCTTCGGCGGACAGTTCGGCGGCGGCGATCAGGCGTGCTTCGCGGTCCATGCGCACGGCGTGGTCCTGCAGGATCTGCAGCGCGTCGGCGTCGATCACCGGGCCGACGTCGGTGGACAGCAAACCGGGGTTGCCGACCTTCAGTTCCTTCATCGCGCCAGCCAGCATGGTCATCACCTTGTCGGCGATGTCGTTCTGCACGAACAGCACGCGCGCGGCTGAACAGCGCTGGCCGGCGGAGGTGAAGGCCGAACCGATCGCGTCCTTGACCAGCTGTTCCGGCAGTGCCGAGGAGTCGGCGATGAAGGCGTTCTGGCCACCGGTCTCGGCAATCAGCACGCCGATGGCGGCGTCACGTGCGGCCATCGCGCGGTTGATCGCACGGGCGGTATCGGTGGAGCCGGTGAAGGCCACGCCGGCCACGCGCGGGTCGGCGGTCAGCGCGGCACCGACGGTGGCACCGTCGCCCGGCAGGAACTGCACCACCTCGGCCGGCACGCCGGCGTCGTGCAGCAGCTTCACCGCGTAGTAACCGATCAGGTTGGTCTGCTCGGCCGGCTTGGCGATGACGCTGTTGCCGGCGGCGAGTGCAGCGGCCACCTGGCCCAGGAAGATCGCCAGCGGGAAGTTCCACGGGCTGATGCAGACGAACACGCCACGGCCGTGCAGCTGCAGCTCGTTGGATTCACCGGTCGGGCTCGGCAGCTTCTCCGCGTGGCTGAACTGCTCGCGCGCCTGCTTGGCGTAGTAGCGCAGGAAATCCACGGCCTCGCGTACTTCGGCGATGCCGTCGGGCAGGCTCTTGCCGGCTTCCTTCACGCACAGCGCCATGAACTCCGGCATGCGTGCTTCCAGCTGGTCGGCGGCATGTTCGAGGATGGCGGCGCGGCTGGCGGCCGGGGTGCGGTTCCAGGCCGGCTGCGCGGCCACGGCGTTGGCCAAGGCCTTCTGCACGGTGGCGGCATCGGCGGCCAGCCACTGGCCAACCACTTCGCGGGTGTCGGCCGGGTTGGTCACCGGCTGCGTGGCGCCGGCCGGGTTTGCACCCGGCACCAGCGGCGCGGCCGACCACGGCTTGACGGCGGCGTTGAGCTGCTCGGCCAGGGCGCGCAGTTCGTTGTCGTTGGCGAGGTTGGCGCCCATGGAGTTCTTCCTGTCGTGGTTCTGGCTGCGCAGCAGGTCAACCGGCAGCGGGATCTTGGGATGCGGAATCGATTCGAACGAGGCGACCATCTCGACCGGATCGCGGATCAGGTCGGCGATCGGCACGCGCTCGTCGGTGATGCGGTTGACGAAGCTGGAGTTGGCGCCGTTTTCCAGCAGGCGGCGCACCAGGTACGGCAGCAGGTCTTCATGCGAACCCACCGGTGCGTACACGCGGCAGGGCAGGTTCAAGCGATCGGCCGGCACCACTTCGGCGTACAGGTCATCGCCCATGCCGTGCAGCTTCTGGTGCTCGTACACACCGCCATTGGCAATGCTGCGCACCGCGGCGATGGTGTGCGCGTTGTGCGTGGCGAACATCGGGTAGATCGCGTCGGCATGGGTGAACAGGCGCTTGGCACACGCCAGGTAGGACACGTCGGTGTTCTGCTTGCGGGTGAACACCGGGTAGCCCGGATAGCCTTCGATCTGCGCGCGCTTGATCTCGGCGTCCCAGTAGGCGCCCTTGACCAGGCGCACCTGCAGGCGGCGACCGGCGCGGCGCGCCATGTCGGCCAGGTGGTCGATCGTGTACGGGGTGCGCTTCTGGTAGGCCTGCACGACCACGCCGAAGCCATCCCAGCCGGCCAACGAGGCATCGCCGAACACCTGCTCGATGATGTCCAGCGACAGTTCCAGGCGGTCGGACTCTTCGGCGTCGACGGTGCAGCCGATGCCGTAGCTCTTCGCCAGCTGCGCCAGTTCCAGCACGCCCGGCACCAGGTCGGTCAGCACGCGCTCGCGCTTGGCATGCTCGTAGCGCGGGTACAGCGCCGACAGCTTGATGGAGATGCCCGGGGCGTTGTTGACGTCGCCGTCCAGGCGGCCGCCACGTGCCTTGTGATCGCCGCCGATGGCGTGGATCGCACGACGGTAGTCTTCCAGGTAGCGCAGCGCGTCCTTCATGGTCAGCGCGCCTTCGCCGAGCATGTCGAAGGAGTAGCGGTAGTTCGCGTTGTCGCCCTTGTGCGAGCGCGACAGCGCTTCGCTGATGGTGCGGCCCATGACGAACTGGTGGCCCATGATCTTCATCGCCTGACGCACGGCCAGGCGCACCACCGGCTCACCCACGCGGCCGACCAGGCGCTTGAAGGCGCTGGGGGCATCGGCGCGGGTGGCGTCGTTCATCTGCACCAGCTTGCCGGTCAGCATCAGGCCCCAGGTCGAGGCGTTGACCAGCACCGAGTCGCTGCCGCCCAGATGCTTTTCCCAGTCGGCATCGGCCAGCTTGTCGCGGATCAGTTTGTCGGCGGTGTCCTGGTCCGGAATGCGCAGCAGCGCCTCGGCCACGCACATCAGCAGTACGCCTTCCTCGCTGCCCAGATCGTACTGGCGCATGAAGGCTTCGATCGCGCCCTGGTCCTTGGCGCGCACGCGCACGCGGCCGACCAGATCGGCCGCCAGCGCCTGCACCTTGGCCTGTTCCTCGGCGGGCAGGCGGGCCTGCGCCAGCAGCTCGCGGACGTGGCTGGCCTCGTCCTTCAGCCAGCCATCGGTGATGGCCTGGCGGAACGGGTTGGGGGACGCCGGCAGTTCCGGCGACAGCAGCGCCGGGGAACGCAGAGCGTCGCCGGCAGCAGGGAGAGAGGAGGGTGCGTTCATGCCGGTCCGGCCAATGGAAAACTTGGCGATTTTAATCATTTTTGCGCCTTGTGGAAGTGCCCTGAAGTCCCCTTCGTTAAGGGCTGATAGCCCCTAGCGGTGGTGGGTTCAGCGTGTTCAGCAAGCGCGGCATTATTTGTGCTGAATTCGTCATATGCATTGCCGGGGTCATGCTGTGTTGCAGCATCGGAAAAAGTGTGAATGCACCCTTGCTACTGGCGAGAGGGCGGGGCTACCATCGAGACGTTTCCCGCGGCAGGAACGCGGTTGCGACATGATCGAGGTGCTGACAGCTCCAGATGGATCAGGTACGCAGCTGCGACTGCGTCCCCCACGGGCGCTCGATGCCCGGCAGTTCGTCCTGTTGTTTGCTGTGTTGTCGGGAGCGATGTGGCTGGTGTCCGCCCTCGGGTGGTTGGCCGGCAATGCATTCGCCCCCGTGTTCGCGCTGCTGTACAGCCTGCTGCTGGCAGCCGCGTTGCGCGCGTTGTGGCGCAGCGGTGAACGGCAGGAGGAGATCCGGGTCGTGCCGGCGTACGTGGAGGTCATTCCCGTACCCGGTGGATCGCCGGTGTTCCGGGCCCACCCTCACTGGGTGCGCCTGCTCACCGATGATGAGAGGGTCCGGCTGGCATCCAGCGGCCGGCAGGTGGAGGTGGGGAGTTTCCTCGCGCCGGCCGAACGTCAAACGCTTGTTGAAACGCTTGAAGATTTGCTCGCCGCCAGCGATGGCGGCAACCGACGACGCTAAGGGTCTAGGCAATGAAGCAAAGCAGAGGGTGGGGCACGAAGTGCGTTGCAATGGCCGCCGCGATGGGGGCCCTGCTGTCGATGCCGGGGACGGCGCTGGCCCAGGCGGCCGATCCAAAGCCGTGGCAGCTGAACATGGGCAAGGGGGTGACCCAGACCTCGCGCCTGGCCTGGGAATCGAACAATCTTTCGTTGATTGTCTGTACGGTGATCGGCGTGATCGTGTTCGGTGCCATGGCCTATGCCATGTTCAAGTTCCGAAAATCCAAGGGCGCGGTCGCCGCTACCTTCAGCCACAACACCAAGGCCGAGGTGATCTGGACGGTGATCCCGGTGATCATCCTGGTGGTGATGGCCTGGCCGGCCACGGCCAACCTGATCAAGATGTACGACACCCGCGATGCCGAGATGACGGTGAAGGTCACCGGCTACCAGTGGATGTGGAAGTACGAGTACCTGGGCGAGAACGTCACCTTCACCAGCCGCCTGGACCGCGAGTCCGACCGCATGCGGCAGAGTGGCAAGGTGCCGACCCGCGAGAGCCATCCGCACTACCTGCTGGACGTGGACAACCGGCTGGTACTGCCGGTCGATACCAAGGTGCGCTTCGTCATCACCTCCGACGACGTGATCCACGCCTGGTGGGTGCCGGCGCTGGGCTGGAAGCAGGATGCGATCCCCGGATTCATCAACGAAGCCTGGACCAGCATCGAACAGCCCGGTGTCTACCGCGGCCAGTGTGCCGAGCTGTGCGGCAAGGACCATGGCTTCATGCCGATCGTGGTCGAGGCGGTGTCCAAGGAAGACTTCAAGCAGTGGCTGGCGCAGCGTAAACCGGCGCCTGCACCGGTGACGCCTGCCGCGCCCGCCGAACCTGCCGCACCTGCCAGTGAAGCGCCGGCGCAGCCGGCAGCACCGGCTGCCGCCGAGGCCAGCGGAGCCTGATGTAACTGTCTGCGGCCGTATCGCGGCCGCGGCGACAACCGATCCTGAGAGGTGTTTTGCAATGGCGCACTCGGCAGTTGGGCACGACGATCACCATCACCCGCAGAGCTTCTTCGAGCGTTGGTTCTTCTCGACCAACCACAAGGACATCGGCACGCTGTACCTGGGTTTCAGCTTCATCATGTTCGTCATCGGCGCGTTCATGAGCGTGCTGATCCGACTGGAACTGGCCCAGCCCGGCATCCAGTACATCCGTCCGGAAATCTTCAACCAGCTGACCACCGTGCATGCGCTGGTGATGATCTTCGGCGGCGTGATGCCGGCGTTCGTCGGCCTGGCCAACTGGATGATCCCGCTGCAGATCGGTGCGCCGGACATGGCGCTGCCACGCATGAACAACTGGTCGTTCTGGCTGTTGCCGGTGGCCTTCAGCCTGCTGTTGCTGACCTTCCTGCTGCCCGGCGGTGCGCCGGCCGGTGGCTGGACGCTGTATCCGCCGCTGTCGCTGCAGGGCGGCTACAACGTCGCCTTCACCGTGTTCGCCATCCACGTGGCCGGCATCAGTTCGATCATGGGCGCGATCAACATCATCGCCACCGTGCTGAACATGCGCGCGCCGGGCATCGACCTGCTGAAGATGCCGATCTTCTGCTGGGCGTGGTTGATTACCGCGTTCCTGCTGATCGCAGTGATGCCGGTGCTGGCCGGTGCGGTGACGATGCTGCTGACCGACAAGTTCTTCGGCACCAGCTTCTTCAACGCGGCCGGTGGTGGCGACCCGGTGATGTTCCAGCACATCTTCTGGTTCTTCGGCCATCCCGAGGTCTACATCATGATCCTGCCCGCCTTCGGCGTGGTCAGCGAGATCATCCCGACCTTCAGCCGCAAACCCTTGTTTGGCTACCAGGCGATGGTGTACGCCACCGCGGCGATCGCGTTCCTGTCGTTCATCGTCTGGGCGCACCACATGTTCACCGTGGGCATGCCGTTGGGCGGCGAGATCTACTTCATGTTCGCCACCATGCTGATCTCGATCCCGACCGGGGTGAAGGTGTTCAACTGGGTCAGCACGATGTGGCGCGGCTCGCTCACCTTCGAAGCGCCGATGCTGTGGTCGGTGGCCTTCGTCATCCTGTTCACCATCGGCGGCTTCTCCGGCCTGATGCTGGCCATCGTGGCGGCTGACTTCCAGTACCACGACACCTACTTCGTGGTGGCCCACTTCCACTACGTGCTGGTGACCGGCGCGGTGTTCGCGCTGATCGCGGCGGTGTACTACTGGTGGCCGAAGTGGACCGGGCGCATGTACAGCGAGACGTGGGCCAAGGTGCACTTCTGGTGGTCGATCGTATTCGTCAACCTGCTGTTCTTCCCGCAGCATTTCCTCGGTCTGGCCGGCATGCCGCGCCGCATTCCCGACTACAGCGTGGCCTTCGCCGACTGGAACCTGATCAGCTCGATCGGTGCATTCGGCATGTTCGCCACGCCGTTCATGATGGCCGCGATCCTGCTGTCTTCGCTGCGCAACGGCGAGAAGGCCGAGGCCCGCTCATGGGAGGGCGCGCGCGGTCTGGAGTGGACGCTGCCGTCGCCGGCCCCGGCGCATACCTTCACCACGCCGCCGACCATCCGCCCGGGTGACCTGGCCCACGACGACATCGGCCATTGAGGTGCGACATGCATGAGGAGAGCCCCGCCATCGACAGCGACGAAATGGCCCTGCGCCGGCAACGTGCGCGCCGCACCGCGATGTGGGTGGGCGCGGTGGCCGTGCTGGTCTATGTCGGCTTCATCCTCAGCGGGGTGATGGGGCGATGAGCGGGACGCCGGCCACCGCGACGTCACGCAGCGCCGGGCTGCCGCGCCTGATCGGGGTGGCGGTGGTGGTGTTCCTGCTGACGTTCTCGCTGGTGCCGCTGTACCGCATTGCCTGCGAGAAAGTGTTCGGCGTGCGCCTGGAGCGCGGGCCGGGCAGCGAGGCCAGTACCGGGGCTGCATCCGGCAAGCGCACCGTGCGGGTGGAATTCGATGGTGGCGTCAACTCACGGCTGCCATGGTCGTTCCATCCCGAACAGTTGACCATGGACGTGGTGCCCGGCGAGCTCAACGAAGCGCTGTACTTCGCCCGCAACGACAGCCAGCAGGCCGTGGTCGGCAGCGCGGTGCCTTCGGTGGCACCGGCGCGGGCGTCAGGGTTCTTCAGCAAGACCGAGTGCTTCTGCTTCACCGCGCAGACGCTGCAGGCCGGCGAGAAGCGCGACATGCCGGTGCGCTTCATCGTCGATCCGGACCTGCCGCCCGAGATCAGGACGATCACCTTGTCCTACACCTTCTACCGCAACGATGCGTTGTCCGATCGGCTGGCTCCCGCCGCTGCCTCGGCAGGCGCCCACGCTGCTCCCTGACCCGGATACCGACCATGGCCCAGACACCTACCGACGCCAACGTGTACTTCGTCCCGGCCCAGAGCAAGTGGCCGTTCGTCGGTTCCATCGCGATGATGGTGACGATGGTCGGCGTGGCCAGCTGGCTCAACGATGCCAGCTGGGGGCGCTGGACCTTCTACATCGGCGTGGCGATGCTGGTGCTGACCTTGTTCTGGTGGTTCAGCGACGTGGTGCGCGAATCGCAGGCCGGCAACTACAACCACCAGGTGGATGGATCATTCCGGATGGGGATGATCTGGTTCATCTTCTCCGAAGTGATGTTCTTCGGCGCCTTCTTCGGTGCGCTGTTCTACACCCGCAACCTGGGTCTGTCCTGGCTCAGTGGCGAAGGCCGCGGGGTGATGACCAACGAGCTGCTCTGGCAGGGTTATTCGGCGGGTTGGCCGACCAACGGGCCGGCAGCGATCGGCGGTGCGTTCCAGACCATCCCGGCCTGGGGCCTGCCGCTGATCAACACGTTGATCCTGCTGACCTCCGGCGTGACCCTGACCATCGCCCATCACGCGCTGAAGGCGGGCAACCGCCGCCAGCTGCTGATCTGGCTGGGCATCACTGTCGTGCTCGGCCTCGGCTTCCTGACCCTGCAGGCGGAGGAGTACATCCACGCCTACAAGGAATTGAACCTGACGCTCGGCTCGGGCATCTATGGTTCAACGTTCTTCATGCTGACCGGCTTCCACGGTGCGCACGTGCTGCTGGGCACGATCATGTTGATCGTGATGTGGCTGCGTTCGGCCAAGGGGCACTTCACCCGCGACAACCATTTCGGTTTCGAAGCCGCCGCGTGGTACTGGCACTTCGTCGACGTGGTGTGGCTGATGCTCTTCATGTTCGTCTACGTGCTTTGACCACGCACGCATCGGTGGCCTCAGCCGCCGATGCCGTGCGGTTTGATCCAGCCCATGTAGATGCTCACGATCACCAGTACGATCAAGGCCACCGACACCCCGATGCGGCGTGTCAGTGCGTTGACCGTGCGCTTGGTCTGGCCGCGGTCGACCAGCAGGTAATACAGGCCGGCGCCCAGGTTCCAGACGATGACGATCAGAAACGCGATTACCAGCAGGGTCTTCAGCGAATCACTCATGCGCGGCTCGAGGGCAGGGTGGATGTGCCTATCTGACCGCGTTTGCGCGGACTTGTCATGATGCGCCAGCACACGCGCCTGATCGGATGGCTGTTGGCGCTGCTGGCGATGGCCGCGTTCACTGCATTGGGGCTGTGGCAGTTGCAGCGCATGCATGCCAAACAGGCAATGTTGGATGCACAAGGTCCAGCTGCGGCGCAGGTGATGACGTTGGCGCAGGCGCTGGCGGCTCCCGGCGCATTGCACGGCGTGGCCGACCATGGTCGTTTCCTGCCCGGCGTGGTGCTGCTGGACAACCAGACCCGGCATGGCCGCGCTGGAGTGAAGATCTACCGCCCGTTCCGCAGTGACGAGGGCCGCGTGCTGCTGGTCGATCTAGGCTGGCGCGCGCTGCCGCCGGATCGCACCCTGCCGGATGTGCCGGCACCACCTTCGCCGGTGGCGGTGCGCGGGCTGCTGGCGCCACCACCGTCGGCCGGGCTGGCACTGGGCCCGGCGTTCTCCGCTACCGGGGAGGCCGGGCGCTGGCTGGCCAGCCGCTTGCCCGCCGAGGGCCTGGCGTCAGCACTGGGATTGCCCGCACTGCCCGAGCGGGTGCTGCGACTGGATCCGGCGCTGCCGTTCGGTGACGAGCGCGACCTGGACCTGTTGCCGAACACGCTGCCGCCGCAGCGCCACCTGGGCTACGCCGTGCAGTGGTTCGGGCTGGCCCTGACCGTGCTGGTGGTGGCGCTGGTGCTGGAGCGGCGCCGGAGGCGCGTGATTACCCGGTAGTGCCGGCCGCTGGCCGGCATCCCTTACCCAACCATGAGAAAATGCCCCGCATGAACACTGCTACGTCCCCGCAGGCGCGCGGCTCCGGCCGCCGGACCCTGGTGCTGCTGTTTGCCGTGTTCTTCGGGGCGATGGCGCTGGCCGCCGTGCTGCGCTTCACCGGCTGGCAGCCGACCGGGCACCGCAATGCGGGCCAGTTGCTGAAGCCGCCGGTGGATCTGCGCCAACAGGCGCCGACCCTGGCCAGCGGCCAGCCCTACGCCTGGAACCCCGAGGCCCGTACCTGGCGTCTGCTGGTGGCACCGGCCGGCGCCTGTGACGCGCAGTGCGTCACTTTGTCGCAGGGACTGGGCAAGGTGTGGCAGCTGTTCGGCCATAACGCCGATAATGTCGAGATTCTGTGGCTGGGAACGCCACCGGCGTCGATCGCCTCGCTGCCCGCGTTGCGGCCGCTGGCTCCGTCGCCAGCCCTGCGCGCGGCGCTGCCTGGCGTCGATGATCCGGCGGGATTGCCGGTCTACGTGATCGATCCGAACGGCTTCGTGATCATGCGTCATGCCCCGGGCACCGACCTGGGTGGCCTGCGCAAGGACATGGCCACGTTGCTGAAACTGAAGTGAGTCCCGTTTGATGAGCCTTTCCGCGCGTCCGGCGCTGCACCGCAATTTCCACCGCCTGGCGTGGTTCGCCATGATCATGACCGCGAGCACGATCATGTTCGGTGCCTTCGTGCGCCTGTCCGATGCCGGGCTGAGCTGCCCGGACTGGCCGACCTGCTATGGGCAGGCCACCTGGCCGCAGCACGTGGAAGAGACCATTGGCCACCCGGCAACCGACATCCGTCCGCTGGAAACCCACAAGGCCTGGCGTGAGCAGGTGCACCGCTTCCTGGCTGGCGCGCTGGGCATCGAGATCCTGACCCTGGCGCTGCTGGCCACGCGCAAGCGACGCTTCGGAAGCACGGCGGTGGTGACCGCCTGCGTACTGGTGGCCGCCGGCATACCGCTGTACATGATGGGCTGGCATGGCACGGCCAGCGTGCTGGCGTTGATTGGCGAGGCGATCCTGCTGATCGCCGCACTGCGCTGGAGCAACATCGACCTGGCGCGCGCTGCACTGCTGACCCTGGCGGTGGTGATCTTCCAGGCCCTGCTGGGCATGTGGACGGTGACCTTGCTGCTCAAGCCGGTGGTGGTGATGGGGCATCTGCTGGGCGGCATGCTGATGTTCGGCCTGCTGGTGTGGATGGCCTGGCGCGCAACGCACATGCCGATCACCCTGGCCGAAGCGCCGAAGCTGAAGTGGCTGCTGCGCATCGGCGTGGCCGTGCTGGTCACCCAGATCGCACTGGGTGGTTGGGTCAGCGCCAACTACGCGGCGCTGGCCTGCGGCGGCGGCAGCGCCTCGCTGGACAACTTCCCGCGTTGCGCGAACCAATGGTGGCCGCAGCACAATTTCGTCGAGGGTTTCACCCTGTGGCGCGGCATCGGCGTGGACTACGAAGGGGGCGTGCTGGATGGCGCCTCGCGTATCGCCATCCAGATGGCGCACCGCATGTTCGCGGTGGTGGTGGCCGTCTACCTGCTGTGGCTGGGCGTACGCCTGTTCCGGTTGCCGAGCATGCGTGGCTGGGCCAGCGCGCTGATTGCGCTGCTGCTGCTGCAGGTCACCCTCGGCATCCTCAATGTGAAGCTGGCGCTGCCGCTGGAAGTAGCGGTAGCCCACAACGGCGTGGCCGTTGCCCTGTTGTTCGTGCTGGTCAGCCTGCTGGCCCGCCTGCGTGCCCCGGACTGATTCCATGTTTTCCAATTACCGCCAGTACTGGGACCTGACCAAGCCCAAGGTCGTCGCCCTCATCGTTTTCACCGCCCTGGTCGGCATGGTCCTGGCCATCCCCGGCGTGCCCAGCTGGGAGCAGGTGCGCGCCGGCGTGCTCGGCTTCCTCGGCATCTGGCTGGCGGCGTCGGCCGCGGCGGCGATCAACCAGTTGCTGGATGCGCACATCGATGCGCAGATGGCGCGCACCTCGTGGCGGCCGCTGGTGGTGGGCAAGGTCAAGCCATGGCAGGTGCTGGTGTTCGCCAGCGTGTTGATCGTGTTGTCGATGGTGATCCTGGTGCTGTGGGTGAACCTGATCACCGCAGTGCTGACCTTCGCCTCGCTGATTGGTTACGCGGTGATCTACACCGTGTACCTCAAGCGCGCGACGTCGCAGAACATCGTCATCGGTGGCCTGGCTGGCGCGATGCCGCCGATGCTGGGCTGGGCGGCGGTGACCGGCATGCAGGGCTCTTCGGACTGGGCGTACTCGTCGCTGCTGGTGCTGATCATCTTCATCTGGACGCCGCCGCACTTCTGGGCGCTGGCGATCTTCCGCCGCGAGGACTACGCCAAGGCGGAGATCCCGATGCTGCCGGTAACCCACGGCGTGGTGCACACCCGCAAGCAGATCATGGTGTATTCGGTGGTGCTGGCACTGGTCTGCCTGCTGCCGTACCTGGTGGGCATGAGCGGTGCGTTCTACCTGGGCGGCGCGATCGTGCTCAATGCCGTGTTCCTCTGGTACGCCTGGCGCATGCTGGACCCACCGGACGAGCTGTTCTCGATGAAGATGTTCTATTACTCCATCGTCTACCTGATGGCGCTGTTCGCCTTCCTGCTGGTGGATCACTGGATCCTGCCCTGGTTGTGATCTCAGGGTCGGATCCCCGAAGGGGCTCTGACCCGGTCTGATGGTGGGAGCATCCACGCATGGCGTGGATCTACTCCGGATCACGGGCATCAGCCGAGCATGGGCTCGGCTCTAAAGTAGATCCACGCCACGCGTGGATGCCAATCCCACAGAACCCCGCGCGTTCAGTAGATCCACGCCATGCGTGGATGATTTCCCAACGGGTCAGGGCTTGCGCCGCGCATACCGCTGCGCGATCACGCCGCAGACGATCAACTGGATCTGGTGGTAGATCATCACCGGCAGCACGATGGCGCCGAGACTGCCGCCAGCGAACAGCACCTTGGCGATCGGCACGCCTGTGGCCAGGCTCTTCTTCGAGCCGCAGAACACGATGGCGATTTCATCTTCGCGGTTGAAGCGCAGGCGGCGGGCGATGAAGGTGATCAGCGGCATGGCGATGCCGAGGAGCACGGCAGCCACCACCGCGACCGCGAACAGCGACAGCAGTGGCGTCTTGCTCCACAGCCCTTCTGTCACGGCTTCGCCGAATGCGGAATACACCACCAGCAGGATGGTGGCCTGGTCCGTATAGCGCAGCAGCGCGCGCTGCTTCTCCACCCAGCCGGCAATCCACGGCCGCAGCAGGTGACCGGCCACGAACGGCACCAGCAGTTGCAGCATGATGCCGCCGATCGCATGCAGCGGGTCGTGCACGCCGCCGGAGGTGCCGGCCAGCGCGGTCAGCAGCAAAGGGGTCAGGAACACGCCAAGGATGCTCGACAGCGAGGCACTGCACACCGCAGCGGGCACGTTGCCGCCCGCCATCGAGGTGAACGCGATGGACGACTGCACGGTGGACGGCAGGGTGCACAGGAACAGCACGCCCAGGTACAGCTCCGGGGTCAGCAGCCAGCCCGACAGCGGCTTGAACAGCAGGCCCAGCAGCGGGAACAGGATGAAGGTGCAGGCCAGGATGGTCAGGTGCAGCCGCCAGTGCAGCATGCCGCCGATGATCGACTCGCGTGGCAGGCGCGCGCCGTGCAGGAAGAACAGTGCGGCGATGGCGACGGTGGTGACATCGTCGAGCACCAGGGCCGCGGCACCTTTCATCGGCAGCAGCGAGGCCAGGCCGACGGTGCACAGCAGGGCGAGGGTGAAGTTGTCCGGTCGCAGGCGCGACCACCAGCGGGTCATGGTGGGCAGGGTCCTTGGGGCGGAGGGATCAGGGCGAAGCGGCTGGCGTGGCCAGGCGCTGGCGGGTAGCGGCTTCCAGCGACTTCAGGCCGGCTCGCTGGCCGAGCTGCAGCGCCTGCTCGGCGCTGGCGTGTTCGTAACGTGCATTGACCAGGCCGAGCACGGCACCGGCGCGATTGCCGGACGCACAGTGCAGCAGCACCGGTCCCTGGCTCTGCTGCAGGGCCTGGTGCACGGCGCGGATATTGGCCGCGTCCAGGCCGTCGGCACCGGCCACCGGAATGCGTACATAGCGCAGGCCCAGTGATTCGGCCACATGGGTTTCGTCGAAACCGCGATCCTCGTCGGGCTGGCGCAGGTCGATCACCGTGTGCACGCCCTGCGCGGCCAAGGCCTGCAGCTGCGCAGCACTGGGCTGGCCGCCGGCGTACAGGCCGGGGCGGACTTCAGGCAGGGCCGGATCTTCAGCCCAGGCCGTCAGTGGCAGGCAGAGCGACAACAACAGCAGGCAGGTCAGGCGCAGCAGCATGGTCTCTCCGTGAAATCGTTCTGCCGCTACAGGCGCAGTCCGGCGCGTGCCTTCAGCAGTTCGCGCAGTTCGTATTTGTCAGTATCGTCCAGACCCTGCTGGCGCTGCTTTGCCAACAACTCTTCCAGACGTTGCACCAGCAGCTGTTTTTCCAGCTGGGCGACGGCATCATGCAGTTCCTGGGTCCACATCGCGTCGTCGCCGGGCATCGTCTGCGCGGCAAGCGTGTGCAGTGACGCCTGCTCTTCACGCCCGTCGAAATGCTCCAGCAGGGCGCCGGTGCTGATGTCCGGACGCTGCTCGACCAGGCCCAGCAGCTCCAGCAGCAACTCCACGCCAGGCAGGCGCAGGCCCTGGAAGTGGTGCTTGCCGCCCAGGGTCAGGGCCAGTGACGGCTGCTGCAGCAGCACGGCGATCGCGCCGCGCACCAGGCTGCGCTTGGCCACCGGTTGGATCGTGCGTGCCGGTTGCCGCTGAGGCATCGGAGCGCGCGCGGACTGGGCGCCGCCGCCGAGCCCGGTCAGCTGCCCCAGCTGCTGTTTCATCAGGTCGCCAAATGCGCCGTCGGGAATCTGCGCCAGCATCGGTTTGGCGCGCTCGGCCAGGCGCGCCTTGCCGTCCAGCGTGCCCAGGTTGATCTCGCGGGTCAGTTCGTCGAAGAAGAACTGCGACAGCGGCGTGGCCTGCTTCAAACGTTCGTCGAACGCCTCGGCGCCTTCCTTGCGCACGATGCTGTCCGGGTCTTCGCCATCGGGCAGGAACAGGAAGAACGCCTGGCGGCCATCCTTCATGCGCGGCAGCACCGACTCCAGCGCCTTCCAGCCGGCACGGCGGCCGGCGGCGTCGCCGTCGAAGCAGAAGAACACGTCGGGCGCGTTGCGGAACAGCAGCTCGGCATGGTCCGGCGTGGTCGCCGTGCCCAGCGTGGCCACCGCCTGGGTGACACCGAACTGGAACAGCGAGACCACGTCCATGTAGCCCTCGACCACGATCAGCCGCTCGATCTTCTGGTTGGCCTGGCGCACCTGCCACAGGCCGTACAGTTCGCGGCCTTTGTGGAACAGCGCGGTCTCGGGCGAGTTGAGGTATTTGGGGCCGTCGTCCTTCTCGAACACACGGCCGCCGAAGGCGATCACCCGGCCACGGCGGTCGAAGATCGGGAACATCACCCGGTCGCGGAACTTGTCGTAGACGTGGCCGCGGTCGTTCTTGGAGAACAGGCCGGCGCGGTCGAGCAGCTTCATGCGCCGCTCGTCCTTGCCCAGCGCATCGCGCAGGCCGCTGTAACCATCCGGTGCATAGCCGATCTGGAAGCGCGCGCGGTTTTCTTCGTCCACGCCACGCCCATCGAGATAGCTGCGTGCCTTCTCGCTGCCCTCCAGGTTCTTCTGGAAGAACTTGGTGGCTGCGTCCAGCGCCGAATACAGCTCGCGGCTGTCGTCCTGCTGCTGGGGGCTGCGCGGGTTCTCGCTGCGCGGCACTTCCATGCCCGCGCGCTTGGCCAGTTCATCCACCGCGTCGAGGAATTCGAGGCGGTCGTAGTTCATCAGGAAGCTGATGGCGGTGCCGTGTGCGCCGCAGCCGAAGCAGTGATAGAACTGCTTGGTGGGCGAGACCGTGAACGAGGCCGAGCGCTCGTCATGGAACGGGCAGCGCGCGGCGTATTCCTTGCCCTGTCGTTTCAGCGGCACGCGGCTGCCCACCACCTCGACGATGTCGGAGCGGGCCAGCAGGTCGTCGATGAAAGCGTCGGGGATACGGGCCATGGGCAACAGAACGGGGCGCGGCCGCCAGGGCGCGCTGCGGGGGCGGCAGGTTCCCCTAGTTTACTCGCTGGCGATGCCGGGGCTGGCCTGTTCGCCGTCAACCCCGGCTCTGGCCAGCTGCGCCCGTGCATGCTGGCGTTCGTCGATCACCGCAGTCATCAATGCACCGACGAAGAACACGGCGGTGGCGTAGTAGATCCAGACCAGCGCGATCACCAGTGCGCCCATTGAACCATACGCACTGCCCGGCGCCACGGTGGCGATGTAGACGCCAATCCCGTAGCGGCCCAGGGTGAACAGCACCGAGGTGATCGCACCGCCGATGAAGGCCTGGCGCCAGGCCACGCGACGGTCCGGCAGGTAGTGGTAGAGGAAGGCGAAGGCCAGTGTGTAGAGCAGCAGCGAGGTCAGGTAACCGATCGCTGGCAGTACCGAGGGCAGCTGCGCGAACACCACCTGCAGTGCGGTGGTGGCGGTCATTGACAGGATCAGCAGGAAGCCCAGTGCCAGCACTACGCCAAACGAAAACACACGCTTGCGCAGCCAGGCCTTGATGCCTTCCAGGCGCTGGCCGCTGGTGTGGAAGATCCGGTTCAGCGCGTTCTGCAGCTGGGCGAACACCGCGGTGGCGCCGACGAACAGCAGCAGCGTGCTCCACAGCCCGGCCAATGAACCGACGCTGGGCTGGCTGTTGGCGTTGTGCAGCACGGTGTCGGCGACGCTGGCCACGCTGCTGCCGGCCACCGAACCGATCTGGCTGATCAGCGTCTGCTGCGCCGGTGGGTACAGCGAGGCGGTCAGCCACAGCAGCAGCACCAGCAGCGGTGCCATCGACAGCAGGGCGTAGAAGGAGACCGAAGCGGCCTGGGTCAGCACGTCGATTTCGACGAAGCGCTTGGCCACCGCCATCGGGAAGCTGTCCTGCAGGCGATCAGCGTAGTGGCGAAGGCGTGCGGGGATGCCGTGGGGACGCGTGTCGGCGGGGGAGTGCGGTTGCTCGACCATGGAGATGTTGTAGCAGCCGGAGGTCGAAGGTGCGGTGAAGCGGGTGCATCAATGGGGTCAGAGCCCTTCCGCGATGCGAAAGGGATCCGACCCCGGTAATGGCTTACGCCAGCTGCTGCTTGACCAGCTTGGAGACCAGGCCCATGTCGGCCTGGCCGGCGAGCTTGGGCTTCAGTGCGCCCATCAGCTTGCCGATGTCGGCCGGGCTGGAGGCGCCGGTCTCGGCGATGGCGGCCTGGATGGCGGCCACGATCTCGGCTTCGCCCATCTTCGCCGGCAGGTAGGCTTCGATCACCACGATCTCGGCGCGCTCGATCTCGGCCAGGTCTTCGCGGTTGGCGGCTTCGAACTGGCTGACCGAGTCCTTGCGCTGCTTGACCATCTTGTCGAGCACGGCGATCACGGCGGTGTCATCCAGCTCGATGCGCTCGTCCACTTCGCGCTGCTTGATGGCGGCGTTGATCAGGCGGATCACGCCCAGCTTGTGCTTCTCGCCCGCCTTCATGGCGGCCTTCATGTCTTCGGTGAGCTGCAGCTTCATGCTCATGAGGAACCTCGTGGTGGTGGTGGGGCGGGGCGGATGCCCGAGCCCGGAAACGCAAAAAGCCGGCGACGCTCGCGCGTGCCGGCTTCGGCTTCATCGCGACAGGCAAGCCCGCCGCAATGAAGATGCGTCCGATCAGTACAGGCGCTGACGCTTGGTAACGTCGCGCGACGAGCGGCGCAGCTGACGCTTCACAGCAGCGGCGGCCTTGCGCTTGCGCTCCTGGGTCGGCTTTTCGTAGAACTCGCGCTTGCGGGTTTCGGCCAGCACACCGGCCTTTTCGCAAGTGCGCTTGAAGCGGCGAAGAGCAAACTCGAAGGGCTCGTTCTCGCGGACTTTGACGCTGGGCATGGAATCTCCGGGACACAGTAGAACCGGGTCACGCCCGGCGAGCCGCACATTATAGCGGCGAATCGACAAACTGCAAGCGGCCAACCCTGAATACGGGCCGGGGGTTCGAAAGCAGTGAGACCTGCACGTTCCCCGAGGGGGCGGCAGGGGCGTCATAATAGCAGGCATGCGAGTCCTTGGCATCGAATCTTCCTGTGATGAGACCGGCGTGGCGGTGTATGACACCGACCTTGCCGGCAGCGCGGCCCTGCGCGCCCATGCGGTCTACAGCCAGATCGCCCTGCACGCCGAGTACGGCGGTGTGGTGCCCGAACTGGCCAGCCGCGACCACGTCCGCAAGCTGCTGCCACTGGTGCGCCAGACCCTGGCCGAAGCCGGTCTGGGCGTGGACGACATCGACGGCGTGGCCTACACGGCCGGCCCCGGTCTGGTCGGCGCGTTGCTGGTCGGCGCGGGTGTGGCGCGTTCGCTGGCGTGGGCGCTGGAGGTGCCGGCGGTGGGCGTACACCATATGGAAGGCCACCTTCTGGCCCCACTGATGGAAGACGACCCGCCGGAAGCGCCGTTCGTGGCGCTGCTGGTATCGGGCGGCCATACCCAGCTGGTGGCGGTGGATGCGATCGGCCAGTACCGCCTTCTGGGCGAGACCCTGGACGATGCGGCGGGCGAGGCCTTCGACAAGACGGCCAAGATGATGGGCCTGCCCTATCCGGGCGGGCCGCAGCTGGCCAGGCTGGCCGAGCAGGGCACGCCGGGCGTGTACCGCTTCGCGCGGCCGATGACCGACCGCCCGGGGCTGGATTTCAGCTTCTCCGGCCTGAAGACCCAGGTCCTGATGGCCTGGCGTGACAGCGACCAGAGCGAGCAGACCCGCGCCGACATCGCCCGTGGCTTTGAAGATGCGGTGGTCGAGACCCTGTCGATCAAGTGCGAGCGCGCGCTGGAAGCGGCCGGGACCAATGTGATCGTGGTGGCCGGCGGTGTCGGCGCCAACAAGCGCCTGCGCGCCCGCCTGCAGCAGATGGCCGAGCGTCTCGGCGGCCGTGCGTGCTTCCCGCGGCCGGCACTGTGCACCGACAACGGCGCGATGATCGCCTTCGCCGGCGCGCTGCGCCTGCAGGCTGGCCAGCACAGCCCGCCGAAGGTGGATGTGACCCCGCGTTGGGACATGGCGACCCTGCCGGCGGTGTGAAGCCCCGGAACCGGTAGCGCCGGGCCACGCCCGGCGAACGCATTACGGACGCCGTACCAACGGCGACGCCGCCAACACCGTCGTTGCCCGCTCATGGCGTTGCAGCCACCCCAGTGTGTGCGGGCAGCGCGCATGGATCAGCCGCCCGATCGCGGCCAGGTCGGCGCCGATGTCGCGTTCCAGGATGGGCTCGTGGTGCGCGATGCGGTTGCGCAGGTGGCGGATGCGGTCGAGGTCGGCGTGGATGGACCGACGCAGGGCGGACAGCGGCGCTGAGGGGGCATGTGGCAGCGCCAGGCCCATGGTCCCGGCCCAGATCGAATGCTCGAACCGTCGAGCGAACAACTGCTGCCAGAAACCGAATCGCAGCTTGGCGATGACCTCCGGTACGTCCGTTGGGGCTCCGGCGCTGCCTCGGGCATCGCATAGCGAGGCAAGCGCGCCTTCGGCAGGAAGGCTGCGCAGCAGCGCTGGATGCCAGGGCCAGCATCGACCGTAACGATGCACCAGCGCCGTAGCGGCTGCATTGCGGATCACGACCTCGCAGATGTGCAACGGTGGCAGGAGAGCAGCACACATCTGCATGTTCCAGGCATAGAGCGTGGCCGGATCGGCTACGCAACGAGAAGCGATGCGCTCGTAGGTCGACCATCTCTGCCGGGATAGCGCTGCCTGCAGGATCTTGCTTTCCTTCATCAACTCACTTCCAGGGAATGTGGCTTCACCTTGACCTTGGGAACGAGGCAGGAACATCAGGAAACGGCATCATGATCGTCGGTGTTTTTTGTAGAACGGCTCGGATTTTCACCCGGGTGTCTGCCTTGACGCATTTGCCAATTGACTGGGCTTGGTGGCACACCTAACCTTGCAGCGTGTGCTCCGGGACTCGCGGCTGGATTCCAGCTTCCCCTGGGGACGTTGAGAGGTACCAAAGGGCCCCGCTAGCAGGGCCCTTTGTCTTTTCCGGCGCCGTATCCCTGCCGGCCGCTCCCCGCCCGTTCCGGGCAGGCTCACCGCCGTGCCGTTACCATGGCCCCCTGTATTCGGGCTGGTAACCGCAATGGACAAGGTTTTCATCGAAGGGCTGACGATCGACGCCCTGATCGGCATCTACGATTGGGAGCGACGGATCCGCCAGGACCTGGTGTTCGACCTGGAGATGGGCTTCGACAACCGTCGCCCCGCGGCGACCGATGACATCACCCACACCCTGAACTACAAGGCGGTGAGCAAGCGCCTGGAGCAGTTCGTGCGCGAATCGGAATTCGGCCTGGTCGAAACCCTGGCCGAGCGCTGCGCGCAGATCGTGCTCGACGAATTCGACGTGAAGTGGCTGCGCCTGAAACTGAGCAAGCCGGGCGCGGTGCGCGGCGCGCGCGCGGTGGGCGTGATCATCGAACGTTCGCGCGATTGACCCGGTCGTGCCGGCCGCCGGCCAGCAACCCAGGTAGTGCCGGCCGCTGGCCGGCAACCTCAACAGCAATGAAGAAGGAGACAACGGATGGTGGACGCGGTGGTGGCGGTACAGTGGCTGGAAAAGCTGCAGAACACACTGGAACCCTATCCTGGCGCCTACCTGGCGTTGATGATCACCGCGCTGCTGGTCGCAGCCGGCCTGGCCAACTGGGTGACCAAACGCATCCTGGTGCGGGGCCTGCGGCGCCTGCTGCAGCGCCTGCCGGGTGCCGAGTCGGGGCGTGGCAGCCATTTGATGCGGGTGATTTCGCGCCTGTCCAACGTAGTGCCCAGCCAGGTGATCGCCTCGGGCATCACCCTTATCCCGGATCTGCCGGAAGGCCTGGTCAAGGTCATCATCAAGCTGTGCATCGTGTGGGCCGTGCTGACGGTGTCGATGGCGTTCTCGCATGCGCTGGACGCGGCCAACAGCCTGTACGAACGCAAGCCCGATGCGCGCAACAAGCCGATCAAGGGCTACCTGCAGGTGGTCAAGATCGTGGTGTTCGTGGCTGCCGGCCTGTCGATCATCGCCACCCTGCTGGGCGTAGCGCTGGGCCCGCTGGTCACCGGCCTGGGCGCAGCCACCGCAGTGCTGATGCTGATCTTCCAGGACACCATCCTGTCGCTGGTGGCCAGCGTGCAGATCAGTGGCGACGGCCGCGTGCGCATCGGCGACTGGATCGAGATGCCCAGCCAGAACGCCGATGGCGACGTCATCGACATCGCCCTGCACACCATCACCGTGCAGAACTTCGACAAGACCATCACCACCATCCCGACCAAGAAGCTGGTGACCGAGTCGTTCAAGAACTGGCGCGGCATGCAGGAAGCCGGTGGCCGCCGGATCAAGCGCGCGCTGTACCTGGACCAGCACAGCGTCGGCTTCCTGGACGAGGGCGACCTGGCCTTCCTCGGTGAGTTCGCGCTGCTGCGCGATTACCTGCAGTCCAAGGAACAGGAGCTGGGGCAGTGGAACGGGCGCTTGCGCGAGCAGGGCGTGGCCGAGGTCAACAGCCGCCGGGTGACCAACCTGGGCACCTTCCGTGCCTATGTGGAGCGCTACCTGCGCAGCCACCCGGGCATCCATACCGACATGACCCTGCTGGTACGGCAGCTGCAGCCGACCACCGAAGGCCTGCCGCTGGAGCTGTACTGCTTCACCCGCAGCACCGCGTGGGGCGAGTACGAGGCGGTGCAGTCGGACATCTTCGACCACTTACTGGCGATCCTGCCTGCCTTCGGCCTGCGCGTGTTCCAGGCCTCCAGCGACGCCATGTTGATGGCCGGGCAGCGCCAGTTGGCTGGCTCGGAGTAAGCTGCGGTGCCCCCGGCGGGGCCATACGGACCCCGCTGGTGGCTGAAACTGAATGAAGAAACCTCTCGCCAAATCGCCCCGGATCGCTAGAATGCCGGGCTTGTAAACGTTTTCATCAAGGACTGCCGGTGGCCTCCGATCGCATCGAATCCCTCATTGCCCAGATGACCGTCGAGGAAAAGGTCGGCCAGCTGGGTGTCTTCGCGGACATGGTCCGCCCGTTCGCCCCGGACGTGAACCCGGAAGCCAACGTGCGCAATGCCGACCAGGTGCTGCAGCAGGTGCGCGAGGGCAAGGTCGGGTCCCTGTTCAATGGTGTGGGCGCCGAGCTGGGCCGCCGCATTCAGCAGGTCGCCACCGAGGAAAGCCGCCTGGGCATCCCGGTGATCCTGGCTGCCGACGTCATCCACGGCATGCGTACCGTGTTCCCGATCCCGCTGGGCGAGGCCGCCAGCTTCGAGCCGGACCTGGCCGAGCGTACTGCGCGCGCCACCGCCATCGAAGCCACTGCCGCTGGCCTGCACTGGACCTACGCCCCGGCCGTGGACATTGCCCGCGACCAGCGCTGGGGCCGTGGCGCCGAAGGTGCTGGCGAAGACGTGGTGCTGGGCTGTGCGTTCGCCGCCGCTCGTGTGCGCGGTTTCCAGGGCAGCGACCTGCGCGCCGCCGATTCGCTGCTGGCCACGCCCAAGCACTTCGCCGCCTATGGCGCGGTGATGGCCGGCATGGAATACAACATGGTGGACATCTCGCCGCAGACCCTGCGCGACGTGCACCTGCCGCCGTTCAAGGCCGCCTTCGACGCCGGCGCGATCACCGTGATGTCCTCGTTCAACGACATCAACGGCGTGCCGGCCAGCGCCAACGCCGAACTGCTGACCGACATCCTGCGCGGTGAGTGGAAGTTCCCGGGCGTGGTGATCTCCGATTACACCGCCGACATGGAGCTGGTCGCGCACGGCTATGCCGCCGATGATCGCGATGCCACCGCCAAGGCATTCACCGCCGGCCTGGATCTGAGCATGCAGAGCGGCTTCTATGCCGAGCATCTGCCGGGCCTGGTCGAGAGCGGCGACGTGCCGATGGCGGTACTGGATGAAGGCGTGCGCCGCATCCTGTGGCTGAAGGAAACCATCGGCCTGTTCGACGATCCGTACCGTTCGCTGGACCCGGCGCGCGAAGCGAATACTTCACACATCGCAGCCCATGACGAACTGTCGCGCGATGCCGCACGCCGTTCGATCGTGCTGCTGAACAACCGCGACAATGTGCTGCCGCTGCAGAAGACCGGGCAGAAAATCGCGCTGATCGGTCCCTTCGTGCAGGACCGCGAGAACATCGAAGGTTGCTGGACCCTGTTCGGCGACAAGCAGCGCTATGTCGACCTGGAAACCGGCGTGCGCGCCGCCATCGGCAATGAAGCGCTGCTGGAGGTCGTGCCGGGCTGCGAACTGGAAGTGGCCATCCCCGGTGGTACCGAAGCGGCGGTGGCTGCCGCGCTGCGCGCCGACGTGGTAGTGCTGGCGCTGGGCGAACCACAGCGCTACAGCGGTGAGGCACAGTCGCGCGTGGAGATCACCCTGCCGCCGGCACAGCAGGCGCTGGCCGAGGCCGTGGCGATGACCGGCAAGCCGCTGGTGGTGCTGCTGCGCAATGGCCGCGCGCTGGCACTGCAGGGCGCGGTGCGCAATGCACAGGCCGTGGCGGTGACCTGGTACCTGGGCACGCAGACCGGCCACGCGGTGGCCGATGTGCTGTTCGGTGACTACAGCCCGTCCGGCCGCCTGCCGGTCAGCTTCCCGCAGGTGTCCGGCCAGCAGCCGTACTTCTACAACCATCCGCGGACCGGTCGCCCGGAACTGCCGACGATGTCGGAGTTCAAGGCTCGTTGGCGCGAGATCCCGAACGAGCCGCTGTACCCGTTCGGCCACGGCATCGGCTACACCAGCTTCGCCTACGGCGTGCCGCAGCTGAGTGCGGCGCAGCTCGGCTGGGACGACACCCTGACCATCACCACCACGCTGACCAACAGCGGTGATGTGGCCGGCGAGGAAGTGGTGCAGTTGTACATCCACGACCGCGTGGCCAGCCGCGTGCGTCCGGTGCGCGAACTGAAGGATTTCCGCAAGGTGGCGCTGCAGCCGGGCGAGTCGGCCGAAGTGGTGTTCACCCTGACCCGCGAGCAGTTGGAATTCACCGGCCGCGACGGCGTGCTGCGTGCCGAGCCGGGCCAGTTCGACCTGTGGGTCTGCGCCTCGTCAGCGGCAGGCGAAGCCGTGCAGTTCGAGCTGCTGAAGGCCTGATCGAAGAAAAGGGGACGGAGGGGATTAAGTCGTTTGTGGCACTAACGACTTAATCCCCTCCGTCCCCTTTTTTGTTGTCCTCACTGGTGTGGCGCTACCATCGGCATTCTTGAACCGATGGATGCCCGCGCATGCGTACGATCGCTGTGTTGATTCCCGCCCTGTTGCTGGCGGCCTGTTCGCAACCGGCGCCGCCGGCCGAGCCTGCAGCGGACGCGCCGCCGCCGATGGAGGCCAGTGCTGCAGCGACGCCTGCGGTCGAGCCTGTCGCTGAACCCGCCACCGCTGCCGCACCGGCTACGCCTGCAGCAGACCCGGCCGCCGAAGATGCGCGTGCGCGCATCGAGACGCTGCTCGGTGATGCCGCGCAGTATGAAAAGGTCTTCAACGCGTTCAAGACCGCCGTGGTCGGCGGTGATCGCGCCGCCGTGGTCGAGGAAGTGCGCTTCCCGTTGAACATCAGCGGTGGAAAGAAGATCACCGGCCCCGGCGAGTTCCAGCGCAGCTACGAGAAGATCATCACCCCGGCGGTGGTCAAGGCGGTGTCCGAGCAGGACTTCGGCAAGGTGTTCGTGAACCAGCAGGGCGTAATGATCGGTGATGGCCAGGTGTGGTTGAACGGGCAGTGTCTGGACCAGGCCTGCACGAAGACCGAGGTCAAGGTCATCACCATCCAGTGAATGCAGACGGCCCCACGTGCGGGGCCGTTGCGGACAAACGTGCCGGCCAGCGACCGGCACTACCGGGGCATCAGGTCTTCGGTGTCAGTTTCAGCAGGCGCGCCTTGCTGCCATCTTCCAGCAGCCACAGTGCGCCATCCGGGCCCTGTTCCACTTCGCGGATGCGCTCGCCCATGTTGAAGCGCTCGGCTTCGCGCGCGCTGTCGCCGTCGAAGGCCACGCGCACCAGTGAGGTGGACGACAGACCGCCGATGAAGCCGCTGCCCTTCCACTGCGGGAACAGGTTGCCGCTGTAGATCACGAAGCCGGCCGGCGAGATCACCGGCGTCCAGGTCACCTTCGGCGCGGCGAATTCCGGGCGGGTATCGTGGTCGGGAATCGGGCGGCCGTCGTAGTGGTCACCATTGGAAACAACCGGATAACCGTAGTTGGCGCCGCGCACGATCAGGTTCAGTTCGTCGCCACCGGCCGGGCCCATCTCGTGCGCCCACAGCTTGCCGTTGGCATCGAAGGCCATGCCCAGGATGTTGCGGTGGCCCAGCGACCACACCTGCGCGGCAACGCCGCCCTGCGAGGCGAACGGGTTGTCGGCGGGCAGGCTGCCATCGTCGTTGAGGCGGATGATCTTGCCGAGGTTGCCGTCCATGTCCTGGGCCGGATCGAACTTCTGGCGCTCGCTGGAACTGATCCACAGCTTGCCGTCCGGGCCGAAGGCAAGGCGATGGCCGTAGTGGCCCTCACCGCTGACCTTGGGGCTCTGCCGCCAGATCACTTTCAGGTCCTTCAGTTGGCCGGCACCGTTGGCGTCCAGTGCCAGCGTGGCGCGGGCCACGGCGGCACCGCGGGTATCCAGCGTGCCTTCCTCGGCATAGCTGAGGTAGATCACGTGGTTGCGGGCGAACTGCGGGTGCAGGATCACATCGCCGAAACCGCCCTGGCCGCCGTAGGCGACTTTCGGTACCCCGGTGATCTCGTGCTTCTTGCCGCTGGCCAGGTCCAGGTGCTGCAGCTTGCCGCGCTTTTCGGTGACCAGCAGGCTGCCGTCGGGCAGGAAGGTCATCGCCCAAGGCTGGTCGAAGCGGCTGACTTCGGTGGCGGTGAACGGGCGCTGGTCGACGCTGGCGGCCGGAGCGGCCTTGGCGTCCTGTGTCGTCTCCGGACCGGCAGCGTTGCAGGCGGAGGTGGCGAGGATCGGCACCAGGCCGAGGGCGAGCAGCAGGGGCGTGCGGGTCATGGGTATCTCCAGCGTGGGGATGCGGATGGCCAGGCTCTCCCTTGTATACCACCGATGGGGTGATGGTCCCGGCCCGAAGGTCCTGTTTCCCCCTGTGCGCTGGCGCGCGGATGGTCTAGGGTGTTCACGCCCGGGCAAAGCATGCCCGCCTGACTGCAAGGATCTGCAATGAACGCACCGATCATCCATCGACCCTCGCCCGCCTTCATCGCCGCTTCCTGGGTGGCCCTGCTGCTGGGCGCGGTGGCCTATCTGGTAGGCCTGTTCAATGCGGAAATGCCGCTGAACGAAAAGGGCTACTACCTGACCCTGCTGCTGTTTGGCCTGTTCGCGGCGGTGTCGCTGCAGAAGAGCGTGCGCGACCGGGTCGAAGGCATTCCGGTCAGTGGCCTGTACTACGCCCTGTGCTGGTTCGCGCTGTTGTCTGCCCTGTTGCTGCTGCTGGTCGGCTTGTGGAATGCCACGCTGCTGCTGAGCGAAAAGGGCTTCTACGGCATGGCGTTCGCACTGTCGCTGTTCGGCGCGGTAGCGGTGCAGAAGAACACCCGCGACCTGATCGCCGCCGGTGGCGGTGAGAGCAAGCGCAGCGCCGCCGTACCGCCGCTGCCGGAACAGGACTGATCGATCCGGTGTAGAGCCTAGCCATGCTCGGCTCAGTCGAGCATGGCTCGACTCTACAGACGTGGTGCGAGAGCCGGGCGCTATCGCTTCAACCGCGGATCCGCCAGCTGAGCGTCCTCCCAGCCACGTCGCGCCGCGTTGCGCGCCTGTGTCCATTCCAGGCGGCTGCGGCCACGCTCACTGGCCCAGCGCGATTCCAGTTCGCCTTCCACTTCCTCGTAGGCGCGGATCATGTCCTGTGCGCGCGCGGCGTGGCCGATGCGGTAGGCCGGCTCGTAGTCGTCGAAGAACAACTGGTCGTCGTAGTACGGTTCGGCGGTGTAGCGTTCGCGCCAGTAGTTGGAAACAGCATCACGCGGCGTGCTGTCATCCGGCGCGCGGCCGGGGATCTGGTACTCGGCCATTGGAAGGGCTCCGTTGTTGACGAAGCCTGATCGTGCCTGCCTGGCAGTTAACGGCCCGGTCCGGCAGCGTGATCGCCAGATCAATCCGCCGGGCATGGCCCGGCGCTACTGGTCACCCGACGTCGGCATCCTTGCGCGGCAGCTTGTAGATCACCGCACCGATGGCAAACGCGACCAACGCAGCCGCAATGTTCTGCCAGCTGGCACTGGCGAACAGCGCCACGCACAGCAGCAACGCCAGCACCGGAATCAATGGCCCACCGGGCAGCTTCAACGCACCGGGACGATCGGCATAGCGCTTGGCCAGCACCAGTACCGCAGCAGCGGTACCGATGTAGGCGAACAGACGCGTGGTCATCGACAGCAGGGCCAGCTGCACGAACGAACCGGACAGCGCCAGGCCGAGCGCGATCAGGCCCTGGCACAGGATCGACGCCGCCGGGGTATGGAAGCGCGGATGCACCTGCGCCAGGATCTTCGGCCCGTAGCCATCGCGGGCCAGCGCGAACAGGAAACGTGGGCCCATCATCATCGTGTTGCTGTTGGTGCCGAGGATGGAGATGGTCGCACCCACGGTGAGGATCAGCGCCAGGGCTTCACCACCGAAGCCGGCAGCCGCATCGGCCAGCGGCGTGGCCGAGCTGGCCAGGCCGGCCAGCGTGCCCTGCGCCACCACCTGCACCGCGCCGTAGATGACGGTGACGGTGATGATCATGGTGATCAGCGCGAACGGAATATCACGACGTGGATTGCGGTATTCGCCGGCGGCGGCCGGGATGTTCTCGAAGCCTGCGTAGGCGTAGAGAAGCAGCAACGCGGCTTCACCCATGCGCTGCAGGTCATGCGGGTCCGGGCGTTGTCCGGAGAAGGCCAGCTGCGGGTCGATGTAGAACGCGCCGATGGCCACGAACAGCAGCAGCGGCAGCATCTTGCCGATCACCAGTACGACACCGGTGCGTGCGGCCGAGCGCACGCCCAGGATGTTGACGCCGGTGAGGAAGCCCAGCGACACCACGATCACCGCGATGCGACCCATGCCGGCACCGGCCCACGGCCAGAAGCGCGCGACCGCATCGGCCAGCGCATTGCTCAACGCGGCCGCCGAGCTGATGCGGGTCAGCCAGATCATCCAGCCGATCTCGAAGCCGGCGAAGCGGCCGAAGGCTTCGCGCGCATACAGGTAGCTGCCGCCAGGTTCATCGAAGTAGCTGGCCGCCTGCGCGTAGCACAGCACCAGCAGGGCAACGACGATGCCGGCGGCGACCACGCCCCACAGGCTGAAGGGGCCGAGCAGGGCGACGGTGGCGGCCGGCAGCAGGTAGATGCCGCTGCCGATCACATCGTTGATCGACAGGCCGACGATCTGCCAGCGGCTGACCGCACGCTGCAGCTGCGGTTCCTCGTGCGCGCTCAACGGGCGTCCCCAGCCAGTGCGGGCAGTTGCCATTGCACCTGCAGCCGCTTGTACTCGGCACGCGGCAGCAGCACGAAACGCGGCGTATCCTGTGGCCGCAGCCAATCCAGCAATGCCTGCATGCGCGCCTGCGGCATGGCGGTGCAGCCGGCGGTGGCCTCGCCGGGCGTGCGCCACAAATGAGCGAAGATGCAGCTGCCCTTGCCGGGCTGGCTGTCCGGGTTGTGGGCGATCACGAAGCCTTCCCGGTAACGCACGTCACCTTTGTTGTGCAGGTCCAGCCGCATCGGCTCGGTGGAGCCCTTGACCGCCGCACTGCCGACTTTCTTCGCATCGACGATGCGGTTGTAGAACGGCGAACCGGGCACGTCCATGCAGTAGCTGCTGTCCAGCATCGGCTGATAGGGCATCGCGGTGCCGGGGCGGGTGATGGCATAGCCGAACGCGCTGCCGAGCGCGAACACGCCTGCCGGGCTGCGGCCATCGCCTTCCTGCTTCTGCGGGCCCTCGGCCTGCGGCGGATGCAGGCCCAGGCCCCAGGCGCTGCCGGTGCGGCCCAGTGCCACCGGGAAGGCCTGCCCGTGCGCGCGCCAGCCCTTGCCATCGCGCATATAGGCCTGCAGTTGCCCCTGGGTGCTGTCCCACCCTTCGCTGGTGACCACGATCAACTGGCGCGCGCCGTCCAGCGGCGCAGCGTGGACGGACACCGCGGCAAGCAGCAGTGCAGTGGCGGCAAGTCGGACCAGCGATCTCATCAACATACGCTCCGGTCAGGAATCCAGCAGGTGGTCGATCCGCTCCAGGTTCACCGCAAGCTGCTGCTGGCGATCCGGATTGGTGTGGCAGAGCAGCACGAACAGGAAATCGAGCAGGGCGTGCATGGCGCTACGGTACAGCAGCTGCGCCACCTGCGGCGTGCGGTCATGCGCGCACACCACCAGTGCCGCATCAGCATGCGCGCGCAGCGGGTTGGCGGTGTGGCGGGTGATGGAAATTACCTTGCCACCCATGTCCTGGAACTGCCGTGACAGCTGCGAAAGCTGGGGCAGGTTGCCGAACTCGGAGAACATCAGCAGCGCATCACCGGGGCGCGCGGCCGACAGGTTGGCCAGCATCAGGATCGGGTCGGTATGCGGTACCACCAGCAGGCCGAGCAGCGACAGCCGCATGGCGAACTCGCGCGCGAACAGGCCGTCGTCACCCAGACCGTACACGAACAGCTTCGGTGCGCCGTCGAGCAGCTGCACGATGCGCTCGATTTCCTCGCGCGGATTGGCCTGTCGGGTTTCTTCTTCGGCCTGTGCCTTGCTGCGGCGCAGGGCGTCACCCAGGCGCTGGTAGTCGTCGCTGTTGTCGGGTTCGCTGGGCGCCTGCTGTGGGTCGGCACCGGCGCGGGCCACGTCCTGGCCGATGGAGTACTTCAGGTCCGGGTAGCCCTTGAAGCCGAGCTTCTGGCTGAACTTCACCACGCTGGACTGGCTGATGCCCAACGCGCTGGCCAGCTGCTGGGACGAGTAGTCGCGCAGGAGATGGGCGTTGTCGAGGATGAAATCGGCGATGCGGCGCTCGATGGCCGACATCTGCCCGCGCTCGGTGCGGATTTTCAGCAGGGGCGGCATGCGGGGTATCCGGGCATGTGTAGGCGCATTGCGGTTGGCAGCGTAGAGCAGATTATGGGGTGGGTCGGGCGCGTGCCAGCCGCGACGAGGATACGGGGTAGAGCAGAATCAGGAGCATCCACGCATGGCGCGGATCTACCAAGTCGGTTCAACCCAGCATCTCCAGCCCGCGCACTTCGGTGATGCCCAGCCCCGGCACGTCGCTGATGCTGATCTCCGATTCGTTGAAATGCACGCCGCCGCTGACCGGGTCGAACTGGCCCAGCGAGGGGCCGTCGAGGTCGACCTTGGTGATCACATCATTCTTGGCCACCGCCAAGTGCACGGCCGCGGCCACGCTGATGCTCGATTCGATCATGCAGCCGATCATGCACGGTACGCCGTAGATGCCGGCGATGTCGGCGATGCGGATCGCGTTGGACAGGCCGCCGGTCTTCATCAGCTTGATGTTGATGATGTCGGCCGCGCGCTGTTGGATCAGGTCCATTACCTGGCTCGGGCTGAACACGCTTTCGTCGGCCATCACCGGCGTGTTGACGCGGTCGGTGACGTATTTCAGGCCACTGATGTCGGCGGCTTTCACTGGCTGCTCCAGCAGTTCCAGTACTACGCCTGCTTCTTCCAGCGTGCGCATCGCATGCACCGCCTGCTTGGCGGTCCAGCCCTGGTTGGCATCCAGGCGCAGCAGAGCGCGGCCTTCCACCGCCGCATGGATCGCCTTGACCCGTTCGATGTCCAGGCCGATGTCCTTGCCGACCTTGATCTTCAGCGACTCGAAGCCGCGCTCGATCGCCGAAAGCGAGTCGGCCACCATCTTGTCGATGTAGTCCACGCTGATGGTGATGTCGGTGGTGATCACCGGGTCGCCGCCGCCCAGCATCTGGTACAGCGGGGCACCGTGCAGCTGCGCCCACAGGTCGTACAGCGCGATTTCCACCGCGGCCTTGGCGCTGGTGTTGCGCTCCATCGCGGTCTGCACCAGCGTGCACAGATGGTTGAGGTTGACTACGTCCTGGCCGATCAGGCGCGGGGCGATGAAGTGGCGGATCGCTTCGATGATCGAGCCGTGCGTATCGCCGGTGATCACGGCCGTGGCCGGGGCTTCACCGTAACCGGTGTTGCCGGTGTCGGTGCGGATCAGCACCACCACGTCTTCCACGGTTTCCACCGTGCGCAGGGCGGTCTTGAATGGCGTCTTCAGCGGCACGCGCAGCATGCCCAGTTCGATGGCGGTGATCTTCATTCAGGAGTCTTGGCCCGCAGGCGCTGGATGTTGGTGATGCGGTCGATGTAGCGGACGGTATCGCTGGCCATCATCGGCTCCAGCGGCGTGACCGAAACACCATTGAGATGGGCCTGCACGCGCTTGCCGTCGGCACCGAACCAGCTGCCGCCCGCCGTATCGTGGATGACCCAGGTGCGGCCGTCGACGTGGCCGATGGCCATCATCACGTGGCCGGGGATGTAGACCAGATCGCCCACCTGAAGGTCGGTGACGGCGCGGTCGCGCGTTGCCTTGCCGTCCTTGCTGGTGAACGGCAGGCGATCCAGCGCCGGGCTGACCGCCTGTGCACTAGTATTGCGCGGCAGCAGCACGCCGAAGCTGCGGTAGATCTCGGATACGAACCCACTGCAGTCGCGGGTGTCGTAGTCGTGGCCCCAACCGTAGCGTTCGCCGAGGAACTTGAAGGCCTGCTGCAGCAGCAGGCGCGGGGTCAGTGGCAGGTAATCGGCGGCGGTATCCTGCGAGCGCGGCAGCAGGGCCGGCACCAGTTTCAGGCGACCATCGGCCTCGCGTACCGGCAACTGCACCACCCACGATGCATGCGCCTGCTGGCCGTTCACCGGCTCGGCGGCCGGCCAGTCGGCCAGCACCGGCAGGCGCACGCCCATGTCCAGCTGCAGGCGCGAGACACGTGGTTCTTCCGGGGTGTAGGCAGTCTGCGCGGTGGCACCGCTGATGATCCGGTACGGTCCCTTCGCGCCGTAGCCGAGCACCGTGGCCTTGTCGCCGCTGGCGATGGCATCGGCCTCGATCCATGCGCTGTAGCGCTCGCTGTGCACGAACAGCCAGCGGCCGTCGGCACTGCGGTGGACCACGGCGACTTTCTCGCCGGGGAACAGTGCCGATTCCTGGAAGCGATCGATGTCGGTGTCGCCGACGGTGCTGAAGACGCGCTCGCGGGTGGGGAAGGTGCGCAGCGCGGCACGCTTCACCACCAGCCCGTAGGCCGGTGCCACCTGGGCGGAAATCGCATCGAGGCCGAGGTTGGCTTCGATCGCGCTGCGCAGCGCGGGCGCGATCGCCTGGCCCTTGTCGTTGTAGAGGGCGCGGGTGGGCCAGCTCGACAGCCCGGTGATGCTGGCGCGCACCGTCGCCGCATCAAGCGGGGAGGGCAGTGCGGCAATGTCCTGGATGTGGCTGTCCTGCGCCCGCATCCGCGCGTTCTGTGCCTCGATCTGCGCGCGGTCCAGAATCGGCGCATCAGCGTTGTCCAGGCGCTCGGCCCAGTACTGCGGTGTGAGGTAGGCCTCGTGCAGGCCGATCACATAGGGCAGCGGTGCGCCGGGATCGGGTGCCGGGGCAGCCTGTGCGAAGGCCGGCGCGGCCAGCAGGCACAGGGCCAGGGTCAACCGGCGCGGCCAACGCCGGCGCGGTTCGCGGGAAGCCAGGCTCATGCGGTGCACACCCTCCTCGAATGCCTTTAGGAATATTTATTCCTTTTGGCGGCGAAAGCAAGAATAAATTATTGACCGGCACTCCGGCCCGTGTTACACAGCCGTTACCACCCGCGCTTGGGAAGTGTCGCTGTGGATCCTGCCGTTCGCAAACCGCGTCTGCCTGCCGCCGCCGGCCTATGTGCCGCGCTGCTGCTGTGGGCGTCGGTCATGCAGGCGGCAGACGGGCGCAGCAGCCAGCAGCGTGCGCGCGAAACGCAGGTGATCGACCTGATCGACAGCGGCCGCTTCAGCGACGCCGATGCGCTGCTGGCGACCGGGAGCGATGCTGCCGAAGGCGCGTTCCAGCGTGAGCGCATGCGCCGCATCCGTCTGGATTTTTCCCTCGACGAAACCGCCGCCAAGTCTGCCGTGCGCCGCTGGATTCCCGATCTGACCGACGAGGAATTCGCGCGCTGGGATCAGCTCGGCCTGATCGAGCATCTCGATATCGATGGCACGCGTTGGTATTTCAAGCGCGCACCGTCAAACCTGTTCCTGCTCAGCGACCAAGCGCGCGCACGCCGCCGCGCGGATGCACCGATGTCACCGTCGGGCCCGAACGAGGTGCTCAATGCACACCATGCGCGCGTGGTTGCCGCGGCCGAACAGAGTGGGCAGGCGTCGGTACTGCCGCAGCGCATTGAATTCACCCAGTCGCTCACGGTGAAAGCCGATGCCGTGCCGGCCGGCGAAACCGTACGCGCCTGGATTCCGTACCCGCGCGAGATTCCGGGCCAGCAGGCGCAGCTGCAGTGGATGGGCAGCGCGCCCGGCAAGGCACGCGTGGCGCCAGCCAGCACCCAGCAGCGCACCGCCTATCTGGAAGCCAAAGCGGTGGCCGGGCAGCCGACCCGCTTCGAGATCCGCTACGCGGTCACGATCCTCGCGCGGCACACCGTGATCGACCCGGCCAAGGTGCAGCCGACCCCCGCTGATCCGGCCCTGACGCCCTATCTGGCCGAGCAGCTGCCGCATGTGCGCTTCACCCCGGCGCTGAAGCTGTTCTCCGACCAGGTACTGCAGGGCGAGACACGTCCGTATGAAGTGGTGCGCAAGCTGTTTGCTGCCGTGGATCGCATTCCCTGGGCCGGTGCGCGAGAGTACTCCACGCTCAGCAACATCAGCGACTACGCGCTGCATGCTGGCCATGCCGACTGTGGCCAGCAGACTCTGCTTTTGATTGCGATGCTGCGCATGAACGGCATTCCTGCACGCTGGCAGTCGGGCATGGTGTTCTCCGACGATGGCAGCGGCTACAACAATCTGCATGACTGGGGACAGGTCTACCTGGCGCCGTACGGCTGGCTGCCGATGGACGTGACCACTGGCGCGCTGGTCAGCGATGTGCCTGCACTGCGTGATTTCTATCTGGGTGGCCTCGATGGCTACCGCATCGCCTTCAACGACGATTTCGGCCAGGCCCTCGTGCCGGCCAAGCAGCACTTCCGCTCGGAAACGGTCGACTCGCAGCGCGGCGAGGCCGAGTGGGCAGGCGGCAACCTGTACTTCGACCAATGGAGCTACGACTTCCAGTGGCGGGTACTGCCAGCCGGGCAAGGCTAGCGCGAAACACCACCCTCAACACCATTCAATTCTTGCAGGAGAGAGCAGGGGATGAAGGCTTACAACATCAAGCGGGCGGCGTTGTGCGTCGCCCTTGGCGCCTGTCTGGGCCTGATTGCACCCAGCGCATTCGCACAGGATGGTTCGGTGGTCGGCAGGCTGGTCAGCGACGCCGGCCAGGTACCGGCCGGGGCCATCGTGACCGTCCGCAATCCGGCCACCGGTTTCGTCCGCTCAGTGCAGGCTGAGGCCAACGGCAGCTACCGGATTCCGCTGCTGCCGGTCGGCACCTATGACATGGAGGTGAGCCTGCCCGGCGGTGCCGCCAGCCGTGTCGGCCAGGTCACCGTCAGCCTGGGCAGTGCCACCACGGTGAACGTGCCGCTGGGCGCGGTCAGCACCCTGGGTACGGTGGAGGTGCGCGCGCCGCAGGTGGTGTCGATGGTGGATGTGAAGTCCACCGAATCGGCCACCAACATCACCCGCGAGGAGCTGTCGCGCCTGCCGGTGGACCGTGACATCACCGCCGTGGCACTGCTTGCCCCGGGCGCGGTGAAGGGCAAGGGCTCGCTGGGCGGCCAGGGCATTTCCTTCGGTGGTTCGTCGGTGGCCGAGAACACGGTCTACATCAACGGCCTGAACGTCACCGACTTCTACAACCGGGTCGGCTTCTCGTCGGTGCCGTTCGCCTTCTACCAGGAATTCCAGGTCAAGACCGGCGGCTATTCGGTAGAGTTCGGGCGCAGTACCGGCGGTGTCATCAACGCAGTCACCCGGTCGGGCAGCAACGACTTCAAGGCCGGTGCCGAACTGGTATTCGAACCGCGTGCCTGGCAGTCACAGGCGCGCGACCGCTATGACAGCGAAGGTAGTCGCTATATCACCGCCAGCCGCGATGACTACAGCCGCAGCGCCCTGAACGTGTTCGCCTCCGGCGCGCTGGTGAAGGACCGCCTGTTCTTCTTCGGCATGTACGAGGCACGAGACTACCGCCCGACCTCCACCAACGATGCCGGTACCCGCCTGAGCCAGGGCAAAGCCGATGATCCGTTCTGGGGCGGCAAGATCGACTGGCAGATCACCGACAACCAGATGCTTTCGCTGTTCGGCTTCTCGGACAAGAGCAAGACCCTGACCGATGTCTATGCCTACGACTACGCCACGGGACAGGCTGTAGGTGAGCGCAGCAACCAGATCTACAACACCGTAGGTGGCAAGAACTGGTCGGGCACCTACAGCTGGCAGGTCAACAACGACCTGACCATGAAGCTGATGTACGGCGAGAACAAGCGCAACCGTGTGCAGAGCTCGCTGATGGACGAGAACTGCAACCGCGTGTTCGACAACCGCACCGCCAGCCAGGGCGTGCCGCCGGCACTGCAGGGCGACCGCAGCTGCACCAGCAGCGCGCAGCTGGAATCCGCGCTGGACACCCGCAAGGCCGCCCGCGCCGATTTCGAATGGACGCTGGGCAACCACCTGCTGCGCTTCGGCATGGACCGCGAGGAGAACACCTCCGACTACAGCCGTGCCTACCCTGGCCCGGGCGGCCTGCGCTACGACATCTATGCGCGCACGCCGGGCAGTTCGCTCAACGGTGGCGTGGTACCGGCCAGCGGCCTGGTCGCGCGTACCCGCCGCTACGAAGTGGAGGGCGCGTTCGAGACCATCAACTCGGCCTGGTACCTGGAGGACAACTGGCAGGTGACACCGAACCTGCTGCTGAACATGGGCGTGCGCCTGGAAGCCTTCGACAACAAGGGGGGCGACGGCAGCAGCTACATCAAGATCGACGACATGGTGGCACCGCGCCTGGGCTTCGCCTGGGATGTGCGCGGTGATGGCACCACCAAGGTGTTCGGCAACCTGGGCCGCTACTTCCTGCCAGTGGCCAATGTCATCAACATCAAGCAGGCCGGTGGCTTCCTCGACGAACGCACCTGGTATGAGTTCCTGGGCTACAGCGGTGCGGCCAACAATGTCCCCATGCTGGGCGCGCAGATCGGACCGGTGGACAACTCGCAGGGCGATGGCAGCGTGCCGGACCTGCGTGCCGAAGTGAACCGGGACATGGATCCGGTGTACCAGGATGAAGCGATCCTCGGCTTCCAGCAGATGATCAATGAAGCCTGGTCGGTCGGCGCCAGCGTGACGTATCGCCGCCTGCATAACGCCATCGATGACATGAACATCACCGCCACCGGCCAGTGCGGTGCCATCGACGGGGTGTGGGTCATGGGCAACCCAGGCCGCACCAACACCGTCTGGGGCGACACCAACTGCGATGGCAGCAACGACGGCTGGATCAGCATCGATACGTCCAAGGAAGGCTGGGCGTTGTACGACGATGATGGCAACTACGTGGGCCAGCGCGGCTGGGTGAAGCCCAAGCGCGACTACAAGGCGCTGGAACTGCAGGTCGACCGTGCGTGGGATGGCAAGTGGGGCTTCAACGCCTCCTATACCCTGGCCTATGGGCGCGGCAACGCCGAAGGCCCGGTCAACTCCGATACCGACTTCGCCGATGCCGGCCGCACCGAGAACTTCGACAATCCGTGGGTCAACTACCGGGGTTATGGCTACCTGGCCAACGATCGCCGCCACCAGTTCAAGTTCCGCGGCAGCTACGCGTTGACCGAGAACCTGAGCGTGGCCGCCACCCTGGGCGTACAGTCGGGCAGCCCGATCACCCGCTTCGGTGCCGGCAATCCTTTCGACGACACCGACTTCCACAGCTACTACGTGTGCGTGTCCAACTGCCAGGCGACGGTGCCGTCCGAGCGTGTGTTCGTGCACTCGCCGCGCGGCGGCGACGGCCGCACGCCGTGGACCTATGACCTGGATGTGAGCGTGTCCTACAAGGTGCCGATCCCCACCGACCTGCGCCTGAAGTTGGCGGTGTACAACGTTCTGAACCAGCAGCGGGTCGTCACGGTGGACCAGGACTACGAGCCGCAGGACAGCATCGGAACGCCGAATCCGCTGTACGGGTATGGCACTGGGTTCCAGTCGCCACGCTATGCGCAGCTGACCGTCACATGGGCCTACTGAAGGCGGGCGCCCGCTGCGTGGTCGCACTGATGGTCTTCCCGGCCACGGTGATGGCCGCGCAGGCCGGTGCGACCGCCTCCCTCGATGCCGATGTCGCCGCCGTGGTCCGGGTCGAGCATCTGCCCGGGCTGGCGATGGCGGTGGTCGAGAATGGGCGGGTGGTCTATCGCCATGCGCAAGGTGCGCGGGGTGACGGCGGCCGCATCGACGAGGACACGCTGTTCAAGATCGCCTCCAACAGCAAGGCGATGACCGCCGCACTGCTGGCGCGACTGGTGCAGCAGGGCACGCTGCACTGGGACGATCCAGTGCAGCAGCACCTGCCCGGTTTCCGCATGTATGACGCCTGGGTGGGCCAGCAGATGCAGGTGCGTGACCTGTTGATCCACAACAGCGGCCTTGGATTGGGTGCCGGCGATCTGATGCTGTGGCCGGAACCGAACACGTTCACCCGCGCCGACATCATTGCCGGGCTGGCGCACCTGAAGCCGGTCAGCAGTTTCCGCAGCCACTATGCCTACGACAACCTGATGTATGTGGTGGCCGGCGAAGTGGCCGCGGCGGCCAGTGGCAAGCCGTATGACCAGTTGATGCGCGAGCAGGTGTTCGAGCCGCTGGGCCTGTCGCGCTGCCAGGTGGGGGCGTGGTCGGTGAAGCGTGTGGGCAATGTTGCGCAACCGCATGCCCGGCGCGGTGATCGCAATGACGTCGTGAACGCAGAGGGTGCGATCAGCCCGGACCTACCGTCGATGGCGGCTGGGGGCATCCGCTGTTCGTTGCGCGACATGACGCGCTGGATGCAGGTGCTGCTGGATCCTTCGCTGGTGCCGGACTGGCTGGGCAGCGAGCAGCGGCGCACGCTGTGGACCCTGCACATGCCGATGCCGCTGGGTGAGCGCCAGCGGCGCTGGGACAACGCGCACTTCTATGGCTATGGGTATGGCTGGCGCGTGTCCGACATGGACGGGCAGTGGAAGGTGGCGCACACCGGCACGCTGTCGGGCATGTACTCGTCGCTGGCGCTGCTGCCCGACCGGAAGGTGGGTGTGGTGATGCTGATCAATGGTGAAGGCGAGGACGCACGCACCGCGCTGATGCAGGCCGCGCTGAAGCGCTTCACCACACCCGACGATGCGCGTCCGGCGATGGAGTACCTGGCCGAACTGAAGGCGGACCAGACCGCTCGTGCGGCAGCCGGGCATCAGCGACCTGTGACTTCGGATGCGCAGCGACTCACGGCGTCCGATCTGCAGCGCTGGCAGGGCCGCTACACCGATCCGTGGCTGGGCCCGGCTTCGCTGTGCCCAGGCAAGGACGGCCTGCGCTTCAGCGTGGACAAGTCGCCAAAGCTGCAGGCGGCCGTGCTGCAACTGCAGGGGCGCTGGCTGCTGCGCTGGGATACGCTGGGCGAGGAGGCGCAGGCGTGGCTGCAACCGGGTGAAGGCCCGGCACCGACACTGGACCTGCGCGCCATCGATCCGGACATCGACTTCAGCTATGACTTCCAGGACCTGCATTTCACTCGTACTGGCGACTGCGCTGGCGGCGACCAGCAGCGCCGCTGAGCCACCGCGCGTTTCATCGGCCACCGACGCGGCCAGCGCCGGATTGGTGGAGATCCGCACGTTGTCGCCAGGCATCGACATGGACATCCGCTACGCCGGCGCCAACAACTTCACCGGCGCGCCCGTGCCCGGCTATGAGGCGCCGTCCTGCTACCTGCTGGCGCCGGTGGCGAAGGCACTGGCACAGGTGGAACAGGACCTGCGCGCACAGGGCTTCGGCCTGCGCCTCTACGACTGCTACCGGCCGGTGCGCTCGGTGCAGGCCTTCATGGCCTGGGTGAACAACCCGCGCGAACTCTCGCGCAAGGCACAGCAGTACCCGGATCTGGACAAGCCACGGCTGCTGGCTGACGGCTACATCGCCGAGCGCTCCGGCCACAGCCGCGGTGCCACGGTTGATCTGGGCCTGATGGATTGCCGCAGCGGTACATGTGCGCCGTTGGACATGGGCACCGACTTCGACTTCTTCGGGCCACGTGCGCATACCCGGACGAGCGGGCTGAGTGAGACGCAGCAGGCGAACCGCCAGCAGCTGGTGCAGGCGATGGCGCGCCGTGGTTTCGTCAACTATCCGCAGGAGTGGTGGCATTACACCCTGCAGCCCGAACCGGATCCCGGTACCGCATACGACGTCCCGGTGCTTTAGGCGGTATCGGCAGGGGGCGCCCTCGACAATTTCCCGCTGCTCCTGGTAGGTGTCGACCTTGGTCGACACGGTTGATCCACGGCATGCGTGGACGCCTTTCGTTCAATTCTCGCGATATTCGATTTCGATGGAGATTCATCCACGCATGGCGTGGATCTACCGTGGCCATCGAATTGGGTCCGGGGCAGATCCCTTACACTGGCCGCCATCCCACCGTTGCCCACCCGATGAACCTTCCCTTGCACTTCGGCCTGCTCGGTACCCTGGAAGCGGGCGCCATCGCCCTGCTGGTTGGGCTGCTGGTGTACTTCCTGTGGTCGCAGCTGTGCCGGCTGCTGCACTGGACGGTCGGCCACGCCATCGGCTGGTCCTGTGTCATCGCCGTGATCATCTCCGCCGGCATCGATGCATGGAAGCTGTTCTACATGGGCATCGTGCGGCTGGAATCGCCGCTGTATGCGCGCCTGTTCCTCGCCACCATCCACGATCCGAACGAACTCGGCAGCCGCGTGGTGCTGGAAATCGCCGGTGCGCTCGCCGGTGTCGCTCTGGGATGGGTGTTGTTCAGTTCGCGGTCATTGGAAAAAAACGTCGACTGACGCAGGTTTTTCGTTGCCTGCCGGTTAAATCCGGCAGCGCTGAATGCGCATCTTATGAGCTGCTCACTTGCTGCTAACCACCGCGCTAATGCATGCGTGGAGGAGAGTGGTTAATCGTGTGTGTGCATGCCGGTCGCAACGCAAAATCGATTCAGAAAGACGGTGGCAGGGTAGGTGCCGTGCGGAGACAACACGCCGCGCAACACCACCCAATTGGTAGGAGACACCCCTGATGACTATTCGCAACCGCAAGCCCCTGATCGCCCTGATCGTCGCCGCCGGCAGCGTGCTCGCCATTCCGGCGATGGCCCAGTCGGCCAAGCAGCAGGCCGCGCAGGCACAGAACGAAGCCGCGCAGGCGCAGCAGTCGGCGGCACAGGCCGGGCAGGCGGCTGACCAGGCGACCAATGCGGCCGCGGCGGCATCGGCGCAGGCCAACGGCGGTGGCCAGACCTGGGCCAGCATCGATACCGATGGCAACGGCACCATCAGCAAGACCGAGGCGCAGGTGAACGCGGGTCTGGCTCAGGTGTTCGACCAGGCCGATACCAACAAGGACGGCGAGCTGAGCGCCGATGAGTACAAGGCCTACGTGGCCGCGCAGCAGGCCGGTGCGGGTGCCGGCGCGGCCCAGGGCCGCTGATCCGCGCCTGATTCGGGAAGACCGGTGCATGGGGACCCGGGCGGCTACGGCCGCCCGGGTTTTTATCGTCACCAGCACCCCTGTATCCTTGCCCGATGAACACCTCCACGCCTGCGCCGTCGCGCGCCATCGGCCTGGTCGGTTTTGACGGTGACGACACGCTGTGGAAGAGCGAGGACTACTACCGCAAGGCCGAGCAGGATTACCTTGACCTGCTCTCGCGCTACGTCGACGTGCACGACACGCAGACCGCGCGCCACCTGCTGGAAGTGCAGCAGCGCCACCTGGGCACCTTCGGCTACGGCGTGAAGAGCATGACCCTGTCGATGATCGAAGCGGCCATCGACATCACCGGCCAGCGCATCGACGCGAAGGACATCCAGCGCATCCTGGAGATTGGCCACGACACCCTGCGCCATCCGGTCGAGCTGATCGACGGTGTGCGCGAGGCGGTGGCGGCCATCGCCGAGCACTACCCGGTGGTGTTGATCACCAAGGGCGACCTGTTCCACCAGGAAGCCAAGATCAAGGTCGCCAACCTGGGCGAGCTGTTCCCGCGCATCGAGATCGTCTCCGAGAAAGACCCGGAAACCTACGCCCGCGTGCTGGCCGAATTCGATCTGCCGATGCAGCAGTTCGTGATGGTCGGCAACTCGCTGCGTTCAGATATCGAGCCGGTGGTCACCCTCGGTGGCTGGGGCGTGCATACCCCGTACGCAGTGACCTGGGCACACGAGACCCAGCACGGCGTGGCCGACGACGAACCGCGCATGGTGACTGCCGATACCGCCCACGATTGGCCGGCCGCGCTGGCGGCGATCGAGGCCAAGGCCGCTGCAGCGGCCTGACAGGATCCGGCGGCTGCGGCAGCATCGGGGTATGAATCTCCGACTGCGCGTACTGTTGTTGTCCCTGCTGCTGGTGCCGGCCACCGTGCTGGCCCAGCAGACCGCCGAGCGTTCGGCGGCCTATGTGGTGGAGACCGGTGACCGCTGGGTCGATGCCCAGCTGCAGGACATCAATTACTACGCCGAGCGCTACCCCGACGCCTTCCTCGACGAAGTGTCGCGCTATGCCGGCGTGCCGCGCGGGTACATCAGCGCGCTGTTCACCACCCATGGCTGGCAGGCGGGGGACATCTACTTCGCCTGTTTCTGGGCCAAGGCCAGCGGACAGGCCTGCCGCGACAGCGTGCGCGCCTTCAGCAAGGACCCGGAGGGCGGCTGGGAAGCGGTGGTGAAGCGGATGCCCGCCAAGCCGGACAACCTGCACTACCGCGCCGTGCGCCATGCCATCGTGGCCAGCTACCAGCACTGGGACCGGCCGATCACCCTGGATGCCACCCTGAAGCGCCAGTTGAAGCGGTAGCGCCGGGTTGCGTCTGGTGGGTGCGAACCTTGGTTCGCACTGCCTCTGCACCGGCCCCTGACAGATCAGTGCGAACCAAGGTTCGCACCCACCAAGAGCAGTCCGCAGGTCCCATCCCGGAACAGGCCAGGCGTCATGTTGCTCTGCATATCGCCGCCGCGCCGCGCTCCGGCGACAATACGGGTCCGAGCTGTTCCCCGTTCCCGTAATCGAGTGACTGATGAGCGCCTCTTTCGTTTCGCCTGATGTGATCCGCCGCCTGTTCGCGCAGGCCATGTCCCGCATGTACCGCACCGAAGTGCCGCTGTACGGCACGCTGGTGGAACTGGTGGAGCGGATCAACGCGCAGGTGCTGGAGCAGGACCCCGCGCTGGCCGCGCAGCTGCAGCGCAACGACGAGCGTGCGCGCCTGGATGAAGAACGCCATGGCGCGATCCGCGTCGGCACCGTGCAGGAACTGGCGACGCTGCGCCGCCTGTTCGCGGTGATGGGCATGTACCCGGTCGGTTACTACGACCTGTCGGTGGCCGGTGTGCCGGTGCACTCCACCGCGTTTCGCCCGCTGACCGGCGCCGCGTTGGCGCAGAATCCGTTCCGCGTGTTCACCTCGCTGCTGCGCCTGGAACTGATCGAAGACGAAGCGCTGCGTGCCGAGTCCGCGCGCATCCTCGAACGCCGCCGTATTTTCACCGAGGGCGCACTGGCGCTGATCGACCAGGCCGAGCGTGACGGTGGCCTGTCGCAGGCCGATGCCGAGCGCTTCGTCGACGAAGCACTGGAAACCTTCCGCTGGCACGGCGATGCCACGGTCGACCTGCCGACCTACCATGCGCTGCACAACGCACACCGCCTGGTGGCCGACGTGGTCAGTTTCCGTGGTCCGCATATCAACCATCTGACCCCGCGCACGCTGGATATCGACGCTGCGCAGGCCGCAATGATTGAACACGGCATGGCGGCCAAGGCAGTGATTGAAGGTCCGCCGCGTCGTGCCTGCCCGATCCTGCTGCGCCAGACCAGCTTCAAGGCGCTGGAAGAAGCCGTGCATTTCCCGGACAGCGAGGGGGGCGATGCCGGCACCCATACCGCGCGCTTCGGCGAGATCGAGCAACGCGGGCTGGCTCTGACCCCGAAGGGGCGCGCGCTGTACGACCAGCTGCTGTCGCAGGCACGCGATGCCGGTGGCGAAGGCAGCACCGGTGGCGACTACGGCCAGCGCCTGCAGACGGTGTTCGCCAGCTTCCCCGATGACCACGACACCCTGCGCCAGGAAGGGCTGGGTTATTACCGTTACCAGCTGACCGACGCCGGCCGCGCCGCGCCGGAGCGCGTGGCCGATCTGCCGGCCGAAGTGCTGGTGGCCGCGGGCCTGGCCACGGCGGATCCCATCGTTTACGAGGATTTCCTGCCGGTCAGTGCCGCGGGCATCTTCCAGTCGAACCTGGGTGGTGAAGAACAGCGGGCGTATGCCGCACATGCCAACCGCGAGGCCTTCGAGCAGGCGATGGGCGTGGCCGTGAATGACGAGTTCGAGATCTACGAACGGCTGCAGGCCGAGTCGCTGGCGGCGCTGCGCGTCTGATCGGCACCGCTTCGGTGCGTGTGGTGGGTGCGGACCTTGGTCCGCACTGATGTATCCGGGCTCCAGAGCAAATGCAGTGCGGACCAAGGTCCGCACCCACCGGAAGCTGGTAGCGCCGGGCCATGCCCGGCGAACCGACAATAATCAGCCCTTCATCGTGCCGGTATCCAGCCACCGCTGGTGCCACGACAGTGCTTCCGGCAGCAGGTGCGGGGTGTGCTTGCCGTAGCTCTCGCGGCTGGCGCGGTCGAAGTAATCCTGCAGCTGCGCGCGGAAATCCGGATGCGCGCAGTTGTCGATCAGCACCTGCGCACGCTTGCGCGGGGTCAGGCCACGCAGGTCGGCCAGGCCCTGTTCGGTGACGATCACCGAGACGTCGTGCTCGGTGTGGTCCACGTGGCTGGCCATCGGCACGATCGCCGAAATGGTGCCGTTCTTCGCCGTCGACGGGCTCAGGAACGCGGACAGGAAACCATTGCGGGCGAAGTCGCCCGAACCGCCGATGCCGTTCATGATCCGGGTGCCCATCACGTGCGTCGAATTGACGTTGCCGTAGATGTCCACCTCGATCATGCCGTTCATGCCGATGCAGCCCAGGCGGCGCACCAGTTCCGGATGGTTGGAGATTTCCTGCGTGCGCATGATGATGCGCTCACGGTAGAAATCGATGTTCTCCTTGAACGTCTCGTTGGCCTGCGGGCTCAGCGCGAAGCCGGTGCACGAGGCATAGCTCAGCACGCCATCGCGTAGCAGGTCGAGCATGCCGTCCTGGATCACTTCGGTGAACGCGGCCAGGTCGCGGAAACCGCTCTTGGCCAGGCCCGCCAGCACGGCATTCGGAATGTTGCCCACGCCCGACTGCAGCGGCAGCAGGTTCGGCGGCAGGCGGCCACGCTTCACTTCGTGCTGCAGGAATTCAATCAGGTGCGAGGCGATCTGCTCGCTGGTCGCATCGATCGGGCTGAACGGGCTGTTGCGGTCCGGGCCATTGGTGCGCACCACCGCCACGATCTTGTCCGGGTCACAGCGCAGCGCGGTGTCGCCGATGCGGTCGTTGGCATTCACCAGCGGAATCGGCTTGCGGTGCGGCGGCAGCGCGGTGCCGTAGTAGATGTCATGCATGCCGTCCACGCCGGCCGGCTGCCATTCGTTGACCTCGACGATCACCTTCTTGGCCAGGTCCAGCCAGGTCTTGTTGTTGCCCACCGAGGTGGAGGGCACCAGCGAGCCATCTTCGCGGATAGCCGAGACTTCGATCACGGCGGTATCGATCTCGCCGTAGAAGCCGAACCACACGTGCTGGGCAACGTGGCTGAGGTGGATGTCGATGTAGTCCAGCTTGCCCTCGTTGATGCGGTTGCGCGCATCCGGGTCGCTCTGGAACGGCATGCGCATGGCGATGCCATCGGCCTTGGCCAGCGCGCCATCGAGCTCCGGCGCGGTGGACGCGCCGGTCATCAGGCTGATCTGGAAGGGCAGGCCCTGGGCATGCACCGATTCGATGCGGCGGGCCAGTTCAACGGGAACGGCCTTGGGGTAACCGGAGCCGGTAAAGCCGCTCATGGCCACGGTTTCACCGGGCTGGATCAGCGCGGCTGCGGCCTCGGCGGAGACCACGCGGTCACGGAGACGCGCGTTGGCGATGCGATCAACAGACATGACGACACGTGTTGCTGGGGGGAATCCCGATTATCGGCCATCCTCATCCGTACGGGGGTTCTACCTTCGTGGAATGGCTTTTCCCCGGAGCGGTCACCCAAACCCGCCAGTTTTGTTTTGCAGTGCAGCGTGCAAAGTACTTTCGCAGCCCGCACGATGGACCTGCATCCCGACGTGGGGGAGGGAGCAGAGCCCGCTGGCAGTTCGCTGCAAGCGGGCTTTTTTATTGCCTGTCGCCAAACATGAATACGCGACCTCCATTATCGGTAGTGCCGGCCGCTGGCCGGCAACCCCAACAACCTTCGGCAGGATCATCGGATCTGCCGGCCAGCGGCCGGCACTACCGGGTCGATACAATCAGCCCATGACCCTCGCCCCCGCTGACCTGCCCGCCTCCCTGCAGCCTCTTGTCGACCGCGCCCTGGCGCGCCTGGCCCAGGTCCTGCCCGAGCCCGTCCCGGCTGAGCTGCTGCCGCTGCTGACCCGGCTGGCGGTGACCAGTGACTTCGCGTTGGACACCCTGGTGCGGCAACCGGCGCTGCTGGCGCAACTGGCCGTCCCCGGCTGCCCGCCGATCCCGGCCCCGGTGCTCGATCCGCTGCAGCCCAGCGACTGGCCGGGGCAGATACGGCGCTGGCGCACCGCCATGTCCACGCGGCTGATCTGGCGCGACCTGACGGGTCTGGACGACGTGGCGCAGACCCTGGCCGGTGCCACCACCCTGGCAGAGGATTGCCTGCGGCTGGCACTGGATGCCCTGCAGCAGGAATTCGCCCAGCGCCACGGCGTCATCGCCGATGAACAGGGTGCGCCGCAGCAACTGGTCGTGTTCGGCCTCGGCAAGCTCGGCGGTGGCGAGCTCAACTTCAGTTCCGATGTGGATCTGGTCTATGCCTACTCGCAAGGCGGCGAATCGGACGGACCGCGCCCGTTGGCGGCGGAAGAATATTTCGCCCGTCTCGGCCAGCGCCTGGCCAAGCTGCTGGACGAAACCACCGTCGATGGCTTCAGCCACCGCGTCGACCTGCGCCTGCGCCCGTTCGGCAGCGCCGGCCGCGTCGCGCTCTCGTTCGCGGCCATGGACCAGTACTTCCAGCGCGAGGGCCGCGACTGGGAACGCTATGCGTGGCTGAAGGCGCGCGCGGTGGCCGGCGACATCGAGGCCGGTGAAGCGTGGCTGCAGACCCTGCGCCCGTTCGTGTACCGGCGCTACCTGGACTTCACCGCGCTCGATGGCCTGCGCGAGATGAAGGCGGCCATCACCGCCGAAGTCGCGCGCCGTGAACTGCATGAAGACATCAAGCGCGGTGCCGGTGGCATCCGCGAAATCGAATTCCTGTGCCAGGCGCTGCAGCTGATCCGGGGTGGCCGTGAGCCGGCACTGCGCGAGCGTCGCCTGCTGGTGGCGCTGGATGCGCTGGTGGCTGCCGGGCAGATCGCGCCCGAGGACGGCAGTGCGCTGCGTGAGGCGTACCTGTTCCTGCGCCGCTTGGAAAACCGCCTGCAGATGTTGCGTGATGCGCAGACGCACGTACTGCCCAGCGATGCGCTGGACCGCGAACGCATCGCCGTCGGCCTGGGGTATCCGGACTGGGACGTGCTGCGCGCGGCGTTGGCCGAACAGCAGCAGCGCGTCGGTACTGAATTCGCCGCGCTGCTGGCACCACGCAAGGGCCAGGCCGCGCCCGATGCACTGGCCAACTACTGGCGCAGCCTGCCCGAAGGCAGCAACGCGCCTCTGCTGGCCGAAGCCGGTTTCCTCGATGCCAACGGTGCCGACCAGTCGCTGCGCGATTTCGCCCAGGGCACCGGTGTGAAGTCACTGTCTGATGCCGCGCGTGCGCGACTGGATCGCGTGCTGCCGGCGCTGCTGCATGCCGCCACGCGTTCACCGCAGCCGGATGCCGCGCTCAAGCGCGTGCTTGGCCTGCTGCAGGCGGTGCTGCGCCGGACCAGCTATCTCGCGCTGCTGGACGAACAGCCCAGCGCGCTGGCGCGGTTGGTCGATGTGCTGGCGCGCAGTGCGCTGCTGGCCGAGCGATTGGCCGCCTATCCGCTGCTGTTGGACGAACTGCTGGACGTGCGCGTGTCCGGGCCGATGCCGGATGCCGCCGGAATGCTGGCCGAGTGCCAGCAGGTGCTGGCGGTGGAAGATCCCGAATCCGCGCTGCGCTGGCTCAATGAAACGCGGTTGGCGCTCAGCTTCCGCATGGCGATGGCCACGTTGGATGGTCGCCAGGGCGCGGTGGACAGCACCCGGCAACTGGCCGAACTGGCGCAGGCGGTAGTGGTCACCGTGCTGGCGATGGCCGAAGCCGATATGCGCACCGCACATGGTGATATTCCCGGTGGCCGTTTCGCGATCATCGGCTACGGCAGCCTGGGTGGTCTGGAGCTGGGTTTCGGTTCCGATCTGGATCTGGTGTTCCTGCACGACAACCCGGCCGGGGTGGACGCCAGCGATGGTGCACGTCCGCTGGAGCCGGGGCGTTGGTATGCGCGTCTGGCGCAGAAGGTGATGGCGCTGCTCGGTGCGGTCACCGCCGCCGGGCGCCTGTACGACATCGACGTGCGCCTGCGCCCGGATGGCGGCAAGGGTTCGCTCGTGTCTTCGTTGGCCAGTTACACCGAGTACCAGCGCGAACGTGCGTGGACCTGGGAACACCAGGCCCTGGTGCGTGCGCGCGGCGTGGCCGGCGATGCCAGCCTGCTGGCCGACTTCGAGCAGGTGCGTGCGCAGACGCTGGGACGAGAGCGCGATGCCGGTGTGCTGTACGCAGATGTGTTGAAGATGCGCGGCCGCATGCGTACCGAACTGGACCGCAGCGATGCCGCGCGGTTGGACCTGAAGCAGGGCGCGGGTGGCGTGGTGGACCTGGAGTTCCTGCTGCAGACCGGTGTGCTGGCGCGCAGTGCGCAGCATGCGCCGCTGCTGCAGCCGCGCGATACGCCGTCGTTGATCGATGCGCTGGAGGCTGCGGGGTTCCTGCCGGAAGACACCGCACAGGCGCTGCATGGAGCGCATGCCACGCTGCTGGACGTGGGCCTGGCCTGCACGCTGGACCGGCGTCCGCGGTTGGCACCGACCACACCGGCGATTGAAGAGGCGTGTGCAGTGATTGCCGCGGCGTGCAGAGCGGCAGAGTTGCCGTTCGCCTGAGCGGCGGATGGCGGAGGTCTGCAGTTGGCACCTACCGGATCAATGATCTGACCGTTGGCCTGCTGTTGGTAGGTGCCAACCTTGGTTGGCACAACCCATCAGCGTTCATGACCCCGGCAACAGCGTGCCAACCAAGGTTGGCACCTACCAGGGCGATGGTGGTCAGCCGGTGGTGCGCAGCGGCGCCATCTTCCACAACAACGCGCGGAACGGGGCCAGCAGGCACACGCCGATCGCCAGCTTCACCGCCAGGTCGCCGGCGGCCCAGCTCACCCACGGCAGGGTGGAACCGGCAAACGCGATCGACCAGAAAATGGTGGTATCCACCGTCGCGCTGCAGGTGGTGGCCACCATCGGTGCACGCCACCAGCTGCCCCGGCGCAGGCGGTCGAACACGGTGATGTCCAGCAGCTGGGCCACGATGAAGGCCGAACACGAGGCGATGGCGATGCGCGGCGTGGCCACCCAGATCGACAGCAGCACCGCCACCAGGAAACCGATCCACGCCACGCGGCGCGCCGGGCCCGGGCCGAAGCGGCGGTTGATCAGGTTGCTGACCAGGAAGGCGACCGGATAGCTGAAGGCACCCCAGGTCAGCCAGTCGTTGATCGGGTACTGCACCAGTACGTTGGACAGCAGCACCACCGCGCCCATGGCCAGCACCGCCAGCACCAGGGCGCGGGCGGTCAGCGGGGCAAACACAGGGGCAGGACGCACGGACATGGCGAGCCGGGGGGACAAGGGGAATCGCCCATTATCCGCCCGGCCCGCGGCAAAGCCAAAACCGGTCGTTCAGCTTTACAGCGCTTCGCTCATCACATCGCCCGCAGCGTAGGCGGTCGGCACATAGGCCAGGGCCTGGCCCTGGGCGCTCTTCACGGTCCAGCCGGCACCGGCCTCGGTGGGGTCGAAATGCACCTGCTGGCCGACCACGAAGGCCGCCGTCTGGTCCTCGTGCACCTTTGCAGGCCAACGCAGGGTGGCGGTCTGATCGGCCTTGTCGGGTACCTGCAGCTGCACCTGGCGCTCGCCTGCCGCGGTGGTCTCCACCTTTTTCACTTCCATCGGCGGCAGCGGCACTGCCTTGGTGCGCGTGGCCCGGCCGTTGCGCTCGCTGGCCTTGAACGGCGCCTTGGACAGTTCGGACAGGCCCGCCGATGCAGCGAGGGGCACCGAGACCACGATCAGCGAGGTGATCAGCACGCTGGCCTCGCTGCTGTTCAACTGCGGCGCGGCGCCGGCATGGACGGTGGGCACCAGCAGCGCGGAGAACAGCAGGGCAGAAGCGGGAACGCGCAGGCAACGGAACATGGAGACCTCCTGGTCAGGGTGGGGACGGCGGCTCAGCGCCGGGTATCGAAGATGTCGCGCGGGCCGGTGGCCTCGGGCAGGTATTCCAGCGGGCGGCCCTGGTTGTCCTTCAGCTGCCAGCCCTGGTCGTTGCCAGTGGGCTCGAAGTTCACGGTCTGGCCCACGGTGAACTGCACGGCGGGATCGCCGATGCCGCGCGGGTACTGCATCGATGCGGTGTTCTGCGGGTCGTTGGCATCACGCAGCAGCACTTCGCGGCGGCCATCCACGGTGGTGGCGATCGCACTCACCTGCATCTGCGGCAGCTTGATCTGCTGCTGGCGGGCCAGTGGTTGGCCGGCGTCGGCTGCATCCTGGGCTTCCTTGGCCGCTGCCGCACGGGCCGAGTCCACCATCTGCGGGGACATCTCCAGGCTCGGCCCTTGTGGGCCCGGGTCATGGATGATCACGATGCGGCGCTCGGCGTGGGCGGCCGAGGAGCAGAGCAGGCCGGCAACGATCACCATCGACATCAGGGAAACAGGCAGGGCGCGCATCTCGTTCTCCTTGCAGGATTCAGGGGCTGGCTGCGGCGGCACCGGCCACCGGCACGTGGGGGATCACCAGTTCCTGCTGCAGCTGGCTGCGCTGGTGCAGGAAATCGAACACCGACTCCACCGTCACCACCGAATAGTTGCCGGAGATGCGTTCGCCGGCCGGATGGTCGGTGGTGGTGGCGTTGGCCACGAACAGGCGCGCACCCACGCGCTTGCCGAGGCCGATATGCAGCACGCTGGGCTGGAACTTCTGCTGGCGCAGCCATTGCTGGGCCTGCTCGCGCTTGACGATGGCCGGCGCGCCCTCGGTCTGCGCCATCGCCGCGGCCAGCACTTCCAGCACCCACTGGTTGGAGTTCTGATAGTCGGTGGCGAACGGGTAGGCGACCACGTTGTATTTGGATTCGTGCAGTGCCTTGGGCTGGATCGACGGCGACACCAGCATCGCCTTCAACGCGGCACGCAGCGGCGCCGACGGCACGCCGATGCGCAGATCGGTATGGCTGCCACTCTCGCCGACGAAGTTGCCCAGCCCTTCGTGGTACAGCTGCGAGCTGTCGGTCTTGCAGCGGTTGAGCAGGTGCATCGCGCGCCAGCGGCCGTCGTCCTCGCGCAGCAGGAAGGCCAGGTGGCTGTGGCGCAGGCCATAGCGGCTCAGGTCCTGTCCACCGCGCGCGGCCACCACTACGTCCACATCAGGTAGCGCGTCCAGGCGCTCGGCGGTGGTCCAGGCCACGTCCAGCATCGCTGCCTGCGAGGCCACGCTCGGGTAGCGCTCGCGGCACTCGGTGCTGTTGGCCCAGGCCGGTGCGGTCGCCAGCAGGCTGGCGATCAGCAGTGCGGCGCGGGGCACGCGGGAAAAACGATCCATGTCGGTACCTTCAACGGCGGGCAGGCCCGCGCGCCGATCATACGCTGGTCAGCGCAGCGGACGGTCCAGGCCCTTGCGCTGCAGTTCCTTGTCGCAGGCATCGCTGATCGGCGCGATCGGCAGCGGCGGGCGCTCGCCAGTCTTCGGATCGCGCAGCGCCGGCTGCTCGCGGTACGCATCCAGCTGCTGCTGGCATTGATACGAGATCGGATCCAGCTCGGTGGGCGTGGTGGAGCAGGCAGCGAGCAGGGCCAGGGGCAGAAGGAGCAGGATGCGCATGAAGACGTTCAGCGTGATGGGGGAAGCTGAACTCTAACGGTGCGGGCGGATCGAAATGTTCAGAAATCGCTGCGCACCCGGGTAGTGCCGGCCGCTGGCCGGCAACGGCAGGGTGTTCGGTAATGCATACAGCGTTGCCGGC
>NZ_SRHZ01000070.1 GCF_004684085.1 Stenotrophomonas maltophilia
AGCGCCGGGCCATGCCCGGCGGCCTTTCAGGACAGCTGCGTGCGCACCCGGGCAAACCGGCGCAGGTCGTGCAGCACGCCGCGCTTGTAGACCGCGCAGCGCTCCACGCCCTCTTCCTGGAAGCCGTTCTTTTCCAGCACCCGGGCCGAGCCCTGGTTGAAGTCGACCACCGTTGCCTGCAGCCTGAACAGGTGCAGCTCGTCCATCACCCACGGCGCGAACAGGCCGACCACGCGGGTCATCAGACCCTGCCCCCAATGCGCCTGGCCGAGCCAGTAGCCCAGCTCGGCGGTATGCCCGCGCTCGGCCACGCCCTGCTGGGCACCGACGCTGCCACAGGCCTGGCCGTCGATCTCGATGGCCAGGTTGAGCGTGCCCGGCGCCAGCACACGGCCGGCGAGGAAGGCCTCGCCATCCTCGCGCGTGTACGGGTACGGGAAGCGATCACGCAGGCCCCGCGACACCTCGGCGTCGTTGGCGTGGTGCAGCAGCGATTCCAGATCATCCGGGCGCCAGGGGCGCAGGCGGAAACCGTCGCCTTGCAGGTTTGGGGTCAGAGCCCTTTCCCTTTGGGAAAGGGATCCGACCCCGTCGGCAGGCCGGTCAGGCATGACCACCCACCGACGGCGACTCGGCTTCCTGCTTCTCCAGCTCGCGCTTCACCGCTTCCGGCGAACGGGTGTACGGCGCCAGCCGCGCGTAGAACGCCGGCACCACGAACAGCGACAGGAAGGTGGAGAGGGTCACGCCGAAGATGATCACGATGCCGATCGTGCCACGACTGGCCGAACCGGGGCCACCGGCCACGACCAGCGGGATCGCGCCGACCACGGTGGCGATGGAGGTCATCAGGATCGGGCGCAGGCGCACCATCGCCGATTCGATGATCGCCTCGCGCACGGTTCTTCCGTCGTCGCGCAACTGGTTGGCGAACTCGACGATGAGGATGCCGTTCTTCGCGGCCAGGCCGACCAGCATGACGATGCCGATCTGGCTGAACAGGTTCACCGTGCCGCCGCTCACCCACAGCCCGACCAGCGCGCCGAGCACGCCCAGCGGCACGGTCAGCATGATGGTGAGCGGGTGGATGAAGCTCTCGAACTGCGCGGCCAGCACCAGGTACACCACCAGCAGCGCCATGGCGAAGGTGAGCAGCACCGCGCCACCGGCACTCTGGTACTCGCGCGATTCGCCCTTCCAGTTCACCTGCGCATATTGCGGCAGCTCCTCGCGCGTGACCTGCTGTGCCCAGGCAATGGCCTCGCCCAGCGGGTAGCCCGGGGCCAGGCCGGCATTGATGGTGATCGAACGCAGCCGGTTGAAGCGGTTCAGGGTACCGGCCTCGGCCATTTCGCTGAGGGTGACCAGGTTGGACAGCGGCACCAGTTCGCCGGAGGTGGCGCGCACGCGGATAGCGGCGAGGTCGGCCGGGCTGGCGCGGCCATCGCGACCGGCCTGGACCAGCACGTCGTACTCCTCGCCGTTGTCGACGAAGGTGGTGACGCGGCGCGAGCCCATCATGGTTTCCAGCGCCGAACCGATCGCGGTGACCGGCACGCCCAGATCGGCCGCACGCTGGCGGTCGATGTTCACCCGCATCTGCGGCCGGGTTTCCTTGTAGTCGGAGTCGGGGCCAACCAGGCCGGGGTTGTCGGCCATGCGCAGCAGGATGCGGTCACGCCACTGCGCGATCTCTGCGTATTCCGGGCCGCCCAGCACGATCTGGAATGGCTGGCCGCCACTGCGCACCAGACCACCGCCGACCTGCGTACGTACGCGCACGCCGCGGATGGTATCCAGTTCCTTCTGCAGTTCGTTGGCCACTTCCGGAGTACCTTCGCTACGCTGGCGCCACGGCTGCAGGAAGACGCTGACGCGGCCGGTGTGCATTTCCTCGCTGGCGCCCCAGCCGCCCGGCACGCGCGGGTTGGCACGCACGATCGGCTTGTCCGCGCCCACGTGCGGGGCCAGCATCGCTTCCACCTGCTGCACCTGCTGCACGGTGTAGTCGTAGCCGGCGCCTTCCGGGCCATCGATCATGATCTGGAACGAGCCACGGTCTTCGGCCGGGGCCAGTTCCGAGGGCAGCAGCCTGAGCAGGCCCCAGCTAGCGGCCAACGCGGCCACCATCACCAGCAGGTAGATCCAGGTGCGGTCGACGTGGTGGTCGAGCACCCGCCCATAGGCGCCTGCCAGGCGCTCCAGATTGCGGTTGATGAAGCCATGCAGCCCGCGCGGGGCCTGCCCGGTGTGCGGCTTGAGCAGCTTGGAGGCCATCATCGGCGTCAGCGTCAGCGCCACGAAGGCAGACAATGCCACCGCTGCCGCCAGCGCTACCGCCAGCTCGCGGAACAGGCGCCCGGTGTTGCCCTCCAGGAAACCGACCGGCAGGAACACCGCCACCAGCACGGCGGTGGTGGCGATCACCGCGAAGGCGACCTGTGCGGTGCCGCGCTTGGACGCCACCAGCGGTGGCTCGCCCAGATCGATACGGCGCTGCACGTTCTCAACCACCACGATCGCGTCATCCACCACCAGGCCGATGCACAGCACCAGCGCCAGCAGCGTCAGCAGATTGATCGAAAAGTCGAACGCATACAGCGCGATGAACGCCGCGACCAGGCACACCGGAACGGTGACCGCAGGAATCAGCGCGGCACGGAAGCTGCCGAGGAACAGCCAGATCACCGCCAGCACCAGGATCATCGCCTCCACCAGCGTGGCGTAGACGCGGTCCACTGCAGCTTCGATGAAGGTGGTGTTGTCGAAGGCAACGAAGATCTGCGTGCCCTTGGGCAGGGTCAGTGCCACCCGCTCGGCTTCAGCGCGCGCGGTGCGGGCCACGTCCAGCGAGTTGGCGGTGGAGGTCTTGACGATGCCCAGGCCGATGCCCGGCTCGCCGTTGCTGCGGTAGTAGGCACGACGCTCGGCCGAGGCCAGCTCGATCTTCGCCACGTCGCCCATGCGCACCACGTAGCCGTCGCGGCCCTTGCCCAGCGGGATGGTCGCGAAGTCTTCGGGTTTGATGTAGTTGCGCTCCACGCGCAGGGTGAAATCGCGGTCGGTCGATTCGATGCGGCCGGCCGGCAGTTCCACGTTCTCGTTGCGCAGTGCGGTTTCCACGTCGCCGGTGGTCAGCCCGCGCGCCGCCAGCTGGTCGCGGTCCAGCCAGATGCGCATCGCATAGCGCTGGCGGCCGCCGATACGGACCTGGGCCACGCCGTCCAGGCTGGAGAAGCGATCGACCACGTAGCGGTCGGCGTAGTCGCTCAGTTCCAGCGTGTCCATGGTGGAGGACACCATGTTGAACCAGATGATCGGATCGGCATCGCTCTCGACCTTGGCGATTTCCGGCGGACGCGCTTCTTCCGGCATGCGGTCGGCGACGCGGCTGACCGCATCGCGCACGTCGTTGGCCGCCGCTTCGATATCGCGGTTGGAGGTGAACTCGATGCTGACCTGCGAACGACCGTTGTTGCTGCGCGCGTTGATCGTATCAATGCCTTCGATGCCAGCCAGCGCATCTTCCAGCACCTGGGTGATGCGGCTTTCGATGACCGCCGCCGAAGCGCCGGTGTAATCCACCGACACCGACACGATCGGCGGGTCGATGGCCGGCAGTTCGCGCAGGGTCAGGCGGGTGAAAGACATCACGCCCAGCACCAGCAGCAGCAGGCTCATCACCACGGCGAACACCGGCCGCTGGATGGAAATGTCGGACAGCTTCATCCGCCGTGGCCCTCGGCCGCGACCGGTGCCGGCGCATCCGCCGGCTTGGCACCTGTGGCCGGGGCCGCGTCCTTGGCGGCAACCTTCAAGCCCGGGCGCAGCTTGCCGGTGCCGTCGACCACGATGCGCTGGCCCGCTTCCAGGCCTTGCTTGATCTCGACCACGCCGGCACGGCGCGCGCCGGTGACCACGTCCACACGCTCGACGCTGTCGTCGGCCTTGATGCGGTACACGAAGGTATCGCGGCCGACCTGCACCACGGCGATTTCCGGAACCACCAGCGCCGGCCGTTCGGGATGGAACAGCCGGACATCCAGCAGCATGCCCGGACGCAGCGCGTGGTCGCCGTTGATGAAGTCGGCGCGCACGGTCACCGCGCGGGTGGCCGGGTCGATGCGCGCATCGATGGTGCTGACCACGCCCTCGAAGGTGCGGCCTGGCCACGCCACGCTGGTGGCACTGACCTTGTCACCGACACCGAGAGCCGCCAGTTCCACTTCCGGCACCTGGAAATCGATGTGCATGTGCTCGATGTCATCAAGCGTGGCGATCACCGTGGTCGGCGTCAGCAGCGTGCCCGGGCTGACCTGGCGGATGCCGAGCACACCGGCGAACGGCGCACGCACGCGGCGGTCACCGATGTCCGACTGCATCTGCGCCACGCGCGCTTCTGCGGCATCGCGGATCGACTTCTGCGTATCCAGCGTGGCGCTGGACACCAGCCGCTGCGTGGCCAGCTCACGCTGCCGCTTGTACAGCTGGTCGGCCTCGTGGAAGGTGGCCTGCGCCTGTACCAGCGCGGCCTCCTGGGCCTGCCCGCGCAGGGTCACGATGGGCGCACCTGCGGCGATGTGCTGACCGCTTTCGAAGTGCACTTTCTCGACGATTTCGCTGACCTTGGCGGTGACGCTGATCGATTCGCGCGCCTTGGCCGTGCCCAGGGCCTGCAGGGTGTCGTTCCACTGCGTGGACTGCACGACCTGCGCGGTGACCGGCACCGCTTCTCCCTGCCGACGTGCGGCAGCCTCCTGTTTGCCTGCGCACCCGGCCAGCACGGCCAGGCTGAGGCCGAAGGCCAGGGTCGAAGCGATACGAGCCAACATGAACGGTCCTGATTGATCCACGGCCGCCGAGTGTAGGCAAGGGCCCGCAAAAGCGGTATGTGCCAAGCGTTTACCGGCGTGGAACCGGCACTGCGATAGCGCCTTCAACCGGTTCCGTGCAAGGCTGGCGCAGGCAGTGTCAACGTGTGTCGGGGTGTATCCAGCGGCCCATTGCAGGCGTTGCCATCGTAGAGTCGAAGCTGCCCGACGGAGGGCGTCGGGCGGGGACGGATCCTGGCGGGGATCCGGCCCCGGTTTTTTTTCCCAACCGCAACGCCGGGCATGGCCCGGCGCTACCGTTTCCGCACGTCGATCAATACCGGTAGTTCACCTTCATCCACACGCTGCGGCCCGGCTCGTTGATGCGCACCGGGTCAGCCGGGAAACCGAAGTCGGCACTGCCGGCCAGATTCAGGTGCTCGCTGTAGGCACGGTCGAACAGGTTGTCGACACCCGCACTGAGCTGCAGCTGCGAACTGAAGCGGTAGGCCGCATTGAGCGCGAAGGTCGCGAAGCCGGCACTCTGCCCCAGGTCCTGGGCGACGACGTTGCCCTGTCCATCTGCGACACGATGCTGGTGCGTCACCGCCCGCAGCAGTGCACCCGCACTCCAGCGCTGGCCTTCCCAGTTCGCGCTCAGGCGCGCTTCCAGCGGCGGCATCTGCGGCAACGGGCGGTGCTGGTCGCGATTCTCGCCCCAGGCGTAGGCCAGCGTGCCACCGAGCTTCCACTGCTCGGCCACGCTCACTTCCAGCCCGGCCTCTGCACCGGCGATGCGCGCATCGACGTTGTCGGCCTGGCTCATGCCCATCATGCCGCTGCCGTGGTAGGTGAACAGGATGTAGTCCTGGATCTGACCGGCGTACGCCGAAACCCAGGCCTGCACGCGCGGGCCCTTGTACTGCAGGCCCACATCAAGCTGGGTGGTGCGTTCGGGCTGCACGCCGGTGAACGCGTTCACCGCACCGGCCGGACCGTGGTTGGGCGAGAACAGTTCCCAGTAGTCGGGCATGCGTTCGCTGTGGCCCAGGCCTGCGTACCAGGTCAGGCCGTCGGCCAGATCCTGCTCGTAGCGCAGGAAACCGCTGCCGAGCCATTCCTTGCGTTGCTGGCCAGCGGTCGGATTGGGCCGGTTGCCCATCATGCCGCGGACCGACTGCCGCTCGTCGCGTACGCTGGCACGATCGATGCGCAGGCCGCTGATCCAGCGCTGGTCGGTGCCGGCGCCGAGAGTCAACTCGGTGAACACGCCGTAGCGACGGAAATTCGCATCGGTCTCCCAGGCGGCGTGCCGGTAGGTGTCGCGGCCCATGCCCATGCGGCCACGATGACGGCTGTCCTCGCCATCCACGCCGGCCACCAGTTGCACGTCCTGCCAGCGCCACTCGGAACTGACCCGGCCGCCCTGGGTACGGCGATCCACGTTCGAAGCCATCGGCATCGGCATCATGCTCTGCGGGTTCGGCGTGCGCAGCGTGTAGTTGTCCATCACGTGGTCGGCGTTGTTGTAGTACACGTTGGCCAGCAACGTGTCCCAGGCACCCGGCAGATTGCGCTTTTCGAAGCGCGCCGCGTAACTGGTGCGCTCGAAGGCGGCACCGTCCATGCCACGACCCGCGTACCGCGCGATGGCGTCACCGGCACCGGCGGAGATTTCCAGCAGCGTGTCGGCATCCGGCGTCCAGCCGATCGCAACGTCGCCATTCCACTTGCGCCACTTCGATGGCACCACATCACCGTTGCCGTCCTTGTAGTCGTCGGCTTCGGAACGGTTGCCGCTGGCGCGTACATAACCCGTCGGATTGCCCAGCGTCAGGTCCAGCACCTGGTCGTTGCGGTTGCGCGAGCCGACCAGCGCACTGGCATCGGCACGCAGGCCCGGTTCCTCGAAGCGCGGCGTATCGCGTTCGAAGCGCACGGTGCCGGCCGACGCGCCGGCACCCCAGCGCACGCTCTGCGGGCCCTTGATGATGGTCAACCGGTCAAAGCTCTCCGGCGCGATGTAGGACAGCGGATTGTCCATGCGCGACGGGCAGGCACCGATCAGGTTGCCGTCATTGCTGAGGATGTTCAGCCGCGAACCGAACATCCCGCGCAGCACCGGGTCACCGTTGGTGCCGCCATTGCGGATGGCGGAGAAGCCAGGAACGGTCTTCAGGTAATCGGCACCGTCGCTGGCCGGCACCGGCTGCCGCGGCAGGCGCGGATCGGTCACCCAGTGCAGCGGCGACGACGGCGCGGCGGCGGTGACCACCATCGTGTCGAGGGTGCGCGCCTGCTCGGCGGGCGCAGCGTGGGCCAGTGACGCGGCCACGGCCAGGCCAAGGGCAACCGGCAGGCGCGCACAGGCGCCCGCAGGGCGGGAAGTCATTTTCATTGGTACAGCTCCAAAGTACGCACGCGCGCACGGCGCCCGGTCAGGCGTCGTGCGGCAGATTCGATAGGGATATCAGCGGACGATGGAGAAACACGGCGGCCCACGCGCGGCATGCGCCGGCCAGCGCAGCGCTGGCAGTACCTGCTGTGACCAGGGAAAAGCCAGCCGCGGCCGCCACAACACGGGCAACAGCAGTACCAGCACCGCCAGCCACGGCAGCAGGCGCATGGCCAGCACGCAGTACTCGCACGCTTCGCCGTGCATGGCATGGGGGTCGGCCGGGCGGCTGGGTGCTGCCGGCGCAGCGCCGTGCTGATCGTGCCCGGCCATGGCCATGTCGTGCATGTCATGGCCCATGGCAGCGTGGTCCATGCCTGCCATCGCCGCGTGCTCCATCGGCTGCGCCTGTAGCGCGCGGCTGACCAGTGGCGCAAGCACCATCAGCAGCGTCGCCAGGACGGCGAGCTGGAGCAGAAGGCGCTGCGGGCGGGACAGGCGGGTCACCCCGCTAGTGTAGAGCGGGGTCCAGGGTTGCCCGTGCGACGAACGGTCGCAGGAGGGGGTTTATCGGCAGGGCTGCGCCCTGCACCTGCCGAATCAACGTCAACGTCAACGTCAGAAGCGGGCTTCCTGTGGAGAGGCAGGGTGGGTCCGGTTGCGGGAGACGCCGTAAACCCGTCCTTGGGGGCTTGGCCGCGGCATCCATGCCGCGGACACTCCCGCAACCGGACCCACCCTGCCTTCGACAGATCTCCGCGATCTGCAGTAGATCCACGCCATGCGTGGATGAAATCTCCATCGGAATCGAATATTTCGAATTGGAATCGAAAAGCATCCACGCATGGCGTGGATCTACCGTGTCGACCAAGGTCGACACCTACCAACAGCCGCCGGAATCTGTCACCTGCTCGACCCACCTCACACTGTAATGGTCTGGGTCAGCGACTCCCACGTTGGCGGCACCGGCCACGCCGCCGCCTGGTTGCCATCCAGCACCCTGCGCAGGTCGCGCGGATCGATCTGCGGTGCCAGTACATGCACCAGCTCCAGCGCGTAATCACGCAGCACGCGGTCACGCGGCAGCACCGCCCAGGCAATGCACTCGGCAATCGGGTCCGGCGCCGGCCACGCCTTCAGATCTTCATCGTTGGAACTGACCGCCATCTCCGCCAGCAGGCCCACGCCCAGACCGGTGCGCACATAGGTCTTGATCAGATCGGCATCGAGCGCGGTCAGGGCCAGGTCGGGCACCAGCCCATTGGCCGCGAAGGCCCGTTGCAGGGATGAGTTCGGCCGCGTCGAGGATTCGTAGCTGATCAATGGCTGGCGGGCCAGCGCAGCCAGGTCAGGTGTGCGTCCCGCGCGATCCAGCGGGTGCCCCTTCGGTACCACCACCAGGCGCCGCCAGCGGAACAACGGCACCGCAATACCGTCGGTAGGCTCACCGCCGGCAGTGCTGATGATGGCGATGTCGGCATCGCCCTGGTTCAAGCGGTCCAGCGCATCGGCTTCACCGGCCTGCTGCAGATGCACGCTCACCTGCGGATACGCCTGCTTGATGGCAGCCACTGCCGGTGGCAACACGAAGCGCGCCTGGGTGTGGGTGGTGGTGAGGATCAGCTGGCCCTGGCTCTCGCGGCGCTGGTTGGCCGCATAGGTGCGGATGTTGTTGGCCTCGGCCAGCACCGAACGCGCGCGCGCGATGACCTCGGTACCGGCCGGAGTGACCGATTCCAGGCTGCGCCCCTTGCGCACGAACAGCAGGAAGCCCAGTTCGTCCTCCAGCTGCTTGAGCTGCTTGGACAGGCCAGGCTGGGTGGCGTGCACGCGCGAGGCGGCCAGCGTGATGTTCAGCTCGGCGTCGGCGATGGCAACCAGATAGCGCAGCTGGGTCAGCGTCATGGCAGGCGGGCGATGTGGGGGCGGAGGTCCACTCTAGGGTCAATTGCCGTCACCAGCTTATAACCAAAGGTTGTTTAAGAAAGGTATCTGGTCATTTCCGGGCGTCATATGCCGGCGCTACGGTCAGCCGGCAGCCGCTGGCCTGAACAGCCAGCCCTCCCCCTTCGCCCGCCGAAGCCCGGCGCGGCCCCGTTTCCGGAGCGCTTCCATGGCCCTGTACGACTCCATCCTCGATACCGTCGGCAACACCCCCATCGTCAAGCTGCAGCGCCTGGCGCCCCCACAGGTCACCGTCTACGCCAAGGTCGAATCGTTCAACCCGGGCGGCTCGGTGAAGGACCGTCTGGCGCTGGCGATCATCCTCGACGCCGAACAGCGTGGCCTGCTCAAGCCGGGCGACACCATCGTCGAAGCCACCTCTGGCAACACCGGCGTGGCACTGGCGATGGTCGCCGCCGCGCGCGGCTACAAGTTCGTGGCGACCATGGTCGAGACCTTCTCGGTGGAGCGCCGCAAGCTGATGCGCGCCTATGGCGCCAAGGTGATCCTGACGCCGGCCGCCGAGCGCGGCAGCGGCATGGTGCGCAAGGCGGCTGAACTGGCCGAACAGCACGGCTGGTTCCTGGCCAGCCAGTTCGCCAACCCGGCCAACCCGGCCTATCACCGCAACACCACCGCTGCCGAGATCCTGCGCGATTTCGCCGGCAAGCGGCTGGACTACTTCGTCAGCGGCTGGGGCACCGGCGGCACGCTCACCGGCGTGGGTGAAGTGCTGAAGGTCGCGCGCCCGCAGACCCGCATCATCGCCACCGAACCGGCCGGTGCCGCGCTGTTGAAGGGCGATGACTGGAAGCCGCACAAGATCCAGGGCTGGACGCCGGATTTCGTGCCGGACGTGCTCAACCGTGATGTGGTGGATGAACTGGTGACGGTGGACGATGACCGCGCGATCGCCACCGCGCGCCGACTGGCCGCAGAGGAAGGCATCTTCGTCGGCATTTCCGCCGGCGCCACAGCGGCCAGTGCACTGGACGTGGCTGCCCGTGCTGAACCGGGTTCGGTGATCCTGGCGATGCTGCCGGACACCGGTGAACGCTATTTCTCCACGCCGCTGTTCGCCGATGTGAATGAGGGTTCCGACGACGACTGGCTGGCCGGCCTGCCGTAAACCGCCCGGGGTCGGAGCCTTTTCCATGCAAGGTAGCGCCGGGCCATGCCCGGCGTTGCTGTTTCCGGCATTCGCTTCGTCCACCATCCACCGGGCATGGCCCGGCGCTACCGTTTCACTGCGTGCCCCCTTTCCGCTTCAGCCTGCGTGAAGGCGTCGCCCGCCATCGTGCGTGAAGGCCGTCGGATCGCAGCGCGTGAGACGGTCATGACGCAGTATCGATGCCCTGTCCCCTACCGTGGGAACAGCCGGCGCAGATGCTGCGCGGAACACCTCACAGGCAGGAGACGGACGCATGAAGATCGAAGTTTGGCAGGGCGACATCACGACCCTGGCGGTGGATGCGATCGTCAACGCGGCCAATGAAACGCTGCTCGGTGGCGGCGGTGTCGACGGCGCGATCCATCGCGCAGCCGGTCCCGCACTGCTGGCCGAGTGCGAGCAGTTGCCGGAACTGCGCCCGGGCGTGCGTTGCCCGACCGGCGAAGTGCGCGCCACCGATGCGCACGCGCTGCCGGCGCGGCATGTGCTGCACACGGTCGGCCCGGTCTGGCATGACGGCCAACGCGACGAACCGGCGCTGCTGGCAAACTGCTACTGGAAATCGCTGCAGATGGCCGAATCACTGGGCGTGCAGTCGATCGCGTTCCCGGCCATCAGCTGTGGCGTATACGGCTATCCGTTGTACCAGGCCGCGCAGATCGCGGTGACCGAAACGCTGGCATGGCAACGCAGCCATGCACAGCCGATGCGCATCGTGCTGGTGGCGTTCAATACCGCAACCGCCAAGGCCTACCAGCAGGCGCTGACCGCCGCCGGGCAGAACGCGGACAACGAGCCGCGAAGCTCGATGCTGCCGCCTCTGGGCGATACAGGCTTTGCCGCCGCGCACTGAACCGTGGTGCGGGACGTAAAGAAAAGGCCGGGCACTGCCCGGCCTTTTCCGTTTCGCGAGTGCTGTCATCCACGCTTGGCGTGGATCACTCTCAACGGCTGGCGGCTTCCACCGCAGCGGCGTCATCGGCCACGGCTGCTGCGTCTGCAGCGGCACGTGCTGCCGAGGCGGCGGCGCCGTCGGCGCTGGCGCCATCAACCTGCACGCGCACTTCCACCATGCCCGCGCCATTGTTCAGGCTGGACACGTCCACGGTGTAGTGACCGGCCGGCAGGGTCTCTTCCAGGCGCGAATTGGTACCGTTGCCACCGTCATCATCGGTCAGCTCGACGTCGCCGCCGACCACGCGCAGCACGGTATCGACCTGGCTGGAAATCGCATCCAGGCGCACGTCGGCCGGGCGGTCCAGGGTCAGCAGGAAACGGCGGCGGCCATCGTTGTCGAGCATGGTGTACACGCTGCCCGACTTCGGCAGTGCGGTGCCGTCGCGCTCGACCAGATTGCCCGGCAGTTCAATGCGGGTGGCCGACAGGGTGAACATGCCACTGACGCCGTCGCCCAGACCACGCGCGGTCAGGGTGTACTTGCCCGGCTTCAGCGACAGGGTCAGGCGCGAGTTGGTGCTGTCGCCGCCATCATCGTTTTCCGCATCGACGCCCTGACCGGACAACTTCAGCACCGGGTCGAAGACGTCCGAGACCAGGCGGATCTCATACAGGCCCGCTTTCTCCACCTGCAGGGTGTAGTCCTGCGAGTTGCTGGCCAGCATGTCGACGATCTCGCCACTGCCCGCCAGCGGCTTGCCGTCGTACGGCTTCAGCTTCTCGGCGCGCAGGCGGTACGGACCAAAAGCGCTCGGGCCATCGGCGTTGACGGCCACCTGGTAGGTGCCGCCACCGTTGGCACGGAACGCCAGCGAGACATCGCCTTCGCGTTCGTAACCGGTGTTGCTGGTGGACACCAGGCTGCCGTTGTTGAACACCGCGATCGAACCGGTCAGTGCGCCGGTGAGCTTCAGGCCGACCAGTTCCTTGTCTTCCAGCTTGATCTGGTACAGCTGGTGATGGCTGCCGTCGTTGAAGTTGATGCCGCTGCGCGAGGTGATTTCGCCGGACACCGGCTTGTCGAAATCGAGCGACGCGGCCTTGCCTGCGTCACCACCACCGCCAACGATGCGGTTGCAACCGCCTGCGGCGAGGACCGTGACGACGGCCAGTGTGAGTGCTGCCAAACGCATGTTTTTTCTCCTTGGCCTTCCATGTATGCCCCGCACACCGGCCCGGTGCGTGGGGGCGGAAACGATACCCGCAAAAGCAAACGCCGGCGTGATGCCGGCGTTGCCTTGTTCATCCTGCGATGGGACGGATCAACCGTTCCACTTGCCCAGCGCGGCCAGGCCGTTGTCCTTGGCGCGCTCGTACACGGTCTTCTGGGCAGCAGCGTAGTTGCCCTTCATGTCCTTGGCCCACAGCTTCAGTGCAGCCTGCTGCATCGCACGGCCGTAGGAGAAGCTCAGCGGCCACGGCAGGTTGCCCAGCTGGTTCATTGCGTTCAGGTGCTCGGTGGACTGCTCGTCGGTCTGGCCACCGGACAGGAACACCACGCCCGGCAGGATCGCCGGCACGGTGCTCTTCAGGCACATCACGGTCGACTCTGCCACTTCCTCGGCGTCGGCCTGCTCATCGCAGCCCTTGCCGGAGATGACCATCGAGGCCTTCAGGATGGTGCCTTCCAGCAGCACGTTCTGCTGGTACAGCGCATCGAACAGCGAGCGCAGGGTGGCTTCGGTGACTTCGTAGCAGGTCTCGATGTCGTGGTCGCCGTCCATGATCACTTCCGGCTCGACCATCGGCACCAGGCCGCATTCCTGGCACAGGGCGGCATAGCGGGCCAGCGCGTGGGCGTTGGACTCGATGCAGGTGCCCGACGGAATGCTCTCGCCGATGTTGATCACCGCACGCCACTTGGCGAAGCGCGCACCCAGCTTGTAGTACTCCTGCAGGCGCTCGCGCAGGCCATCCAGGCCTTCGGTCACCAGCTCGCCCGGGCAACCGGCCAGCGGGTGCGCACCCTTGTCCACCTTGATGCCCGGAATCATGCCGTGGTCGGCCATGTACTTGGCGAACGGCACGCCGTCCTTGGTCGACTGACGGATGGTTTCGTCGTACAGGATGGCGCCGGAAATGTGCTCGTTGAGCTTCGGCGTGGTCAGCAGCAGTTCGCGGTAGGCACGACGGTTCTCCTCGGTGTTCTCGATACCGACGCCGGCGAAACGCTTGGCGATGGTAGCGGTGGATTCGTCGATCGCGATGATGCCCTTGCCCGGGGCAACCATGGCCTGGGCGGTTTCAGCCAGCTGTTCGATGCTCATGTACTTCCTGTGGCGGGTGCGGGAAAAACGTAAGTATAGCCCGCAGCCTGTTGCCCCGACGTGGAAGCCAGTCTGGAAACGATTCCAATGTCCGTGCAGGACAAGGGATGTCCTGCGGCATGGGGTCAGAGCCCCTGAGGGGATCTGACCCGGGGGTCGGATCCGCAATGCGGCTCCGCCCCCAGGCCAACACGACTTACAGGTCGCCCAGGCCGCTGGCGCGGCCGTCGTCGCCCACTTCCAGCAGGCGCAGGGTGTTGGTCGCACCCAGGGTTTCCATGTGCTCACCGCTGGTGAACACCACGCGGTCACCGGCCTGCAGCAGATCGGCTTCAACCAGCAGGCGGATGCTGCCGCGCGCGGCTTCACGCGGGGTCAGGCCACGGCTGTCGAAGTTGATCGGATACACATCGCGCATCAGCGCCATCTGCCGGCGCGCGCCGTCGTGGCGGGTGACCGCGAACACCGGTGCCTTGGCGCGGAAACGCGACAGGTAGCGGGCGGTACCACCGGATTCGGTCATCGCCACGATCGCGCGCACGCCCACGTGCTGCGACAGGAACATGGTGGCCATGGCGATGGCCTGGTCGGCACGTTCCAGGTTGCGCGGCGAAGCGTTGAAGTCGGTCTCGGTCTGGAACTGGCGCTCGGCACCCAGGCAGATGCGTGCCATCGCTTCCACGGCCTTGACCGGGTAGGCACCGGCAGCGGTTTCGGCCGACAGCATCACCGCGTCGGTACCGTCGATGACCGAGTTGGCCACGTCGAGCACTTCGGCGCGGGTCGGAATCGGGCTTTCGACCATCGACTGCAGCATCTGCGTGGCAGTGATCACCACCTTGTTCTGTGCCAGCGAGGCCTTGATGATCTTCTTCTGCAGGCCAGGCAGTTCGGCGTCGCCGATTTCCACGCCGAGGTCGCCACGCGCCACCATCACCACGTCACTGGCTTCGACGATCTCTTCCAGGTTCTCGATGGCCTCGGTACGCTCGATCTTGGACACCAGCGCGGCGTAGCAGCCGTGCGATTCAGCGATCTGGCGCGCATCGTTCATGTCCTGCGCATTGCGGCAGAACGACACGGCAATGAAGTCGACGCCGATCTTGGCGACGATGCCGATCAGTTCCTTGTCACGCTCGGTCAACGCACCCAGCGACAGGCCACCGCCCTGCTTGTTCAGCCCCTTGCGATCAGACAGCGCGCCATCGTTGAGCACGGTGTTGATGATGCGCTCGCCCTGCACCTCGACCACCTGCAGCTGCATCAGGCCATCGTCGAGCAGCAGCACATCGCCCGGGCCGACGTCCTGCGGCAGGCCGAGGTAGCTGACGCCCACCTGGGTCGTATCGCCGGGGCCGGCGTTGGTGCTGGCGATCAGGTCGAAGCGGTCACCCGCCTTGAGCTGAACTTTGCCTTCGGCGAAGCGTTCGATGCGGATCTTCGGGCCCGGCAGATCGGCCAGGATGCCCACTTCCACGCCGACACGGGCCGCAGCAGCGCGCACTTCGGCAGCACGCTTGGCCTGGCCGGACGGATCGCCGTGGCTGAAGTTCAGGCGCACCACGTTGACGCCGGCGCGGAACAGATCCTCCAGCACGCCCGGCGGATCAGTGGCCGGACCGAGGGTGGCAAGGATCTTGGTGCGACGCTGACGCTCGAACATGATGAAGGGGCCTCTCCCGATAAAGAACGGAAATTAGCACATCCTTCACGCCGCATGTATACGGTTACAGCCTTGCGCTGCCTGACTTCGCGGGTCATGGAACGGACATCGTCCGGACATACGCTGGCGCAGGGCGCGCTCATGCGCCGTGGTAGCGCCGGGCAGGGCCCGGCGCTACCGATCAAGCCGGCATCACGCCAGCAGCGTTTCCAGCTGCGCCGGCTCACGCGCCAGCTGGCCGGCACCGGCCTCGGTGAGTTCCACCTCGCCGCCGAAGCCCCACAGCACGCCGACGCTGCGCAGGCCATGGTGGCGTGCGCCTTCGATGTCCATGCGGCGGTCGCCGATCATCCAGCACTGCGCGGGCTGCACCTGCAGCCGACGCAGCGCTTCGCCGACCAGTTCCGGCTTGTGGCTGCGCGAGCCGTCCAGGGTCGATCCGACGATTTCCTCGAACAACCCACCGAACGGCAGGTGGGCAAGGATGCGGCGCGCGTGCGGCTCGTTCTTCGCGGTAACCACCGCCAGACGGTGGCCACGACCATGCAGCGTGCGCAGCGTGTCTTCCACCTGCGGGTACACCGTGTGCTCGCGCCAGCCTTCAGCGTCGAAGCGTTCGCGGTAGTAACCCACGGCCTGTTCCACCCGCGCCGGTTCGACGAACAGCGGTGCGAAGGTGGTGCGCAGCGAAGGACCGATCCAGCCCAGCAGGGTTTCCTGCGGCGGCACCGGATGGTCCATCTTCTGCAGCGCGTAAGCGATGCAGGCGGTGATGCCCACCTGCGAATCGATCAACGTGCCATCAAGATCGAAGAACAGGACATCCTTGCTGCGGTCGGCACTCATGCGCCGCGCGCGTCGAGTGCAGCCACCGCCGGCAGAGTCTTGCCTTCCAGGAACTCCAGGAACGCACCACCACCGGTGGAGATGTAGCTCACCTGCGCGGCGATATCGAACTTGTCGACCGCAGCCAGAGTGTCACCGCCGCCGGCGATGGAGAAGGCCTTGGAGCTGGCGATGGCGCGTGCCAGCGCTTCGGTGCCCTTGCTGAAGGCTTCGAACTCGAACACACCCACCGGACCGTTCCAGACCACGGTGCCAGCCTTGTCGATCAACTGTGCATACTGCGCCGCGGTCTGCGGGCCGATATCCAGAATCAGGTCGTCCTCGGCAACGGCATCGACCGCCTTCACCTCTGCCGGCGCATCCGGCAGGAACTGCTTGGCGGTGACCACGTCGACCGGCAGCGGAATATCCGCACCACGGGCCTTGGCATCGGCGACGATCTTCCTGGCGGTATCCAGCAGGTCGGGCTCGTACAGCGACTTGCCGACGTTGTAGCCGGCCGCGGCGATGAAGGTATTGGCAATGCCACCGCCGACGATCAGCTGGTCGACCTTGCCGACCAGGTTGGCGAGCAGTTCCAGCTTGGTGCTGACCTTGCTGCCGGCAACGATGGCCAGCAGTGGCGTGGCCGGTGCACCCAGTGCCTGCGCCAGCGCGTCCAGCTCGGCCATCAGCAGCGGGCCACCGGCGGCGACCGGTGCGAAGCGGATGACACCGTGGGTGGAGGCCTGCGCACGATGCGCGGTGCCGAAGGCATCCATCACGAACACATCGCACAGCGCCGCGTACTTCTTCGACAGGGCTTCATCATCCTTGCCCTCGCCGACGTTCATGCGGCAGTTTTCCAGCAGCACCAGCTGGCCCGGCTGCACGTCAACGCCGTCGACCCAGTCACGCACCAGCGGAACCTCACGGCCGAGCAGCTCGGAAAGGCGAGCAGCCACCGGCGCCAGCGAATCGGCTTCGCTCCACACGCCTTCCTTCGGGCGCCCCAGGTGCGAGGTGACCATCACCGCCGCGCCCTGCTCCAGCGCGCGCTTGAGCGTCGGCAACGAAGCGGTGATGCGCTGTTCGGAGGTGATGCGGCCATTCTCGATCGGCACGTTCAGATCCTGGCGGATCAGCACGCGCTTGCCGGAGAGGTCGAGGTCGGTCATGCGGACGATGGACATGGGCAACTCTTTGGCTCAGGGACGGGATGCCGGGCTACGGCAGACGGCCATTGTATCGGGTGCGGGTGGCGGGAGGGCTGATGCCTGCGGCAGGCAGAGGCGCACAGCAACGGCAACGGCAACGGCAACGGCAACGGCCAAAGCCAAAGCGCTGGCGCTTCGTGATGCTGTTTGTGGTCCGGGCCGCTATGGGCTGGCAGGGGACGCCGTGAATCCGTCCCTGGAGGCTTGGCAGCCGCATCCATGCGGCTGACACCCCTGCCAGCCCACACCGCCCCGGCCTCGACAGGTTCATGAGGTAGAGCTGATGGCAAAGACAAGAGCAGTTTGTGGTGTCCGATGAAGAAAGAAGGGGTCAGATCCGTTTTCCTGCGGAAAACGGATCTGACCCCAATGGCCGTCGAGCGAAGCGACCCGCTTCCGCTCTTGCTCTTCTTCTTTCTCTTCCGTGGGTGGACGCACACGGAAACTGTCAGAGGCCGGGCGGGGTGGGTTCGCGGGGGTGTCAGCCGCATGGATGCGGCTGCCAAGCCTACAAGGACGTACTTGCGGCGTCCCCCACGAACCCACCCC
>NZ_SRHZ01000071.1 GCF_004684085.1 Stenotrophomonas maltophilia
GTCAGCCGCATGGATGCGGCTGCCAAGCCTACAAGGACGTACTTGCGGCGTCCCCCACGAACCCACCCCGCCCGGCCAAGCGCGGCTTTTGCTTTTGCTTTGCACGACCAACCCCACCCACGAGGGGCTGCGCCGTTCGCTGGAACCTATTCCGAAGGCGCCGGCTTCTGCCGAAGCAGGCTGACCGCCAGGCCACCCACCACCAGCACGCCCAGGCCCAGCAACGCCCACAGCAACCACGCCTTCCAATCGCGCTGCGGCTTCAGCGCGGCGTCGCCCGCCAGCGGTTCCGGGCTGCCTTCCAACCGCGCCAACGTCGGCTGCCACGACGGATCATTGCGCTGCCGCAACTCCTCGATCAGCACGCCCACCGGTGCTTCCGCCCGGCGTGCGGTCGAACTGCCCACTGCCAGCGCATACGGCGCTGCCCCCTGGCTCAGGAACACCAGCACTTCCGGCTGGTAGCCCAGGCGCAGGGTCGGGGCGGTGGCCGTTTCGGCCGGGTTCGCCACCAGCTTCCAGTAGCGGTCGCGATGAATGCCGCCCAGCGGCTGCGCGGCAGACTGCTGGCGCTGGCCCTCGGTACCCTGCTGCAGCTGGTAGGCAATCCACGGCGCACTGCGGCGTTGCCATTCCGCGCTCTCGTCATCGCGGCTGAACAACGTCCACTGCACCAGGCTGTTATCGGTGCTGGCCACATCGGCGCGCGCCACCGGGAAACGGCCGTCCAGTTCGAAGGTGTACTCGCCCTTGCCCTTCGAGGTCGGCTCCAGCGACAGCCATTCCCACGGCAGCGTGGCCGGTGCCGGCGGCAGTTCGGCCAGCACACTGCGCAGGATCGGCAGGCGTGCGTCGCCCTGCGCCAGCACGCGCACGTAGCGCGCACTGCTGTCCACCTGCAGGCGGCGCTGCAGCAGACGCTTGCCGGCGCGCTGCAGGTCCACCAGCGGCACATCCCGTGCAATCGAGCGCCAGTTCTTCAGATCGTCGCTGGCGTCCAACTGCACTTGCGCCTGCAGCGGCTGACCGCTGTCGGCCCAGTCCAGTACCAGCGCAGCCAGCGGCTGCTGGCCCAGTACGCTGGCATCGATCAACCAGCCGCCCTGCCCGTTCGCCACTGCACCGCCACCCACGCGCGCTTCGACGCGGCGCACGCGGCCGTCGGTATCGCGTTCGGTCAGCAGCTGCAGATCATTGCGCTGCGCTTCGGCCAGTGGTGGCAGCACGAACCAAGGCAGTTCGCGCTGCACTGGCGGCTGCGCGAGCGGTTGGTCCGGTGCCAACAGCGCCGAAGGCAACGATTGGCCTGCTGCATTGAATACCTGCAGATCCCCCAGGTCGGCGGCGCCGGCACGGCGGTAGATCGCCGGTTCCAGAACAACCCTGTACGCGCCGGACTGCGCGCTGGACAACGTCAACGGCCATTGTTCGGCGTACTGCGTGCGGTACTCGGCGGCCTGCGCCGCGACGGCCGCCAGCATGCCGAACACCATCGGCAGCAGCGCCCTGCTCCAGGTTCTCATTGTGTTTCCTCCACGGACGGCGCCGCGCTGGGCGGTGCCGGTGCCAGATAACCCACGACCGTGCACAGCAGGCCGTAGGCGATGAACGATGCGATGCCCAGCAGGTTGCCCAGGTGCTGGCGATCGACAATGACCAGTTTGGCCAGTACCACACCCATCAGCACGGCACCGACCATCCACAACACGCGCTGGCCGCGGCGCGATCCCCACACCCAGGCAATCACGCCGAGCACGCTCCACAGCACGGTCAGGCTGGTCTGCGCCAGGCTGAAGCGCATCATCGAGGCGCCCCACGACAGGCCGCCCCACTGGTGCACGCCATGCAGCACAACGCTGGTCAGCGCAACGAAGGTTGCAAGTGACAGCAGCGGCATGCGGATGTTCAGCAATGCCTGCGGTCCCTGATCGCTGTACAGCCAGCGCGCCAGCAGCAGCAGGCTCAACCACTGCCCCAGCTCGGCCGGGTTCAGCACCGGCAGCCACAGCAGCGGTGCGGCATCGCCCGGCAGCAACTGGCCGAACAGCCAGCCGATCGACAGCAGCCCGAACAGCACGCACAGCAGCGGCTGGCGCACGCTGTCGAAGGCCGCGCCCAGCGGCCAGCGCAGCACGTTCCAGCGCCACAACGACAGCGCTGCCATCAGCAGCCACGGCAGCGTAACCAGCAACGTCGTCCAGCCCTGCGCCAGATCGGCCTCGCCACCGCCCCACAGGGCCAGCAGCGAGAGCAGCGACGGCCACAGCAGCCACCACAGGAACTGCGCGATACGTGCCACGGTGTCGCCCCCCTGGCGCAGGCACAGCAGGGTGCGCACGCCCAGTACCGCGAACACCGCCCATGCCAGCGCGCCGTGGCCGGCGAACGGTTGCTGGTGCGCATCGCTCTGCATCAGCGCCAGCGGGAAACCCAGCGCCAGCATCACCAGCGCGGTTACGCCCAGCGCGCGCGCCGGCTGCCGGCGCTGCACCTCGGCTGCCAGCCATGCAGTCACCGCGACCAGCATCAGCAGCGCATCCACTTCGATGCGATACGGGAAGAACCGGGTGATCTCGTGCACCAGGCCGCCCAACCACCACAACAGGCCCCACAGGTAGTAGACCAGTGCGATCTCGTGGCGCTGCCTGCGCTGGTAACTCCATGCCGACGCGAAGCCGGCAACGGCCAGCAGCAGTGCACCGATCGCGGTCGGGTTGAGCAGGAAGCGCAGGTCCTCATGCCAGTGATCGCCACCGGCGACGAAAGCGAACGCGGCGCCCATCTGCAACAACGCGCCGGATATCTGCGGCAGCCAACGTTTCTGGCGCAGGCCCAGCCAGGCCAGGCCCGCACCTTCCAGCGCGAACACCGCACCGGTGGCACGCGCAGACAATGCCAACGGCACCGCCAGCGTGGCGAAGCCCACCGCCAGCACCGCATGCGACTGCGCCAGCACGGTGTACGACGCGCGCGCGATCAGTGCCCGCGCCAGCACGGCGTAGATCGCCGCCAGGCCCAGCGCGCACAGCGCCAGCGTCATCGGCTGCGCGTGCAGCATGCCGGCCTGCAGCGAGAACGCCACCAGCGGCGTACCGAACACCAGGCTGCCGTCGACCAGGTCACGTCGCCCGGCCGGCTGCCGGCGCGCGTACAGCAACGGGATCAGCAGGTAGAAGGCGAAGAACAACAGCAGGAACGGCTCGGTACTGCTGAACTTGTCCGGCGCGTACTGCAGCACGCCCCAGAACGTACCAATACCGAAGGTGAAGGCGAAACCGAGCAGGTTCAGCGCACGCCAAGGACGGAACCAGGCGATGGCGAAGATGCCGGCGTTGAGCACCGCGTAGTAGCTGAACAGCCCCACATGGTTGCCGCTGCCCGTGGACAGCCACAACGGCGCCATGAAGCCGGCGAGGATGCCCAGCACGGCCAGCGTGCGCGAGTTCTGCACGACCGCCAGCACGCACAAACCAGCCACCAGCGCGATTGAACTGGCAAAGGCAAACCCGGGATTGAGCAGCTCGAATCGCTTGAACGCGGCGAAGATGGTCAGCAGCAGCACGCCGATGGCACCGCCCTGCAGAGCCAGTGCGAACAGGCGCCGGCGTTCGCGTTGATGCCAGCCGAACGCCAACAGGCCCAGCGCACCCACAGTGACGCCGGCCAGGCGCAGTTCGATCGGCAGCACCAGCCAGCCCTGGTCGCTGACGTACTTCAGCAGCGCGGCAACGCCAGCCAGCAGCACCAGCATGCCGATCTTGACCGGCACATTGCCTTCGGTGAACCAGCGTTTGACCGCACTGATGCCACGCTCGATGACGTTCGGCAGCGCCGGCTCGGTCGGCAACGGCGGCTGCACCGGCGCGGGTGGCACCGGCGGTGGTGCGACCGGGCGCGGCGCATCCGCTGCCACAGGCACCGCTTCGCGCACCGGCGGCGGCGTTGGCTGGGGGGGAGGCGGTGCGGCAGCCGCCACCGGCCGCAGGAACGGTGGATCGGCACTGTCAGCGGGCACGCCCACCGGCCGTGCAGGGGCCGCCTCGGCGTTGGATGTGGCCGGTTTGGCCGCAGGCCCGGCGGCCAGCGCACCTTCCAGCGCGGCAACACGGCGGCGCAGGCCGGCAATCATCACCAGCGCCACCACCAGTAACAGCGGGATGGCCAGCAGGACCAGTACGACCAGGGCTATCAATGCTTCCATTGCATGCTTCCATTGCGATCCCGCGCCCCAGCGGCAGCGGTCGACCGGCCCATGCTACGACAGTGCTGGCCCCATAAACGACGAACCCCGGCCAGGCCGGGGTCCGCGTGCGATCTTGGCCAGCCTTACTTGGCGGCGACGACCTTGGCCATTTCCAGGCACTTGTTCGAGTAGCCCCACTCGTTGTCGTACCAGGTGACCAGCTTGACGAACGTGCCGTCCAGGGCGATGCCGGCTTCGGCGTCGAACACCGAGGTGCAGGTTTCGCCGCGGAAATCGGTGGCCACGACCTTGTCTTCGGTGTAGCCCAGGATGCCCTTCAGCGGGCCTTCGCTCTGTGCCTTCACTTCAGCGCAGATCTCGGCGTAGGTGGCTTCCTTTTCCAGCTCGACGGTCAGGTCGACCACCGACACGTCCGAGGTCGGGACGCGGAAGCTCATGCCGGTCAGCTTCTTGTTCAGTTCCGGGATGACCACACCGACGGCCTTGGCCGCACCGGTGGACGACGGAATGATGTTCTCCAGGATGCCACGGCCGCCGCGCCAGTCCTTGTTGGACGGGCCGTCAACGGTCTTCTGGGTGGCGGTAGCCGCATGCACGGTGGTCATCAGGCCGCGCTTGATGCCCCACTTGTCATTGATGACCTTGGCCAGCGGGGCCAGGCAGTTGGTGGTGCACGAAGCGTTGGAAACGATGGCCTGGCCGGCGTAGGTCTTGTCGTTCACGCCGTAGACGAACATCGGGGTGTCGTCCTTCGACGGCGCCGACATGATCACCTTCTTCGCACCGGCGTCGATGTGCTTCTGTGCGGTTTCCTTGGTCAGGAACAGGCCGGTGGATTCGATCACCACGTCCACGTCCACTTCGTTCCACTTCAGGTTGGCCGGGTCGCGTTCCTGGGTCAGGCGGATCTTCTTGCCGTTGACCAGCAGATCGTTGCCCTGCACCGCCACGTCGGCCTTGAAGCGGCCGTGCACGGAATCGTACTTGAGCATGTAGGCCAGGTAATCCGGCTCCAGCAGATCGTTGATGGCCACGATTTCGATGTCGTCGCCGAAGTTCAGCACCGCCGAGCGCAGGACGTTGCGCCCGATGCGACCGAAACCGTTGATACCAACCTTGATTGCCATGTTCTCAAGCTCCTGCGGCCGCGACAGGTGCGGCGGGATGGATAGGGCCCACAAGTCTAGCAAACCGGGGCTGGCCACCGCGGGCCAGCCCCGGCGGGCAGCGGGCCGGCGGACAGGATTTGATCCGGATCAAAGCGTTAGCGCGATGTGAGGCCGAGACTGGCCACATCCACCCAGCAACGAGATCACCCCCATGCGCAAGACCTCCCCCCTGATCGTGGCCAGTCTGGCCGCCGCCCTGTCGCTCGCCGCTGCCCCGGCCATGGCCCAGTCCAAGGGCGACTGGACCATTTCCGCCGGCGTGCACCAGGTGGCCCCGAAGTCGAACAATGGCTGGCTGGCCAACCACACCCTGAAGGTCGACGTCGACAACGACGTCAAGCCGACCATCACCGGTGAGTACTTCATCGCCGACAACCTGGGCATCGAAGTGCTGGCCGCGCTGCCGTTCAAGCACGACATCAACATCAATGGCCTGGGCCGCGTGGGTAGCACCAAGCAGCTGCCGCCGGTGGTGACCGTGCAGTACCACTTCAACAGCAAGGGCAAGGTGTCGCCGTTCATTGGTGCGGGCGTGAACTACACGACCTTCTTCAGCGAAGACACCACCGGTGCGCTGAAGGACAGCCGCCTGAAGCTGCAGGATTCGTGGGGCCTGGCCGCGCATGCGGGCGTGGACTTCGCAATCGGTGAAAAGGGCGCGCTGCGCGTGGACATGCGCTGGATCGACATCGACAGCAAGGTGAAGTTGAACGGCGAGAAGATCGGCACGGTCAACATCGATCCGCTGGTCTACGGCGCTTCGTACGTCTTCAAGTTCTAAAGCGGTGTGTTGAGCGCGGGGGCATCGCCCCCGCTCCCCCGCTACACGCAAAACCCTCGCAGCATGTTGCCCCGGTGATTGCCGGGGCTTTTTTCGTTTGTGCGAGAAGCACTGACTTCTGGAATTGGGCGGAGAGGGTGGGGTGATCGGGACCGTTGGCGGCATGAATGGCGCCATCGAGTCTCCTGGGGTGAGGGCGATTTGCTTGCGAAGCACTGCTTCGCAAGCGCCCGAACGCACAGCCGCCAGCGGCTGGGCCGGACCGCGCAGCGGGATTTACGGCGTGCCCCGCCGCCCTCCCTCTGCGCTCCCACTTCGGAACAGGAACGCGCCGCTCTTCAATCCACCTACCCCGCTAGAATGTGCGCATGAAAGCCCTGCACTCCCTGTTCCTCGCCGCCGCCTTTGCGCCGGCCCTGCTGTCCGTCTCCGCCCCCGCACATGCATGGGGCGCGCAAGGCCACCGCCTTGTCGCCGAAGTCGCTGACGCCCGCCTCAATCCCACCGCCCGCACCGAAGTGGACCGCCTGCTGGCCACCGAACCGGACGCCACGCTGGCCAGCATCGCGCCCTGGGCCGACCAGCTGCGTGCCAAGGACCCGGGCCTGGGCCGTCGCTCGGCCGGCTGGCACTACGTCAACATCGCCGAAGACAACTGCCACTACGAAGCACCGAAGCACTGCAGGAACGGCAACTGCATCGTCGAAGCCCTGAAGGCGCAGAGCGCCATCCTCGGCGATCGCAACCTGACCGACGGCGAGCGCCTGCAGGCGCTGAAGTTCGTCGTGCACCTGGTCGGCGACATCCACCAGCCGATGCACGCGGGTTACGCCCACGACAAGGGCGGCAACGATTTCCAGCTGCAGTTCGGCAAGCGCGGTACCAACCTGCACTCGCTGTGGGACAGCGGCATGCTCAACACCCGCAAGCTGGACGATGCTGGCTATCTGCCGTTGCTGCAGAGCCAGCGCGCACCGAAGCTGGCGCGCCAGTCCAACCCGCAGCGCGACCCGCAGACGTGGGCCGAGGCCAGCTGCCGCATCTCCATGCAGGCTGGCGTTTATCCGGCCACGCGTAAAATCGGTGACGAATACACCGAGCGCTACCGGCCGCTGGCCGAAGCGCAGCTGCGACTGGCCGGTGAGAACCTGGCGCAGTTGCTGAACCGCGTGCTCGGCACGCGCTGAGGAGAATTCCGATGTCGGTCCAGGTGCAGTCGTTCTTCCACCGTGACAGCAACACCTTCAGCTATCTGGTCAGCGACCCGGCCAGCGGCGAGGCAGCGCTGATCGACCCGGTCCTGGACTACGACCCGGATACCGACGCCAGCAGTGACGCGCCGCTGCATGCTGCATTGCAGGCCATCGAGCAACAAGGCCTGCAGCTGCGCTGGCTGCTGGAAACCCACGCCCACGCCGACCACGTGTCGGCCGGGCGCCGGCTCAAGCAGCGCTTCCCGCAAGCCACGCTGGCCATCGGCGAAGGCATCCGTGCGGTGCAGGCCACCTTCGCACCGCGCTATGGCCTGCGGCTTCCGGCGGCCGATGAGATCTTCGACCACCTGTTCAGCGACGGCGAAACCTTTGCTCTGGGCGAACGGCGCTGCCAGGTGATCGCCGTGCCCGGCCACACCAGCGACAGCATCGCGTACCTGATCGGTGATGCGCTGTTCACCGGCGACTCGCTGTTCATGCCCGACGGCGGCACTGCCCGCTGCGATTTCCCTGGCGGCGATGCCGCGCAGTTGTACCGTTCAATCCAGCGCCTGCTGGCTCTGCCCGATGCGACGCGCGTATTCGTCTGCCACGACTACGGCCCGGGTGGCCGCGACGTCGCCAACGAAACCACCATCGGCGAACAGCGCGCGCACAACATCCACGTGCATGACGGCGTAGCCGAGGCGGAGTTCGTCAGCGTGCGACAGGCCCGCGATGCCACGCTGGAAGAACCGAAGCTGATGCAGCCCGCGGTGAAGGCCAATATCCAGGGCGGGGCGTGATCCACGCCGCTGCGCTCGCCGGGCATGGCCCGGCGCTACCCGGTCATCACTAGCGATTATTTTCCCTGTGTGCGCACCACATGCTGGCCCTTCACGATCTCGAAGGTGAAGGCATATTGCAGGGTGACCGCCACCGGTTCGACGCGCTCGGCGCCACGACAATCGCCACGGTCGGCAGGCACCTTGCCGGCGGCAAAGTAGCAGACCGCTGCGGACGAGTACTTCCACATCGCCACCGCTTCCTGTGCAGCCTGCAGCAGGGGCGCATTTTCGCGTGCAGCCCCTGCGGCACACTCGGGGCGATCATTCAGCGGCAGGCTGCGCTCCACAGCACCGCTGGCATCGACCACCACCTGCAGGCAGATGGTGGTCGGCGCCAGTTCCGCGCGCGGGTCACGATCGCCGACCTCCGGGTCCGGTGCCGCGTACAGCTGCGGCATCCGGTAGCCCTCGGTCGTGCCCAGTGAGTACACCGGCACCTGTCCGCTACCGCCGCCCGTCTGCGGCTGCAGTCGCTGGTGGCCGACGTTCTCGCTGCGGGTATCGACGGTGGTCAGGCGGTCCTGGCTCGCACACCCTACCAGCAGCGCCACCACCACCATGAGCAGCGGCGCGGACTTCACTGGGTGTCCTCGGTGTTGTCCATGGCGAACGTGATCGGAATCTTCACCGCCGCTGCGACCGGTTTCCCATTCTTCATCGCCGGCCGATAGGTCCAGCTGCGCGCCGCAGCAATCGAGACAGCATCGAACACACCCGGGTTGGTAGCGCTGAGCACCTGGACGTCAGTGAGATGGCCCTTGGCATCCACTTCCACGCGCAGGTTCACCACGCCTACCTGACGCTGCTCGATCGCAGATTTCGGATAGGACGGTGGCGGCATCTTGTCGACCTGGATCTCCCGATCCATGACGGGCCCTGCCGGGCCGGCCTCCACAGCGCCCTGGCTGGCCCAGGCCACTGCTCCCATTCCCACGCACAACCCGACCACCAGCACCTGCCCCGACACCCACGGCAATGCCTTCCGCTTGGACTGCTTCAACATGGCGATACGCTCCTTCAACACAGGTTGGCTGCGCCAAGGGCAGACCGACGGCGCAACCGGATGAACCAGCTGCGCTTTCAGCAGCGTGCTGGCGTAGAGGCCGCGCAGCGCAGGCTGCGGGGCCATGGTGCGGGCATCACAGGCCAACTCCTGGTCGCGCAGGAAGCGGCGTGCGGCCCATGGCACCAGCGGGTGGAACCAGAACGCCGCGCGCATCAGCAGCAGAGCGCCGTTGGCCCAGTGGTCGCCGTTGCGACGGTGGTTGCGCTCGTGCTGCAGGATCAGGCCCTGCTCCTGCGCACTGAACTGCTGATCGAATTCCGGGCCGACCACGATGCGCGGGCACCACAGGCCCACCAGCGCGGGCAACCCCGGATCGCCGCTGGCCTGCCAGCTGCCATCCGTGCGTGGCGTCAGTTGACCCATTCGCCGTTCGAAACGACGTTGTGCGTGCAGGTCGCGCAGCAGGCAGATACCCGCGCCCAGTGCCCACAGCGCGAACAACAGCCCGGCCCATGAAAGCGAATGCCCGGCCACGCTATCAAGGGCACCGGGCATCACTTTCAGCGGCAGCGTGGGCACCTGCTGCAACAGCGCAACCTGCGGCAACGGCAGCATCAGTGCCACCAGCAGCATCGGCAGCAGCCACCAGCTGCGATAGGCCAGCCCAGCGCCGCCCATCCGCACCAGCAACGGTCGCATCACCGCCAGCAGGACCACGCCCACCGCCAGCCACAGGCTGGCCTGCCACAGTCCATCGAGCAGCTCAGTCATGGTCCAGCTCCTGGATCAGCTTCTTCAGTTCGGCGATGTCCTGCGCGCTCAACTGGCCGCGTTCGCTGAAGTGCGCGACCAGCGGTGCCACGCGCCCTTCAAAGACACGGCCGATGAAGTCCTGGCTCTGCGCTTCCACCCAAGCCTGGCGCTGCAGCAGCGGCCGGTACAGGTAGCGCCGGCCATCGCGCTCGGCGGCGATCGCGCCCTTGGTCAGCAGACGATTGAGCAGGGTCTTGATGGTCGGCTCGGCCCAGTCGCGGTGGGCCAATGCGGCCACTACTTCGTCGGCGCTACGCGGTGCCTGCTGCCACAGCACTTCCATCACAACGGCTTCGGCTTCGCTGATCGGGGTCATGGTTTACATCCGTAATCGACGGTCCGATTACGCGCGTAATCAGATCGTCTGTCAAGCCCCTCGACTCCAGGTTCATCGCACCTGCGCCAGCATCGACCCTTCCCGCCTCTCGCCCCGGATGAAAGCACTGCCCAAGAAGGACTTCCCGGTCGAGCAGGCCCGCCGCTTCCTCGAACCCGGCCCGATCGTGCTGGTCAGCACCGCCTGGCGTGGCCAGCGCAACCTGATGACGATGGGCTGGCACATGGTGATGGGCTTCTCGCCCTCGCTGGTCGCCACCTATCTGTGGGACGCGAACCACAGCCATGCGCTGGCGCGCGGCAGCGGCGAATGCGTGATCAACGTGCCGGGGGTGGAACTGCTGGCTACCGTGGTGGACATCGGCAATTGCAGCGGCCGCGAGGTCGACAAGTTCGCCCGTTTCGAGCTTGATGCGCTGCCCGCGCGCGAGGTCGGCGCGCCGCTGGTTGGGCAGTGCCATTCCTGCTTCGAATGCCGCCTGTACGACGACAGCCAGGTGGCGTCGAGCAACCTGTTCATCTGGGAGATCGTGCGCGCCCATGTTGCACCCCGGCCGAAGCTGCCGCGCACGGTGCACTACCGTGGCGATGGCCAGTTCATGGTGTCCGGCGCCGAAGTCTCGCGTCGACGGCGGTTCAAGCCCGACATGCTGTAATGCCAGCACTCCCCCACACGCAGGACCGCCGCGCATGACCGAACACCTCACCGACCTGGACGCCGCCGTCGACTGGTTGTTTGCGCGCGTGGACGGGCCGCTGCGGATCGGGGCACCACTGGCACTGGGCAAGCCGCACCGCCTGCTCAATGCGCTATACGCACGCGTCGAGCACGACCCATCGCGGCCGCTGCAGCTGTATACGGCACTGTCGCTGAACCCGCCGAAGGCGCGCGGCAACGGCCTGGAAGCGCGTTTCATGGCACCGTTCGCGGCCCGTCATTTCGGCGAAGATTTCCCGCGCCTGGCCTATGCCGATGCGATCGCGCGCGACGCGCTGCCGGCACATGTGCAGGTGGAAGAGTTCTACATGCAGTCCGGCGCCCTGCTCGGTTCGCGGCAGGCGCAGTCCAGTTACACCAGCCTGAACTACACCCACGCCGCCGATGCCGTGGCTCAACGCGCGCCGCAGGTGATCGTGCAGAAGGTGGCGATGCGGCCGGACGACCGACGGCTCTCGCTGTCGTGCAACAACGACATCACCCAGGACACGCTGGATGCGATCGCCGCACGTGGCCTGCCGCGCCCGCTGCTGATCGCCGAGATCGATCCGCAGCTGCCTTACCTGGGTGGCTCGGCCACGGTCGATGTGTCGTTCTTCGATCTGGTGATCACTCCGCCACCGCCGTATCCGGCGCTGTTTGGGCTGCCGCGGCAACCGGTCGGTGATGCCGACTACGCCATTGGCCTGTATGCCAGCACGCTGGTGCGTGACGGCGGCACCCTGCAGATCGGCATCGGCACGTTGGCCGATGCACTCAGCCATGCGCTGGTGCTGCGCCACACCGACAATGCGCGCTACCGCCGTGTGCTGCACGCACTGGACCCGCAGCTGGCCAGCCATCCGCTGGTGCAGGAAATTGGCGGACTGGAACCGTTCGAGGTGGGCCTCTACGGCTGCAGCGAGATGCTCAACGAGGGCTTCCGCCGGTTGGTGCAGACCGGGGTGATCAAGCGCAAGGTGCACGACGACCTGGCGCTGATGCAGCGCATCGAGAATGGCAGCACGCTGTCCATCGACCACGCCACCCTGGCTGCCGAAGGCGAGTACCTGCATGGCGCGTTCTACCTGGGCTCGCCGGAGTTCTACGAATGGCTGCGTACGCTGCCGGACGACGAATGCCGCGCGATCGGCATGCGCCGCATCAGCGAGATCAACCAGCTGTACGGCGGCAACGAGACGCTGGAGCGCCTGCAGCGTCGCCATGCCCGCTTCTTCAATTCCTGCATGATGGCCACCGCACTGGGCGCCGCCGTATCCGATGCGCTGGATGATGGACGCGTGGTGTCCGGTGTGGGCGGCCAGTACAACTTCGTGGCGATGGCACATGCCCTGCCGGAAGCACGCAGCGTGCTGATGTTCCGTGCCGCGCGCGATGACAAGGGCCGGCGCGAATCCAACGTGCGCTGGAACTACGGCCACACCACCATCCCGCGCCACCTGCGCGACATCTACCTCAACGAATACGGCATCGCCGATCTGCGCGGGCTGACCGACGAGGACTGCGTGCATGCGATGACCGCGATCACCGAAGCCCCGTTCCAGGGCGACCTGCAGCAGCAGGCGCATGCCTCGCGCAAACTGCTGGCGACCGCGCAACCGGATCCGGAGCGTCAGCAGCGCAATACCCCGCAGGCATTGGCGGCGGCACTGGCACCGTTCCGCGCCGATGGCAGCCTGCCCGACTATCCGCTGGGCAGCGACTTCAACGAGATCGAGCAGGTGCTGGTGAAGGCACTGGGCTGGCTGAAAGCCAACACGCAGACCCGCGGCGACAAACTGCGTACCGTCTGGGCCGCGCTGCGCCAACCGGCGGGCGACGGCGATGCGGTGTACCTGCAGCGCATGGGCCTGCAGGCGCCGAAGGAGTTTGCCGAGCGCCTGGACGCGCGCCTGCTGCGGCTGGCGCTGGCGCGCACCGCCTGAGAATAGAGGTTTCCGGTAGCGCCGGGCCCTGCCCGGCGAGCATCTGATCCGCCGGGCAGGGCCCGGCGCTACCCAAAGAAAAGGCCGGCGTGCGCCGGCCTTTCCTTCATTGCATCGCGATGCTGCTTACAGCGACTTGGCGGCTTCCACCACGTGGGCGGTGGTGATGCCGAAGTGCTTGTACAGCTGATCAGCCGGGGCCGAGGCACCGAAGGTGTCGATACCGATCACGGCACCGTCCAGGCCAACGAACTGGCGCCAGAAACCGGTGACGCCGGCTTCCACGGCCACGCGCTTGCGCACGGCGTTGGGCAGCACCGATTCACGGTAGGCTGCATCCTGGCGCAGGAACACATCGGTGGACGGCATCGAGACCACGCGGGTCTTGAGGCCGGCCGCGTCCAGCTGGGCCTTGGCTTCGGTGGCCAGCGAAACTTCCGAACCGGTGGCGATCAGGATCACGTCCGGGGTACCGGCGGCATCGGCCAGCACGTAACCACCGCGCTCGATCTGGGCGATCTGCTCGGCGCTGCGCGGCTGGTGCGGCAGGTTCTGGCGGCTGAACACCAGGCAGCTCGGGCCGTCCTGGCGGGTGATCGCGGCCTTCCAGCTCACCGCCGACTCGACCGCATCGCACGGGCGCCACACGTCGTTGTTCGGGATGTAGCGCAGCGAGGCCAGGTGCTCCACCGGCTGGTGGGTCGGGCCGTCTTCGCCCAGGCCGATCGAGTCGTGGGTATAGACGTGGATGGCGTGAGCCGGGATCAGCGCGCTCATGCGCACGCCGTTGCGGGCGTAATCGCTGAACACCAGGAAGGTGGCGTCGAACGGAATGAAACCACCGTGCAGGGCCAGACCGTTGGCGATGGCGGTCATGCCGAACTCGCGCACGCCGTAATACACGTAGTTGGCGTTGGCGTCGTCGCTGGCGACCGACGTGCTGCCCTTCCACAGGGTCAGGTTGGAGTGCGCCAGATCGGCCGAGCCGCCGACGATTTCCGGCAGCAGCGGGGCGAAGGCTTCAATGGCCAGCTGCGAGGCCTTGCGCGAAGCGATCGTCGGGCCTTCCGCCGCCACCTGGGCGATGTAGGCATCGGCCTTGGCAACGAAGTCGGCCGGCAGATCGCCGTGCGAACGACGGGTCAGTTCAGCCGCTTCGGCCGGGTACTGCGCAGCGTACTTGTCGAACTGCTGTTCCCACTCGGCCTGGCGCAGGGTGCCGGCGCCATTGGCGCGCCAGCCGTCGTAGATCGCCTGCGGGATCTCGAACGGACCGTATTCCCAGCCCAGCTGCTTGCGGGTGGCTTCCAGCTCGTCCTTGCCCAGCGGTGCGCCGTGGCTGGATTCCTTGCCCGCCTTGTTCGGCGAACCAAAACCAATGGTGGTGCGGCAGCAGATCAGAGTCGGCTTGTCGCTCTGCGACAGCGCGGCCTCGATGCCAGCCTTGATGCTTTCCGGGTCGTGGCCATCAACATCGCGGACCACGTTCCAGCCATAGGCCTCGAAACGCTCCGGGGTGTTGTCGGTGAACCAGCCCTCGACGTTGCCGTCGATGGAGATGTGGTTGTTGTCCCAGAAGCACACCAGCTTGTGCAGGCCCCAGGTGCCGGCCAGCGACGCCGCTTCATGCGACACGCCTTCCATCAGGCAGCCATCGCCCATGAACACCCAGGTGCGGTGGTCGACCACTTCCAGTTCCGGGCGGTTGAAGCGCTGTGCCAGCAGCTTCTCGGCCAGCGCGAAGCCCACGGCATTGGCGAAACCCTGGCCCAGCGGGCCGGTGGTGGTTTCCACGCCCGGGGTCTCATGGCGTTCCGGGTGGCCGGCGGTGTGGCTGCCCAGCTGACGGAACAGCTTCAGCTGCTCGATCGGCAGGTCATAACCGCTCAGGTGCAGCAGCGCGTACTGCAGCATCGAACCGTGGCCGTTGGACAGCACGAAACGGTCGCGGTTGAACCAGTGCGGATTGGTCGGGTTATGGCGGAGGTAGTCGTTCCAGAGGACTTCGGCGATGTCGGCCATGCCCATGGGCATGCCGGGGTGGCCGGACTTTGCGGTTTCAACCGCATCGGCGGCAAGGAAGCGGATGGCGTTGGCCAACTGGCGACGGGTAGGCTGCGTCATGGTTCTGTCGGAATCGGGAGGCGGCCGCGGACGTGCGGGCGGCCTATTGTCCCATAGTCGTCGGGCGGGGGGTCAGTTCACCTTGCCCGGTAGTGCCGGCCGCTGGCCGGCATTTCATGATCGCCGCCGGATTCCACATGTAAAAAGGGGTCGGAGCCCTTTCCGCAAGGAAAGGGCTCCGACCCCGATCAGGTCGCCAGCAGTGGCTCCAGACTCAGTCCTGCTTCGGACCCAGCGCCGGGCCGTCGTGGCCCTCGCCCTTGGCCACCAGCGTGGTCAGGGCCAGGTCGCCGGTCACGTTCAGCGCGGTACGGCACATGTCCAGGAAGTGGTTCACGCCCAGGATCAGGCCGATGCCCAGCGGGTTCACGCCGACCATCGCGCAGATCATCGCCACCACCGGCAGCGAGCCGGACGGCACACCGGCGGTACCGATGCCACCCAGGATGCAGACCGCCATCACCATGATCTGCTGGCCGATGCTCAGGTCCACGCCGAAGAACTGGGCGAGGAAGATCACCGTCACGCCCTCGAACAGCGCGGTGCCGTTCTGGTTGGCGGTGGCGCCCACGGTCAGCACGAAGCGCGACACGCGCTGCGGCAGGCCCATCTGGTCGGCCACGCGCAGCGCGGTCGGCAGCGTGGCGTTGCTGGACGCGGTGGAGAACGCCATCACCGTGGCCTCCTGGGTCTGGCGGAAGAACGCCAGCGGCGAACGGCCGGACAGCCACACGGCCGTACCGTAGGTCACCACCATGTGCAGGCCCAGTGCCAGCACCACCACGCCCACGTAGGCACCGAGGCGGATGATCAGGTCGAAGCCGAACAGCGCAGCCAGGTTGAACATGAAGCAGGCCACCGCGTACGGCGCCAGGCGGATGACCAGGTTGATCAGGGTCATCGAGATTTCGAACACGCCTTCGATGGCGCGGCGCAGCGGGGCGACCTTCTCGTTGTCGGTCAGCACCATGCCGATGCCGAACATCAGCGCGAAGAACATCAGCGACAGGATCGCGCCGTTGTCCGATGCCGCCTGCAGCACGTTGCTCGGCACGATCGACAACAGCATGTCCATGCCCTTCGGCGTGCCATGGATGCCGGCGACGATTTCCTTGCTGCGCTCGGCGTTCTCCGACAGCATCATCGCGGCGACCTGCGGATCCACGCCGGCACCCGGCTTGAGCAGGTTGACCAGCACCAAGCCGATGCCTACGGCAATGCCGGACAACAGCACGGTGTAGGCCAGCGTCTTCCAGCCGATGCGGCCAAGGGCGCGGATGTCGCCCATCTCCGACACGCCCATGATCAGCGCCGAGAAGATCAGCGGCACGATCAGCATGAAGATCAGGTTGAGGAACAGGCCCGACGCCGGGGTGGTGATGTAATCCATGACCCACTTGGCACCGGTCTGCAGACCTTCGACGCTGCCGCCCAGGGCGTGCACGATCAGTCCCAGGACCAGGCCGATTGCAAAGCCGATGCCCATCTTCCAATGCAGGGGCAACTTCTTCTTGTCGGCAGCAGCTGCTGTCATGCGCGGGTTTCCTCGAAAAATGAATGCACTCTAACAAAGCGCGCAAGCGGCGCCGGTTCAGGTTCGCCGCGGCGGATACAGCGGCGCCAGACCAGTTTCCGTGGCGCCTGCAGCCGCCGACCAGTGCGGTCCGTCACGGAAGACCTCGCGCAGACGCGCGCGCAGCGACGCAGGATCGCCCTGCCCGCCCCAACGCGCCTGCTGCAGCTCCTGCAACACCTGGCGTTGGGCCGGATCAGCCAGGCGGGCGATGACCTGCTCGATGCGGTCGACGCCCGCCATCGCACACAGCTGTGCTTCGACCTGCTCGAAGCCTTCGGCATCCAGCGAACGGCGCAGTTCGGCCACACTGGCACGACCGGTCGCCACACCCGGCACAGAGGGCTTGCCGGCTACAGGTGCCGCTGCACGCGGGCGGCGCCCTCGCTGCCAGCCCCACAGCAGGGTCAGCAGCCATAGCAATGCCAGGCCGATGGCGGCCCCCATCCACGGCCACGGGCGTTCGGCCATGCCACTGGCGCGCGGATCGGTCGCCGCGATGCGGCTGTCCAGGCCATCGGCGCCCGGCAGTGCCGCATCGGTGTCGATCGGCGGCAATGGCGCCGGTGCAGCGCTGCCGCCACCGTTGCCGGCCGCAACCGTCAAGGTCAGGTCCGGCAGTTTCGCCTCCTGCGCCTTGCCTGCGCGCACGTCCCACCACGGCAGGCGCGGACCCGGCACCACCAGTGACCCGGTCTGGCGCGGCACGATCGAGTAACGACGGGTGATCTTCAGCCGCGGCGTGCTGCCATTGAACGACTCCTCGTACTGTGCGGGTTCGGCGAACACCTGCGCGGCGCTGCCGAGATCGGGCACCGGCAGATCGGTGAACTGCGCGCGGGTTGCACCTTCAGCAATGGCCTCGACCACCACGTTGGCCGCTTCACCCGTGCGGGCGCGGGTCGGTGCACCGGTGTAGCGCAGCTGCAGGCTCTGCAGCGGCAGCCAGGGCTGCGGCGCCTGTGCCGGCTGTGCCTGCACCTGCAGCGTGCGGTCGGTGCCGGTGGCATTCATTCGGCCATCGCCACCGCCGAAGAAATCATCGAAGAAGCCACCGGCACTGCGCCCGCTGAAGCGGGCACCGGCCAACCGCAGAGCACCGCTGCGCTCGGGAATCAGCAGGAAGCGCCGTTCAACCACGTTGTAGCGACGGCCGTTGACCTGCCGCACATCGGTGCGGTCATCGCCCACGCGTTGCAGCGAGGCACCGGCCGGGGTATCCAGCACCAGCTCGCCGGAGGCCAGCTGCGAAGCGAAATACAGACGCACCACCACGCCCACGCTCTGCTGCACATAGGGCGTATCGTCATCGACCACAGTTTCGATGAAGGCCATGGCATTGCTGTCGGGGCCGGCCACAGTCGCCGCGTCCACCTGCAGGGTCAGCGGCGCGGTACGTACGCTGCCCACCTGCAGGCCCGGAACCACCAGTGCACCACTGCGCCGTGGCGTCAGCGCAACGCCATACAGATTGCGTTGCTGCATGCTGCCGTTGCTCCACTCCACCTGGCGGCTGCTGGTCTGGCCGCTGAGGTCGAAGTCGGTACGCAGCGGTGTGAAGTCCGGGGCGCCCTGATCGCTCTCGACGTTGAGGGTGACCGTGTCGCCCATTGCGATGCGGTCGCGGTCGAGCCAGGCGCGCGGCTGCGCCCACGCCAGCAGCGGCAGCCACAGCAGCAGTGCCGCCAACACCTGCAGCGGCCAGCGCCCATGCATGTTCGTCGCCCGCGTCATCGCCCCTCCCTCTTCCTGCGTTCGTTTTCCAACTGGAACTTGGCGCGCAGCAGTGCGCCCGGATCATCCGGAACACGTCGCATCCACGCTTCCACGGCCTGTTGTTCCTCGCGTTGGCGTGGCGTGCGGCCATCGCCGGCTGGCACTGGCTTGCCGTCCTTGTCCGCCTCGCCTTCGCGCGCCTGCTGCATTGCCTGCTGCATGCGCTGGCGCTGCTGCTCGTCGGCCTGCGCCTGCGCCTTGGCATCTTCCACCTGCGGTGGTGCCTGCTGGCCGTCGCGGCCACGCTCGCTGGGCTGCGGGCTCGACGGGTTCTTGTCGTCACCGGGCTTGGGCTGGCCCTGCTGGCCCGACTGCGGCGGCTGGCCCTGCGGATTCTGCTGCCCCTGGCCGTTCTGCGGCTGTTTCTGCTGGCCGTTCTGCGGCGGTTTCTGCGGGCCCTTGCCTTGGCCACCCGGCGGCTTGCGCTTGCGAGCGGCGTCGACCACGGCGCGGTTGGCCACCGCATCGGCCATGCCGGGATGCAGTGCCAGCGCGCGGTCGTAAGCGGCGATGGCTTCATCGTAGTTGCCCTGGCGCGCCAGCGTATTGGCCAGGTTGTACCAGCCGGCATCGTTGTCGATGCCCTCGAACTGCTTGCGTGCACTGGCGAAGTCACCACTGCGGTATGCCTGCACACCTTCGGCCAGGCGCTGGTGCTGCAGCTGGTCGCTGCGCTTCCACAGCGTGCCCTGCACCGGCTGGGAAACAGGCGCTGTAGGCGTCTGCGCCTGCACATCACTCATCCATGGCAGCAAGCCCACCGCCAGCACCGCCGCCAGCAGCGCGCGGCGACGGAAGGCCAGCAACGCCAGCAGCATTACCGGCGGCAGCAGCCAGAAGCCTTCATCGCGCCATTGCTTGCCCTCGCCAGGCCGCTGCGCGGCGCTGCCTTCGCGTGCATCAAGTACACCCAGCGCGCGCAGATCGGTGTCATCCGCGGCAATACGGGCATAGCGGCCGCCGCCTGCGCCAGCCACCGCGCGCAGGCTGCCTTCGTCCAGCGCGGCCTGGCGGATCTGGCCACTGCCGTCACGGTAGGCAGCACCCGCCGGTGTTCCCAGGCCCAGCACCGACACCTGCAGGCCCAGGCTGCGCGCTTGGGCTGCAGCCAATCCGGCTTCACCGTCGGCCTGGTCGGTCACCAGCAGGATCTGTCCACGCAGTGCACCGATCTGCCGCATCAGCCGCGTTGCCCAGTCGATGCCACGGTCGGCACGCTGGCCCTCGCGCGGCATCACGTCGGGCGACAACGCATCCAGATACAGCGCGACGTTGCTGCCGTCGTCGGTCAGCGGCGCCACGGTGTAGGCATCTTCGGCGTAGACCACAAGACCCACCTGACCGCCCTGGCGGGCACGCAGCAGTTCGCCTATTTTCGCCCGTGCCTGCAGCAGGCGCGACGGCGGCAGGTCGGTGGCATTGATCCGGCTGGACAGGTCCAGCACGACCAGCAGCGGTGCGCTGGCCTGGAACATCGGCTGTGCCTGCTGGCGCCAGCTCGGCCCGGCCATGGCCAATGATGCCAGCGTCCAGCCCAACAGCACCGCCCACGGCAGGCGCGCGCGACGACGTGCACCGGCGGCCAGCAGATGCGGCAGCAGGTGCGCGTCCACCGCGTTCCGCCACACATCACTGCGTCGCTGCCGGTACAGCGCCACGGCCAGGATCAGCGGCAACGCCAGCAACGCCCACAGCCAATCCGGGCGCAGGAAGTGCAGTGCGTTCCAGTCGGGAAGATGGGAAGCGAACGCGATCATCGGCGACGCTCCGGCCACATCCATGCCAACGCACCCAGCAACAACGCCAGGGCCAGTGGCCATGCATAGCGCTCCTCGCGTGGGCGCAGACTCGGTCCCTTCGCCGCGATCGGCTCCAGCCGATCCAGTTCGGCATAGATGCCGGCCAGCTGCGCGGTGTCGCGTGCACGGAAGAACTGGCCGCCGGTCATGCTGGCGATCTGCTTCAACGTGGCTTCGTCGACCGGGTCCTGGTCGGCGGAAATGGGAATACCAAGGAACCGCATGCTGCCGTCACCGCCGAACGCGACCGTGTGGATGCGCACGCCTTCGGCACGCGCGACTTCGGCCGCGCGCAGCGGTTCCAGCACGCCGGCATTGCTGACGCCGTCGGTCAGCAGGATCAGCACGCGCTGGCCCTCCGGCTGGCTGCGCAGGCGCTTCACTGCCAGGCCGATGGCATCGCCGATGGCGGTCTCGCGCCCGGCCAGGCCCACCACGCTGTCACGCAACTGGTCGCGCACACTGGCCAGATCAGCGGTCAGTGGCGTCAGCGTGTAGGCACGGTCGCCGAATACCAACAGGCCGATGCGGTCACCGGCACGACGGTCAAGGAAGTCGGCAAGCACGGCCTTGGCGGCGGTGAGGCGATCGACCGCCTGCCCACCCAGCACCATGTCGCCTTCCCCCATGCTGCCGGACACGTCCATCGCCAGCATCATCTGCCGGCCCTGCTGCGGCGGCGAAATGGCTTCACCCAGCTGCTGCGGGCGCGCAAGCGCGATGCACAGTGCGCACCAGCCCAGCCACAGCAGCAGCGTGCGCAGCCACGACACATCGACGCGGCCGCCACCGGCCAGCGCTTCCAGTTCGGTGGCGGCATACGGCACACGCAGTGCAGCACCGGGATCGGCGCGACGCTTCCACCAGCGCATCAGCAACGGCAGCGGCAGTGCCAGCAGCGCCAGCGGCCACGCCAGCTGCAGGTCCGGCCACGGCCAGTAACTTGCCAGCAGGTTCATCGGCGTCGCTCCAGCAGCAGCGCCAGATAGCGCTCGCGCGCCCAGCTGCGCACGGCCGCCACTTCGCGGGCATCCACGTGGGGGCGATAGGCACCTTCGGCCAACAGGCTGCGGCGGGAGGCGGCCAACGTGCCCTGCGGATCCACGCGCTGCCACCAGTGGTCATCACGCAGTGACTCGCTGCCCGGCTGTGCCTGCCGTGCGGCGCGCCGCAGCAGGCCGGCGATCGCCGCCAGCTCCGCCGTGGGATCGGTGACGGTCGCCAATTCCTGGTCGAACAGCTGCAGCCAGCGTTGGCGGCGACGACGACGCTGCCACCAGAAGAATGCGGCCACCAGCAGGGCCAGCAGGACCGCGCCACCGATCATCAGGTAACCCGGTGCCGGCGGCCACCACGATGGAGCCGGCGGCAGCTGCACATCGCGCAGCGGCAGATTGGCGCTCATGCCGGCACCTCGGTTGGCGACGGTGCCAGCCAGGCATCGCTGGGGGCATCGGTGGACAGCACCTGCACATCGACGCGGCGCGCGCCAAGCTGGCGTCGCAGTTCCTGCAGCGGTTCGACGAAGTGAGCCTTCCAATGGGCCTGCACCTCGCTGCGGCGCAGGTCGAGCCCAATGCGCTGCTGCAGCGTCTGGAACTGCAGCGGGGCCGATGGCGGTTGCAGCTCCAGCGGATCAACCAGCAACACCAGGCTGAGGTCATGGTGCTGGGCCAACGCGCTCCAGCGCGCCGGCGGAATACGGATGGCCTGCTGCGGATCGGCCAGCACCAGCATGCGCGCACCGGGGCGCAGCACGCGGCTGGCATGGTCCAGCGCACGCTCCAGGCCAAGATCGTCGGCCGGCGGCTGCGCATACCAGCGGGTAAGTGCGTCAAGCACGCGCAGCACGCCGCGCGGACCGCCCGCAGGCGCGATCGGCGCCTCACGGTCGCTGCCACGCAGGGCGCCCACGCGATCGCCACGGCGCTGCGCCGACCACGCGGCAACGGCACCCGCGCGTGCGGCCTGCACCGATTTGAAGCGCACGCGGGTACCGAAATACAACGCCGGCGAGGTGTCGGCCACGATCAGGCTGACCCGCTCGCGTTCGGCCTGGAACAACTTGGTATGGGCGCGGCCGGTGCGCGCGGTCACGCGCCAGTCGATATGCCGCGCGTCATCGCCGGCCACGTACTCGCGTGACTCGGCGTATTCCATACCGCGCCCGCGCAACGGCGATGGCGCCTGCCCGGCGTTGCCGGCGCGACCACGGCGCGGCGGCGGCGGCCGTTGTGCCAGACGACGCAGAGCGACCAGCTCGGACAGCTGCGGGCGCAGCCCGTCACCGTCGCTGACAGTATTGGCGTGTTCCAGGGATCGATCGGTCATGCGCAGGCTCAGGGTGCCGGCACCCGGGCCAGCAGTTCCTGCACCAGGCGTTCGCCATCCCACCCCTCGGCGGTGGCTTCGTAGCTGGGCAGCACGCGATGGCGCAGCACGTCGGCGGCCACCGCGCGGACATCATCGGGAGTGACGAAGTCGCGGCCGCCCAGCCAGGCGCGTGCACGCGCACAGCGTTCCAGTGCGATCGAGCCACGCGGACTTGCACCCCACGCGATGCGGCGGCCGAGGCCGGCGTCATAGCGCGACGGATCCCGCGAGGCCAGCACCAGTTCAATCAGATAGCGCTCCAGCGCCGGTGCCATGTGCAGGTCCAGCACTTCGCGGCGGGCATCGAACACATCCTGCATCGGCAGCTTCTCCGGTGCCGGTGCTGCCTCGCCCAACGCGCCGCGGGCGCGTTCACGCGCCAGCCGCAGGATTTCCGATTCGGCGGCCTGGTCGGGGTAGCCGATGCGCACGTGCATCAGGAAACGGTCCAGCTGCGCCTCCGGCAGCGGGAAGGTGCCTTCCTGTTCGATCGGGTTCTGCGTGGCCATCACCAGGAACAGCGGCGGCAGCGCATAGGTGTGGCGGCCCACGGTGACCTGTCGCTCGCCCATCGCTTCCAGCAGCGCCGACTGCACTTTGGCCGGAGCACGGTTGATTTCGTCGGCCAGCAGGATCGGATGGAAGATCGGGCCGGGCACGAATTCGAAGCGGCCCTCCTGCGGGCGCCAGATCTCGGTGCCGGTCAGGTCGGCCGGCAACAGGTCCGGGGTGAACTGCACACGCGCGAAGTCTGTTTCCAGGCGCGCGGCCAGCGCGCGGATGGCGGTGGTCTTGGCCAGTCCCGGGGCGCCTTCCACCAGCAGGTGGCCGTCGGCCAGCAGCGCGATCAGCAGGCGTTCGACCAGTGCCGCCTGGCCGACGATCTCGGCCGACAGCACGTCGCGCAACTGGTTGAAGGCGCCATGCAGGCGGGATGTCGCCGGCGCGGGCGGCGGCGAAGCGGTTTCGGGCATCGGCGGTGGCAGGTTCATGGGGGCCTTTGACCGGCGCGGGACGGCACGGGTTCCCCACATCATCGCAGGGTGCCTTGCGATTGGCATCAAGAACGGCTGAACGGCCCATCCACGCATGGCGTGGATCTACCAAGCCCATCCACGCGTGGCGTGGATCTACTGAGGCATCCACGCATGGCGTGGATCTACTGGGGCATCCACGCATGGCGTGGATCTACTGGGGCATCCACGCATGGCGTGGATCTACTGGTCATTTGCGCTTGGCGTGGATCCATCGTCCAAATGAAGAAGGGCCGCACGGGGCGGCCCTTCTTCGTGTTGCGGGTGGCGATGGCTCAGTTCTGCTTGGCCACGCGTAGCACCTTCGGGGTCACGAACACCAGCAGCTCGGCTTTGTCCTTGCTGCGGCCACGCTTCTTGAACAGGTTGCCCAGGAACGGGACATCGCCCAGGAACGGAACCTTGCTGATGCTGTTGCGATCGGTGAACTCGTACACGCCACCGATGACCACGGTCTGCCCATCCTCAACCAGCACGGCGGTATTGACCTCGCGGCGGTTGATCGACGGCACGGTGCCATAGCCTTCCAGCTGGATCAGCCGGTCCACTTCGTCCTTCTTCACCTGCATGTTGAGGAACACGCGGTTGTCGTTGGTGATGGTCGGGGTGACCTTCAGTTCGAGAACCACTTCCTTGAACTGCACGTTCGGCGTCGCGACACCACCTGCACCGGCACTGATGGTCACATAGCCGATTTCCTTACCCTGCTTGATCAGGGCCTCGCGCTGGTTGGTGGTGACCACGCGCGGGTTGGAGATCACTTCGCCACGCGACTCTTCCTGCATGGCCGACAGTTCCACGTCCAGCAGATAGCCGGCATTGAGGATCGACAGCGCCAGCGAGCCTGCCGGGTTGGTCGATGCCGCCGGCATGGCCCAGTTCAGGCCACGGGTGATTGCCGAACCCACCGGCACCGGCGCCGGGCCGGTGCTGCCGCCGGCCAGCCAGTCGCGATACGCCTTTGCATTGGCTGCGTTGGCTTCGACTTCCGACTTGCGGGTCGCCTGATTCGCTTCCAGGTTGCCGCTGAAGTAGGCGTTGTCGCGGCTGCCACTGATGCCGAACCGCGCACCCAGCTCACGTGCGAACGTATCGGTGGCGATCACGATGCGGCTTTCGATCAGCACCTGGTCGACCGGGCGGTCGATCACGCTGATCAGCTCACGCATCCGCGCGATCTTCTTCGGAATGTCGCTGATCATCAGCGTGTTGGTGCGCTCGTCCGCAACGATACGGCCACGGCCGGACAGGAAGCCACTTTCTTCCTGCGACGAACCACCACCGCCGCCACCGCCTGCTCCACCGCCACCGCCGCCGCCGATGCCCTTGGCCTCGGTCAGTGCTTTGAAGATCTGCGTGGCGCTGTGGTAGTTGATCTGGACGTAGTCGGTGACCAGGTCTTCGCGGTTCTCGATGGCGATGCGCGCGTCTTCCTTCTCCTGCTCGAACTTGGCCAGTTCGGACTGCGGAGCAACCCAGATCACGCTGCCGTCGCGTCGCTTGTCCAGGCCCTTGGCGCGCAGCACGATGTCCAGCGCCTGGTCCCACGGCACGTTGACCAGGCGAAGGGTCACATTGCCCTGCACCGAGTCGGACGCCACCACGTTGAGGTTGGACTCCTCGGCGATCAACTGCAGCACGGTGCGCACCGGCACGTCCTGGAAGTTGAAGGTCACCGGCTTGCCGGTGAAGCCGCGCTGGCCGACGGCCTTGGCGGCCTGGGTCACGCTGCCGGCGGTGACCGCACCGACAGCGGCCGGAGCCTGCCGCGGGCTGATCTCGACCACGTATTCGTTGCCGCTCTGGTAGGCCAGTGATTCGACCGCACCACCGGTGCTCAGCACCAGCTGGGTGCCGGTGCCGGACGGCTTGGCGTCGATGCGTTGCACCGGCGTGGCGAAGTCGACGACGTTCATCGGCTTCTGCAGGTTGGCTGGCAGGCGGGCATTGCCGACGTCAACCACCACGCTGTTGCCTTGTGTCCGCAGGTCCGGGATCGCACCCTGGCCATCGAACTGGACGATCAGGCGCCCGGCGCCATCATCGCCCCGCTTGAAATCAATCCTGGCGACCGACAGGCCGGCCGGCGCAGCGGCCGGTGCCACGGTGGTGCCCACCGGCTTCTCCGCCGGTGCGGCGGCCAGCGCCGGAGCGCAGGCCAGCATCAGCGCGACTCCCAACGCGCTGACACGGTTCAAGGTAGAGCGCCGGATGGGACGCAGCCCCTTGGCTTGGTGAAAGGTCATCGTGCTATCCCCAGTAAACGATCATTGATCTTCAAGCGAGAGCGTTGCCGGACGTTCCAGCCAGCCACCCGCGCCATCCGGCACCAGTTCGATCAGCTCCACGCGGTCCTCGAAGACCGCCGTGGCCCGTCCGTCGCTCTGCCCCAGGTAGCCACCCGGGCGTACCCGGTAGGTCACCTTGTCCGGCCCCATCACCAGTGCAACGGTGCCACCACCGGTGCCGATGGTACCGACCATGTCCAGTGCGTCCAGCGGGAAGCCCTCCAGGGGCTCCTTGCGCCGGTTCGGATCTGGCCGCATTCCGCCATTCCCCTGCGGATTGGTCCAGGCATCGGTGAACGGATCGCGCAGGCCCTGCGCGGAGTACTCGAAGGTCTCGAACTGCTGCATCACCGGCAGCGGCTCCAGCGGCTGTGCCGGCCGGGCACGCTCGCCCTCCACCCATTTTTCCAGGTTCGGTGCATCGCCCGGCGTGCTGGTCACGCCACGGCCACAGGCGGCCAGCAGCAGCACGGCAGCCACCATCCCGCAACGTGCAAAGAAGGAACGCGTCACTTCTTGTCCTCCTTGCCGGCTTCAGCCTTCTGCTGTTCCTGGACCTCGGTTTCGTCCAGGTAACGGTAGGTTTTGACTGTGCCGGACAGTTCCAGTGCGCCGGCACGGGCGCCGCCACCGGTCTTGTCCGCAGGCTTCAGGTTGATGTCGTGCATGGTCAGGATCACCACGCGCGGCAAAGAGGCCACGCCACTGACGAAAGCGCCGAACTGGTGGTAGCTGCCCACCATCTTCAGCTTGATCGGCTTCTCGGCGTAGAACTCCTTGACCTGCTCCTGTTCCGGTTCGAACAACTGGCTGGTCAGGCCGCTGGAAAGCGCCGTCTGCGAGATGTCGATGATCAGGTCCGGCATTTCGGTCTTGCTGGGCAGCTGCCGCAGCATCTGCTGCAGCACCTGCTCCATCTGCGCCAGCTGCTGCTTGAGCGGCCCCAGGTTCACTGCACGTTCCTGCTGCTTGGTGAACTCGGTACGCAGGTCGCCTTCCTTCGACTCCAGGCTGGACAGTTCGTCGCGCTTGCCGCTGATCAGCAGCATCCACGCAACGAACATGATGACCAGCGCCAGCAACGAGCAGAAGACGATCTTGGCCTTCTGCGGCCAATTGCCGATGTCGTTAAAATCCAGGTTCTTCAGATCGATCTTCTGGCTCATGCGCGGTCCCCCTGCAACGGGGCATTGGAGGCCTGCGGCGGCTGCGCCAGGCGGCTGCCCTCAGGCTTGGCCGGTGCCGGTGCCGGTGCGGCGGGCTGGTTCGGCTTGGCCGGCGCCGCAGCGGGTGCGCTGGCCGGTGCAGCCGCCGGGGCAGATTGGGCAGGGGCCGGGGCAGTGGCTGGTGCCACGGCCGGTGCCGCCGCGTCCGGGCCTGCCGCCAGCGGTGCCACAGCAGGCGCCGCAGCCGGTGCGGCCGCCACACTGCCATCGGCATTCAAGCCCTGCGCGCCGGTCTCTTCACTCTGCGCAGGCAGCTTCACGGTGACCTTGAACATGTACGGCAGCGCCTTGATGTCGGACACCGTGCCGGTCGCGTTCTTGTCCGCAGCACTGGCCTGGATGATCGACAGTTCCGGATTGGTCATCCAGCCCGACGTTTCCAGGTTGCGCATGTAAGCCGACACGCGTGCATTGGACTGGGTCCGGCCCTCAAGAGTGAGCATGTCCCCCTCCTGCTGCAGCGCGGTCAGCACCACGCCGTCAGGAATCGTGCGCACCAGCGCGTCGAACAGGTGGACCATCTGCGAGCGCTTGGCCTGCAGTTCCTCGATCACCTTCTTGCGTGCCAGCAGGCGGTCCTTCTGCGCGTCAAGGCGGTCGATCTCCTTGTTCTGTTCCTTGACCTTCTCGATCTCGGCTTCCAGATAGGCATTGCGGTCCATCTGGCCGCTCACCTGACGGTCGTAATAGAACCAGATCAGCAGCGACAGCAGCAGGCCACCGATCGCGGCCATGCCCAGCATTGCGTAGAACTCGCGCTGGCGTTGCTTGCGCCGCTCGGCGCGCCAGGGCAATAGATTGATGCGCGCCATCAGTCAAAGCTCCTCAGCGCCAGACCGGTGGCGATCATCAGCGCGGGGGCATCCTGGGCCAACGCATGCGCGTTCACCTTCGGCCCCAGGGTCATCTGCGCCAGCGGGTTGGCGACCACGGTCGGCACGCCCAGCTGTTCCTCGACCATTTCCGGCAGGCCACCCAACACGGCACAGCCGCCGGCCAGCACGATGTGATCGACGCGGTTGAACTCGCTGCCTGCGTAGAAGAACTGCAGCAGGCGGCTGATCTGCTGGACCGTGGCCTCCTTGAACGGCTCCAGCACTTCCATCTCGTAGCTTTCCGGCAGCCCGCCCTGGCGCTTGGCCAGGCCGGCCTCTTCGTAGCTCAGGCCGTAGCGGCGCATGATCTCGTCGGTCAGCTGCTTGCCACCGAACACCTGTTCGCGGCTGTACAGGCTGCGGCCACCGCGCAGGACATTGAGGGTGGTCATGGTGGCGCCGATATCGACCAGTGCGACCACGCCCTCGATGGACACCGGCAGCTCGCTGGCGACCAGGGCATAGGCGTTCTCGACCGCGAAGGCCTCCACGTCCATCACCTTGGCCTGCAGGCCACCCAGTTCCAGGGCCGACTGGCGCAGTTCCACGTTTTCCGAACGCGACGCAGCCAGCAGCACCTGGACCATCTCAGGGTTGTTCGGGATCGCCCCGATCACCTCGAAGTCCAGGTTCACTTCCTCGATCGGGTACGGAATGTAGTTGACCGCTTCCAGCTCGATCTGGGCTTCCATGTCGTTTTCGTCGAGCTCGGCCGGCATCGGGATCACCTTGGTGATCACCGCCGACCCGGCGACGGCGGCAGCGGCCAGCTTGGCCTTGCTGCCCGAGCGGTTCATCGCGCGGCGGATGGCCTCACCCACGGCCTCCACTTCCACGATGTTCTTCTCCACCACCGCATTCGGCGGAAGAGGTTCCACAGCGTAATGTTCCACACGAAAACGGTTGCCACTGCGGGACAGCTGCAAAAGCTTTACCGCAGTCGAACTGATGTCGACGCCTACAAGCGGCGACTGACTTTTTGGGATGAGCCCCACGGTTTCTCCCCTGCCGACGGGCACTTGGACGCAAGACCTGCGCCCGAGCATTAATAACGTATTCTTAGCAAATGGCAACGGCCCTGCTGTGAAGTCCCTCACGGATTCACCATGCAGCCCCTGACTGTTCCCTTTGCGCTCCCCGGCAACGACCCCAGCCGCCACCTTGCGTAATCTATACTCTGCGACCACGAAATTCGCAATCGGAATCTGAACCCGATGACTCGACTCCGCCGCTGGCTGCGCTGGATCTTCCTGATTGTCCTGGTCCTGGCGCTGATCGGCGCGGCCGCCGTGGGCGGTCTGTACTATGCCGTGTCCTCCAAGCTTCCCGACGTGCAGACCCTGCGCGACGTGGAAATGCAGGAGCCCATGTACGTCTATGCCGCCGACGGCAAGCTGATGGCCGTGTTCGGCGAGACCCGCCGTACCCCCATCACCATGAAGGACGTGCCCGAGCGCCTGAAGCAGGCGTTCCTGGCCACCGAGGATGCCCGCTTCTACGAGCATGGCGGTGTGGACTACATGGGCATCGGCCGTGCGGTGTGGCTGCTGGCCACCACCAGCGACAAGCGCGTGCCGGGTGGTTCCACCATCACCCAGCAGGTGGCCCGCCAGTTCTTCCTCAGTTCCGAGTACAGCTACACCCGCAAGCTGGCCGAGATCCTGCTGGCGCGGAAGATCGAGTCCGAGCTGAGCAAGGACGAGATCTTCGAGCTGTACCTGAACAAGAGTTTCTTCGGCAACCGCGCCTACGGCGTGGCCGCCGCCGCCGAGTTCTACTACGGCAAGAAACTGAACGAGCTGGACCTGGATGAAATGGCCTCCCTGGCCGGCATCCCCAAGTTCCCGTCCTCGGGCAACCCGATCTCCAACCCGGAACGTGCCCGCCAGCGCCGCGACAACTATGTGCTGCAGCGCATGGCCGACCTGAAGTTCGTCAGCCAGGCCGAGGCCGACGCGGCCAAGGCCGTGCCGATGCACGCCACCGCGCATGAGCCGCCGGTGCAGGTCGATGCCCCGTACGTGGCCGAACTGGTGCGCCAGGAAATGATTGCCCGCTTCGGCGGCGATGTGGTCAACAAGGGTTACCACGTCACCACCACCATTGATGCCACCCTGCAGGCTGCGGCCAACCAGTCGGTGCGCGACGGCCTGCTGCTGTACGACCACCGCCACGGCTGGCACGGCGTTGAGAAGCAGGTGCAGGTGGGTGCCGGCGAAGACGCTGCCGCCCTGGCCGAGCATCTGCGCGGCATGTTCGGCCAGGCCGGCCTGCTGCCGGCCATCGTCGCCAGCACCGGTGCCGATGGCAGCGCCACGGTGGTGCTGGCCAACCGCAGCGAGATCGTGCTGCCGGCCGGCGCTGCCAAGTGGACCAACAAGACCCCGGGCAAGCTGGTGCAGCGCGGCGACATCGTGCGCGTGCGTGCCGGTGCCAAGGAAGGCGAGTGGCTGCTGGACCAGCTTCCGCGCGGCCAGTCCGCCCTGGTCTCTCTGGATGCCCACAACGGCGCCCTGAAGGCGCTGGTCGGTGGCTTCAGCTTCTCCGGCAACAAGTTCAACCGCGCCACCCAGGCGCGTCGCCAGCCGGGTTCGAGCTTCAAGCCGTTCGTCTACGCGGCCGCCTTCGACAAGGGTTACAACCCGGCCTCGATCGTGCTCGACGCCCCGGTCGTGTTCCGCGACCGCCGCGGCAAGACCTGGGCCCCGCAGAACGACGGCGGCGGCTTCCGCGGCCCGATGCGCCTGCGTGAAGCGCTGGTGCAGTCGCGCAACCTGGTGTCGGTGCGCCTGCTCGATGGCATGGGCGTGGACTACGCGCGCAAGTACATCAGCCAGTTTGGCTTTGCCGAATCGGAACTGCCGCCGAACCTGTCGATGTCGCTGGGTACCGCCTCGCTGACCCCGCTGTCGGTGGCCCGCGGCTACGCCGTGTTCGCCAATGGCGGTTCGCGCGTGGACACCTGGCTGATCGACCAGGTCAATGACCGCGACGGCAACCTGGTGTTCAAGGAAAACCCAGCACTGGCCTGCCGCGACTGCGCCGGCAGCAGCGACCAGCCGGTGAACCAGGTGGTGGACGGCTTCAACTTCGGCGCCCCGGCCCCGAAGGTGGACCCGGCTGCTGTGGCCAAGGCCGAAGCCAAGACCGAAACCCCGGCCGCGCCGGTCAACCCCGATGCCCGCACCGCCCCGCGCGCGATCGACGCCCGCACCGCCTACCAGCTGGTGTCGATGATGCGCGACGTGGTCCAGCGCGGTACCGGTGCCCAGGCCAAGGTGCTCGGCCGCGAGGACGTGGGCGGCAAGACCGGCTCCACCAACGACCACCGCGACGCCTGGTTCTCCGGCTTCGGCGGCCCGTACGTGACCACCGTGTGGGTGGGCCGCGACGATTTCCGCTCGCTGGGTTACCGCGAATACGGTGGCAAGGCCGCCCTGCCGATCTGGATCGACTACATGCGCACCGCGCTGAAGGACACCCCGATCGCGCAGAACGAACCGCCCAGCGGCATGGTCCAGGCCACCCTCAACGGCGCGACCGAGTGGGTGAAGGTGGAAGACATGGACCGCCTGACCGACTACGACCTGAACCTCAATACGCCGCAGGCCGACGCCGCCGCGTTCGATATCTTCTGAGGAAGGGATGGGTGGGTGCCAACCGTGGGTTGGCTCCGATGCGGCCCTGGTAGCTGCCAACCTTGGTTGGCACCGATGCATCCGCCGGGCACGGCCCCGCGCTGCTCCGGTAGATGCCAACCTTGGTTGGCGCCTCGTGCCGACCAAGGTCGGCACCTACCAAAGAGCATCGGTGGGTGCCAACCTTGGTTGGCACCGATGCATCCGTCGGACACCGTTCTGCACGGGTAGCGCCGGGCCATGCCCGGCGAGCGCAGCGGCGCCTGCCTTGAATACCCACGCAGATGTCACATCCGTGCGCTAGTCTGTAGCCAGGTCGCAACAGGGAGTCATCGCATGCATCGCGCCCGTCAGCATGCTGCCAGCCAGACCCGCGAGCGGCGCCACCGCCTCGCCCACGAAGCCGCCCGCCTGATGGCCGAAGGCGGCATCCGCGACTACCACCAGGCCAAGTTGAAGGCCGCCAGCCGGCTCGGCATCCACGACGATGCCTCCCTGCCCCGCAACACCGAGATCGAAGACGCCCTGCGCGAATACCAGCGGCTGTTCTCCGGGCCCCAACACGGCAATGAACTGCAGCGCCGCCGCGAAGCCGCCATGCGTGCGTTGGAGTTCCTGCACGGCTTCGCCCCTCGCCTGGCCGGCCCGGTGCTGGAGGGCACCGCCGACGCCAACAGCCCCGTGCAGCTGCACCTGCACAGCGACGACCCGGAAGCCGTGCATCGCTTCCTGGACGAACACGGCATCCCCGCCGAATCGCGGACGCGCCGGTTGCGCATGGACCGCGAACGCTGCCTGGATGTGCCGGTGTGGGTGTTCAGTGCCGAGGAGCTGACCTTCGACCTGGCCGTGCTGCCGTATGACGCCCTGCGCCAGGCACCGCTGTCGCCGGTGGATGAGAAGCCGATGCGACGCGCGTCGGTGGCGCAGTTGCGGCAGCTGTTGGCCGAAGCGGAAATTACTGCCTACATCGGCGGGTAACGGGGGACGGTAGCGCCGGCCCATGGCCGGCGAGCGCAGCGGTGCGGTGCGGACCAAACCTGATGGTGGGTGCGGACCGTTGGTCCGCACCGTGCTTCAGGCATGTCGGTATCTGGCCGGAGAGCAGTCGAGCAAGCTTGTATGTTCCTCCCGGCTCCTACGCGGTATGTAGGAGCCAGGGTGGAGGGACCGTCAAGCA
>NZ_SRHZ01000072.1 GCF_004684085.1 Stenotrophomonas maltophilia
GATCCGGCCATGCTGAGGGTGGGTCAAGCCTGCTTCCAGCAGGCTTGACCGCGAACATAGGATCTCGACTCTACAAATGCGTCGCATCCGCGGGCGCCACCCAGCATGGCCAATGCTCTACAGCGGGATGCCATTACCGGTTGTCGGCTCCGGGCCAATCAACCACTCCGGCAACCAGGGTGCAGGCGCGCGCTTGGGATACTCCGCCATCATCCGCGCGTGCATGGTCTGCAGATCGTTCAACAGCCATACCTGGTGGTAGATGTCACTGAACGAATCCGACCAGCCGCTCTTCACCCGCTGGCGATCGACGCTCGTGAGACCGGGCACCAGATCACGCGGGCCCTCCAGAATGGGCCGCAGCGCCCGGTTGATGCCTGCGTTCTCCGCCGCGGCCTCACGCATCAGGCTGATGTGCGCCTGCACCCCTGTGCATTGATAAGGCGCGCAGCCCGCGGTCGCCTCAATGTAATCGGCAATATCCGCCAGCAGGTTCGCCCTCAGACGCCATGCCATCTCGCCATCCAGCACCTGCCGCACCTGCATCGTTCTGCGCGTACTGGCGCGGATATCCTCCGCCGTGGTGAATGGCTGGCCCGGCGTGCTGCCACCGTGACGCACCAGAACAATGCGGTGAATCGCCTCGTTGGTGATGCCCTCCACCCGTAGCGCAGCTACCTGCGGATGCATGCGCGGTGGCGGCACACTGGTGAACCGCCAGTAGTACCAGAGCAGCGCCACTACCCCCAGGAAGCACAGCACGCTGGCCAGCATCCAGACGTCCACATGCCGGGTGTAGTAGTAATACCGCGCCCGCCAAACGTAGAACGTGCGGTAGCTGACGAATCGACTCACCCATCGGTACATTGCCATCTCCTCGGCAAGGACCCCGGCGCGGCGGGGTTCATTACGCGCACCACGCCGGGGCTGCATGGCTTACCAGCCGATGCCCACGCCGACGCCCATGCTGCGCTCACCGCTGTTGGTGAACGCACCATTGAGGCTGAAGGTGGCCGAACCCTTCTCGTTCAGCACACGCTGGTAGCCCACCGCCATCGCTGACTCACCTTCGCTGTAGCCCACGCCCGCACCCAAGCGGTTGTAGGTGGCCAGACCAGCGGTGTTCATCGCCATCGCGCTCTGCGCGCTGCTCATTGCCGCCATGCGGTTGAAGCGCTTGTCCATCTTGTCCAGGCGACGTTCGAAGTTGCTGATCGCACCATCGGTGTACTCGTTGGCGCGGGCCAGCATCTTCTCAAGGTCGGCGGTGTCGACCTGCGGCTTGGGCGTGTCGTCCTGCTTCGACTTCGGCTGCGGCGTGGGCTTGTCACCTTCACCGGTAGAGGCGATCTGCGGCGAGCCGCTGGTTTCCGGCGTCGGCGCGATCTCTTCGGTGGATGGCGAAGGCGTGGACGCTGCCGCCATGGCGCGGGCCTGCGGCTGATCGTCGATGCGCTGCTCCAGCCCATCCATGCGGCCATTGAGCTGCTGCTGCATCGAATGCAACTGGCCGCCGTTGACCACATCGCGGCTGCCGGCCGCGATCAGGCCGTTGGCCACGTTGGAGATGACCATGCCGTTGGCGCCGGCCAGGGTGAGCTGGTGGGTACCGTCTGCGCGGACCGAGGGGGTTTCCTGGAAGACGGAGCGGAGCTGGGATTCGACCTGGTTCACGCGAGAGGTGGTGCTGACGACTGCGCCGTCGAGCGCTTCCAATGCACCATTGAGCGTGGATTGGGACTGGCCCTGCACGTTGAAGCTGGGGCCGACGATGTTGCCGTTGGCATCGACTTCGCCGCCGAGAGCGGACAGTGCGCCGCGCAGCTGACCGACGGTGGCAGCGTTGTGGTTGGCGGTTCCGTTGGCGATGTTTACGAGGCGACGCTGAAGAAAACCGGCCCCAAAAGACACTGTCTGACTTTCATCAGCCACAGAGCTATTTCCTACAGCAACACTGTTCAGCGCCCCCTTTCTCACGAGGCTGCCAGCGCCGAGCGCAATGCCACCACGCTCCTCAACTGCAGACCGTGTACCGAGTGCAAATCCATGATCTGCACCGGCCTGAACCCAAGCCGCGCGACCAAGGGCCACAGAGTTCTCGCCGTGCGCCGTTGCATAGAAGCCCACTGCGACAGCACCTTCCGTCAATGGTGATGCCACCGCAGCCTCACCAATCGCGACCCCGGCGCGTCCAGCACGTGGAGCCCTCCACTCCAGCTCCGGAACACTTGACCCAAAATCAAAATACTCAGCCTTGCTTTCAACCACGGCCAATCGAATGTTCGTCGAGAAGAGCTGACTGCCACGCACGACATCCGAACTGTCAGCCGACAGCTTCGCCTCGGCCACACCAGTCAAACGCGCACCACCGTAGTCGATGACACTCGCATCCAATCCACGCATGGCCTGCTCGCCCATCTCTCGCTCCTTGCGCATCGCCTCCAGATCATTCCGATTCTGCGAGATCTTCTGCTCGGCGGCGTACAACTGACTGCCGGTTACGGCGTCACGGCTTCCTGGCGCCACTCGTCCGTCAGCCAGGTTGGTCAGCACCATGCCGTTCACGCCATTCAGCGCGATCTGGTTCATGCCATCGGCACGGGCCGACGGCGAATCCTGGAAGATCGAGCTGAGTTGGCCTTCCACCTTGTCCACGCGACGGCTTGAGGTGATGACGGCGCCATCGAGTGCCATCAATGCATCCTCGACGGTGTTCTGCGTTCCGCTCTGCACTGCATACGTGGGATCGATGATGTTGCCGCTGGCATCGATGCCTGCACCGCCGCCGAGGGTAGCGAGGGAATCCTTAAGCTGAGAGACGGTGGTGGCGTTGTGGTCAGCGGTACCGCTGGCGATGTTGGTAAGACGACGCTGAACTGTGGCATTACCAAAGGAGGCCGTCCCTCCTTCATCTGCAAAGGAGCCAGCCCCCAGCGCCAATGAGCCGGGTGCTGATTCTTCAACAACAGTACCCGCACCGATTGCGATGCCGTTGACTGCATATACTTGAGCGCCGACTCCCATCGCAAACCCACCAGATGCTTCGCCAGAGACCCCTGCTCCACGACCAACTGCCACTGAATTCTTTCCCAGCGCTCCTGCGAAGGCGCCCAATGCAGTCCCACCCTCAGCTCCGGCCTTCGCTGAATCTCCAAGAGCAACGCCAAGCAAGGCCGCCTCTGCGCGCACGCTGAATGAGTCAACACCCACGCTCAGATACTGATTGGCGCTTTCCAAATCCGAAATTCGACTGTTCGTCGCGTACAGTTGGCGGCCCGACACGGCCTCTGTGCTACTGGCATCAACGGCGCCGTTCGCAACGCCGCTTATCTTCCGATTGGCATTGGTGCTATTGCGCACATCCAACATTGTCCCGCTGTTCTTCCCACCCAAGCGCACATCACCAGACGCAGACACCTGCGCCACCAGCCCACCCAGTGCCGCTGTCTCGACCAACGCTTTGACCGCATCCGCCTTTGCCACGGCAGCGTCCGCGCCTGCAGACGTGGCGACACCCTCCACCGTCGCCACCTTGTCATTGGTGGCGCTCAGCTGCCGGCCGTTGACAGCCTCATAGCTGGTGGAACTCAACGCGCCGTCGGCCACGCCAGTCACTTTCCTGTTCGCATTGGCGCTGTTACGTACATCCAGCACCATGCCGCTGTTCTTCTCACCAAGCCGGACATTGCCGTTGTCAGCGACCTGACCAACCAGCCCGCCCAGCACGCCAGCGTCAGCCAGTGCCTTGTCCGCGCTGACCTTCGCCGCATTGGCGGTCGTCGTCGCGGCGTCAGCCACGGTCTGCGCCCTGGTTACGGCCTGGTTGGTGGCATGCAGCTGGTTGCCAGTAATCGCGTCGGTGCTACCCGCGCTCACCGCCCCATCAGCCACATACTGGATCTTCCGCTTCCGGCTGGCGCTGCCCACCGAGACCGAGTTGGACGAAGCCGTGACTGCGCCTGCGCCCAATGCCACTGCATTTTCATGCGTCGCCTGCGCACGGTCACCCAGCGCGACCGCGCTGATGGCAGTGGCCTTGGCCAGATTGCCCGAGGCCGTGGCGAACTGAGCCGTCGCCTCACTGCCGCGTCCCAGGGCGGTCGACTGGCTGGCGCTCGCCTTGCTCAGATAGCCCACAGCGGTGCCATGCTCGGCTGCGGCTTTGGCGTCGCCACCCACTGCGATGGAGAAGTTTCCGGTAGCGCTGGCGCGGAAGCCAGCGGCCACCGCACCGTTCGCGCTGCGCGTGCTGGCACCGATCGAGACGCCGGCGTTCTGCCCCGTCACCTTCTTGCCATCAGCATCGACGCCCGACAGCGCGTCGTAGCCCACGGCAATGCTCTGGCCATTGTAGGCCTTGGCATTGTTGCCCAGTGCCGTGCTGATGCCGTAGCTGCCATGCTCTGCCACTGCGCCTTTACCGAGTGCCAGCGTGGTGGCGTCAATGCGATCATGTACCGCGACTGCAAGCTTACCTGCGTCCTCTGCCGCCGCATTCGTGCGGAACAGCTGCGACCCGGTCACGGCCTCATGGCTACCGTCCGCAACCAGCCCATCGGCCATGTTGACGATCTTGCGCTTCTCGGTTGCATTGCCCAGCGAAACCTGGAATGTTCCTGTCGTCTCGGCTCGCCCGCCCAAGGCAACGGAGTTCTCATGCTCTGCCTTTGACTGATAGCCAAAGGCCAAAGAGGCTCTTCCCAAGGCTCGCGCCCCATACCCAACAGCAGCCGTATGTGCTGCTGTTGCCTGCGCCAGATACCCCAGCGCCGTGGCATTGAGGCCGAGTGCCTTGCTACGGTAACCCAAAGCGGTCGACTGCAGTTCACTTGCCTCTGCATACGCGCCCACCGCGACGCTACTGTCGCCGCTCGCCTTCGCACCTTGCCCAAGCGCAAGCGAAGCATCGTTTATCCTGTCGCTTGCGGCCTGAGCCAGCTTCTGGGCCGATTCGGCGGATGACTTGACTCCATCCAACGTCTGCCGGGTGGCGTGCAACTGATTCCCTGTCACGGCATCAGAGCTGCCGGCTGCCACAGTACCGTCGGCCAGATACTGGATCCGCCGCTTGTTGCTGGCGCTACCAACCGAAATGGACTTGGCCGATGCCGTGACCGAACCTGCGCCGAGCGCGTATGCATCGGAATGCTGCCCAGTACGGATCATTCCATCGATCGCGCCGATTTTGGAATTGGTGGCGTACAGCTGCCGGCCCGTCACGGCATCATTACTGGAGTCGGTGATTCGGCCATCGGTTACGTTGACAATTCGCCTCGTCTGCAACTGGGTGCCGACAGAGACAGTGAAGCTATCCACCGCTGCTGAATTTGCACCGATTGCAACGGAATTGGCTGACCACGCGCGTGCACCGCTTCCTATGGCAACTGCGTTCGTCTTATCAGCCCTTGCACCATTGCCAAATGCGGTGGCGCCCAGTCCCTGCGCCTGGGCCGCCGCTCCAACTGCGGTCGCATAGCCGCCAGTGCTTACTGCGTTGATTCCTACAGCGGTGGCATTGTCACCCGTGGCATTGATTCCGTTTCCCAGCGCCGTTACGTTGTCACCTATGGCATTGATGCCGATGCCATAGGCAACCGAATTATGGCCGTGCAGCGTCGACCTCGATCCGGCGAAAACAAGGGTGTGGCCGAGATAGCTGTAACCTTTGAAGGCACTATCGACAATCAGTACGGACGATGATCGTGCGGGATTGTAGATCGGGCCGCTATAGCTTGAAATTCCCCACGCCTGCCCGAGGGTGAAGATGGCATCTGCCGAAGGCAGAGTGGCCTGCGGCGTTGAGGAGGCGCGCGGCTCCCTGCCAGGCTCTGCCTCAGTCATTTGCGTCCCTGCACGTGCTGTCTCCTCCCCTTCTACGCTCGTCTCTGCCGCCGCCAAAGCGACGGTGGGTAGAAGCGCACCCAAGAGCAAGCCGTTGCAGCAGACGCGGCTGGCTTTGCCTTTCGCGGCGGTCAGTTCACTTGCAACGACCCAACACTGCCGGGTCGCATTCCAGATACGTCGATAAACATGATTCATGATCTCTCCTTAACATCGAAGGTAAAAGACGCCCCGCGTCACGCGCGGGGCAGTTCGGGAAACTCAGCTACTGGAAGCCGCCAAGGTCTGCACGTGTTCCTGATGGCCCTTCCCGGTCAGCCGATAGCGCAGCTGCACCGAGCTACCTGGCTGGGGTTGGAACGGCAGCTTCAGATCGGCATCGGGATAGAGGCTTTGCGACACTTCATGGTCGGCGCAGACGCCTGCCTGCGTGCACTCCGTCACACCGGTAATGCCCACGCGCAGACTGCCGCTGTTATGCAGCGTGTCGCCCTGTAGCTGCAGATCGACTACACCGTCGGCCGGTACGACATTCACCAGCGCGCCCCAAACAAGATTGACGCCCACGTTCGCGCGTGAGGCATCGTCTGCGTCTTGCATGGGTGATTCATCGGGGCCGCGCACGCCCTCGAAATAGATGCGGTACGCCGCCTCCTTGTCGACCGGCTGCAGTGGAATGACGCGGATCAGCCGGTTGCCGCCGCCAGACAGCGCAAACTTGCCCGGGGTGATGGCGATGGCGGCTTCATCCGGCTCCACCTCCACCTCCGCTTCGGCCTCCCCCGCAGGATCCGCAATGCGGCGCAGGGTGGTCTGCACGAACTGCGGCTGGGTCGACTGTGAGTACACACGGATCTGCGCGCCTTGCTTGGCATCCACTGCCGCGCGCATAGGATAGATGCCAAGGTTGGCGTGGGCAGGCGTTGCCAACAGCAAGCTCAACGGCAACAGAAGCAGCATGGGTTTGTTCATCGTGTCCTCCGTGGGATCAGGGGCGGGCGGTAGGTACGCGCAGCTGCACCTGCAGCTCGCCGTTGTAGAAACCGGGGCGTTTGCTGGCGACAGGAACCAGCGGTGTTTCCAGCGTCAGTGGCGTGGGCACGCAGTACACGGACTCACCCGTGCCGGGCAGCACGATCATTCGGATCTCGCCGCTTTCGATGCCGTACAGCAGTTGCTCCACGCCGTTCTTCATCGTTCTTCGGCTGCCGCCGTAGTTCAGGCCGACGGTGAAATCCAAGCGCTGGCTTTCATCGCTGCCGCCGTCCTGGTGCCACGCCGAGAAGTCGTCGCCTCCCGGCGGCCGGCCGCTGCTATCGCGCACGGTCACTCCCAGATACTCGCTCTGCGAGCCCAGGCCGTCGTACAGGCACATGTCCAGCTGCGTACGCCCCCCAACCGTCTGGCGGATCGGGTCGTAGCGCAGATTCAGATTGATGTGGGGCGATGAACTCTCGAAGGCGGGGAAGTAGATCGAGATCGCGTCGTAGTCGGTGATGGTGAAATCGAAATTGAAGACGGCGGTGGCGACCGGTCCTGCGGCGGGGTCGGCTTTGATGTTCAGGCGCATCGTGGCCTTCCAGTGGCCTGCGACGAGACGCGAGAGTTCGTGTTGAGGCAGGATCAACTCGACGCCGGTTCCGATCGGCTGATCTCCTCCGATGCCCACACCGCACGGAAACCAGTAAGCTGAGTACAAGGGCCGCGGAGTTTCATCCCAGAAGTCAAGTGCGCAAATGCGACCTGACATGATTCTCTGCAGACTTCCACTCGCGCGAGCTTCCGCAATCAGCCCCGTCCGTTGCTCCACAAGACGCAACACAACCTCAGATGTCCCTGTAATTAGAGGAAGTGCACCTTCCGTCGGACACCGCCCGAACTCAGCGTCAAAGGCAGACTCACAAACCACATGGATCTGCCCATACTTGAACGCTAGGTCGTGACTGAACCCAAGCACCGTCCGCGGTGCCCACAGCTCCACATCACCCGGTACCGCCGAGCGATCCCAGGTCATCACGATGTCCCTGCTCTGATCCGCTGGATGCGTCTCCGGCGGCCACTGCGCCCACGCCCTCGGCGCCATCACCAGCAGCACGCACACCAGCATCAACACCCACATCCAACGCCGGTTCATGGCGTACCTCCTGCAGCAGCGGTTCGAGGGGTCGCGGCAATCAACGCGCGTTCCTGCAGCAGACGCGTCACCCGGGCCTGCTGGCGGATGTCTGCCGGCAGCTGGGCCACGGCCAGCGGTTCGCAAAACACGGCACCGACCAGCAGCACCACCTGGCGGCGCTCGCGCACCTGCAGCGGGCACTGCAGCAGGCGGTCGCCCTGCAGCAGGTACAGCGTGGTCTCGCGACGGGGAAAATCGGCGACGAAGCCGCCGTTGGCGCTGGTGCCGGGCACCGGCGCGTTGAGGATGCGGGCGCCACCCAGCGGCGCACCGGCAATGTCGCGGGCACTGCCGATGAAGGTGTAGGTCACCTCGATCGGCACCGGCATCCGTACCAGCCGGCCGGGCGACAGGAACAGGGGGCGTGCACCGGTGGCACCGGTCACGCGGATCGCAGCGTTGCTGTCCAGCGTGCTCGCGTCCTGCACCTCGGCGCGATGCGACTGGTAGGCCGACAGCGGCAGCAGGCGGCGCTCGCCCAACTGCAGGCGCTGGGTGCGCAGGCCACCGACCTGCAGTTCGGCGGCAACGCCACGCAGATCGAAGTCGTCTACGTTGTCTACCTGCACGGCCAGCCCGGCATCGGCGCCGCTGTTGCCGGCCCAGTAGAAGCCGCGCCGGCCCAGTGCAAAGCCGGAGCTGTGCGTGCCGCTGTAGGCCAGCTCGCTGCGGCCGTGCTGCTGGTAGCGGGCCACGGTGGCGCCGGTGTGGCCAACAGCGTTCTGCAGCTGGCCGCTCAGCGAGGCGCTGTAACGCTGGCTGTTGTTGCCGCGTAGTTCACCGGACAGTTCGCGGTACTGGGCATCGGCTTCCCTGCGCAGGGTCTGGCCGACGCTGTAGTTGATGTCCGGGCGCTGGTGCTGCGGCTGGCGCACATCCACGCCGTAGCGGCGCTGCGCCGAGCCGCCCGCGCCACGCTGCTGGCGGGTCAGGCTGAGATTGAAATAGATGCCACGGTCACGCTGCTGGCCCAGGCGCAGCGGGTCGCTGTTGTGCTGCAGCCAGACGCCCACGCGCGAGGAGACACTGAAATCCTGCCAGCGCTGGGTGCGGCTGTAGCTGGCCTGCCAGGTGCGGCTGAGCTGCGGCTCGCGGCGCGGCTGTGGCAACAGCGGCGGCAACAGCGGGTCCAGGCCCGACAACGGATCTTCGCCCAGGCCGGGCACCACGCCGGTACGCCAGGTCTGGCGACGGGTGTAGCCCACGTAGGCGCTGCCACCGGCCAGCGGCAGCGCGATCGAGGCACTGAGCGAATCGGTGCAACCCAGCCGGTCACGCGCGTCGGCCTCGAACTGGCAGGCTTTGCCGCGCATGCGCTGCTGGTAGACGTTCCACGAGGCTTTGCGGCGGTACGACAGCTGATGCTGCTGGCCATGGCTGCCGTCGCTGCCGCGCATGCCAGCCATCGAGACACGCAGCTCCTGGGTGGCAAAAAGTCGACGCAGGTCCACCCGCAGTTCGCCGTAGCTGTAGCCACCGAGATCTGCGGCACCGGCGGTGACCGCCAGATCGCGCCCAAGTGGCACACGCATGCCGGCCATGGCCACGCGCTCATTGTCGAAACTGTCGCTGCGGCGCTCGCTGCGGCGGCCGCCCTGCACGAACCACTGCCATTGGCTGTTGGTCCAGTCGCCGCCCTTGTCGAAGGGCGCGTCTTCGCTGCGTACCATCACGCCGTCTTCGTAGATGCGCAGACTGACGGTGTAGCTGCCGAAGGGAAAGCTGCGGGTATCGAGCTGGTTGATACCGGCCTGCAGGTAATAGGTCTGCAGCAGGCGCTGGCCGTCAAACGCATCCACCCGCGCGTCGCGCGCCAGCAGCACCGTCAATGGCGTGGCCTGCACGGCGGCATCAGCGTCCACATAGGCCTGGGTAGTGCCCAGGCGCGCACCCTGGAAGCGATCCAGCGGCAGCATGCCGAAACCGAAGGTGCCGCCCTGTGGGCTGGACAGGTTGCGACGGTCCATGCGGCCGGCCTGCAGATAGTGCTCGGCCCCCAGGTCATGGCGGTAATAGACATTGTCGAACTGCAGCTCGCTGCGGGTGCCAGCGCGACCATAACGCTGGTGGCTGAAGTTCCATTCCGCCGCGGCATGGCCGCGCTGGAACAGGCCCAGCACGCCAGTGCCTCGCGCGGCCAATGACTGGTAGTCGCGGCCACCGCTGACGTTCAGCGTCTGCTGGTGCAGGAACGCGTTCTCGGCACCACTATTGACGCGATGAAAGCGCTCGGCGGCCGGTTCGCCCGGGAGCCATTGGCGAGCGACGAACAGGCGCACCGCGCCCTCGCCTTCGTCATACAGCGCGCGCACGGTTGAGGGGTCGTCGGGTGGTTCCAGATAGCCGCAGCCTGCGCTGGCGCCACCGTAGCGACAGGCCAGATGGCTGTTGCGCGGCAGTGGCTGCGACAGTGCGGGCAGCAGCGTCTCCTGTGCCTCGGCGGACAAATCCAGCGCCTGCAGCACGCGCCCAGGATCTTCCAGCTGCACGTGCTCCAGGGTGACGCGCACCGGCGACAGCCCGGCCGAGCGACCAAACAGGCGGACATCCAATTGTTCGATCTGGCCTTCCACCAGATCTTCGAAGCCGGGCGGAACGCCGCGTGCCGCGACCAGCGGCGTGGCCAGCGACAAGGCGAGCGCGACCGCCAGCCGGGTGACGGCAGGTGCGGAAGCTTTCATGGGGGATTACCGGAAGCGGCCGGCCCGCAGAGCGGGCCGGCGCAGGGATTACGGGCTGGCGGCCTTCTGGACCATGATCACGTTGACCAGGCCTTCGTAATAGCCGGCGGCCGCAATCGGCGTCGCGGTAGCCTGGGCGGTCTGGAACGGCATGGTGATGGACGCACCCGGCACGGCGCCATCGAACAGATCGGCCGCGGCGAAGTCCTGTGCAGCCACCGTCAGCGCTTTGTTGTTGAGCTTGACCGACAGCGGCACCGGCGTTGCGCCCGCAGAGGTGCTGATCAGGGTCGGGGCATGACCAAGGCGCACGGCGACATCGGCGGTTTCATCGTTGGAGAAGATGCGCACCTGGCGGTTCCACGGCACCAGGCCCGTCAGCGGGTTGTGCACCAGGTTGATCGAATCCGGCAACGGGCTGCCGTCGTGCTGCAGGAAGGCCAAGGTCGGGTCGACGTTGGCATAGACGGTGATCTGGGTTTCCACGGCGTGCGCGGACAGCGAAGCCGTGGCCAGCGCTGCAGCGAGCGCGGCCTTCTTGAGAATGGCGTGCATGGGTTGTCTCTCTCGGACAGGGGGAATATGAAAGCCCCCCTCCCCAAGGAGAAAGGGAGGGAGGCGCCGCCCGCAGAGGTGGTTGCGGGCGACGGAGAGAATGTTAGGAATCCATTGCGACGCAGACTATTCAAGCATTCCTAAAACGTGGAACGTTAAGAAGGATTCTTGAAGGTGTTCAATGTTTGAGGGTTATGCAATTTCCCTCACTACTTGAATGCAATAAACCTCATTGCTTGGCTTTTGTAGAGTCGAGCATGGCTCGACTCTACAGATAGCTTTTCCGCTCGTTTTAACGTCATCCACGCATGGCGTGGATCTACTGTAGAGCCGAGCCCATGCTCGGCTGCCGTTCGCTTCAACCTGCGGGCACCACGGTGACGTGATCGACATCGATGTCGGTCGGCTTGAACCGATGCGTGTCGACCTTGCCACGCAGCTCGACCACGGTATCGGCGCCGACGGCCTGGGGCGGCATGTCTTCGTCGTCGATCTCGACCTCGATCTGGCCGCTGGCGTCGCGGAACTGGTAGCGCTCATGGCCGAGCTTGGCGATGAGGGTGCCACGCAGCACCACCGGATGGTCATCGCGCTGCGCGCGTGCGTCGGCGACGGTGCTGGCAGCGGTTCCCGCACCTGGGCCCGTGTACTGCGCGAAGGCCTGCGGGCTCAACAGGGCAAGCGGCGTGGCGATGAGGGCAATGGCAAGCAGTCGGTTCATGGTGTTCTCCATGGAGGGATGAGTGCCTTCAGGTTCTATCGCCCTCGATGTGATGCCTATGCAATAGATCCGAAAAGATGTGAAAGCGACATCCAGTGTCAGAAAGCATTCATGCCGAGTGAACCTCATCCTCCAGGAAGGACTCCATGGCCGCCACCAGGGCCAAGGGTGTCTCGTTCATCGGGTAGTGCCCTGCACTTTCGATGACCTCCAGCGTGGCGTTCCGATAACGACACAGATAGGTCTTCTCCATCAGTGATCGGTTGAACGTTGGATCATTCCCGCCCACCACCACCTTCAACCGATGGTCGCCGACGATTTCGTCACTGAAGTCCGTATCCGCCCACGCGGAAAGATAGGCAGCAAACGCACCGGGCGTGGAGCGTTCCATTGAGTAGCCGGCCTTCCAGTCCAACCAGGCGGCGGGCAGCCGCCCGCCGGTGCTGCGATCGATGATGGCCCTTCGGCTGGCCACGCTGCCAGCAGCGCCCTCCAGAAGTCCTCGCGTGGGCGCGTCATAGGCGATACCGCCGCAGGGAACGGGCGCGATGGCCAGCATGGACCGCACACGCTGTGGCGCGAGCACGGCAATGCGCTCGATCGCCATGCCTCCCATGGAATGTCCCACCGCGCTGAAGGTGTCGATCTGCAGCGCATCGGCCAGCGCCAGCGCATCATGCGCCACCTCGTCGATGCTGAACTGACCCGTCGCATCGCGCATGCCTCCGTAGCCACGGCAATCCATGAAGACGTAGCTGAAGTGATCGCGCGACAGCCACGGCTCGATCGGTTCGAACGCATGCGCGTCGCCGAACCAGCCATGCAGGACCAGGACGAAGTGAGGTCCCTGCCCCACGCGATGAAAAGTGTTGGCCATGAAAAATCGCCACCGTCAGAAGGAGTACTGATGCTAGGCAGCGCAGGTGTGGCCCGCCGTCGATGGCGGGTCAACCGCTATAGAATCCGGGCCATGCGCAATTCGCTGCTCGATCCCTACGAAGACCTGCCGCGCGACGTCGTGGTGACCTCGAACGATTACGCGGCGGGGTCCCTGTTTCCCTGCCACGCCCATCGACGCGGGCAGTTCGCGTTCGCCGCGCGCGGCACCATCAGTGTGACGACACCGCAGGGGCGCTGGCTGGTGCCGCCACAGCGCGCCTGCTGGGTACCGGCCGGGCTGGCCCACGAGATGACGATGCGTGGGCCGGTAACGATGCTCAACGCCTTCCTTTCCATCGAGGCGGCCGCTGCCGTAGCACTGCCAATGCACTGCCGCGTGTATGCGGTCTCTCCCTTGTTGCGGCAGCTGCTGGAGAATGCAGTGGACCTGCCGCCGCTCTACGACGAGGACGGGCGTGCGGGCAAGCTGATGCAGCTGCTGGTGGCGGAGATCGCGTCGATGTCGACGCTTTCCCTGCACGCGCCATTGCCTGCCGATGCACGCCTCGCGCGCGTCTGCCGGGCGCTGTTCGATGCGCCCTCGCTCGCCATCGGGCTTGATGAGGTGGCCGCAGATGCGGGCATGAGCCGTCGCACGTTCACGCGGATGTTCCGCGCGGATACCGGGGTGAGTTTTGCCGAGTGGCGACAGCAGGTGTGCCTGCTGGTGGCCATCGAGCGGCTGGGGCAAGGTCAGGCGGTGACACGCGTGGCACTGGACCTGGGGTATGCAAGCCCGAGCGCGTTTTCTGCTGCATTCCGGCGTGTGCTGGGGTGTTCGCCGAGCCGGTACGCGGAAGCGTAGTACCGGGCGCGCGTCTGGCCGCCGTGCGCGCTGCGCGCGGGCGTCGAGCATGGCTCGCCTCTACAGATATCAGGCCGCCTTCCGGCGGCCTGATGAGACATCGCGTTGGCGCACGATCAGAAGAAGATCGCGTACAGAATCAGCAGCGGAATCGGCACGCCCAACAACCAGAGCAGAATCATTTTCATGACAGGTCTCCTTGCACGGAATACGGGTTAGAGGTCGCGGCGGCGGCCGCCCCAGGTAGCGCTGAGGCTGGCGAAGAACGCGCCGATCAGCAGGGTGATGAACAGCCACAGTGCGGCATAGGCGGTCGCCTTTCGGGCGTCATCGGCAGCCTGCTTGGCGGTGGTCTTGGCCTTTTCCAGCGCGGCACGCATACGCGTCTGCACATCGGTCACACGGGCCTGCGCTTCGGCAGGGCTCATGCCCGTCTCGCGCGCGATCAGCTGCGACAGGTACTGGGTATCGGCCGGGTCCAGACCATCGCCTTGCAGACTGTTGACGATGATGCGGTTCACTTCGGCACGCACTTCGCGATGGTCGCCCATCGGGCCATTGCGCGGCATCGGGCGCGGCGGCGGAGCCATGCGGCCATCGCGGGGGCCGGCGTTGGCGCTCGGCGACGGCGGCGCGGCCGGGTCCATCGGTGCTGCGCCCGGCGCACCCGGTGCCGGCGGTGCACCCGCAGCGTCCGGGCCCGGGTTGGTCGCATTGCGGAACAGCGAGTCGACCCAGTAGTTGAGGTCGCCTTCCGGCGCGGCGGCTGCGGCGCTGCCAGCCCCCGCAGCGGCAACACCGGCAGTAGAGGCCGCCGCACCGGCGGTGGCACCGGCCACCTTCGCACCGGCGCCCAGCACGCCACCGATGGCCGACGTGAGCAGGCCGGCTGTCAGCAGCGTGGCCACAGCCCACGACACGAAGCCGTGTGCGGTGTCGCGGAAGTAGGTTTCATCGCCGTGGATCTGCGTCCACTTGGTACGGAGGCGGCCGGCCAGATAGCCACCCAGGCCGGAAGCAGCCAGTGCGGTGAAGGTGAGCCAGGCGATGCTGGACCAACCGAAGGTTTCCTTGCTGACGCCTTCGAACGACCATGGCGACACCGACGACAGGCCAAGGCCAACGCCGAGGATCAGCAGGATGAGGGACAGCGCGGCGGCGGCGACGGCACCGACGAAGATGGCGCCCCAGGACACGGCGCTTTCGCTGGGAGGGGCGACGATGGGGGCGGCGACGACAGCAGCGACGTCTGGTCCGAGCGGGCCGCGCTCGGGTGGGTCGAATCGGGTACTCATGGGATGGACGCTCCGGATCAGAGGCTGCGGATGCAGTTGGTGTCCTGAGGCTGCGCGAGCGATTGTGAAGCTGGCGAGACCCTTGAATCACGCGGTCTTGGCGCGGTGAAGAGCGTGCCAACCAAGGTTGGCACCTACCAAATGCGGGTGAGGTGGTAGATCCACGCCATGCGTGGATGATTTTTCGCGGGCGCCGAAATCGTGCGGACCAACGGTCCGCACCTACCGGGTCCGCTCCAAAAAAAAACGCCCCGCGGATGCGGGGCGTTCTCAGCACAACCTACACGGGCGATCAGCCCTGATAGTCGCGCACGTCGCTGCCGGTGTAGACCTGGCGCGGACGGCCGATCTTCATTTCCGGATCGACCTGCTGTTCCAGCCAATGCGACACCCAGCCGGAGGTACGGCCCAGGGCGAACATGACGGTGAACATTTCGGTCGGGATCTGCAGCGCCTTGTAGATGATGCCGCTGTAGAAATCGACGTTCGGGTACAGCTTGCGGGCGACGAAGTACTCGTCCTGCAGCGCGGCCTGTTCCAGCTTCACGGCCACGTCCAGCAGCGGATCCTGCACGCCCAGCTGCTTGAGCACCTTGCCGGTCATCTCACCAATGACCTTCGCGCGCGGGTCGAAGTTCTTGTACACGCGGTGGCCGAAGCCCATCAGACGGAAGCCGGAGGTCTTGTCCTTGGCCTTGACCACGGCGGACTCGACGTTGTCGGCGGTGCCGATCTCTTCCAGCATCTTCAGCACGGCTTCGTTGGCACCGCCGTGGGCCGGACCCCACAGCGCGGTGACGCCAGCGGCGACCGACGCGTACGGGTTGGCACCGGTCGAGCCGACCAGGCGCACGGTCGAGGTCGAGGCGTTCTGCTCGTGGTCGGCGTGCAGGATGAACAGCAGGTCCAGCGCCTTGACCACGTCCGGGTTCAGATCGTACTGGCCGTCAGCCGACTCGAAGGTCTGCTTCAGGAAGCGGCTGACGTAGTCCAGCGAGGTATCCGGCTTGTTGGCCGGCAGGCCCTTGCCGTGGCGGTAGATCAGCGCCGACAGCGTCGGCACCTTGGCGATCAGGCGCACGGCGGCCTGGCGGCGCTGTTCGGCGTCGGACAAGTCCAGCGAGGCGTGGTAGATGCCCGACAGCTGCGCGATGGCGGCGGTCAGGATGGCCATCGGATGAGCATCCTTGGCGAAGCTGCCGATCAGGGTGTTGATCGAGGCATCGACATTGGCTTCAGCGGCCAGCTCGTCGGTGAAGGCCTTCAGCTGCTCGGCGCTCGGGCGCTCGCCGTTGATCAGCAGGTAGGCCACTTCGACGTAGCTCGACTTTTCCGACAACTGTTCGATCGGGTAGCCGCGGTACAGCAGCACGCCCTTGTCGCCGTCGATGTAGGTGATGGCGGACTTGCAGCTGGCCGTCGCGGTGAAGCCGGAATCGTAGGTGAAATACCCCGTTTCCTTGGTCAGCTTCGCGATGTCGACGCAGTCGTTGCCAAGAGTGGGTTTGATGACGGGCAGAACGACCGACTTTTCGCCGGCGTTGAGCGTGACCTGATCAAGATCGGACACTGTGTGCGCTCCTTCATGGGAAGGCGCCTGCCCAAGCGCATTGGTCAGGCACGTGAATGACGTCCTCGGCCTGTGCCGGGGATCACGCCATTATCGCACAGCAGCATTTGCCCGGCGCTAGACAGAAGTCGTAGACGACAGGCGGCCAGACACCGGCCGTTGAGCGGCCCGGATCGGCAAAAGTGTTGTCATCCGAACGCAGTGTTCTGTCCATCCAAACGCCCGTTGGGCAGGCGTTGGGGAAAAACAAACGGCCGCGCAGAGCGCGGCCGTCGGTTCGAAGCTGGATCGACAGATCAGCGCGCGTAGCGCTTCTGGAACTTGTCGATACGGCCCGAGGTGTCGATGACCTTGTGCTTGCCCGTGTAGAACGGGTGCGAAGCAGAGGAAATTTCAACCTTCACCAGCGGGTAGTCGTTGCCGTCTTCCCACTTGATGGTTTCCTTCGTGCTCATGGTCGAGCGGGTCAGGATCTTGAAATCGGAGGTGACGTCATGGAAGACGACGTCGCGGTAGTTCGGATGGATATCGGCCTTCATGGGCTCACACCGTAAATGGGCTGGTGGTCAAGAGCGGCATTATAAGCACCGGTTGCCGTCCGGGGCAACCGGTGCCGTGCAACAGACGTCAGTCCGCGCCCAGGGCCTGGCGGACCAGGGCCTCGAAACGCGGTTGATCGTAGGCCATCAGCAGATCGCAGTTGTCCGGCTGGCCGGTCTGGCGGTTCCAGTCGACGATCGTGGCGCCGCGGCTGAACGTACCGTTCAGTTCCACGTTCAGCGGCCGCGACTCAACCTGCAGCTGCCCTTCCGGATTCAGCGCCCAGGCCATGGCCACCGCGTCGGCGGTGTACCAACGGCCGCCCTTGCTGTCTTCGGACAGGCCACGGGTCTTGCGCGAGATCAGCTCGTAGAAGCGGGCACGGTCGGAATCGGCCTGCAGCCACTTCTCGGCTTCGTCCAGCGGCAGGCCGTGAGCGACAGTGGCTTCCCAGTCCGACACCAGCAGGTGCTTGAACGAGGTGAACACCACGTGCGCTGCTTCCGGGTCGAAGGCGATGTTGAACTCGGCCGCCGGGGTGATGTTGCCGTGGCAGGTGACAGCGCCACCCATCACCACGATGCGCTTGATGCGCTCGGGCAGGGTCGGGTCCAGCTTCAGTGCCAGCGCCAGGTTGGTCAGCGGGCCGAGCATCACCAGCATCAGTTCGCCGGCGTGCTCGTGCGACAGGCGCAGGATCGCCAGCGCAGCATGTTCGGCTTCGGCCTGGCGGCTCGGCGGCGGCAGGTCGACATCGCCGTAGCCATCGCGGCCATGCACGTGGGCAGCATCAACGGAGGGATGCAGCAGCGGATCCGGGCTGCCGGCAAACACCGGTACGTCGGCGCGGCCGACGATGTCGCAGAGCTTGAGGGCGTTGCGTACGGTGTACTGCAGGCCGACATTGCCGGCGGCGATGGTCAGGGCGACCACGTCATGCCGTTCATCGGCAAAGGCCATCAGCAGGGCCAGGGCGTCGTCCACACCGGGGTCGGTGTCGATCAACAGGGGGATCTTGTGGATCATCGTTGCCGTCTTCAGATCGGCAACGAAGTGTGGACCGGGAAGATGACCGTTGCAAGTACGGGGGGTTGGGGTTCGGCAGGGCTGCGCCCTGCACCCGCCGAATCAATGGCAAACGCCAGAGCAACGGCGAAAGCTGGTTTCCTGGGGGATGGCGGGGTGGGTCCGGTTGCGGGGGACGCCGTAAACCCATCCTTGGGGGCTTGGCCGCGGCATCCATGCCGC
>NZ_SRHZ01000073.1 GCF_004684085.1 Stenotrophomonas maltophilia
CATCCTTGGGGGCTTGGCCGCGGCATCCATGCCGCGGACACCCCCGCAACCGGACCCACCCCGCCTTCGACAGATTTCCGCGGCTGTTGGTGGGTGTCGACCTTGGTCGACACATCCACGCAATGCGTGGATGAACATGGAAGTTATCGAAAGCGCTGTCTGTAGCGTCGAGCCATGCTCGACTCACGCGCGCAGCGCGAACGGCAGCCGAGCATGGCTCTACAGTAGATCCACGCCATGCGTGGATGAGCATCCGGGGACCGGGTCAGAGCCCTTTGCTGGGCAAAGGGGTCTGACCCCGCTACCTACGCCGAGGCGTAACGCACGGCGGTGCCGATCCAGCGTTGCACCACGCGGTCAGCCAGTGCCGGCTGCTGGTCCAGCAGGCGCTCGGCCAGCGCGTGTACGCCGGGCAGCAGGCCTGCATCGCGGGCCAGATCGGCGATACGGAAACCGGCCAGACCGGTCTGTCGGGTGCCGAGCAGTTCGCCGGGGCCGCGCAGTTCCAGATCTTTTTCGGCAATGACGAAACCGTCGTTGGTTTCGCGCATGGTCTGCAGGCGCTCGCGTGCCATCTGCGAAAGCGGGGCCTGGTACAGCAGCACACAGCGCGACACCGCCGAACCACGTCCGACGCGGCCACGCAGCTGGTGCAGCTGCGCCAGACCCAGACGCTCGGCGTTTTCGATCACCATCAATGAAGCATTGGGCACGTCCACGCCCACTTCGATGACCGTGGTCGCCACCAGCAGATCGATCTCGCCAGCCTTGAACGCCACCATCGTCGCCAGCTTCTCGGCGGCTTTCAGGCGGCCATGCACCAGCCCCACGCGCACGCCCGGCAGCAGCGCCTGCAGCGATTCGTAGGTGGCCTGCGCGGGCGTGGCGTCCAGCTCTTCGCTTTCCTCGATGAGCGTGCACACCCAGTACACCTGCCGCCCTTCCTGGCAGGCCAGCGCGATGCGCTCGATCAGCTCGGGACGGCGGTCGTTGTTGAGGGCGACAGTCTGGACCGGGGTGCGGCCCGGTGGCAGTTCGTCGATGGCCGATACATCCAGATCGGCGTATTCAGACATCGCCAGCGTGCGCGGAATGGGCGTTGCGGTCATCACCAGCTGGTGCGGCACGCTGTTGTTACCTGCGCCCTTGTCGCGCAGAGCCAAGCGCTGGTGCACGCCGAAGCGGTGCTGCTCGTCGACAATGGCCAGGGCCAGATCCTGGAACACCACCGCCTCCTGCATCAGCGCGTGGGTGCCCACCACCACCTGTGCTTCGCCGTTGGCGACCTGTTCCATCACCTTGGCGCGCGCCTTGCCGGTGACCTTGCCGGCCAGCCAGGCGATGCGCACGCCGAGCGGTTCCAGCCAGCCGCGCAGGTTGTTGAGATGCTGTTCGGCCAGCAATTCGGTCGGTGCAGCCAGCGCGACCTGCTTGCCCTGCTCCACTGCCAGCATCGCGGCCAGCGCGGCGACCACAGTCTTGCCGGAGCCGACGTCGCCCTGCACCAGCCGCAGCATCGGGCTGGGCCGTGCGAGATCTTCACGGATCTGCTTGAACACGCGCGCCTGTGCACCGGTCAGCGCGAATGGCAGTTGTTTCAACAGCGCCTTGGCCAGCTTGCCAGGACCCGCCAGCGGCGGTGCATGATGCGCCTGCAGCGCAATGCGCTGGCGGCGCAGACTGAGGTGGTGGGCCAGCAGTTCTTCCATCGCCAGACGGCGCTGTGCCGGATGGGTGCCGGCGGCCAACGCAGCCAGGTCCGCATCCGGCGGCGGCCGGTGCACGGTCAGCAGCGCACTGCGCAGCGATGGCAGGCCGAGGCCATCAAGCCAATCTGCTGGCAGCAGTTCCAGCGTACTTTCTTCCGGCAGGCGATCCAGGGCCTGGCCGATCAGCTTGCGCATCGTCATCGGGCCGACACCTTCGACGGTGGGATACACCGGGTCGAGGCGGTCGCCGAGTTCGGGATCGTCGTTGCGGCCCAACACCTGGTAGCTGGGATGGACGATTTCCAGGCCGAGGTGGCCGGGCTTGGGCGTGCCGAAGCAGCGCAGCCGGTTGCCAACCGCGAACTGGCCGACCTGCTGCTGGCGGAAGTGGAAGAAGCGCAGCACCAGGCTGCCCTGCCCTTCGTCTTCCACCGCTACCTTCAGCATCGGCCGGTAGCGCATGCCGCGCTCGACCGCGACCACCCGCACCTCCACCTGTGCCGGCACGCCGTTGCGCAGGTCTTCGATGCGGGTCAGGCGGGTGCGGTCTTCATAGCGCAGCGGCAGATGAAGCCAGAGATCCTGCAGGGTGGCCAAGCCACGCGCCTGCAGTTTGGCGGCCACGGCCGGACCCACGCCAGCAAGCATCGCCAGGGATGCTTCGCCGGACGGTGACAGGACCGGGGTGACCGCCGCCTTGCGTGCCACGTGGCGGTCAGTCGATGACCATCACCGCGTCGACCTCGAAGTTGGCGCCCTTCGGCAGGCCGGAGACTTCGATGGTGGAACGGGCCGGGAACGGGGCCTGGAAGTAGTCCTGCATGACCGCGTTGACCTTGGCGAATTCAGCCAGGTCGGTCAGGTACAGGCCCAGACGCACGACCTTGTCCAGCGAACCACCGGCGGCTTCGGCCACAGCCTTGAGGTTGTCGAAGGCGCGGCGGGCCTGTGCTTCGACGTCACCGACGCCGACGATGTCGCCGGTGGCCGGGTCGAGCGGAATCTGGCCGGAGAAATACACGGTGTTGCCGGCGCGCACGGCCTGCGAGTACGGGCCGATGGCGGCGGGGGCCTTCTCGGTGTTGATGATCTGGCGGGACATGGTCGCTCCGGTGCGTTGGGGGAATACAGAGCGGTGATTGTACCGGGTGGGGCGCGCGTCGGCTGGGGTCGGATCCGTTTCCCGTCGGGAAACGGCTCTGACCCCGTGCATGCGATCGGGTCACGCGATGGGGTCAGAGCCCTCTCCGTTGGAGAGGGATCCGACCCCGGCTCCGAAGCAGGGTTATTGCCGGCGTACCGCCTGCACCACCGACAGACGGCGCAGGCGGCGCATCACTTCGGCCAGATGGTTGCGGTCGCGCACCTGGATGTTGAACGCCAGCACGGCGGCGTTGAAGTCGCGGTCCAGGTAGTCCACGCGCTCGATGTTGGAGTGGCTCTGGGCGATGGCGGCGGCCAGCTGCGCCAGCACGCCGGTGCCGTTTTCCACTTCCACCACCAGCGAGGTGTCGTAGTCGCCGGAGACGGTGGTGTCCCAGCCGATCGGCACCCAGCGCTCGGGCGATTTGCGCAGTTCGGCCAGGTTCGGGCAGTCCATGCGGTGCACCACGATGCCCTTGCCGGCGGTGTGGTAGCCCATGATCTCGTCGCCGGGAATCGGCTGGCAACAGCCGGCGAAGGTGACCACGCCGCGCTCGCTGCCGTTGATCAGGATCTTTTCCTGCGAGTGGTGGCGCGAATGCGGGCCGCCACGCAGTTCGGCGTAGGCCATCAGCGCCTGCGCGGCCTGGGTCGGCATCCAGTTGCCCAGCGCGACTTCGGCCAGCAGCGCCTCCAGGCGCGGGAAGCGGTGTTCGGCCAGGAACGCATCCAGGCGCCCCTTCGGCAGCCGCTCCAGCGACGAATCCATCGCCTCCAGCGCACGGTCGAGCATGCGGTGGCCCAGCTGCACGGCATCTTCGTGCTCCAGCTGCTTGAGCTGGTGGCGGATGGCGGTGCGTGCCTTGCTGGTGACTACGAATTCCAGCCACTGCGGTTTCGGCGTGGCCGAGCGCGCGGTGATGATCTCCACCGACTGGCCCGATACCAGCTTGGTGCGCAGCGGCACCAGTTTCTTGTCCACGCGCGAGGCCACGGCCATGTTGCCGACATCGGTGTGCACGGCGTAGGCGAAGTCGAGCGCGGTGGAGTTGCGCGGCAGCGCCAGGATCTTGCCCTTCGGGGTGAACAGGTAGACCTCGTCCGGGAACAGGTCGACCTTGACGTTGTCGAGGAACTCCAGCGACGAACCGGCAGCGCGCTGCGAGTCGATCAGCTCGACGATCCAGGCATGCGCACGGCTCTGTGCACTGTTGGGCGAATCGCCACCAAACTTGTAGGTCCAGTGCGCGGCCACGCCGCGTTCGGCGATCAGGTCCATTTCCTCGGTGCGGATCTGCACCTCGATGGGCGAACCATACGGACCGAACAGCACGGTATGCAGCGACTGGTAACCGTTGGCCTTGGGAATGGCGATGAAATCGCGGAAGCGTCCGTCCAGCGGCTTGAACGCGGCATGCACCGCACCCAGCGAGTGATAGCACTGCGGCACGCCGCGCACCACCAGGCGGAAGCCGAACACGTCCATCACCTGGTCGAAGGATTTGTTCTCGTCGCGCATCTTGTTGTAGATGCTCCACGGGGTCTTGATGCGGCTGACCAGGCGGTGCTCGATGCCCTCCTTGGCCAGGCGCTGCGACAGCTGCACTTCCACCTGTGCCAACGCCTCGCGGCGCACCACCGGCTGGCTGCGGATGTGCTTTTCCAGGATCGCATGGCGCCACGGGTACAGCGCCTTGAAGCCGAGGTTCTGCAGTTCGCTCTTGACCAGGCTCATGCCCAGGCGCTGGGCGATGGGCGCATAGATTTCCAGCGTCTCGCGGGCGATGCGGCCCCGCGCTTCGCGGCTCTGCGCGCCCAGCGTGCGCATGTTGTGCAGGCGGTCGGCCAGCTTGATCATGATCACGCGCAGGTCGCGCGACATGGCCAGCAGCATCTTGCGGAAACTCTCGGCGGCCGCCTCCTGGCGGTCGCGGAACTTCAGCTTGTCCAGCTTGGTCACGCCGTCGACCAGCTCGGCCACCGCTTCACCGAACTCGGCCGACAGCGCCTCACGGGTCAGCGGGGTGTCTTCGATGGTGTCGTGCAGGATCGCGGCGATCAGCGCTTCCACGTCCAGGCCCAGCTCGGCCAGCACCTGGGCCACGGCCACCGGATGGGTGATATAGGGTTCGCCCGACTTGCGCGTCTGCCCAGCGTGCGCAGCGGCTCCGACTTCCCAGGCACGGCGCAGCAGCGGCAGCTGCTCGGGCGGCAGGTAGTGGGCGGCGCGTTCGAGCTGGAGGACGTAGTCGGGTACGGCGGCAGCGGGGACTGCGGCGACCTTGGCAGTGGGGCCTGGGTTCATGCCCGAAGCCTATGCCAGTGCGCCGTTTACGGCAAATCCTGAATGCGAAACAGCCCGCACGGGGCGGGCTGTTCGGCGTATCCAGCGAAGACGTTGATCGAAGCGATCAATCGTCGTTCTTGGACATGTCTTCGTCGGCGACCACTTCAGCGGCGGCCCACTCCAGCGCTTCGCGCTCGGCACGCTCACGCTCGGCCTTCTCGACTTCGTCGATCAGCGCGTTGTCGATCTTGCGGGCAGCGATCTCGCGCAGCGCCAGCACGGTCGGCTTGTCCTCGGTCTCGCTGTTGTCCAGCGTGGCCTGCACGCCATTGGCGAGCTGACGGGCGCGCTTGGAGGCCATCATCACCAGCTCGAAACGGTTGTTAACGACTTCCAGGCAATCTTCTACGGTAATGCGGGCCATACGGGCTCCCGGCGACCGGTCGGCCGCTCAGTCGAATGAGGGAAAGGGGACGGAGTGTACTGGCAGGGGCTGGACAAAATCAAGCCAACCCCTGCCCGATTCTTTTGGAATCAGTCAGTTGCGCCCGGATCCGGCGTCAGCAGGGCCTGGATCAGGCCGGCGTGGCGGACCTTCTGGGCCTCCCGGCGCAGGCGGCTGGCGGTGAAGATGGCGCACAGCTCGTCCACGGCGGTGTCGAACACCTCGTTGACGATGACGTAGTCGAACTCGTTGAAGTGCAGCATTTCGTCCCGGGCGGCGCCCAGGCGCTGGGCAATGACCGCCTCGCTGTCCTGGCCGCGCTTGCGCATGCGGTCCTGCAGGGCCTGCTTGGACGGCGGCAGGATGAACACGGTGACCGTGCCCGGTACTAGCTGGCGCACCTGCTGCGCGCCCTGCCAGTCGATTTCCAGCAGCACGTCCTGGCCGGCGGCCAGCTGCGGCTCCACCGATTGGCGGGCGGTACCCTTCCAGTCGCCGTGCACCCAGGCATGCTCGAAGAAGTCACCGGCGGCGATCATCTGCTCGAACGTCTCGGCACTGACGAAATGGTAGTGCTGGCCATTCACTTCACCCGGGCGCATGGCGCGCGACGTGAAGGAGATCGACAGGGCGATCTGCGGGTCACGCGCCAGGGTGGCATTGACGATGCTGCTCTTGCCGGCGCCGGAGGGGGCGGCAACGATGTACAGCGTGCCGCGCGCAACGGCGTCCGACGGCTTCGACGGGGCGCTCATGCGGGGGATCCAACGGGTTGATTTCGCAAAATTTTTCCTCGGTGTTCCAGATCCGGCGCGGAGGATCGCGCCAGGACGGCGGGGGCTGCGCGGAACATCCTGGAACCAGGCCCGGCAGACGCTTCCCCGGGGGGCGGGCACGCAACTTTACCAGAGCGGCCCCTTTGCGCGCCCGGCCAGCAGGCGGCAGGGCCTTGTGCCACATGGATGTGCGGCGGCCTGTGCTATAACCGGGCCGTACCCACCGACAGCCCGGAGGCGCACGCCTCCTCGCCATCCCAGGAGAACGGCATGCCCTCGATGAGCCGCCGCCAGTTCCTGAAAGTGACCGGGACAACCCTGGTCGGCTCCAGTCTGGCATTGATGGGCTTCGCGCCCGGCATCGCGCTCGCGGAGGTCCGGCAGTACAAGCTGACCCGCGCGACCGAGACCCGCAACACCTGTACCTATTGTTCAGTGGCCTGCGGCATCCTGATGTACAGCCTCGGCGATGGCGCCAAGAACGCCGAGCCGAGCATCTTCCATATCGAGGGCGACCCGGACCACCCGGTCAACCGCGGCACGCTGTGCCCGAAGGGTGCCGGCCTGGCCGACATCATCCACAGCAAGTCGCGCCTGCTCTACCCCGAGTACCGCGCACCGGGCTCGAACGAATGGAAGCGGCTGAGCTGGGACGATGCACTGGACCGCATCGCGCGGCTGATGAAGGAAGACCGCGATGCCAACTTCGTGCAGCAGAACGAGGCCGGGCAGACGGTCAACCGCTGGCTGACCACCGGCATGCTCGCGGCTTCGGCCACCAGCAATGAAACTGCGGTGCTGACCCACAAGGTCGTGCGCTCCCTTGGCATGTTGGCATTCGACAATCAGGCACGTGTCTGACACGGCCCGACGGTGGCAGGTCTTGCCCCGACGCTAGGCCGTGGTGCGATGACGAATCACTGGGTCGACATCAAGAATGCCGACCTGGTACTGATCATGGGCGGCAATGCCGCCGAGGCGCACCCGTGCGGGTTCAAATGGGTGACCGAGGCCAAGGCGCACAACAAGGCCCGGCTGATCGTGGTCGATCCGCGCTTCAACCGCTCGGCTGCGGTGGCCGACGTGTACGCGCCGATCCGCACCGGTACCGACATCGTGTTCCTGGGCGGCCTGATCAACTACCTGTTGACCGAGGACCGCATCCAGCACGAGTACGTGCTGAACTACACCGACATGTCGTTCCTGGTGAAGGACGAGTTCGCCTTCAAGGACGGCCTGTATTCGGGCTACAACGAGGAAAAACGCAGCTACGACCGTTCCAGCTGGGACTACGTGTACGGCGATGATGGCTTCGTGCGCAGCGACCCGACGCTGAAGGACCCGCGCTGCGTCTACACCCTGCTCAAGCAGCACTACGCGCGCTACACCGTGGAGATGGTCGAACGCATCTGCGGCACGCCGGCCGACAGCATTCGCCAGGTATGGGAGATGATCGCGTCCACCGCCGGCAAGGACAAGGCGATGACCATCCTGTACGCGCTGGGCTGGACGCAGCATTCGGTGGGCGCGCAGAACGTGCGCGCCGGCACCATGGTGCAGCTGCTGCTGGGCAACATCGGCGTAGCCGGTGGTGGCATGAACGCGCTGCGCGGGCATTCCAACATCCAGGGCCTGACCGACATCGGCCTGATGTCCGACCTGCTGCCCGGCTACCTGACATTGCCGAAACAGGACGAGCAGGACTACGACGCCTACATCGCCAAGCGCACGCAGAAGCCGCTGCGCGCCAACCAGATGTCGTTCTGGCAGAACTACCCGAAGTTCCACGTCAGCCTGATGAAATCGTGGTGGGGCGATGCCGCCACCGCCGACAACAACTGGTGCTTCGACCACCTGCCCAAGCTCGACAAGCCGTACGACATGCTGCAGGCGTACGAGCTGATGAACGAAGGCAAGATCCATGGCTACATCTGCCAGGGCTTCAATCCGCTGGCCTCGGCGCCGAACAAGGGCAAGCTGATCAGTGCGTTCTCCAAGCTGAAGTTCATGGTCAGCATGGATCCGCTGGAAACCGAGACCATCGCCTTCTGGCAGAACCACGGTGCGTTGAACGACGTTGACCCGGGCACGATCCAGACTGAAGTGTTCCGTCTGCCCACCACCTCGTTCGCCGAGGAGAACGGCGCGGTGGTGAACTCCTCGCGCTGGCTGCAGTGGCACTGGAAGGGCGCAAATCCACCGGGCGAGGCGCGCAGCGACATCGAGATCATGTCCGAGCTGTTCCATCGCATCAAAGCGATGTACGAGAAGGATGGCGGTGCGTGGTGGGAGCCGGTGCGCGACCTGGCGTGGAAGTATTCCAACCCGGAACTGCCGACGCCGGAAGAACTGGCGATGGAATACAACGGCAAGGCGCTGGCCGACGTGTTCGATCCGAAGGACCCGACCAAACTGGTGCGCAAGGCCGGCGAACAGCTGGCTGCATTCGGCGACCTGCGCGACGACGGCAGCACCGCCTCCGGCTGCTGGATCTACATCGGCGCCTGGGGCCCGACCGGCAACATGATGGCGCGGCGTGACAACAGTGACCCCACCGGCATCGGCAACACGCTGGGCTGGGCCTGGGCATGGCCAGCCAACCGCCGCGTGATGTACAACCGCGCCTCGTGCGACGTGGCCGGCCAGCCGTTTGATCCGCGGCGCACGCTGCTGGCCTGGAACGGGAAAAACTGGGGCAGCGTGGACGTGCCCGACTTCAAGGCCGACGAGGATCCGGCCGGCGGCATGGGCCCGTTCATCATGAACCCGGAGGGCATCGCCCGCTTCTTCGCCAAGGCCGGCATGGCCGAGGGACCGTTCCCGGAGCACTACGAACCGTTCGATACACCGCTGCGCAGCAACCCGCTCAGCCCCGGCCAGGCACTGACGCTGAACAACCCGGCGGCACGCGTGTTCGCCAGCGATCGTGCCCAGATCGGCTCGCCCGACGAGTTCCCGCATGTGGCCACCACCTACCGCTTGACCGAGCATTTCCACTTCTGGACCAAGCACGGCAAGTTGAACGCCATCATCCAGCCCGAGCAGTTCGTCGAGATCGGCGCGGCGCTGGCCGACGAGCTGGGCATCAACAACGGCAGCCGCGTGCGGGTCAGTTCCAAGCGTGGCCACATCGAAGCGGTGGCCATGGTGACCAAGCGCATCAAGGCCCTGCAGATCGATGGCCGGACCGTGCACCAGGTGGGCGTGCCGATCCACTGGGGCTTCCTCGGTGCGGCCAAGCCCGGATACATCGCCAATACGCTGACCAACGCCATCGGTGACGGCAACTCGCAGACGCCCGAATCGAAGTGCATCCTGGTCAAGGTCGAGAAGGTGTAGGAGACACGCCATGTCACTGCAATCGCTGGACATCATCCGCCGTTCGGCCACCACCACGCCCTCGCCGGAGGCGCGTGGTGCGCACACCGGCCAGGTCGCCAAGCTGATCGATGTGAGCAAGTGCATCGGCTGCAAGGCCTGCCAGGTCGCCTGCATGGAATGGAACGACCTGCGCGACGAAGTCGGCAGCTGCGTCGGCAGCTATGACAACCCGCCCGATCTGAGCGACCAATCGTGGACGGTGATGAAGTTCCGCGAGTACGAGGACGAGAAAGGCAAACTGGAGTGGCTGATCCGCAAGGAAGGCTGCATGCACTGCAGCGACCCGGGCTGCCTGAAGGCCTGCCCGTCGCCGGGCGCGATCATCCAGTACGCCAACGGCATCGTCGACTTCCAGGAAGAGAACTGCATCGGCTGCGGCTACTGCGTGACCGGTTGCCCGTTCGACGTGCCGCGCATTTCCAAGAATGACCACAAGGCCTACAAGTGCACATTGTGTTCGGACCGGGTGGCAGTAGGCCAGGAACCGGCCTGCGTGAAGACCTGCCCGACCGGCGCGATCACCTTCGGCAGCAAGCAGGCGATGACCGAGCACGCCGCCGGGCGCGTGGAAGACCTGAAATCGCGCGGCTACGAGAACGCTGGCCTGTACGACCCGCAGGGCGTGGGCGGCACCCACGTGATGTACGTGCTGCAGCACGTGGACAAGCCGGAGCTGTACGCCGACCTGCCCAAGGACCCGCGCATCAGCCCGATGGTGGAAGTCTGGAAGGGCGTGGCCAAGCCGCTGGGCGTGCTGGCGATCGCCGCCACGGCGTTTGCCGGCTTCCTGCATTACATCGGTATCGGCCGCAACACGGTGAACGATGAGGAAGAGGAAGAGGCCGAGCACGAGGCGAAGAAGATCGAAGAGGAGCAGCGGCCATGAAGTACGCCCCGCATCCGCGGCAGATCATCCGCTACCGCGCGCCGACCCGCATCAACCACTGGATCGTGGCGATCTGCTTCGTGCTGACCGCCTTGTCCGGGCTGGCCCTGTTCCACCCGGCCCTGTTTCCGCTGACCCAGCTGTTCGGTGGTGGGCCGTGGACGCGCATCCTGCATCCGTTCATCGGCCTGGTGATGGTGGTGGGCTTCGCCTTGCTGGCGTTCCGCATGTGGCGCGACAACCTGCCGACCGCCGACGATGGCAAGTGGATGCGCGGCATGCGCGATGTGCTGCGCAACGAGGATGAGAAGCTGCCGCCGGTGGGCCGTTTCAATGCCGGTCAGAAGCTGCTGTTCTGGGCGATCATCGGTTGCCTGTCGGCGCTGCTGCTGACCGGCTTCGTGATCTGGCGGCAGTACTTCAGCCACTTCTTCCCGATCGGGCTGATCCGCTTCTCGGTGCTTGCCCATGCGCTGTTCGGCTGGGTGCTGGTCTGCGCGATCGTGGTGCACATCTATGCGGCGATCTGGATCAAGGGTTCGGTGCGGGCGATGACCCAGGGCAAGGTGACCTATGGGTGGGCGTACAAGCATCACCGGCAGTGGTTCAGGGACCTCCTGCGTGGACGGCGGGAAGAGGGTTAGCGGCAGGGTCTGCGGCCCTGCACCCGCAGAGTCAACGTCAACGTCAAAAACGGGCTTCCTGAGGGATGGCGGGGTGGGTGTCGACCTTGGTCGACACGGTAGATCCACGCCATGCGTGGATGAACGCGGCAATGATCGAAACCGCCGTTCTGTAGAGTCGAGCCACGCTCGACTGCTCTGCCTCGATCACGCTGGACGCCAGCGCTGACAACGGCGAGGATGGAGGCTGGTTCTTCTGGCTGGCCCTGCATGGCGCAACGCATCCTTGAACCCGGTGAGATCGAGACGCTGGCCTCGCGCGATGTTCCGCGCATCATCCTGCCCGATGCCGCATCCCTGTTCGCCGATCGCGCGGCGCGCCTGCGCAGCCTGGCCGCTCACAGTGCCATCGGCGGTTACCTGCAGCTGCTGGCCGCGCTGACCGATGCGCAGCAGGCGCTGCTGGACGAATTGACATCGCAGCAACGCGAACAGTTGCAGTCGCAGGCGCGCGCGCAGCAATCTAGCGCAGCAGCCAGTGCCGGTATGCCGTTGCGGCCGGCCAACACGCTTCAACTGGATGGATGCTGGCGCGACTGGCTGCGCACGCTGTGCCGGCACTGTGCCGACGAGACCGGCCTGCCGACGGAAACCCGGCAGGAACTGCAACGTGTCGCCGCGGCCGACGACGCCTGGCTGGATGCGCAGGCGCATGCGGTGCTGGAGCGTGATGACGCGCCGTCGGTGGATGCGGTGGCCGCGCTGCTGGTGATGACCGCACTGCAGGTGTACTGGGCAGTGCTGGCGGAGAGCTTCCGCCCTGCCGATCTGAAGCCGCTGACCGATGCGCCGGGGCTGTGCCCGCTGTGCGGCACCCTGCCGGTGGTGAGCGTGGTGCAGGCGCGCCCACCCTATGCCTCCTATCGCTACCTGTCGTGCGCACTGTGCGCCTGCCAGTGGCACTACGTGCGCGTACAGTGCAGCCAGTGTGGTGCCTCCGGCAAGGACATCGCCTACCGGGCCCTGGCTGATGTGGACGGCGACGCTGGCGAAGCGGTTCGCGAAAGCGCGGTGCGCGCAGAGACCTGCGATCATTGCCACAGTTATCGCAAGATCCTGTACCTGGAAAAGGACCCGTCACTGGAGCCGGTGGCCGATGACCTCGGTACGCTGGCGCTGGACCTGCTGCTGGGCGAGGAAGGCTATGCGCGCGCCAGCCAGAATCCGCTGCTGTGGCAATCCGACGGCGACTGACCGATGCCTCGCACACCTCCCGCCACGGCACTGGCCGCTGCCCTGCCCTCGCTGGACCGGCTGCTGCGTCTGCCAGCGTTGTCGGCACTGATCGAAGGTCACGGCCGCAGCCGCATCACCCAGCTGCTGCGTTTGCATCTGCAGATGCTGCGCGAACGCATCAGCGCCGCGCAACTGTCGGCCGAGCAACTGCAACAGGCGATTGACGGTCCGGCGCTGGTCGCAGCGCTCGACATCGCGGTGGCGGCCGATGCGTGGTTGGGCCTGCAACCCATGTTCAACCTGACCGGCACCGTGCTGCACACCAACCTGGGCCGCGCGCTGTTGCCCGAGGCCGCAGTGCAGGCTGTTACCCGTGCGATGACCGCGCCGGTCGATCTTGAATTCGACCTCAGCCGTGGCCGTCGTGGCGACCGCGACGCGCGGGTGCAGGCACTGGTCTGCGAGCTGACCGGGGCCGAAGCCGCAACCGTAGTCAACAACAATGCGGCGGCGGTTCTTCTGCTGCTCAACAGCTTGGCCAACCGCCGCGACGTGGTGGTGTCGCGCGGCGAGCTGGTGGAAATCGGCGGCGCCTTCCGCATTCCTGATGTGATGCGCAGTGCCGGTGCGCGGCTGCTGGAAGTGGGCACCACCAACCGCACCCATCCGGCTGACTTTGCCAACGCCATCGGCGCACGCACCGCATTGCTGATGGAGGTGCACGCCAGCAACTACGCGATCACTGGCTTCACCGCCAAGGTCGACACGGCGGCAATGGCGGCAATCGCGCACGCGCATGGCCTGCCGCTGGTGGTGGACCTGGGCAGTGGCAGCCTGTGCGATTTGGCCACGTTCGGCCTGCCGCACGAACCCACCGTGCAGGAAACGCTGACGGCCGGCGCGGACCTGGTTTCGTTCAGTGGCGACAAGCTGCTGGGTGGCCCACAGGCCGGCATCATTGCCGGCCGCGCCGACCTGATCGCGCGGATCAACCGCAACCCACTCAAGCGCGCACTGCGCATGGACAAGATGGGCCTGGCCGCGCTGGAGGCGGTGCTGGCCCTGTACCGCGAACCGGAGCTGCTGGCACAGCGGCTGCCGACCCTGCGCACACTCTCGCGCACGCAGGACGACATCGATGCGCAGGCCCAGCGCCTGCTACAGCCGATGCGGTCCGCGCTGGCGGCGGATTACCTCCTTGAACCTGCACCGATGCACAGCCAGATCGGCAGCGGCGCGCAGCCACAAGCGCAGCTGGCCAGCGCGGGGCTGCGCGTCACAACCGAACGTCGTGGCGGTCTGGATCGCCTGGCCAAGCGCCTGCGCCAGCTGCCACGGCCGGTGCTGGGCCGCATCGCCGATGACGCGCTGTGGCTGGACCTGCGCTGCCTGGAGCCCGCCGACGAAGCGGCCTTCCTCGCCCAATGGAGCACGCTGCAGGCATGATCGTCGGCACCGCCGGGCATATCGACCATGGCAAGACAAGCCTGGTGCGCGCATTGACCGGCATCGAAACCGATCGACTGCAGGAAGAGCGCACGCGCGGTATTTCCATCGAACTGGGCTATGCCTATGTTCCCGTGGAAAGCACGGACGACGGCGGCCCGGCCGCGATGCTGGGTTTCGTCGACGTGCCGGGCCATGAGCGCTTCGTGCACACGATGGTGGCTGGCGCCACCGGCATCGATGTCGCCCTGCTGGTGATCGCCGCCGACGACGGCTTGATGCCGCAGACCCGCGAGCATCTGGCGATCCTGCAGCTGCTGGGTGTGGATCGTGGTGCGGTGGCACTGACCAAGATCGACCGTGTGGATGCCGCTCGCCTCGCCCGGGTGGAAATCGAGATTGCCGCGCTGCTGGCCGGTACACCGCTGCAGGATTCCCCTGTATTTGCCTGCAACAGCACCGTCCCCGACGATGCCGGCATCGATGCGTTGCGCACGTGCCTGCATGCGTGGGCGGCGGACACGTCCAGCGCACGCCAGGCTGAACTGCGCAGCGAACTGTTCCGCATGCCAGTGGACCGCGTGTTCTCGCTGGCGGGCCACGGCACGCTGGTGACCGGCGCGGTGCATGGCGGCATCGCCGCGGTGGGTGAGCATCTGCAGCTGATGCCGGCCGCCACTGAAGTGCGCATACGCAGCATCCACGCGCAGAACCAGACCAGCGACCACGCGATGGCCGGGCAGCGCTGCGCGCTGAACTTGGCCGCCATCGCCCGCGACGACATCCGCCGTGGCGACTGGATCGCCGACCCGCGCGCCCTGCTGGCGACCACCCGCGTCGATGTGCGGCTGCGGCTTTCCCCACTGGCTGCACCGTTGCGCGACGGGTCGCCGCTGCATATCCACTGGGGCACTATGCACCGGCAGACCCATGTGGTGCTGCTGGAGGACGACGACCACGGCAACGGGCAGCGCGTGCAGCTGGTGTTCGATGCACCGGTCTGTGCGATGTGTGGGGATCGCTTCATCGCTCGCGATTCAGCGGCCAACCATACGCTGGGCGGTGGCATCGTGCTTGATCCGGACCCGCCACAGCGGCGTCGGCGCAGTCCGGCACGTCTTGCATGGCTGGGCGCATTGGAGCAACTGGCCGCGGGTGCGGGAATCGGCCCACTGTTGCAGCAGGCGCCCTTCGGCATTGCCCTGACCGCGCTGCAACGCTACTGCCGGCGCGCCGCCGACCGGATCGATCTGCCTGCAGATGCGCAGCGCATCGTCACCCGCGATGACACGGTGGTCATCCTTGCTGCGCACTGGCAGGTGCTGCGCGAGCAGGTGATCACCTCGTTGCGTGGCTGGCACGAGCGACGCCCGGACGAACCCGGTGTCGACAGCGGGCGCCTGCAGCGCAGCACCCTGCCCTCGCTTGCAGCGAGCCTCTGGACTGCTCTGCTGCAGGACCTGCTGGCCGATGGCACGCTGCAGCGCGCGGGCGCGTGGTGGCGCCTGCCCGGCCATGACCATGCGCCACCGGAACGCGAACGCCTGCTGCTCGAACGCGTGTTGCCACTGCTGCACGCCGGTGGCTTCGATCCGCCGTGGGTGCGCACCCTGGCCGCCGACATCGGTCTCGCTGAAGACGAGGTCCGCGCCGTCCTGCGCCGCGCCGCCGCACGTGGCGAACTGTTCCAGGTGGTGCCGGACCTGTTCTATGCACCCGCGCGCATTGCGGAACTCGCCGCCATCGTCGCGCAGCTGTCACAGGCCAGCGGCACGATGGATGCGGCGGCCTTCCGCGATGCCATCGGCCTGGGCCGCAAGCGCAGCATCCAGATCTTGGAGTTCTTCAATCGCGTTGGCTACACTCGACGCGTCGGTGACCTGCATCGGCCGCGCGGCGATCTGCAGTGGAACGCCAGCCACGGTTGAGCGCACCGGCATCGGTGTACTTTCGGAAGGCATGCGCATCCGGGCATGCGGCTGGGCTTCAAACCCAGTAGGGGGCGTCGATCGTTCCCTGGTAGGTTCGACTCCTGCTGCCTTCCGCCATTCGTGTTTCCGCAGGAGATGTCGGCATGGCCACGCACGCACAGTCCCCCGCTCCTTCAACGGCCGATGCCCCGCAACGACTGACGTCTCTCGCGCATGGCGGCGGCTGTGGCTGCAAGATCGCGCCGGGCGTGCTGACCGAACTGCTGCGCGGCGTGCCGGCGCTTCCGGCACCGGCTGAACTGCTGGTCGGCCGCGAGACCAGCGACGACGCGGCGGTGTACCGCCTCGATGATCGCCAGGCAATCGTCGCCACCACCGATTTCTTCATGCCGATCGTCGACGACCCGTTCGACTTCGGCCGCATCGCCGCCACCAACGCGCTGTCGGACCTGTATGCGATGGGCGCCCGGCCACTGTTCGCGCTGGCCATCGTCGGCATGCCGATCAACACGCTGCCGCAGGACACCATCCGCGGCATCCTGCAGGGCGGCGAACGCGCCTGCGCCGATGCCGGCATCGTGGTCGCTGGTGGCCACAGCATCGATTCGGTGGAGCCCATCTACGGCCTGGCCGCGATCGGCGTGCTCGACCCGCAGCGGCTCAAGCGCAATGCCGATGCCCGCGCCGGCGATGTGCTGGTGCTGGGCAAACCGTTGGGCGTGGGCGTGTATTCGTCGGCGTTGAAGAAGAACATGCTGGACGCCGACGGCTACCGGCAGATGATCGAGTCGACCACTCGCCTGAACACCGTGGGCGTGCCGCTGGCCGCGCTGGACGGTGTGCATGCCATGACCGACGTCACCGGCTTCGGCCTGCTCGGCCACCTGCTGGAAGTGTGCCGCGCCAGTGGCGTGGCCGCCGAGGTGGACAGTACCCAGGTACCGCTGCTGCCACAGGCGCTGGAACTGCTGCAGCGTGGCTGCGTGACCGGCGCCTCCAACCGCAACTGGGCCTCGTATGGCGCCGAGGTGTGCTTCGCCGAAGGCTTGGCCGCCCACTGGCAGCCGCTGCTGACCGACCCTCAGACCAGCGGCGGGCTGCTGGTGTCCTGCGCCGCAGAGGCGGTGGCGGCGGTGCTGGCCTGTTTCCACGACGCAGGATTCGGCCATGCCGCCGTGGTCGGGCGTTTGAGCGAAGGGGCGCCGGGCGTCAGCGTGGTTTGAGATGTTCTTGCTTCGGGCGCGCATCCCCCGTCGATGAGATCCGCAGCCATGGCGGCGGCGTCACTTCATAGGTTTGCTCAGATAGCGTGCCACTGAGAGCAATCTCAGCACTATTAAAGAATGCTTTAATAACAGCTAGAATTCTTAAAGATCCCTTTAACAACGTCTCGCCAGGAGCGCAAATGCCCAGGACAACCGGCACTTATACCACCACCGATTCGGGTGGCGAGCTTGTCAAGGCCTTCGTGCCCCATCCATTGCCGCCCACGATGCCGCCCCTTGATCCTGCTTGCTACATGGCCAATGCGGCAGCCGAGGCGGCGCTGGGACGGCTCTCCGCCATGTCAGGTTTGGTCGCTTCTGCTGAATGGCTGATCTATAGCTCCATCCGCAAGGAGGCCTTGTTGACCTCCCAGATGGAAGGCACTCAGGCAACACTGACGGATCTGCTGGATCAAGAATCCGGAATCGACGTGGCCAGTACCACAGACGTCAGCGACGTGACGAATTACCTGCAAGCGTTCGCGTATGTGCGAGACCAGCTGAAGCACGACCGGGGCCTGCCGATCTCAACGCGCCTGCTGTGCGAAGCACATAGCATCCTTTTGAACAGTGCGCGCGGCGAGCAGAAGCTACCCGGTGAAGTGCGCCGCTCCCAAAACTGGATCGCAGGTACCCGGCCAGGCAATGCTCTTTACGTCCCCCCCCCTCACATGGAAGTCGGACGGTTGCTGGGTGAGATGGAGCACTATATCCACGAGCCTACGACAGACCTTCCTCCTCTGGTCCGCATTGCCTTGATTCATGCGCAGTTCGAAACGATCCACCCGTTCCTTGATGGCAATGGGCGCATTGGTCGCTTGCTGATTGCAGCATTGCTGGAAGACTGGAAGCTGCTGCCGGAGCCACTGCTCTACGTCTCTGGCGAACTCAAGAAACATCAAGCCGAGTACTACCGGCTCCTGTCAGCCATCCGCGCCGATGGCGACTGGGAGAGTTGGATCCGCTTCTTCCTCGACTGCACGACCGAAGCCGCCGAGAACGCCCAAAGAAACATCATCGACATCGCCTCACTCATCGCAGCCGACCGGAGAAAGGTCATGGCTGCGAAAGACGGCACGGTGCAGGCGATCCGCTTGTTCGAAATGCTGCCTACGATGCCGCGCTTCACCATTACATTTGCGGCTGAAAGACTGGGGGTGACATTTCCCACCGCCAGCGCGGCTGTCAAAGTCCTGCAAAGCGTTGACATCCTTGTCGGTACCGAGAATCAGAAACGAAACCAGCAGTTCAGCTACAAGCAATACACCGAACTGCTGCAGCGCTAGGGAGGTAGGCGCAGCCCGCGCATCGAAGCAAAGACGTTGAATCTCCCCCTAATGCGTACCCAGGCGCATCAACGATCACCCGTCGCACGCTCGTCCCAACCGCCAGGGCACGCATCTTCGATGACCTGACGGCACGCCCGGCCACGCACTCTCACTCGATGTTCTGCACCTGCTCGCGGATCTGGTCGATCAGCACCTTCAGCTCCACCGCGGCATTGGACGTACGGCTGTCCACCGACTTCGAGCCCAGCGTATTGGCTTCGCGGTTGAACTCCTGCAGCAGGAAGTCCAGGCGACGACCGACCGGCTCGCGCTGCTTGAGCACGCGGCGGATCTCGACGATGTGGCTGCCCAGACGGTCCAGCTCTTCATCCACATCCAGCTTCTGCAGCCACAACACCAGTTCCTGCTCGGCGCGGCCCGGATCGACCGGGTGCGGCAGATCAGCCAGGCGTGCGGCCAGCTTGGCGCGCTGACCGCCGCGAATGGCCGGAATCAAGGTGCGCACTTCGGTGGCGATACGCTCGATGCCGTCCACGCGCTCAGCAATGGCCGTGGACAGCTTGTCGCCTTCACGTTCACGGGCGGCAACAAAGCCGTCCAGCACCTGCTCCAGCAGCGCCAGCGCCTCGGCCTGCAGGGCGGCAGCGTCGGTGGCCTCGCCCTGGGTCACCCCCGGCAGCTGCAGCAGCTCGGTGAAGCTGACCTGCAGGTTGGGGAAATCGGAGGTCATGCGGTGTGCCAGCTGCCCCAGCTGGCCCAGCAGCACCTCGTTGACCTGCAGGCTGGCGGCACTTTCCGGCGCACGCAGGCGCATGACCAGATCCAGCTTGCCGCGGCTCAGGCGGGCGGAAATGCGTTCGCGCAACTGCGGCTCCAACGCACGCAGTTCCTCGGGCAGGCGGGTGCCCACTTCCAGGAACCGGTGGTTGACCGAGCGCAGTTCGCAGCCCAGCGTGCCCCAGGTCGTGGCGCGCTCGCCGCCAGCATAGGCCGTCATGCTTCGAATCATGGAATGTGTCCGGTGCGTGCAAAGGGGGAATGGTACCCTAGCGCCCTCACCAGAGCCCCCTTGCCCGCCCCGTGAAGGCCGCGGGCGCGGCGGCGTACTCCCTTGCACTTACGGAACCCGCACCATGTCCGATTCCCGCCCCAGTGGCCGCCAGCCCGACCAGCTCCGTCCGGTCGTCATCCAACGCGGTTTCACCCGCCACGCCGAAGGCTCGGTGCTGGTCTGCTTCGGTGAAACCCGCGTGCTGTGCACCGCCAGCGTGGAAAACCGCGTGCCGGGCTTCCTGCGCGGCAAGGGCGAAGGCTGGGTGACCGCCGAGTACGGCATGCTGCCGCGCGCCACCCACACCCGCAGCGACCGCGAAGCCGCGCGTGGCAAGCAGGGCGGCCGCACCCTGGAAATCCAGCGCCTGATCGGCCGCAGCCTGCGTGCGTGCGTGGACCGTAATGCGCTGGGCGAACGCACCATCACCCTCGACTGCGACGTGCTGCAGGCCGACGGCGGCACCCGTACCGCTGCCATCACCGGCGCCTACGTGGCCCTGGTCGACGCGGTGAACGTGCTGATGAAGCGCGGCGACATCAAGCGCAACCCGATCCTGGGCGCGGTGGCCGCTGTGTCGGTGGGCGTGTACCGAGGCACCCCGGTGCTGGACCTGGACTACGCCGAAGACAGCGACTGCGACACCGACATGAACGTGGTGATGAACGACGGCGGTGGCTTCATCGAGCTGCAGGGCACCGCCGAAGGCCATGCCTTCCGTCGCGATGAACTGGATGCACTGCTGGGCCTGGCCGAAAAGGGCGTGCGCGAGCTGCTGGACGCACAGCAGGCGGCGCTGTCGGCATGAGCCGGCGCCTTGCCCTGTCCACCCTGGTGGTGGCCGACTACGACGAAGCCATTGCCTGGTACACCGGCAAGCTCGGCTTCGCGCTGTTGGAGGACATCGACCAGGGCCACAAGCGCTGGGTCGTGGTCGGCCCGACCGACGGCAGCGCCGCCGCCCTGCTGCTGGCCCGCGCCAGCGACGACGCGCAGCGCAGCCGTATCGGCAACCAGACCGGTGGCCGGGTTGCTTTCTTCCTCAACACTGACGACTTCCACCGCGACCACACGGCAATGCTCGCCGCCGGTGTGGAGTTCCTGGAAGCGCCGCGCGAAGAACCCTATGCAACGGTCGCGGTGTTCCGCGATCTGTATGGCAACACCTGGGACCTGCTGGAGCCCCGTCAATGAAGCAACTGGTACTGGCCAGCCACAATGCCGGCAAACTGATGGAAATGCAGGAAATCCTCGCCGACCTGCCGCTGCAGATCACCTCGGCCGCCGAACGGGGCCTGGGCGATGTGGAAGAGACCGGCCTGACCTTCGTCGAGAATGCGCTGCTGAAAGCGCGCGCGGCCTGTGAAGCGACTGGCCTGCCGGCGCTGGCCGATGATTCGGGCCTGATCGTCGATGCCCTCGGCGGTGCGCCCGGTCTGTACAGCGCGCGCTATGCCGGCCACCCGACCAATGCTGCGGCCAACAACGCCAAGCTGCTGGAGGCGATGGCCGACATCCCCGATGGCCAGCGCAGCGCGCGCTTCTATGCGGTGATCGTGCTGCTGCGCCACGCCACCGACCCGCAGCCGCTGATCTGCGAAGGCCGCTGGGAAGGCCAGATCATCCGCGAACTGCGTGGCACGAATGGTTTCGGCTACAACCCGGTATTCCTGGACACCACCCACGGCCTGACCGCCGCGGAAATGGAGCCGGCACTGAAGAACGCCATCAGCCACCGCGCCATTGCCCTGCAGCAGCTCAAGCAGCAGCTGGCGACGCTGTACTGACGCCACCCGATCGAACCAGGGAAGCCGGCCAACGGCCGGCACTACCGAAGAAGCCCATGCCGCACGCCCACGACCACTGCAACCACCTGCCCGGCGAAGCCTGCTCCGCCGACCACGACAGCCCGCCGCGGCTGGTGCCGCCACCGCTGTCGCTGTACGTGCACCTGCCGTGGTGCGTGCGCAAATGCCCGTACTGCGATTTCAATTCGCACCAGGCCAAGGGCGAGCTGCCGTTCGATGCCTACATCGACGCACTGCTGCGCGATCTGGACCAGGACCTGCCGCTGGTCTGGGGCCGGGTGGTGCACAGCGTGTTCTTCGGTGGTGGTACGCCCAGCCTGTTCCCGCCCGAGGCGATCGACCGCTTCCTGCAGCAGGCCAGCGCGCGCCTGCGCTTCGCGCCCAATGCCGAAATCACCCTGGAGACCAACCCGGGTACCGCCGAACATGGCCGTTTCGACCGCTACCGCGCGGCCGGCGTCAATCGCCTCAGCTTCGGCATCCAGAGTTTCGACGATGCGATGCTCAAGCGCCTGGGCCGCATCCACGACAGCGGCGAAGCCGAGCGCGCGGTGAAGATGGCGCAGGACGCGGGCTACGACAACTTCAACATCGACCTGATGTACGCGCTGCCGAAGCAGACCCTGGCCGGTGCCGAGGCCGATCTGGAACGTGCCTTCGCACTGCAGCCGGCGCATATCTCGCACTACCAGCTGACCCTGGAACCGAACACGGTGTTCTTCGCGCGGCCGCCGCAGGGCATTCCCGATGAAGACAACGCCTGGGACATGCAGGAGCACTGTCAGGCCCTGCTGGCACAGGCCGGTTTCGGCCAGTACGAAGTCAGTGCCTACGCCCGGCCCGGCCGGCAGAGCGCACACAACCTGAACTACTGGCGCTTTGGTGATTACCTGGGTATCGGCGCAGGTGCACACGGCAAGATCAGTTCCGGGGCCGAAGAACATGTACTGCGGCGCTGGAAGCTGAAGCACCCGCAGGCCTACCTGGACAGCGCCGGCAGCCCGGCCTCGTTCTGCGGCGACGAGGTGATCGCACCCGAGCGGCTGCCGTTCGAGTACATGCTGAATCTGCTGCGCCTGCACGAAGGTTTCGGTCTGCGCGATTTCGAGTCGCGCACCGGGCTGCCGCGTAGCGTGCTGGACGCACCGCTGGCCGAGGCCGTGCAGCGCGGCTGGCTGGAAGTGACCGATGGCCATGTGCAGCCGACCGAGCTGGGCCGCCGCTTCACCAACGATGTGGTGAGCCTGTTCCTGGAGGAATGAGCCGCCTGCGCAATGGGTAGCGCCCGGCGTTACCCAGCAGGCAAACGCCCGGTAGCGCCGGGCCATGCCCGGCGAACAGGACGCACATTCACCCTAAAGTAGCGCCGACAGCGGCCGACACGGTAGATTCACCAGATCGATCCGCGGGAATCCGGGTACCGCCTGCAGATGTCAGCTGTCTTTTCCATCACCCCTGCCGACAAAGCCCGCCTGGCCGCAAGCGACCTGCCACCACGGGTGCGCGAACTGCTGGGCGCGTTGATCGGCCTGTGCCGGCAGACGCTGGCCGCGCCCCTGATCCTGACCGTCGAAGCGCTGGAGCAGACGCTGCTGCACGACGCCGACCGCGCACGCAACCCACAGCAGCAATCCGAGCTGATGGCCCAGCGTGGGCAGCTGCATGCGTTCTCCGGGCACTTTGCCGACCGCATGCTTGAGGCCGTGGCCGATGCGTTGGCACGCCTGCACGGACCGGTCAGCGGTGTGAGCGCCAGTGCAACGCCGCCTGCGCTGCCGGGCATGCTCGGGCTGTCGCTGGTCGATGAGCACGAAGTGGATCGCGACCTGCTGCTGACCGAGATGGTGCGACGGGAGACGCTGCGTTCGACCAATACGTTGAACCTGCTCGGCCAGCGTTTGGGTGTCTTGGCCGCAGCGCCGGCGTTCGAGGCCGACACCCTGCCGCTGGCACCGCAGGCACTGTGCGCGATGGTGCGCCGGATCGCCGAACAGGATGCGCTGAGCGTCGAGGTACAGCTGGCGCTGTATCGCAGTTTCGAGCGGCAGGTGCTGGAACGGCTGGGCGATATCCTTGACCGTGCCAATGCCCTGCTGGCCCAGTCCGGCGTACTGCCGGGGCTGGTCTACACCCCCTACCTGGCGCGCTCGTCGAGCACGCGTCGGATCATCACCCAGTCGGTGGGGGGCGGCCGTACCACGCAGCCGGCCAAGCGCGCCGCTGCGCCCCTGACCGGTTGGAACGGTTCGGCACCCGCCGGCTCCTGGTCCAGCCTGGTACAGGACGCCTTCCAGGAGGGCGGCGCGCCCGGCCCCGCCACGCCGGGCGTGACCACGTCCACCGGCAGTGCATTGCATGAGCTGCTGCAACAGGCACGCCATGCCACCGCGACACCGGCGGACAGCGGCGCGGTGCCCAGCGCGGCAGTCGACGCCGTACTCGCGCGCCTGCAGGCCCAGTCCAGTGCCGCCACAGGCGTGGCCGACCTGCAGGCGGCCGTGGTCGCCCAGCTGCGCAGCGAGCACGGCGCGCAGGCCCAGTTGGGCAGCCACGACCGCGACAATCTCGACCTGCTGCGTCTGCTGATGCAGCAGGTGCAGCAGCAGCAGCGCCCCGACCCGGTGCCTGCCGCACTGCTGGCGCGCCTGCAGGTACCGCTGGCGCGTGCTGCGATGGCCGACCCGGGCTTCTTCGTGCGCGACGAACACCCCGCGCGGGAGCTGCTCAACCAGATCGCCGAAGTCGGTGCCAACTGGCTGGGCGACGATGATGTCGACCCGCAGCTGCTGCAACGCATGGCGCAGAGCGTGCAGGGCCTGCTCGGCCAGGATGCGCGCGCACCGGAAGCCTTCACCGCCGCCAACGAAGACGTGCAACAGCACCAACGTGCCGCTGCGCATCGCGCCGAACTGGCCGAGCGCCGCCACGTGGAAGCCGCACGCGGCAAGGAACGGCTGGAACTGGCCCGGCGCCAGGCCACCGCACGGATCGACCAGTGCTGCGAGGCGCAGGAGCCACCCCGCTTCGTGCAGACCCTGCTGCGGCAGGCCTGGGCCGATGCCCTGACCCTGACCCGGCTGCGCCATGGCGACGACTCGCCCCAGTGGCAGGAGCGCCTGCAACAGACCGAGCGCATTGCCGCGGTGACCGCACAGCCGGTGGACGCCGCAGCGGGCACCGATACCGTACTGGCCGCCGAAGTGGAAGCGGCCTTGCTGCAGGTCGGCTACCACGCCGAGGAAGCCGCTGCAGTGGCCCGTCGCCTGGCCACGCCCGGTGGTGAGGACGACAGTACCTCGCGTACCGAACTCAGCGCCCGCCTGAAGGCTCGCGCACGCCTGGGTGAACATGCCGGTACGACTGCCGGCACGGCGGCCGCCGCGCCGCGCAGCAATGCCGAAGAAGCGGCGTACCAGCAGCTGTCGACGCTGCCGTTCGGCAGCTGGTTCGATATCGACAACGCTGACGGCACCCTGCGCCGCCAGCGACTGTCCTGGTACAGCCTGCTGACCGGTCACGCATTGTTCGTCAATGCACGCGGGCAGAAAATCACCGACACCGACCTGGATACGCTGGCCCGGCAGATCAGCGCTGGGCATGCGCAACTGGTCACCGAAGACAAGGGCCGGCTGGTCGACCGCGCCTGGCAGGCCAGCCTCGGCACGCTGCGCGCGCTGGCCGGTGACCGTACGCAGGAGACCCACGCATGAGTACCGTCCCGCCGCAGGACACGCGCCGTGCACCGCGCCGCCAGGTCTCGGACCTGGTGCCGGTCACCGACCAGATGCGCGAATGCGTGGTCGGCCGCCTCGGCAATGTGTCCGAGACCGGCATGTTGATGCTGGCCAGCGCCCCGCTGCGCGAAGATGCGCTGTACCAGCTGCGCTTCCCGCTGCCGATGGGTGATGGCCGCCAGGAAGCGATCGATGTGGGCGTGCATCTGCTGTGGAGCGAACCGGCGCACGTGCCCGGGCAGAGCTGGACTGGCTTCCGTTTCCTGACCCTGTCACGCGAACATCGGCAGCTGCTGCGCCAGTGGGTGGGCGAAGACAGCGACGAAGGGCCGGTTTCGACGGCCTGAGTGCCGGTTCCGGCACAGCGGTTTTTCGCGGTATGCGGCAGAATCTAGGGCCGTTTTCCGTGTCGAGCCACCGCAATGATCCAGCAAGACCCCGGCGCCCTGTATTCCGACCACCTGGCCGTGCTGTGCCGACGCGCCGAACAGGCGCTGGCTCGCGGCGGCTTCGATCATCTGGTCGTGCCCAGCGGCACCCTGCACTACCAGGTGTTCGACGACCGCGACTATCCGTACGCGGTGAACCCGCAGTTCAAGGCCTGGCTGCCGCTGACCCGCGTGCCCAACAGCTGGATCGTGTTCACCCCCGGCAAGCGCCCGGCGGTGATCTTCCACCAGCCGTTCGATTACTGGCACGTGGTGCCCGATGCGCCGAGCGGCTGGTGGGTGGAGCACTTCGACATCCACATCATCCGTAAGCCCGAAGAGGCGCTGGCCCTGCTGCCGGCCGACCCGTCGCGCTGCGCCATCCTCGGCGAGCCGCAGAGCACGCTGGGCAACTACATGCCGAACAACCCGGCGCCGGTAGTGAACTACCTGGAATGGCACCGCGGCAGCAAGACGCCGTATGAGATTGCGCTGATGCGCCAGGCGCAGGTGCTGGGCGTGCGCGGCCACCGCGCCGCCGAAGCCGCGTTCCGCAACGGCGCCGACGAGTTCAGCATCCACATGGCGTACTGCCAGGCCGTGGGCCAGGATGCCAACGAGCTGCCGTACGGCAACATCGTGGCGCTGAATGAACATGCCGCCGTACTGCATTACACCGAGCTGGGCCGCAAGGCACCGCAGCCGCTGCGCAGCTTCCTGATCGACGCCGGCGCCAGCGCCTACGGCTACGCCAGTGACATCACCCGCACCTACGCTGCGAACGGCCACGACGAGTTCGCCGCGATGATCGCTGCCGTCGATGCCGCTCAGCAACAGATGTGCGCGGCGGTGCGTCCTGGCTTCGACTACAAGCAGCTGCATGTGGACGCGCATCTTTCGCTGATGGGCGTGCTGAAGGATTTCGGCGTGATCAAGGTCTCGCCGCAGACCGCGCTGGAAACTGGCGTCAGCGCCGCGTTCTTCCCGCACGGCATCGGCCACCTGATCGGTCTGCAGGTGCACGACGTGGCCGGCTTTGCGGCCAGCGACGAAGGCGGCCGCATCGAGCGCCCGGCCGGCCACCCGTACCTGCGCCTGACCCGCGTGCTGGAACCGGGCATGGTGGTGACCATCGAGCCGGGCCTGTACTTCATTGACATGCTGTTGAATGAAGTAAAGGACGCCGGCCACGGCGATGCGATCAACTGGGAGCGCGTGGACTTCTTCCGCCCGTATGGCGGCATCCGCATCGAAGACGAAGTGCTGTGCACCGAGGGCGAAGCGGACAACCTGACGCGGCCGGAGTTTGCGGCGGCGAACGGCTGAGCCCCTCGTGGTTGGACGCTGAATCAAAAGCCGCGCTTGGCCGGGCGGGTCGCTTGCTGCGCTCGCTCCATGTCGATCAAGGTCGACACCTACCAACAGCCGCGCGTCCCAACAATCGCAGTTGCCAGTAGATCCACGCCATGCGTGGATGATTCATTCGATATCTGACAGATGTGCCGATCAACGGTCGGCACCCACCAACAGCCGCGTGAACCTGTCGAAGGCGGGGCACTGTGGGTTTGCGGGGTGTGAGCGGCATGGATGCCGCGACCAAGCCCCCATGGACGGGTTTAAGGCGTCCCCGCAAACCCACAGTGCCCCGCCATCCCACGGATAGCCCGCTGTTGCTGTTGCTCTGGCTTGTAGCGGGTGCAGGGCTGCAAGCCCTGCAGAACACCCCTTACCCCGCCATCACTGCTTCGATCTCGTCGGCGCTGCGCGCCAGGCCTTCGGTCAGCACGCGATGGCCATCATCGGTGATCAGCACATCATCCTCGGTGCGGATGCCGATACCCCGCCAGCGCGGCTCCACCGTCGTATCGTCCACGCCGATGTACAGCCCCGGCTCGATGGTGAACGCCATGCCCGGCTCCAGCAGGCGTGAATCGCCCGCCAGGCGATAGTCGCCCACGTCGTGCACGTCCATGCCGATCCAGTGCCCGGTCTTGTGCCGGTAAAAGCGCTGATACAACCCTTCGGACAGGTTCTTTTCCAGCGTGCCCTTCAGCAGGCCCAGCCGCAGCAGGCCTTCGGTCAGGGTCTGCACCGCCGCCAGGTGACCCATCTCGTAGGCCACGCCCGGCTTGGCCTGGGCCAGGGCCGCGGCCTGTGCATCGCCAACCAGGTCATGCAGCGCGCGCTGCTCGGGACTGAAGTGGCCGTTCACCGGGAAGGTGCGGGTGATGTCGCTGGCATAGCCGCGGTACTCGGCACCGGCGTCGATCAGCACCAGTTCGCCATCACGCGAACGTGCGTTGTTGTCGCGGTAATGCAGGATGCAACCGTTGCGACCGGCACCCACAATGCTGCAGTACGCCGGCACGGCGTCGTTGGCACGGAACACGCGCTCCAGTTCGGCCTGCAGTTCGTACTCGTGGATGCCCGCCCTCGCTGCCTTCATCGCCGCAAGATGCGCGCGCACGCTGATCTGCGCGGCATGGTGCATCAGCGCAACCTCCGCACCGGACTTGAACAGCCGCTGCTCGTGCAGCAGGTGGCCCAGTTCCAGGAACTCATGCGGCGGCTGCGCGCCGTGGCGCACCTGCGAGCGCACACGGTTGACCCAGCCGATCAGCTTCAGGTCGAAGTCGGCATCGCGACCGAAGTGGTAATAGACGCGCGAGCGACCTTCCAGCAGGCCCGGCAGGATCTCATCCAGATCATCGATCGGGTAAGCATCGTCCATGCCGTACTGCGCCACCGCGCCTTCCTGGCCGGCACGGCCACCGTCCCAGGCTTCGCGCTCGGCATCGCGCTCGCGGCAGAACAGGATGGCCTCGCCGTGGCGGCGGCCGGGAATCAGCACCAGCACCGCTTCCGGTTCCGGGAAGCCGCTCAGGTACTGGAAATCCGAATCCTGCCGGAACGGGTAATGGGTATCCAGGCTGCGCACCTTCTCGGCTGCGGCGGGCAGCACCAGAATCGCGTCCTCGCCGGCCATGTCCATCAGCTGGCGGCGGCGACGCTTGTACTCGCCGGCCGCGATGCCGGTGCGCTGCTTGATATCCATCAGTTCAGGCGCTGCCGATGGCGCGAGGCCAGCACCACGTCGCCGTGCAGCAGCAGCACCGCCACGCGGATGAACTCTTCGATCTCCGACAGCGCTTCGTCGTCATCGTCACCACCGGCCTCGAAATCCTCACTGGAGGCGCGGGCCAGGCTGGCCATGTCGTTCAGCGCTTCTTCGCCTTCTTCGGACAGGGCTGGCCGGTTGCCACCACTGCCCAGACCGAAGCCGCCCAGGAACGAGCGGGTCCAGCTGAACATGGCATCGGCCTGCGCGGACACGTCATCGTTGTCGGTCAGCAGCAGTTCGAAGGCGAAATCACGGTCTTCCAGCTGCTTGATGGTGGCCTGCAGCAGCTGTGCCAGCACGCTGTCGGCAGCCACTGGCGCCAGGTTGTCGTCAGCCAGCACGCGCGCCGGCCAGTCGTTGCCGGGGGCGCCGCCAGCGGCCAGCCAGCCACAGAGCGCGCCATGCAGCTCGGCAGCGGTGGCGCCCAGGCCCAGTTCCTGGCTGGCGCGGGAAACGTCGTCGACGGAGGGAAGTTCGGTCATCGTGCGGCTCGTTCGGGTAAGGAAACCAGGAGCGCGCACGCGCGCGCCCGTGAGACCCGCTAGTGTAGCAACCCGGCGGCCTCCTCCCCGTGGCCGCCGGGCCTTGCTGCGACAACGCTTGACCGCCCTTGCCCCGCTTGCCTATCGTGCCCGCATGGAACCCGCCGACCCCCTTGCCCAGCTGCAGGACTTCGCCGCCCGCGTGGAAGCGTTGCTTGAGCGCAACCAGCGGCTGGCCGAGGAGAACCGCAGCCTGCGCCACCAGCAGGAACAACTGGTGGCCGAGCGCTCGACGCTGCTGGCCAAGAACGAACAGGCGCGCTCGCGGGTGGAAGCAATGATCAGCCGGCTCAAATCCCTGGAGCAGCACACATGAGCGCCGAACCGGTCAGTGTCCGCATCCTCGATCGTGAATACACCGTGGGCGTCGGCGGTGATGAACGCGACAGCCTGATGGCGGCCGCGCGCCTGCTGGATGCGCGCATGCGCGAGATCCGCGGCAGCAACCGCATGGCCGCGGTCGATCGCGTCGCCGTGCTGGCCGCGTTGAACCTGGCCCACGAACTGCAGCAGCTGCGCGACGAGAACGCCCGCCAGGCGGTGGCCTTGCAGCAGACGCTGGCCGACCTGAACCGGCGCCTCGATCGCGCGATCGACGGCACCCCATAGAAAAAGGGGACGGAGGGAATTAAGGCGCATTCGCCCCTTCCGTGCTGGAAACGCCTTAATCCCCTCCGTCCCCTTTTCTCATATCTGAATTGGCACGGACTGTTGCCGACGAACGGCCTATCCAGAACCTGCGTGCTGGCTATAATGGCCACGCGTTCTCTGCGGTACTCGACGGCATGTGCAAACATTCGCCTTGTCCCTTAAGAACGACACCGGGAGCGCGACAGCGCCGGGAGTGCAGGTCCGCCTTGTAGCGGGAAGCCCGATGGTTCTCCAGCGTTCCCACTTGAGCCCCCGGGTTCAAGGTCGTTTCGCATGCATCGACATTGCGGAGAATGCAATATTCCAGCAAGGGCGGCGTCTTCGGGCGTCGCCCTTGTTCTTTGCGGCACAATGACGGCTGTTCCTTGCCGCACGCTGCCATGACCGACCCGCGCCAGGCCCTGCGCCACGACCTGCGGCAACGCCGCCGCGAGCTTTCCGCCGGTGAGCGCATCGCCGCCGCCGAATCGCTTGCCGATGCCCTGCTCGCCCTGCCATTCGCCCCGCGCCAAGGTGCCGTGGCCGGCTACTGGGCGCTGGATGGCGAAATCGCCCTGCATCGCTGGCAGCTTCAGCTGCCTGATGGATTGACCTACTGCCTGCCGGTGCTGGCGGGCGACGTGCTGCGTTTCGCGCCATGGCGGCCCGGACAACCGTTGACCAGCAACCGCTACGGCATCCCCGAGCCGGACGTGGCCGTGGAAGACACGCTGGAACCGGCGCAGATGACACTGGTGGTGACCCCGTTGGTGGGCTTCGACACCCAGTGCCGGCGGCTGGGCATGGGGGGCGGCTGGTATGATCGCAGCTTCGCCTTCCGCCATGATCGGCCGGCGCCACCCTGGCTGGTCGGCGCGGCGTTCGCGGTGCAGCAGGTCGAATCCTTGCCAGTGGCGTCGTGGGACGTGCCGGTGGATGCGATCTGCACCGAAGACGGCACCCTGTTCCCCTCCGCTGCCCCCGTGAACGCATGACCGCCCGCAAGCGCTACTGGCTGATGAAGTCCGAACCGGACGCCTTCTCCATCGATGACCTGGCCAAGGTCAAGGTCGAACCCTGGAACGGGGTGCGCAACTACCAGGCGCGCAATTTCATGCGTGATGGCATGCAGGTGGGCGACGGCATCCTGTTCTACCACTCCAATACCAAGGTGCCCGGCATCGTCGGCCTGGCCACGGTGGCCAGCACGGCCTATCCGGACGACACCCAGTTCGATCCAAAATCCGACTACCACGACCCCAAGAGCACGCGCGAGAACCCGCGCTGGATGCTGGTGGACGTGGCCTTCGACCGCAAGCTCAAGCAGGTGATCGCGCTGGACGAGATCAAGCTGCACGCCGAAGAGCTCGGTGAAGGCTTCCCGCTGGTTGCCAAGGGCAACCGCCTGTCGGTGTTCCCGGTGACCGCCGCGCAGTGGAAGCTGCTGCTGTCGCTGGAAAAGAAATCCTGATTCCCTGCCTGAGAGTTCTCCCATGTCCGAAGCCAAGCGCCTGGCCGCCGAGAAAGCCATCGAGTACGTTGAAGACGGCATGATCGTCGGTGTCGGCACCGGTTCCACCGTGGCCTATTTCATCGATGCCCTGGCCCGCATCCAGCACCGCATCAAGGGCGCCGTGTCCAGCTCCGAGCAGAGCACCGCGCGCCTGAAGCAGCACGGCATCGAGGTGATCGAGCTGAACCACAGCGGCAACCTGTCGCTCTACGTGGACGGCGCCGATGAGTGCGATGCCAACAAGTGCCTGATCAAGGGCGGCGGTGCTGCGCTGACCCGCGAGAAGATCATCGCCGAGGCCAGCGAGCGCTTCATCTGCATCGTCGACCCGAGCAAGCAGGTGCCGGTGCTGGGCAGGTTCCCGCTGCCGGTGGAAGTGATCCCGATGGCGCGCAGCCTGATCGCCCGCCAGATCCGCGACATGACCGGCGGCCAGCCGACCTGGCGTGAAGGCGTGGTCACCGACAACGGCAACCAGATCCTGGACATCCACAACCTTCAGATCACCGACCCGGAAAAGCTGGAGCGCGAGCTCAACCAGCTGCCGGGCGTGGTCTGCGTCGGCCTGTTCGCACGCCGTCGCGCCGATGTGGTGATCGTCGGCGGCGAGCCGCCGGTCGTGCTCTGACCTTCTGCAAGGATCCTGACGATGTCGCTGTTGCGTTCGCTGCTGATGCTTCCGCTGCTGGCCCTGACCGGCTGTGCCACCGACGCGGCCCGCCATTGGGTCGAGCTGGATGGCGCCCGCTACCAGGTCGAGCTGGCCACCAACGATGAGACCCGCGCGCGCGGGTTGATGTTCCGCGACCAGATGGCCGCCGATCACGGCATGCTGTTCATCCACGACCGCGAAGAGATGCAGGCGTACTGGATGAAGAACACCAAGCTTGCGCTGGACATCCTGTACTTCGACAGCCAGCGCAAGCTGGTCAGCCAGCAGCGCGACGTACCGCCGTGCTCGGCCGGCGACATGTGCCCGCCCTACCCCAGCGGTGGGCCGGCGCGCTATGTGCTGGAGCTCAATGCAGGTCAGGCGGAGAAGCTCAAGCTGAAGGACGGCACCCAGCTGACCTTCGGCCCGGGCATCGAGTAGATCCTCGCCCTGCGTTGAGGAGGACCGGTAGGTGCCGACCTTGGTCGGCACTGACTTGCCGCATGCTGGCAGGCTGTGGTGTGGACCAAGGTCCACACCCACCGGAAGCCCATCGACCCAGGCCGTGACTTTTTCACGCCACACCGCTTGAAACCGCCTGCGAATGACGCCAGTCTGTGGTCATGCAGGACCGGATCTCTCTCCCCGACTGGGATGCACTGGCCGACCTCGAAGACGAGGCGCTGCCCCTATTGCCGACCGCACTGCTGATCGCGCGCGATGAATACCCCGATCTGCAGCCGTCGACCTACGACGCGCTGATCCAGAGCCATGTCGACCACCTGCGCTCGGAAGTGGACAGCATCGAGAACAGCCCATTGAAGATGGCGGCGATCAACCGCCACCTGTTCGACGAGCTGGGCTACAGCGGCGACCACGACGAGTACTACGACCCGCGCAACAGCTACCTCAACCAGGTGTTCGAGCGCCGCTTGGGCAACCCGATCTCGCTGGCGCTGGTGCAGATGGAAGTCGCGCGCCGGCTGGGCATCCCACTCGACGGTGTGTCCTTCCCCGGCCACTTCCTGGTGCGCCTGCCGGTGGACGACGGTGTGCTGGTGATGGACCCGTTCAACGGTGGCCGCCCGTTGGACGTGGACGAACTGCGCGAGCGGGCCAAATCACATCTGGGTGGGCAGATGCCCGACGACCAGGTGCTGGCGCAGATCCTCGACCCGGCGCCGGCACGCGCGATCCTGATGCGCATGCTGCGCAACCTGCACGGTGTGTACGCCGAGGCGGGCGAATGGGACCGCGCCGCGCGCAGTGCCGACCGCCTGCTGAAACTGGCCCCGGAGCAGGACGATGCCCTGCGCGACCGCGGCCTGGCCTATCTGCAGCTGGAGTACCTGGGCGGTGCCCGCCATGACCTGGGGCAGTATCTGAAGCGCAACCCCGAGGCCAGCGATGCGCAGTGGCTGCGCGAGAAGCTGATCGATCTCGGTGGGCCGGTGCCGCGGTTGCATTGATTCTGTCAGGTGTGCGGACCAACGGTCCGCACCCACCGGTAGCGACGGGCCATGCCCGGCGGCCCCTCCCTCAATCGATCTCGACCATCTCGAAATCGGCCTTGGTCACCCCGCAGTCCGGGCAGGTCCAGGTCTCGGGAATGTCTTCCCAGCGCGTCCCCGGCGCGATGCCCTCCTCCGGCAAGCCTTCCGCTTCGCTGTAAAGGAAGCCGCAGACCACGCACATCCAGGTGCGCAAGGTGGTGGGGGTGGCATCGCTCATCGGATAATCGGGGCTGGATTCACGGGCCGCCATTGTCCCATCGCGGTCCACTTACCGGTAGCCATCGATGACTTCTGCTTCCCCGGCGCCCCGTGGCGTCTACCTGATCACTCCGGACGAGCCCGATACCACGCGCCTGCTGGCGCGTACCGCGCCGCTGCTGGCCGCCGGCGCCACCTGGCTGCAGTACCGCAACAAGACCGCCAGCGACGCGCTGCGACGGGAGCAGGCCACCGCCCTGCAGGCGCTGTGCGCGGAGCACGGCGTGCCGCTGATCATCAACGACGACCCGGCACTGGCCAAGGCGGTTGGCGCGGCCGGCGTGCATCTGGGCGGCACCGACGGTGACATTCCCAGCGCGCGCGCGCTGCTCGGTGCCGAGGCCATCATCGGCGCCTCCTGCTACGACCAGCTGGCCAATGCCGAAAAGGCGGTGGCCGCCGGCGCCAGTTACGTGGCCTTCGGCGCCTTCTTCCCGACCACCACCAAGGTCACCAGCAGCCGCGCCCATACCGACCTGCTGCGGCAAAGCGCCGCACTGGGCGTGCCGCGGGTGGCGATCGGCGGGCTGACGCCGGACAATGTCGGTCCCATCATCGACGCCGGCGCCGATCTGGTCGCCGTGGTCAGCAGCGTGTTTGCCGCCGAAGACCCGGTGGCGACCCAGCGCGCCTACCTCGCCCAGTTCGCGTAATGCCCAGGAAATCCGCATGAACCACGACCAGTCCCACGCCCTGTTCTCCCGCGCCCAGCAACTGCTGCCGGGCGGCGTCAATTCGCCGGTGCGCGCGTTCAAGTCGGTCGGCGGCGAGCCGTTCTTCGTCGAGCGCGCCGACGGCGCCTACCTGTACGACGTCGACGGCAACCGCTACATCGATTACGTCGGTTCCTGGGGCCCGATGATCGTCGGCCACAACCACACGGCCGTGCGCCAGGCGGTGAAGAAGGCCATCGACAATGGCCTGTCGTTCGGTGCGCCGTGCGCGGCCGAAGTAACCATGGCCGAGACCATCACCCGCCTGGTGCCGTCGTGCGAGATGGTGCGCATGGTCAACTCCGGCACCGAGGCTACGCTGTCGGCGATCCGCCTGGCGCGCGGTGCGACCGGCCGCAACCGCATCGTGAAATTCGAAGGCTGCTACCACGGCCATGGCGACTCGTTCCTGGTCAAGGCCGGCAGCGGCATGCTGACCCTGGGCGTGCCGACCTCGCCAGGCGTTCCGGCCGGGCTGAGCGAACTGACCCTGACCCTGCCCTACAACGACTTCGAGGCGGCCACTGCGCTGTTCGAGGAACAGGGTGGGGACATCGCCGGCCTGATCATCGAACCGGTGGTCGGCAACGCCAACTGCATTCCGCCGCGCGACGGTTATCTGCAGCACCTGCGCGAACTGTGCACGACGCACGGCACGCTGCTGATCTTCGACGAAGTGATGACCGGCTTCCGCGTCGCCCTCGGCGGTGCGCAGGCGCATTACGGCATCACGCCGGACCTGACCACTTTCGGCAAGATCATCGGCGGCGGCATGCCGGTGGGTGCCTACGGCGGTCGCCGCGAGCTGATGCAGCAGATCGCCCCGGCCGGCCCGATCTACCAGGCGGGCACGCTGAGCGGCAATCCGGTGGCGATGGCCGCCGGTCTGGCGATGCTGGAACTGATCCAGCAGCCGGGTTTCCATGCCGACCTCGCCGAGCGCACCGCGCGCTTGTGTGCGGGTCTGGAAGCCGCTGCCGCCGAAGCCGGCGTGGCCGTGACCACCACCTGCGTGGGCGCGATGTTCGGGCTGTTCTTCACCAGCGAGAAGGTGGAGACCTATGCGCAGGCCACCGCCTGTGACATCCCGGCGTTCAACCGCTTCTTCCATGCAATGCTGGACCAGGGCGTGTTCCTGGCACCGTCTGCGTATGAGGCCGGCTTCCTGTCCAGCGCGCACGATGATGCGGTGATCGAGGCGACGCTGGCCGCCGCGCGCGTGGCGTTCAAGGCTGCCAAGGGCTGAGACCGCCCTGCACGAAAAAGGGGACGGAGGGGATTAAGTCGTTTGTGCACAAACGAC
>NZ_SRHZ01000074.1 GCF_004684085.1 Stenotrophomonas maltophilia
GATTAAGTCGTTTGTGCACAAACGACTTAATCCCCTCCGTCCCCTTTTTCCATCCACGCATGGCGTGGATCTACAAGTAGAGCCACGCCATGCGTGGCTGCACTCAACCGAAGACGAACGTGCCCTTCATCATCGCGAAGTGGCCGGGGAACGAGCAGAAGAAGGTGTAGTCACCGCCCTTCTGCAGGCCCTGGGTGGAGAACCGCACGCGCGTAGTCTCGCCACCGCCGATCACTTTGGTGTGCGCCAGCACGCGCTTGTCGGCCTTCGGCAGGTAGCTGTCGGCCAGGGTCATGCGCATGCCCGCCATCGCCACCGGCTGGTAATCGGCACTGCGGGTCAGCACCCAGTTGTGGCCCATCGCGGTAGCGGCCAGCTTGCCGGTGTGGCGCAGGGTCAGGTCCACGGCGGTGCAATCGGCGGCGACCTTGATCTCGCGGCTGCTGAAGCTCATCTGGTCGGTGCTGTCGATGCTCACCGCACAGACCCGCGCCATCGCCGACGGCGCCAGCATCAGCGCGCCCAGTCCCACTGCCACCATCCAAGCCTTCATCGTTGCATCTCCTGCGGATTCAAGCGCCATTCTAGGCAGGCCCATGCAACCTCGGCTGCGACCGTCTGTCGCATGCCCACTCCAGGGTTTCCGCGCACCCACTGCAATGGCATGCTCGGCCGATGCGGATCGATCTGTTGTTGCTGGATGTGGATGGCGTGCTGGTGCAGTACCAGCGGGCGCAGCGCGTGCTGCATCTGGCGCAGGCACTGCAGGTTCCGACACAGGCCGTACAGGCCGCACTGTATGACAGCGGACTGGAAGCGGCACATGACGATGGCACGCTGGATGGCCCGACCTATCTGGCACGGTTGGGCGAGCGTCTGGGCAGGACCGTCGATGAGACCACGTGGATTGCCGCACGCCAGGCCGCCAGCCATCCGCAGGCTGCCGTGCTGCAGCGACTGCAGGCCCTGCAGTTGCCGATGGCGGTGCTGACCAACAACGGCGCGCTGATGGTGCAGGCCTTGCCCATCCTGCTACCGGAACTGTTCCCGACGCTGCAGGGCCGCGTGTTCTGCAGCGCGGATTTCAGCCTGCGCAAACCCGCGCCTGCAGTGTTCCTGCACACGCTGGAGGCGCTCGGCGTGGCCCCTGCACACACGCTGTTCGTCGATGACCTGTTCGCCAATGTGCGCGGCGCACGCGCTGCCGGCCTGCGCGCGGAAACCGTGCGCGATGGCCGGGGATTGGGCAAGGTGTTGAAGCGTTACGCGGTGAGCTGATCGGGGTCGGAGCCCTCTCCGCTGGAGAGGGATCCGACCCCGGCGCCAGGGCTTCAGCGCGCTGCGATGAACGCAGCAATTGCTGCGCGCAGGCGCTTCAGGCCTTCGGCCACTTCTTCGTCGGTGATGTTCAGCGACGGCACGAAGCGCAGCACGTCCGGGCCGGCCTGCAGGGTCAGCAGGCCCTGCTCGGCGGCATGGTCGAGGATCGCACCGGCCTGGCCGGCGAAGTCCTTGCTCAGCACCGCGCCCAGCATCAGGCCACGGCCACGCACGTCGCTGAACACACCGAACTCTTCGTTGATGCGGGCGAAGCCATCACGCAGCGCCTTCGACTGGCGGCTGACGTTGGCGGCGATCTCCGCCGAAGCCAGCTTGCGCAGTGCCACGCGGGCCACCGCAGCAGCCAGCGGGTTGCCACCGAAGGTGGTGCCGTGCGCACCGAACTGCATGGTTTCGGCCACCTTCGGCCCGGCCAGCATCGCGCCGATCGGGAAGCCACCGCCGAGTGCCTTGGCCAGGGTGACCATGTCCGGCACCACGTCATCCTGCCAGTGCGCGAACAGCGTGCCGGTGCGGCCCATGCCGGCCTGGATCTCGTCCAGCACCAGCAGTGCGTTGTGCTGGTCGCACAGTTCGCGCACGCGCTTGAGGAAACCGGACTTGGCCGGCATCACGCCGCCCTCGCCCTGGATCGGCTCCAGCATCACCGCCGCCACGTCGCCGGCGGCCATCGCGGTTTCCAGCTGCACCTCATCGTTGAAATCGATGTAGCGGAAGCCACCGGGCAGCGGCTCGTAGCCTTCCTGGTACTTCGGCTGGGCAGTGGCGGTCACCGCGCCCATGGTGCGGCCGTGGAAGCTGCCACGGAAGGTGATGATCACCCGCTTGTCGGCCGGGCGGCCCTGGCTGGAGGCCCACTTGCGGACCATCTTGATCGCCACTTCGTTGGCTTCGGCGCCGGAATTGCACAGGAACACGCGCTCGGCGAAGCGGCTGGCCTTCACCAGTTCCTCGGCCAGGTGCAGCGGCGGCGCGCTGTAGAACACGTTGCTGGTGTGCCAGAGCTTGCCGGCCTGCTCGACCAGCGCGGCCACCAGGTCCGGATCGTTGTGGCCCAGGCCACACACGGCGATGCCGGCGGCCAGATCGATGAACTCACGGCCCTGGCTGTCCCACACGCGGGCGCCCTGGCCTCGCTCCAGTACCACCTGGCGGGGCTTGTAGACCGGCAGGTAATAGTGCGAAAGGGAGATCAGCGGATCGGTAGCGGCGGTCATGGCAGTCGGCAGGGTTCAGGAATCCCCATTCTCGCGCCGGAACCCCTGCGGCACAATGCGCCCATGCGACCGTTTTCCGCCCCCCAGCTGAACCCCGCCACCGAGACCGGCTGGCGCCGTCGGTGGTTCGACATCATCTACCGCCACGACACCCGGCCTTCGCGCAATTTCGACCTGATCCTGGTGGTAGCGATCATCGCCAGCATCCTGGTGGTGATGATCGACAGCGTGCAGCACCTGCATGCCGAATGGTCCACCGGCCTGTACATCCTGGAATGGGGTTTCACGATCATTTTCACCGCCGAGTACCTGCTGCGGCTGGCGGTGGTCAAGCGCCCGCTGCGCTACGCGGTGAGTGTCTGGGGCATCATCGACCTTCTGTCGATCCTGCCCGCCTACCTGTCGATGTTCATCCCCGGCGCGCAGAGCCTGCTGGTGGTACGCGCGCTGCGCATCCTGCGCGTGTTCCGCATCCTCAAGCTGACCCGCTACATCGAGGAAAGCGGCGTGTTGATGACGTCGCTGTGGCGCAGCCGGCGCAAGGTGCTGGTCTTTCTGTTCACGGTGATCACCATCACCATCATCGCCGGTGCGTTGATGTACGTGATCGAGGGCCCGGAACACGGCTTCACCAATATTCCGGCCAGCATGTACTGGGCGGTGGTGACCATGGCCACGGTCGGCTTCGGCGACATCGTGCCGCAGACCGTGCTTGGCCGCTTCGTCACCTCGGTGTTGATCCTGATCGGCTACAGCATCATCGCCGTGCCCACCGGCATCTACACCGCCGAGCTGGCCAGCACCATGCGTGAAGCCGAACAGGCCGCGCGCCGCGATGCGCGTGGCTGCCCGGACTGTGGGCTGGAAGGCCATGAACCGGATGCACTGCACTGCCGCAAGTGCGGCGGGATCCTTCCCGAAACGTTCAACAGCTGAGGCCAGCGTGCCCAGGCGCGTGGACCATGGCCCCGGGAAAGGAATCAGGGAAGGCGGCCACTTGCCGCGGCCAGGTCACCATAGGCATCGTTCAGTCGCGACAGGGCGCCAGGGGACGCATACACCGTGGGCCGCATACCAGGCAACAGCACGGCCGGAACCTGCTCAACAATCGGCTGGCCCTTTTCCAGACGCTCGACACGATGCCAGGCTTCACTGACCAAGGTATCGGCGGAAAGCTCGAACAGGCGCCACGCCGCCACATCTTTGCCGATGCCGCTGCTCTGCGCTTGCTGGAGCATGGTCTGATACTGCTGCAGTTGGTTGCGTGCAGCTACCAGGTCCGGCGTCGGCCCCCGCAGCGAGCGCACCAGATCACGGCCTTCACCCACGAAACGTAGTGCGTAGTAGTCGGTGGACCTTCCCTGATATCCCTCCGTCCTCGCCAGCAACTCAGCGCGGTAGGCAAGGTCGTGCTGATGCAGGGCAGCATCCAGTACTTCGTTCGCTGCAAAGTACGTCGCGTAAGCCTGCATCAGGGCAGTGTGCTGGCGGCGCATGCCCGCGCCGCCATCACGACGGAACTCCTCGCGACGATAATAGCGATCAACAGGCTCAGCGACGGCCTGCAAGGCCAGCAACGCTTGATGGTACTCCCGGGCTGCCGCGTCGAACGTGACGGCGGGCTGCCGCTCCAATGCCTCCGTCACCGCGTTGCCGCAGTTGTATTCGACGTCACTGGCACTCCAGCCCGGCCCGCGCGGAACTGTCTCCATTCCCGTAGGGCCCGCGTCAGCATCCTTCATCCAGCTTGTATATCGTTCAAACCCGCCAGCAACGCTCAGTTCCATTGCATTTCGGCACTTTGCATAGGCGCTGGCTTTGCGTTCGCGCAAGCCAGAGCCAGACCCCACTCCCGCATCGCTGCAGGCCGACAGCAGCAGACAAAGGACGGGAAACACAAGCAGGCGGCGACAAGCGGCGGAATGACTCATACGGGACATCCATGTTGTACAGGGGGGAGGACAGTACGGCACCAGCGTTATCCTGACGAGGGCTTCCCGTTTCAGGAACCAGCTCAATCCAGGAACAGATCCGGCAACAACGGACGCGACGGATCCACCGCGTAACCGGAAAGATCGGTGATACCGGCCTGCGCCAGCACTTCATCGTCGATCAGGAACTGGCCGTGGAAGCCCGCCGCTTCGCGCACCAGCACCGCGTGCGCGGCATCGGCCATGATCTGCGGCGTGCGGCAGCCGGCTGCATCCACGCCCGGAATCATGTTGATCGCATCGGTGGCGATGACGGTGCGCGGCCACAGCGTATTCACCGCCACGCCCTGCGGACCGAATTCCGCGGCCAGGCCCAAGGTGACGAAGCTCATACCCATCTTCGCCAGCGTGTAGCCGGTATGCGCACCCCACCACTTCGGCTCCAGGCTCGGCGGCGGTGCCAGGGTGAGGATGTGCGGGTTCGGCGCCTGCAGCAGGTACGGCAGGCAGGCCTGTGCGCACAGGAAACTGCCACGCGAATTGACCTGCTGCATCAGGTCGAAGCGCTTCATCGGCGTATCCAGCGTGCCGCGCAGCCAGATCGCGCTGGCGTTGTTGATCAGGATGTCGATGCCACCAAAGGTATCCACAGTGGCCGCAACCGCCGCGTTGACCTGGTCTTCCTCGCGGATGTCGCACTTCAGGGCCAGGCCCTGGCCGCCTGCGGCATTCACCGCTTCGGCGGCGGTGTGGATGGTGCCAGGCAGCTTCGGGTTGGCGACCGCCGACTTGGCGGCGATGGTCACGTTGGCCCCGTCGCGCGCAGCGCGCAGTGCGATGGCCAGGCCGATGCCGCGCGAGGCACCGGTGATGAAAAGGGTTTTGCCCTGCAGACTGCCCACGTTCCACACTCCAGCGTATGCAATGAGCCGCTAGTATGCCGCGCCGACGCGGAGTTCACCCGGCCTTGACGATACTCGGGCCTCCAGACAACGCACGAGGTCCACGCCATGCGCCGTTCCCGCCTGTTGCTGCCTGCCCTGGGGCTCGCCCTGCTGACTGCCTGCCAGGGCGGTTCGCCGGAACCCGGCAAGGAGCCACCCGCCGGTGACGCGCCCAGCGCGGAGAAGGCTGCCGCTGACGGCAAGATGCGCTGGAGCGAGGCGGTGGTCTGGGATGGCGACCTCAACGCCTGCCGCCAGGGCGAGAATGCCGCGACCCGTGATTGCCTGCGCGATGCGATGCGCGCCGGTGGTGCCAGCGCCGATGCCATCACGGCCGCCGAGCAGCTTTCCAGTGGCGGAGAGCTGGCCTATGTGACCGCCTGGCACGAGAACGAAGGGCTGGGCATCGCCACGGTTGAGTATCCGTTCCGCGCCAACACCAATGAAGGCACCCGCCTGGTCGATGCCAGCGGCAAGCGTATCGATGTGGATGCAGTGCAGTTGGACGACACCCTGCGTGCCGATCCCGCCGTGCAACAGCTGCTGACGGCGAACCCGCAGGCGACGCCGTTCGCACCGGCGCAGTCGGCCGGCGCCTCGCCGCTGGACAACGGCGGCATCCGCCTGCTGTACCGCACGCCGCTGCGCGACTGCCACGCCTGCCCGGATGTGGGGCAGTTGCAGATCGCCTACGACTTCGACGCCAAGCGCAACTTCATTGGTCAGCAGGTCGTGCCGGCGACGCCGTAACCCGGAAACGCCGCGTGTCGCCGGGCATGGCCCGGCGGACGCAGTGTCGCGTCACCGGTACAACTGCACCTGCTTCTGCAGCAGATGCGGCACGATCAATCGATGCACCGGGGCCACCGGCAGCATGTACGCGCGCCCGAACGCGTTGTGCGTATGCACCACCGTCGCCACTTCCAGCAGGTCGCCCTGCCATTGCAGGGCCAGCTGCACACGCAGGTGGCGGTCGTTGTCTTCCAGCACGATGGCATCGTCATCCAGCGACTGCAGGGTGAAGATGCCCAGCCGCTGGCCGGGTTGAGGATCCTCGGCAACCTGCACCGCACGCAACGAGCCCAGATGCTTCATGCCGAGCAGGCGCATGCCGTGGTTGCGCAGCGCCATCAGCCCATCGAACCAGCCGGGAATGGTCGCAGCCACATCGCGGTAGGCCTGCAAGGCCGAGCGCCCATCACGACGGATTGCCGCCTGGCAGGCGTGTACAAAGTCGGCGCCAGCTAGCTGCGGGCGCAGGACGCTGCCCGCGCTCGGCGCGGCGGTCACCACCCGCGATGGACTCACGGCTTCGGCCCCTGCCCCTCGTTGTCTTCCCAGTGCAGGATGCGCCGGGTCACAAAGCGGTAGACCGGCTTGCCGGTGGCGAACCACAGCTCGCGCACCCACGAGGTGCGCTTGAGCACGCGCTTCTCCACCGGGGTGAGCGATTCACGGCAGTACATGCGCTTGTGCTTGAGCAGGTGGCGCAGGTCCTCGCGGGCCAGCAGCCGCATCCAGCGCGAACGCGGGTTGCCGATCACCGCCAGCTGGAAGTCGATCAGTGCCGGCCGACCATCGTCGGTGACCAGCCAGTTGGCTTCCTTGGCCAGATCGTTGTGGGCCACGCCGTTGCGATGCAGCTGCTGCAGCAGGCGACGCGCCGAGCGGAACCAGGCCAGATCGCCACGTGGCGGGCGCTGGTACATGGCGTCGCCGGCCATGAAACTGCGGTCCAGGTGATGGCCATTCCACGCCAGCAACTGCGGCACATCGGCCATGCCGTGGATGTGCTGCAGCGCGCGGGCCTCGCGGCGCGCCAGCCACCAGGCCGGCAGCCGCAGCCACAGCGGTGTGGCGCCCAGATCACGGCGCACGAAGGGACCATCGGGGCCGTTCACAAGGAGGATGCGGCCGAAGCTGTCGGCCTTCAAAGCATGCGGTGGAGCGTCTGGCGTATGCGGCATGGCCCCATTCTAGGCGATGGCGCTGGTTGCAAACGGTCATGAAGCGGCTGGGAACCAGTCACCTTCACGCCCCTATAATCGGGCAATGGACTCTTCATGGATCGACGCCACGCTCGCGTGGATTGCCGCTCACCCCGTGTTGGCGGGTGCCGTTATCTTCCTCATCGCCTTCTGCGATGCGGTCATCATTCTTGGCGCCATCGTGCCGGCGCTGCCGTTGCTGTTCGCGGTCGGTGTGTTCATCGGCCTGGGCCAGATCTCCGGACCGTACGCGGTGGCGGCGGCAGCCCTGGGCGCCTTCGCCGGCGACGGTATCAGCTACTGGATCGGCCGACGCTGGGGCGACCGCCTGCGTGGCGTATGGCCGTTCAGCCGCTACCCGCAGCTGCTCGACCGCGGCGAGAACCTGTTCCGCCGCAATGCCTTCAAGAGCATCCTGATCGCACGCTACGTGGGTGCGATCCGCCCGTTCGTGCCAGCCATCGCCGGCATGATGAAGATGCCCGCCAGCCGTTACGTGCAGGCCAGCGGCATCGCCAGCATTTCCTGGGCGGTGCTGTTCCTGGCACCGGGCTGGATCCTGGGTGAAGCCTATGATGCGGTGGCTGCCGTAGCCGGTCGACTGGTGGTGGTGGTCGGCCTGCTGGCGGTGATCCTCAGCCTGGTCTGGGCCATCGTGCTGTACGGCTACCGCTGGTCGGCCGCGCGCATGGACAATTGGGTGGCAAAGCTGCTCGACTGGTCAAACCGGCACCCCACGCTGGGCCGTTACACGGTGGGCGTGCTCGATCCCAAGCGCCGCGAATCGGTACCGCTGGCGATGCTGGCCTTGATGCTGCTGCTGCTCGGCTGGGGCTGGTTCGCGCTGCTGACCGTGGTGGTCGCGCACGGCGAGCCGCTGGCGATCGACCTGCTGGTGCACCAGGCCATGCTGGCCCTGCGCAACCCGCTGGCCGATTACCCGATGGCCGCGCTGGCTTCGCTGGGCGCCTGGCAGGTACTGCTGCCGGCCACCGCTGCGGCGATGGGCTACCTGATCTGGCGCCGGCGCTGGATGGCGGCCGCACACTGGCTGGCCGCCCTTGCCTTCGGCCTGGCGCTGACCATGCTGCTGGGTGCCACCGTGGATGTGGTGCGCCCGATCGATGCCAGCAGTGGCTTCGGCTTCCCCTCGGTGTCGGTGACCATGGCCACCATCACCTTCGGCTTCTTCGCGGTGCTGATCGCCCGCGAGATGCCCGGCCGTACCCGCGTCTGGCCCTACCTCGTATCGGGCATCGTGGTCAGCCTGATCGGTTTCTCGCGGCTGTACCTGGGCGCGCATTGGCTGAGCGATGTGATCGGCGGCATGCTGTTCGGCACGTTCTGGCTGCTGGTGCTGGGCATCGCCTACCGCCGCCGCTTCAACCGCTCGTTCTGGGTAAAGCCGGTGGCCTGGCTGTTCTATGGCGTCTTCGCGGTCGCGGCCATGTGGTACGCGCCGCGCAACATCGCGGTGAAGCTGGAACGCTTCGAACCGGCCCTGCCGGCCCCGCAGGCGATGGACATGCAAGCCTGGTGGCAGCACGAGTGGGCCACGCTGCCAGCACGCCGCAACGAGTTCGACGACGATCAGCGCTGGCCACTGGACGTGCAGGTAGCCGGTCCGCTGGCACCATTGCAGGCACAGCTGGAAGCACGCGGCTGGAAGCGGCAGGAGCAGGCCGGCTGGCAGCAGGCGCTGTTGATGCTGGACAAGAACACCGGCGCCGATGAGCTGCCGGTGCTGCCGGCGACGCTGGACACCCGCGTGGAAGCACTGCTGATGGTGCGCCAGGGTGCGAAGCCGGATGAGCGCTACGTGCTGCGCCTGTGGCCGGCACCGGCCCAGCTGCAACCCGGCAGCACGCCGCTGTGGCTGGGCAGTGCACAGACCCTGCGCTACGAGCGTCACTTCGAGTGGATCGGCATGTGGCATCCGCTACGTGGCGTCGATCCGGCATTGAATGCGGTGAAGGAAGCCGTGCAGGAGCTTCCGCAACGCGAGGACGTGCACAGCGAAACCGGGCTGCCGGTGCTGCGGTTGAAGACCACGCCGTGATGGAACCGCCGGGCATGGCCCGGCGCTGCCGGAACACGGACAGGTAGCGCCGAACCAAGTCCGACGGAGTAGATCCACGCCATGCGTGGATGGCATTCCACGCATACCCCAGCGTGTGCACCAAGGTGCACACCCACCCGAGGCCGGCGGCTACGGCATCCAGCCCAGCAACTGCTGCAGTCGCTGGTCCGGGTCATCCATCTGCAACAGCTGCAGACGCTGCTGCTCGCTCAGCGGCAGCAGTTCGGCCAGCCGCCAGCCGACCCAGCTGGCCTGGTCCAGCAGCGCCGGATTGGCCGGCGCATAGGCCTCCCCGGCCTGTTCGATGATGTGCCCCAGCACCGTGGCCAGCAGCGCATGCTGCGGCTTCAGTTCGTCGTCGGGATCTTCCTCGCACCAATGCACATCGGCCACCACCAGGCCGTTGTCGCGCACGCGGGTGCGCTCGACATGGAAGCGTCGCCCGCCGCGCAGGCGCAGCTGCAGTACGCCGTCGGCGCCGACATCGAAATCTTCGATGCGGGCCTGCACGCCGTAGGCAGCAGGCGTCGCCGGAGGCCCCACTTCCTGGCCGTCGAGGATCAGGCAGACACCAAATCCCTCGCCACTGCGGCCGCTGTCGCGGACCAGATCCAGGTAGCGGCGCTCGAACACGCGCAGGCCCACCGCTGCACCGGGCACCAGCGTGGTGTGCAGCGGAAACAGGGGCAGTGAACCGTGGGCGCTCATCGGGCCTGCAGGGCGGCGAGGAAGCGTCGCGGTGCGCCGTCGAAGCCACCGTTGGACATGAACACCACGTGGTCGCCGCTGCGCGCGCTGGACTGCAGCTGCGCCAGCAGCGCGTCGGTATCCGGTACCGCATGCGCTTGGCCGCGCACCGCGGCGATCACTGCGGCGGCGTCCCAGGCCAGCTCCGGCCGGTGCAGGAACACCACTTCATCGGCCAGCGCCAGCGACGGCGCCAGTGCCTGCGCATGCGCGCCCAGCCGCATCGAGTTGCTGCGCGGCTCCATCGCGACCACGATGCGCGCGTCGCCGACCTTGGCACGCAGGCCCTCCAGCGTGGTGGCGATCGCAGTCGGGTGATGGGCGAAATCGTCGTAGACGGTGATGCCATCGTGGCTGCCGATCACTTCCATGCGGCGCTTGACGCTGCGGAAGCGCGCCAGCGCCGGGATCACCTCGGCCGGGGCCACGCCCACCGCATGCGCGGCGGCCAGCGCGGCCAGGCCGTTGAGCACGTTGTGGCGGCCCAGCAATGACCACTGCACATCACCCAGTGCCTGCCCACGGTGGTGCACGCGGAACGCGCTGCCATCGGCAGCCAGCAGTTCGGCGTGCCATTCCATCGACGGGTCGAATCCGAAGCGCTCGACCGGGGTCCAGCAGCCCATCGCCAGTACTTCGGCCAGGTGGGCATCTTCGCCGTTGACGATCAGGCGGCCGCGTGCCGGCACCGTGCGCACCAGGTGGTGGAACTGGCGCTGGATCGCGGCCACGTCGGGGAAGATGTCGGCGTGGTCGTATTCAAGGTTGTTGAGGATGGCCACCAGCGGCCGGTAGTGCACGAACTTGCTGCGCTTGTCGAAGAAGGCGGTGTCGTACTCATCGGCCTCGACCACGAACTCGCGGCCCTGGCCCAGCCGGGCTGAAACGCCGAAGTCCTCGGCTACGCCGCCGATCAGGAAACCGGGCGAGCGCCCGGCGCTTTCCAGCAGCCAGGTGAGGATGGTGGTGGTGGTGGTCTTGCCGTGGGTGCCGGCCACGGCCAGGGTATCCCGCCCCGGCAGGACCTGCTCGGACAGCCACTGCGCGCCGGAAATGTAGCGCTGGCCGGCATCGAGCACGGCTTCAACGGCCGGATTGCCGCGCGAGAGCGCGTTGCCGATCACCACCTGGCCGGTGCCGGCCGGCACGCTGTCGGCGCGGTAGCCCTGGTCCAGGGTGATGCCCAGCTGCTCGAGCTGGGTCGACATCGGCGGATAGATGGCCTGGTCGCTGCCACTGACCGTATGGCCCAGTTCCCGCGCCAGGGCGGCCACGCCGCCCATGAAGGTGCCGGCGATTGCAAGGATATGTACGCTGCTCATGACCGAGGATTGTGACCGATGACGGCTGTATAGGGCCAATGTCCGACCGGGGGTAAGACAAGTCCTACACAGGATGTGAGGAAACTCCAATCTTCTGTCAGGGAAATCCTGATAGCGATGTTCTGTGAACCCGGACACAATTCGAACTGCCAGCCGCAGTACCCGAACCGGTCCTACTCCCCAAGAGGCCATCCCCAAGGGAGCTCATGCTGTGGGGCCCTGAGCAAGCCCTTCGCTGGCGCCTATCAAACGACACAGGCCTGATCCTCGCGGATCAGGCCTGTGTTTTTTTACGTGCCAGGGGCCGGCAGGACGCCGGCCCGGCCGGTTCAACCCTTGATCGCCGCCAGGATGCGGGCTTCGATCTCGTCCAGTTCGCCGACGCCGTCGACGCGGGCCAGGGTGCCACGGGCGGCATAGAAGTCGACCACCGGGGCGGTCTGGTCGTTATAGACCTGCAGGCGCTGACGCACCGCTTCCGGACTGTCATCGGCGCGGCCCTGTTCCTTGGCACGACCGGCGATGCGGTCGACCAGCAGTTCGGTGGCCACGTCCAGCTGCACCACGGCGTCCAGCGGCTGGCCGATCTTGGCCAGCAGGCCGTCCATCGCATTGGCCTGGGCCACATTGCGCGGGTAACCATCGAGGATGAAGCCCTTGGCGACATCGGCCTGGGTCAGGCGCGACTCCAGCATGCCCAGCAGGATGTCGTCCGATACCAGGTTGCCGGCGTCCATGACCGCCTTGGCCTGCTTGCCCAGCTCAGAGCCGGCAGCGATCTCCGCGCGCAGCATGTCACCGGTCGAAATGTGGGCGATACCCAGCTTTTCCTTCAGGCGCGTCGCCTGTGTCCCCTTGCCCGAACCGGGCGGTCCCAACAGAACCAATCGCATTGACCTGACTCCAACGTGTTGAAAATTAAGAAGGTTCGCGTCCCGGACGGACCGGTATCGCTGCACCGCAATAGCGCCACTTTACCGCATACGGGTAATGTCACTGCAATGTCCCCTCCCCCGAGCAGGTAGAAGCATGCGCAACGGTACTCTCCTTTATGCCCAGTCCGGCGGCGTCACCGCGGTCATCAATGCCACCGCAGCGGCGGTGATCGAGCAGGCCCGCGCCAAGGGCATCAAGGTCCTGGCTGCCCGCAACGGCATCCTCGGTGCGCTGCGCGAGGAGCTGATCGACACCAGCAAGGAGAGTGCCGCAGCCATCCGCGCCCTCGCCCACACCCCGGGTGGCGCCTTCGGTTCGTGCCGGGTCAAGCTGAAATCACTGGACGCCGACCGTGCCCGCTACGACCGCCTGCTGGAGGTGCTGCAGGCCCACGACGTACGCTGGTTCCTCTACAACGGCGGCAACGACTCGGCCGATACCGCACTGAAGGTCTCGCAGCTGGCCAAGGCGTCCGGCTACGACCTGACCTGCATCGGCGTGCCCAAGACCATCGACAACGACCTGGCGGTGACCGACACCTGTCCGGGCTTCGGCTCGGCAGCCAAGTACACCGCTGTTTCCGTGCGTGAGGCGGCACTGGACGTGGCGGCGATGGCCGAGACCTCCACCCGCGTCTTCATCTACGAGGCCATGGGCCGCCACGCTGGCTGGTTGGCGGCGGCCGCCGGCCTGGCCGGCAACGGCGATGACGAAGCACCGCACATCATCCTGCTGCCCGAACGCGCTTACGACGAGGCCGCGTTCCTGGCCAAGGTCAAGGCCGTGGTCGAACGCGTCGGCTACTGCGTGGTGGTGGCCTCGGAAGGCATCGCTACCGCCGATGGCCGCTTCGTTGCTGACGCCGGCGGCGGCAAGGACTCGTTCGGGCACTCGCAGCTGGGCGGCGTGGCCGCGCACCTGGCCGGCCGGGTCAAGGACCAGCTGGGCCTGAAGGTGCATTGGGCGCTGCCCGATTACCTGCAGCGCTCGGCCCGTCACCTGGCCAGCAAGACCGACTGGGAGCAGGCGCAGGCGGTCGGCAAGGCCGCCGTGCAGCTGGCGCTGAAGGGCCAGAATGGCGTGATGCCGGTGATCGTGCGCAGCAGCGACGCGCCTTACCGCTGGAAGATCGAAGCGGCACCGCTGTCGAAGATCGCCAACCATGAAAAAAAGATGCCCGCCGGCTTCATCCGCCGCGACGGGTTCGGCATCACGGCCAAAGCGCGCGCCTACCTGTCGCCGCTGATCAAGGGCGAAGCCCCGCTGCCGTATGGCGCCGATGGCCTGCCGAAGTACGTGACGCTGAAGAATGTGGCGGTGAAGCAGAAGCTGCCCGCCTTCGAAGGCTGAGCCGAAAAAGGGGACGGAGGGGATTAAGTCGCATCTGCCCCTCCGTCATCTCCAACAGCGTCAGCGATGGGTCGGATACGACTTAATCCCCTCCGTCCCCTTTTAAGGGAGGCACACCATGGCACTGCGTGTTGTTCAACTGGGTACTCCGCGCACTGCCGGCGAGGGGCTGCGCATCGGCACCGTACGGCGACCGCCGCGTGGCGTGCCGCGCAGTGAGTTCGCAAAACAGGACTGGTACGACGTCTGGTTCCCGACCCTGTCACCCAGCGCGGCGCTGGTGAAGCAGGCGCATGAAGCGAAGACCGCGGCCGACTGGAATGCCTTCTTCCGCCACTACAAGGCCGAGATGAAGGCGCCCGATGCGGCCCATGCGCTGGACCTGCTGGCCGCGCTGTCGCAGCACAGCGACATCAGCGTGGGCTGCTATTGCGAGGACGAAGCGCACTGCCACCGCAAGGCGCTGCGCGAGCTGCTGCTGGCGCGTGGAGCGAAGCTGGCGGAGTGAAGATGGCAGGATGCCGGCCAGCGGCCGGCACTACCCAGGTCTCCCATCCAGTAGATCCACGCCATGCGTGGATTCGCGCTGCCGGACGACCTCAATTGCAGGCCTTGCCTTCCATCTGCAACTGCGCGGCGAACATCGTCACCTGCGGGATCTTGCCGGCGGCGGCCTGCTTCTTGGCTTCTTCCAGATAGATGCGCGACTGGCCCTGCCCATCCAGCGCCTGGGTGTTGTTCACCGGCAGGCGCCACACCCGCACCACCGCCTGCTGCGCCGGGCAGGTGGCATTGGGCACGCGGATCACATCATTGAGCTTCCAGCCCTTGTCCACACTCGGCTGTGCCTTGGCGTAGTCGACGAAGCGTGCGCGCGGCTGGCACTGCTCGCTGGTGCGCACCGGTGCGAAGCGATACGGTTCGGCAGCCTGGCCGGTGAACGCACCTTCCAGGCGTGCGCAGGCCTCTGGGATCTGTCGCAGCGTATGCACCGCGCCGACCGCCTGCGGTGCACCGACAGCGCGCTGCAGTTCGGGTGCTTCCGCTGCGAGGGCAGACGTGGCCGGGGCCAGGACAGCAAGCATCAACAAGGACAGGCGCATGAGGATTCTCCGACAGGACTGCGCGCAGGCTTGCAGAGGCTGGCTTAACGGGGTGCAAAGGTGGTGATAGGGACGACGGATATGGCGTCGGTGCAGCAACCGCTGCGCTCGCCGGGCGCGGCCCGGCGCTACCATCCAGGCGCGGGTACACGCATACTGCGGGCACCAGGGAATGCTGAACACCGCCATACGTCGGACGACCACCAAGGTCGGTACGGGTTGGTTCCAGGCTGCAGCCCGTCGTCCCCCTCGTGGTGCCGTTCATCGCCACTGGATGCCTACATCCATTCTGCGGAGGGGTCTAATGCTGGAACGTCACGGGCTGTCACTGGCGCTGGGCTGCGCCATTCTCGCGATCCTGTTCGGAATCGTTTCGGCGCGCTGGATCCTGCGCCAACCCACCGGCAATGAACGCATGGTCGCCATCGCCACGGCCATCCAGGAAGGCGCGCGCGCCTACCTCAACCGCCAGTACCTGACCATCGGCATCGCCGGCGTGGTCCTGTTCGTGCTGGTCGGCATCTTCCTGAGCTGGTACACCGCGATCGGCTTCGCGGTCGGTGCGGTGCTGTCCGGTGCAGCTGGCTACATCGGCATGAACGTGTCGGTGCGCGCCAACGTGCGCACCGCCGAGGCTGCACGCCATGGCATCAGTGCAGCGATGGACGTTGCGTTCCGCGGTGGTGCGATCACCGGCATGCTGGTGGTCGGCCTGGGCCTGCTGGGCGTGGCCGGCTACTACGCCCTGCTGCTGCGCATGGGCCTGCCGATGGAGCAGGCGCTGCATGCGCTGGTCGGTCTGGCGTTCGGTTCGTCGCTGATCTCGATCTTCGCGCGTCTGGGCGGCGGCATCTTCACCAAGGGTGCCGATGTGGGCGCCGATCTGGTCGGCAAGGTCGAAGCTGGCATTCCCGAGGACGACCCGCGCAACCCGGCGGTGATCGCTGACAACGTCGGTGACAACGTCGGCGACTGTGCCGGGATGGCCGCCGACCTGTTCGAAACCTATGCCGTGACCGTGATCGCGACCATGCTGCTGGGCAGCCTGATGCTGGCCGAGGCAGGAGCGAATGCGGTCCTGTATCCGCTGGTACTCGGCGGTGTGTCGATCATCGCTTCGATCATCGGTGCACTGTTCGTCAAGGTGAAGCCGGGCGGCTCGATCATGGGCGCGCTGTACAAGGGCGTGATCGTCTCCGGCGTGCTGGCCGCGATCGCGTTCTACCCGATCACCACCGGGCTGATGGCCGACAACGTGCACGGACCGATGGCGCTGTATGGCTGCGCGCTGATCGGCCTGGTTCTGACCGGCCTGATCGTGTGGATCACCGAGTACTACACCGGCACCCAGTACAAGCCGGTACAGCACGTCGCGCAGGCCTCGACCACCGGCCACGGCACCAACATCATTGCCGGTCTCGGCATCTCGATGAAGTCCACCGCGCTGCCGGTGGTCGCCGTGTGTGCGGCGATCTGGGGTGCGTTCGCGCTGGGTGGCCTTTATGGCATCGCCATTGCCGCCACGGCCATGCTGTCGATGGCCGGCATGATCGTCGCCCTCGATGCTTACGGACCGATCACCGACAACGCCGGCGGCATCGCCGAAATGGCCGAGCTGCCTTCGGAGATCCGCGACATCACCGACCCGCTGGATGCGGTGGGCAATACCACCAAGGCGGTCACCAAAGGCTATGCGATCGGCTCGGCGGCACTGGCCGCGCTGGTGTTGTTTGCCGACTACACCCACAACCTGCAGGCGGCCAATCCAGGACAGGAATTCCGCTTCGACCTGAGCGACCACACGGTGATCATCGGCCTGCTGATCGGCGGCCTGATTCCCTACCTGTTCGGTGCGATGGCGATGGAAGCGGTCGGCCGCGCCGCCGGTGCAGTGGTGGAAGAAGTTCGGCGCCAGTTCCGCGAGATCCCCGGCATCATGCAAGGTACGGCCAAGCCGCAGTACGACCGTGCCGTGGACATGCTGACCCGCTCGGCGATCCGCGAAATGATCGTGCCCTCGCTGCTGCCGGTGGCCGTGCCGGTGGTGGTCGGCCTGCTGCTGGGGCCACGCGCGCTGGGCGGCCTGCTGATCGGCACGATCGTGACCGGCCTGTTCGTGGCCATTTCGATGACCACCGGTGGCGGCGCTTGGGACAATGCCAAGAAGTACATCGAGGACGGCCACTTCGGCGGCAAGGGCAGCGAGGCGCACAAGGCGGCGGTGACCGGCGACACCGTCGGTGACCCGTACAAGGACACCGCCGGCCCGGCGATCAATCCGCTGATCAAGATCATCAACATCGTGGCGCTGCTGCTGGTGCCGTTGCTGTAGTGCCATGCCGGGTGTGCGGTGATTGCCCGTAGTAGATCCACGCCATGCGTGGATGACCGGCCCGACGGGGTCAGAGCCCTTTCCTGCGGAAAGGGATCCGACCTGCAGGGCCGGTCAGCGCCCTCGCAGGAAGAACGACACCGGCACCATCACTTCCACCGGGTCGCCGGCCACTTCGGCCGGCGGCGCTGGAACCGGATTGGCCCGCTGCACGGTGTCCAGCGTCTCTTGGTCGAGCAGCGCGAAGCCACTGCTGCGGCCCAGTTTCAACCCCGAGACCGCGCCGTCACGGGCCACGGCAAAGCGCACGTAGACCACGCCCTGCTGGCGCAGCCGCTCGGCCTGGCGCGGATAGCGGCGGTGCTTCTGCAGATGCCCAAGCAGGCGTCCTTCCCAGGTCGCCTCGGCGCGACTGCGCTCACCGGCCGTGGTCTGCGGTGCGGTGTAGCGTGCGGCTGCGTCGGCGGCCACCTGCGGTGGTGCGCTGGTCTGCGCGACGTTGGCATCGGCAGTATCCGGCGACGGCGTCGGCTCCGATGTGCGCGGCGGTGGCAGCTCGCCCTGCGGCTGCACCGGCGCCTTCGGTTGCTCACGCAGCGCTGGCTTTGGCGCTTGTCGCTGCTGTTGCTGCTGCAGTGGACCGGTGGCGACTTCGCGCGGCGGCACCGGCGGTGCCTGCGCCATCGGTGCCAGTTCCAGCATCAGCGCGGCGGGCGGCGCCGTCGCAGCCAGCACCGGTGCGCGCGTCGCCCACCAGCAGGCCGCGCCGATCAGCAGCGCATGCACCAACAGCACGATCGCCAGGCTGGTCGCCCAGCGCCGCAGTCCACTCATCGCGCTCCCTGCTCCAGGCCAACCAGCGCCACCTTCAGGTAGCCCGCTGCACGCAACGCATCCAGCGTCGCCATCAGTTCGCCGTAGGGCACGTGGGTATCGGCACGCAGGAAGATGCGCTGCGCGGTGTCGCCGTGGGTGGCCACCTGCAATGCAGCCGCCAGCCCGTCGCGCGCCACGGCCTGTTCACCAACGCGCAGCGACAGATCGGCCTGCACGGTCACATACACCGGCGCCTGTTCCGGCGGCGTGGCACTGGCGCTGCTGGCCGGCAGCTGCACCGGAACCGATACGGTGGCCAACGGTGCGGCCACCATGAAGATGATCAACAGCACCAGCATCACATCGATGAAGGGCGTGACATTGATCTCGTGCGCTTCTTCCGGCGTGTCGTCGCGGTCGGACGCGGTCCTGATCGCCATCGTCGTGCCTCAGTGCACCGCACGCAGCGATGCTGCTGCGGTACGCGGCACGGTGCGATCGAGATCGCGCGAAACCAGCTGCTGCACAGCCGCCGACAGGTCCCCGAGCAGACCCCGCAGGCCGGCCAACACGCGGCTGAAGTGGTTGTAGACCAGCACCGCGGGAATTGCCGCGACCAGGCCGAGCGCGGTCGCCAGAAGGGCCTCGGCGATGCCCGGCGCGACCACCGCCAGATTAGTGGTATTGCTGTGGGCGATGCCGATGAAACTGTTCATGATGCCCCACACCGTGCCGAACAGGCCGACGAAGGGCGCCACTGCGCCGATGCTGGCGAGCACACCGATGCCGCGCCGCTGCACTCGCGCGGTCTCCAGCTCGATGCGGTCCAGGCGCGATGCAATGCGCTCCTTGATTCCGTCGCGCCCTTCCAGATCCTGCGACAGGCGCAACTCGGTGCGGGCCGCATCCAGCATCGCCAACGCAATGCCCTGTTGCACACTGGCATCCGCACTCTCACCGGGCAGGCTCGGCGCCTGCAGCAACAGCGCGCGCGCCGCGCGCAGCTGCCGGGTCTGGCGGGCCAGCTCCCAGCCCTTGGCCAGCAGCACGGTCCAGGTGGCCAGCGATGCCAGTGCCAGCGCGATCATCACGGCTTTCACCACTACGTCGGCGGCCAGGTACATGCCCCACGGGGTCAATGCAGGGGCGGCCACGGGGGCCAGATCAGCAGGCAGCATCGTCTCGGTTTCCATCAGCATCAGGGGTCGCTGCGCGGCGGCGGGCCGCGCGCGGATCATTGGCGTCGTCCACTTCCACGACAGGATTGGGCTCCAGCCGCGGCGCCGGTCGGCTCAATACGTAGCCGGCGCTGACCGCGAAGAACAGGCCCACGCCCAACAGCAGGCGCCAGGATGGATGCGCGCCCCAGCAGAACAGCGCGAAGCCCACCGCCATGCCGGCACTGGCGAACGCCTTGCCCTTGCGCGATACCGCGCCCTGCTCGCGCCACAGCCGCAACGAGGGGCCATAACGCGGATGCGCCAGCAGGCGTTGCTCGAACTTCGGCGAGCTGCGCGCGAAGCAGCCCACGGCCAGGATCAGGAAGATGGTGGTCGGCATCACCGGCAGCAACGCGCCGATCACCCCGAGGCCCACCATCAGCCAGCCCAGCGCGAACCAGAGCCAGCGCATCAGCACTGCACCTGTGGGCGCGCGCCGTGCATCAGGCGAATTCCACTTCGACGTGGCCGTGCACGCTGCGGAACGCGGCATCGGCCGCATCGATCACCTGCTGTTCCTGCTCGACACTCAGCGGTACCGCGTCCAGCGCAGCGGTGAACTCACGCCAGTGGCGCGCCGCGCCATCTGGATGTGCGGCCAGGTGGCGGGCGCCGAAATCACGGTCCAGGCCGAGCTTGGCGGCCATCTTGTACAGAATGGTGCCGCCGAGGTTGGAGCCTTCGGCCACATACAGCCAGCCGAGGGCGGCCGGCAGCGCCAGGTCCGACGGCAGTGCGGCGATGTCCGCGCCCGGCAGGCTCTGCTCCAGGTCCTGCAGGTCACGCGCGACCTGTGTCAGGCGCCGGCGCTCACCGAGATCGGGCAGCAGTGCGTCCAGCGCAGGGTTGGCATACAGCGCATCGATGCTGCGGTGGAAGCGATACTGCACGCGCAGGAAGCGAGCGAAGTTGCTGCGGTCGGCGAAAATGTCGCCGGCCATGATGCGCTTGTCCAGAGCACCGTGGCTGTCGCGGGTGGCGGCCTTGAGCCGCAGGCTGCGGCTGTCTTCAGGAGCGATATGTGCGTTCATGGGGGAATGCCAGGAGGGTCGTCCTGCTGTAGACGTTCGCCGCGGGGCTTTCCCCAAGCCCGTGTGCACCGATAATGGGCCATCCCCTTTTTCCACCCGGAACCGACGATGATCACCACCGAACCGCGCATGACCAATCTGTTCCTGCAGCTGGGCCTGGACGCCAGCGCCGAGGGCATCGCCCGTTTCATCCGCGAGCACCAGCTGGCCACCGATGTTGAAGTGGCCGAGGCGGCCTATTGGAACGATGCACAGCGCCAGTTCCTGTCCGAGTCGCTGCAGGCCGATGCGGCATGGAGCACCGTGGTGGACGAGCTGAACGAGTCGCTGCACGAAGATGCGGTGAAGGCGGCGACCGGGCTGTAAGCAGACGCCGGGCATGGCCCGGCGCTACCGCTTCATCTGCACGATCCGCCGGGCATGGCCCGGCGCTACCCGCTGTCCGGTAGATCCACGCCATGCGTGGATGGCCGTACCTGATGGGGTCAGAGCCCTTTCCGCAGGAAAGGGATCCGACCCCGCCGATCAGTACTTCCAGGTCAACGCCAGGCGCGCGGTGCGGCCCGGGGCCGGCATCACACCCAGGGCAAGCGGGTCCAGGTAGTAACGGTCGGTCAGGTTGTCCACGCCGGCTTCCACCGACAGCTGGTCGTTGAAGCTCCAGCTGGCGAACAGATCCACCAGGGTGGTCGGCCGGTACAACTGCTGGATTGCCGACAGGCCCACGTTCCAGTCCTTGTCCAGCTTGCTGATCGGGCCGGCGTTGTGGACCACGCGGGTGCCGAAGGTCAGGCGCTCGTCGAACAGGCGCGAGCCCAGGGTCAGGTTGACCATGTAGCGCGGCGGGTTCTGGGTGTTGGTGTACGAACCCTCGAAGCCGCCGTCCACGCAGTTGGGCGTGTTGGCCAGCTCGCCGTTCTTGCGCTGTGCACCGTAGGCACGGCGCTCGGCGGCGATGTCCGGGGCGCAGGTCTTGGCCTTGAAGTAATAGTGCGCGGACAGATCGGCAAATACCTTGCCGCTGTCATAGCTGGACTGGAACTCCATGCCCGAGACCTTGAACTGGTCGACGTTGCGGATCAGGCCGGCCGACAGCGTGCGGTAGTCACGGGTGATCAGGTCGTCGATGCGGGTATCGAAGTACGCCAGCTTCAGCGCCAGGCGATCGCCGGCGGTGAACAGGTCGTAGCGGATGGTGCTGGCGCCGATTTCCCAGCTGCGCGCACGCTCCGGCTTCAGCTCACCCACCGGCTTGGCGGCGGTGAACAGGCCCAGCGTGGTCTCGAACAGGCTCGGCAGCTTGGTGCCTTCGGCGTACTTCACGTAGACCATGGTGTCTTCGCTGAAGCGGTAGGCCACGCTGGCGGTCGGCGAGAACGCGGTGTCGCGACGGCGGATCGGCTGCGACCAGGTCCAGCTGACCGGCACTTCCAGGTCCTGCGCCTTACCGGCGTCGTAGAAGTTCCAACCACCGATGTCGCCCACCGTGCCCTTCTTGTACGGTGAGGCCAGCAGCGATTCCTGGGTGAAGTTGCCGTTGGCATCCGGATACCAGTTCAGCAGCGCGATGCGCTTGGCCCGCCACGACGGCAGCGCCGGGTTGCCATTGAGCAGTTCGGTGTAGCGGTACTGGCCCTGCACCTCATAGGCATCGGGCGTGGCCAGGCGGTTGCGGTCATGCACATCCACGCGGTTCCAGCGGCCGCCGGCCAGCAGTTCCCAATGCTCATCGGGCTGCCACTTCAGCGAGGCCACGGCGCTGTATTCCTTGCGCTCGGCGTTGCGCAGGAAACGGTTGTTGACCAGATCGTCGTGCATGACCGGCCCCGAACTGCCCGGCGCGATGTCTTCGTCGCTGTAGGACAGGCCGTAGTCGAGCGTGAACGCACCGGCCCGGGTGTCGAACGTCGAGGTGTTGCTGGCATCCAGGCCAAAGCGCTTCTGCCGCAGCGGATTGCGGTAGGCATCCTTGTAGCCGGGGTCGCCACTGAAGCTGGGCGCGTCGTACCACTCGGTGCGGCGATCGAAGTACCAGGGGGTGATGCCGGTCAGGCTGTTGTACATCACGCTGTCGGTGTCGGTGTACGCGGCATTGACGCGCAGGTCGATCAGCTCGCTGTCCGGATTGAAGCGATAGCGCAGCGTGTAGCTGTCCATGTCGACGTGGCCCGGATCCCATTGCGGAATGCGGTCACGATCCACACGGATGATCTGCGACGCCATGATCTCGCCGGCGGTGCCTTCATAGCGGCGGTAACCGGCCTCCAGCGTCTGCACATCGTCGATGCGCCAGGTGCCCTTGAGCAGCGCCGACTTCGAGCGCGCCGAGGTATTGAAGACCTCGGTACGCGGCGGGTTCAGCGGTGCCAGCGTGCGCCGCGTCTGCGGGAAGTCGTCGTAACCGTGCTTGCCGGAGAAGTAGTTGCCGTTGTCGCGGTAGGCATAGGCGGCGACCAGATCGAAGCGGTCCCAGTGCCCTGCGGCAGCCACGTTGAAGAACTGGCTGCCGGTGGCGCTGCGGTCGGAACGCGGCGCGGCGCTGTAGGACGGCAGGTTGTTGGCGCTGGCGTTGGCCAGGCCGCCACGCACGCGCACGCCGAAGTCACGGCCTTCGCGCAGCACGTCACCGATCTTCAGCGTTTCCATCTCGACCACGCCGCCGATGCCGCCGGAGGCGTTGGCCTGAAGGCTCGGGCCCTTGGTGATGGTCAGGCTGGAGATCAGGTCCGGATCGAGGTAGGTGCGCTGCGACTGGCCGGCGTAGCCACGATAGGTATCCATGCTGGACTGGCCGCCGTCGATGATCACCGGCACCCGGCCCTGGCCCTGGATGCCGCGGATGTTGACGTCGAAGCCGTTGCCCACGCGCGGATCACCGGCGGTGACACCGGCCACGCCCTTGACGATGTCGCCATTGGAGGTGCCGCGGAAACGCTCCAGCTGCGTGCGGTTGAGCGTGGTGCTCGAGCCGACGCTGCGATAGCTGTCGAGCAGGCGGGCCTCGACGCTGGTCGCGCCACGGTCGATGCGGTCGCCGGCCACGCTCAGCGTGTCGGTGACGATCACGCCGCTGCCGGCCTGCACCGGGGTTGCCGCTTCCAGGGTGACCGCATCGGCGCCAACCCGGCGCACTGCCAGACCACTGCCCTGCAGCAGTCGGGCCAGAGCCTCTTCGGAGGACAGGCTGCCACTGACCGCGTGCGAGGTCACGCCCTGGGCCAGAGTGGCCGGATACACCACCTGCACACCAGACTGACGCATGTAGCTGCGCAGCGCTTCATCCAGCGCCTGTGCGGGAATGTCGAAGCGCTGCATGGCCGCATGACCGCTGGCAGCACTCTGCGCCAGTACGGACGAAGGTGCGGCGCTGGCAAGGCCAGCAGCCAACAGCGCGATGCACAGACGGGACGGGCGCAGCACGCGGCCCGGACGATGGGAGTCGAACATGGGGGAAACCTGTCAGGTAATCGGAGCCGCGGGCGCGGCGTCATCCGCGGCAGGCGCGGACACGGCGACGTACGTGGCGGCGGCGGGTACGTTCGCGAGGTAAGACGGTTGAGCGCGCGGCAACCCCAAGAGCGATTTGCGGTCGCGGCGGTGCGGACGGTTGGTCGGCCGGTTGTAGCGGTGGGTGCCGACCGTTGGTCGGCACACTGGGACGATCATCCACGCATGGCGTGGATCTACTGGTGGATGATGGCGACCCCGAGCGGCAGGCGGGTGACCTGCAAGCCTGCCGTTGCCGCCAATGCATCCAGCGCCTGTTCCGGGCGATCGATGCGCAGCGCCGCACTGACGGCCGGCAACCGCGACAGGTCACCGCGCACAAACGTGGGGCCGGCACGATAGCGCCCCACCCATTGCACGGCGTCGGCGACGCTGGCCTGCTCCAGCAGCAGCTCGCCCTGGCGCCACGCGCCCACACTGTCGGCCGCCACATCCTGCAGACGCGTCACGCCACTGCGCTCGCCATAGACGGCACGCTGGCCCACCTGCAGGTAGGTCCAGCCACCGTCGGCCGGGCTGGCCACACGCACTCTGCCCTGCCCGACCTGGGTTTCCACCCGGTCATTGCCGCGCGCGACGGTGAACGCGGTGGAGATGTCCTCGACCACGCCATTGCCGGCACGCACGCTGAAACGCCGCTGCGCATCCGGGCTGACCTCGAACCAGACCCGACCACGCAGCAACTCGATCTGTCGCGCATTCGCATCGAAGTGCACGGCGATCGCGCTGTCGGCATCCAGCACCGCACGGCTGCCATCAGGCAGCTGCACGTTCTGTACGACATGGGTGCTGCGATGGTCGGCCTGCACGCGCAGCCATGCCTCCGGCCACACCACCAGCATCGCCAGCACCGCAGCGGCAGCCATCGCCCAGCGCAGGCGCTGCGGTCGGCGCCGCGCGATCGTTGCCGCCTGCGGCGGACGCGGCCCGGCACTGCGCCACAGCACACGTTCGTGCTCGAAGGCACGGCGATGCCCCGGCAATGCCAGCCAGCACTCGAACTCGTGCATGCGCGCATCACTGATGTCGCCTGCTGCCAGCCACGCGATCCAGCCCCGGGCCTGTTCGGCCAGGGCATCATCGTTGGCGGCGGGCAGCGTGTTCGGCGGGCTCATGGGCTGGCAGAGAGGCGCATTCAAGCGCGGGCGAAGGAACTAGACCGCATGCACGGTCCAGTAATCAAGACGTTTCAGCGAGGGCCAGCCCCAAGCCCGGTCGATCATCGACCGCTGCGCGCCCAGGCCAGGCGTTGCAGCGCGGTGCGCACGTGGTTCTCGACGGTGGTCACCGACACGCCGAGGCGGCGTGCGATCTCGGCCTGGGTCACGCCCTGCAGGCGATTGAGCCGGAAGATGGTACGGGTCGGTTCCGGCAGGTGGCCGGCAGCATCCAGCACCCGTTGCAGTTCGTCCTGTGCCATCGCCTGCTCTTCGGTCGAGATCACCTCGTCCGGCCCCCACAGGTAGTGGTCGGCAAGCAGGCGGTTGCGACGGGTCGATTCGCGGCCGTGGTCGGTGGCCAGGTTGGCGGCCAACCGGTACAGATAGGCCCGCGGGTTGTCGATGGCCTGGCTGTCGTCGACCCCACGGGCCTTGAACCAGACCGCCTGGATCACATCCTCGGCACCATTGTCTCCGCCGAGGATGCGCTGCACCCGGCGCAGCAGTGCCGGCCGCTCGCGGATCAGCAGTTCGGTAAGGGAGGCGGCATTGGAGGACATGCGCAGAGCCGGAGGACAGACGGAAGGCGCCGCGCATGCTACTCCGTTAATGCGAATCAGTCACGTTCTCATCAGTGAATGCACTCGGTCAGTCCGTCATAGGCGCTTTGCGACGTGCCTGGCAGCGGGTCGTGCAGCGGATTGCGAGCCGCCAGGGCGGCATGGAAGTCTTCCACCGCCGTGCCCGGCATGATCGGCAGGCGGCACAGCCAGGTCGGCTGCCGGGCCACGATCGCGCCATCGTTGCGGGAGACCTCCAGGTCACTGGCGGCAAATGCCCACAGGCACTCATGGACGGTGCCGCGCACCGCATCCACCGAGCAGCGCAGGCGCAGGGCACGGATGTCGCTGTATTCGCCCTCGCAGAAGGTGTCGCCACAGATGGCATCGAAGCCATGCTGCAACCGACCTTCCAGAGCAAAGAAGCGGTCCCAGTTGGCCTCCTGGTACGGGTAGTCGATCAGGTCGACATAGGGAAACGCCTGTACCGGCGGCGCCATCAGCAGCGCGCAGGTCAGGCCGATCGGCAGGGCAGATAGTTTCATGCGGGAGCTCCTCGGGATGAGGGTTCCAGCCTGCACCCGCCGTCCCGACGTCCCCATCGGGCAACCCCACCAGCACGTGTGGGCGGCCGCCGTGTCGTACTGTCGGCCCCCTCCCCTGCACAGCGCCCGGCAAAGGCATAAAATGGGGGGCTATCCGTCTATACCCCCACCTGGAGCACGACCATGGGTCTGGAACTCGTCTCGCCCGGCAAGAACCCGCCGGAAGAAATCAACGTCATCATCGAGATCCCGAAGGACTCGGAGCCGGTGAAGTACGAAGTGGACAAGGAAACCGGCGCGATCTTCGTCGACCGCATCCTGTCCACCCCGATGCGTTACCCCTGCAACTACGGCTACGTGCCGAGCACCCTGTGCGGCGACGGCGATCCGGCCGACGTGCTGGTGGTGCTGCCGCTGCCGCTGGTGCCGGGCTCGGTCGTGCGCTGCCGTCCGGTGGGCGTGCTGAAGATGAGCGATGAGGCAGGCAGCGACGAGAAGATCCTGGCCGTGCCGGTCACCAAGGTGTTCGGCGGCTACGCCCACGTGGAAGACATCGAGCAGGTGTCCAGCCACTGGCTGGAGCGCATCGGCCACTTCTTCGAGCACTACAAGGACCTGGAGAAGGGCAAGTGGGTCAAGCTGGACGGTTGGGGTGGCGCCGCTGAGGCCAAGCAGATCCTGATCGAGGCGCACCAGCGCCATCTCGACAGCAAGGCCTGAGCCTGAACCGGATCGCTCCGGCGCATGCCGTCGGAGCGATGCGGGTCACGTTTCATGACTGCGGCACATCACTCTTGCTGCCGTATTAGGTAAATTGCGTCACTTCACACGTCGTCGACATCCATCGTCGAGACAGCCAGGGGAATGTGTCGTGCGTATTCTGCTTGTTGGGGATGCAGCCAGCCTGCCGGCTGAGCTGACCGAATTCATTGCCGATCTTGGGGAAGACTGGCAGCCGCTGACCGCCACTGATGGCCAGACCGCGATGACTGCGGTGGCCACGCAGGGCGTGGATGCGGTGATCGTCTGCCCGCAGCTGCCGGACCTCAATGCCACCACGCTGCTCGGCCAGATCCGGACCCTGCGCCCGGAAACCATCCGCATTGCGCTGGTGGACGCCCAGCACGGCAACCGACCGCCGCCGGCACGCCTGATCGGCGTGGCCCACCGCTTCCTGCCGCTGCCATTGGCGCCGGAAGTGCTGCTGGAAGCGCTGACCAGCCTGGAAGAGCTGCGCGAAGTGCTGGACAGCCCACGCCTGCGCGGTGCCATCGGCCGTATCGAGAAGCTGCCCTCGCCGCCGCACCTGTACCTGAGCCTGACCCAGGCACTGGAACATGACGACGACGCCGACAGCGCCGACGTTGCCAAGCTGGTGGCCGCTGATCCGGCGATCGCGGCCAAGGTGCTGCAGTTGTCGAACTCGGCGTTCTTCAGCCAGGGCCGCACCATCGCCGACCTGCGCACCGCCGTGACCCGCCTCGGCCTGTCGACGCTGCGCGATCTGGTACTGGCCAGTGAAGTGTTCTCGGCACCGACGCTGTCCACGGCCGAACGCAACTCGCTGCAGCAGCGTGCCCTGCTTGCCTCGCGGCTGGCCGCACGCCTGCTGCCTGAATCCAGCGCCGAACTGGGCGCGACCGCCGCGTTGCTGGCCGATATCGGCCTGCTGCTGCCGGGTGTACGCAACGAGCGCACCGAGCCGTCGCTGGCGGGCGATACGCGCCCAGGCCATGCCGAAGCCGGTGCCTACCTGCTGGGCCTGTGGGGACTGCCGATGCCGATCATCGAAGCGGTGGCGTTCCACCTGCAGCCACAGCGTGCCAGCACCCGCAGCTTCTGGGTCACGGGCGCGGTGCATGTGGCACTGGCGCTGGTCAATGGCGATCCAGTGGACGAGGACTACCTGCAGCGCGCGGGCGTACTCAACAAGCTGCCGCAGTGGCGCGAGCATGCCAATGCGTTGATGGGACTGGTGCCCGGCGACGCCTGAGCTCCCAAGACAAGGGCCATCAATGGCGCGCCCCATGGGCGCGCCATTTTTTTGCATCAACGCTGTGGGCAGGCGTCAAGCACGCATGCGCGCCATTGTTGCTCGCACAGGGCGGCCGAGTTTCCTTCGGCGATGCACTGCAGACGGATCTGTTCGCAGTACACGCCCCCACGGCAGACGATGATGTTCGCAGCGGAGGCCGAACTTACCAGGGTTGCGTAGATGAGAACGGCTGCCGAAAGCTTATGCAGGAGCGTGGTGTTCATTGCGATCTCCAAGCGTCACGTAGTGGACAGCCAAACAGTGCTGATTGCGCCACTACAAGACAGTGACTGCGCTCACCCTCTGGTCAGATTCGGATTTTCCCTACAGGACATTCGGAAATGAAGAAGGGCGGACCTTGCGGTCCGCCCTCCTGTTACTGCTGTCGCACTTCGAACTATCAGAAGCGCTGGGTGTACTTCATGTACAGGAAGCGGCCGACATCGAAACCGCCGTAGTAGGCGAATGCCGAGTTCGGAGCCGAGTACTGCAGCGCACCCTTGTGGTCGAACACGTTGTTCGCACCCAGAGCGATGGTGGCGTCCCACGGTGCCTTCCAGCTGACCTGCAGGTCGTGGAAGGTGTTGGAACCGGTGTGACGCAGCGGATCGCTCTCGCCATTGGCCATGTGGTTCGGAGCATCGCACCAGCCGTCAGCCAGGGAGATGCAGCTTTCCTTCATGCCCGAGTAGTAGCGAGCGGTGTAGTTCACGCCGAAGTCGCCGTACTGCCAGTTGACACCCAGGTTCGAACGGACGCGGAACAGGCCCGGCTCGCCAACGCGGCCGATCATGATGTTGTTACCGTCGCTGTTCTGGCCCTGCTCATCGTACTTGGCGGTGTAGCTGGTGGTCCAGTCGATGGCGAACTGGCCGATCGCCAGTTCCGGCAGGCGGTACTTGACGCCCAGGTCGTAACCTTCGGTCTTCATCTTGCCGAGGTTGGCGGTGCCATAGGTGACGCCGCTCACATGACCATCAGCCGCACGGGTCACGTTGCCGCAACGTGCGGAGTTGCCCAGCACGTAGCAGTCACGCAGGATGCGGTCGACGCTGTCAGCGATGATCATGTCGCTGATTTCGTACTTGTACCAATCCAGCGACAGGTCCAGGCCCTGCACCCAACGCGGGCTCCACACCACACCGAAGGTGGTGCTCTTGGAGGTTTCCGGCTTCAGGTTCGGGTTTGCACCCGAGATGAACTGGTCACCCGACTGGCACGGCAGGGTCGAACATTCCTTGCCACCCTGGCCAAGCTGCACGTAGTTCGCCGGCACGCCCGCGCCGGAGCACGCAGCATTTCCTGCAACGCTACCCGGTGCCTTGACGCCGCACGGATCGATGTAAGACTCGAAGCTCGAGCTCAGGCCACCGTACAGGTCATTGATGGTCGGAGCACGGAAGCCCTGGGCGTAGGTGCCGCGAACCAGCAGTTCATCCAGCGGACGCCAGGTCAGGCCGAACTTGCTGTTGGTGGTGCCACCGAAGTTGCTGTAGTCCGAATAACGGCTGGCAACGTTCAGGGTCAGTTCCTTGGCGAAGGCCATGTCGGCCAGCAGCGGCACGTTCAGTTCGAGGTAGACCTCGTTCAGATCGTACTGGCCGCGGGTCGGCTTCTGGCCCAGGCCGGTGGACTGGCCCGACTGTGCGAAGGCGTCCGGCACGTAGCTGCCTTCTTCCTTGCGGTGCTCGACACCCAGGGCGAAGCCCAGGTCGCCGGCCGGCAGGGTCACGATGGCACCCGACAGGTTGGCGCTGAAGCTGGTGGTCTTGGTGACACCACGGGTGGTGAAGGTCGGGAACAGGAAGTCCTGCAGCTCCTGGTTCGCCAGCGAACCCTGGCCGTCAACGCCGTACGGCAGCAGCGGGTTCCACGGGCGGCAGTCGCCGAGGATCGGGTTGGCCGCGGTGCCGCAGCGGGCAACGCCGCTGGCATCGATGAACGACGGGCCCAGCGCCTGACGCGAGCCGATCAGGCTCATGTCACCGCGATTGCTCTTGATCGACTCGTTGCGGTTCCACAGCGCGCCGACATCCCAATCAAAGGTCTTGCCGCCGAGCTCGAAGAAGCCGGTAATGGTCGGCGCGAAGCGCAGGGTCTTCAGCTGGCTCTCAGTGGTGCGCGGCACTTCCCACAGGCGGCGACGGAAGCTGACGTCCTGGCCCAGCGGATTGAAGGCGCTTGCACCCGACAGCGGGGTGTTGATGGCCTTGGAAGAGGACTGGTACGGATAACCGGCGATCTGCTGGAACGTCTGACGCTCGTTGTAGAGCAGATCGGTGTTCAGGCTGATCGAATCGGTGAAGTCGTAGGTACCGTTGATGTAGACCGACTTGCGCTTCACACCGGTCAGCAGGGTCATCTGCTCGTTCGAGTTTGCAAACTCGTCTTCGGTGATCGCGTGGTAGTCGTTCGGGTTCTTCGGATTGCCGCCCGGGTTAAGGGTCTGCCACACCGCGCTCGCCTTGGAGCAGTCGTACAGGCGCGGATTGCACCAGCTGCTGTTCTGGCTGATCGGGCTCCAGTCAGCGGAGGTCGAGTTCGGACCCAGCGCACCGTCGCGGCTGTACCAACGGTCCTTGGCCCACACCGGATCCTGCTTGGAGTACTCGGCCGACAAGGTCAGGCTACCGCGCTCGCCACGGGCACCCAAAGTCATCGAATAGGTTTCGGTGTCACCGTCGCCCTTGCCATACTGACCGACGTAGACGTTGGCTTCGCCACCGTCGAAGTTTTTGCGGGTGATCACGTTCACCACGCCGGCAATGGCGTCGGAACCGTAGATCGAAGAGGCACCATCCTTCAGGATCTCAATGCGCTCAATGGCCGACATCGGGATCTGGCTCAGGTCCTGCAGGCCCGAGGTAGAAGCGCCCAGGCGCTTGCCGTTCATCAGCACCAGGGTGCGCTCGGCGCCCAGGTTGCGGATGTCGACGTAGTAGCCGCCCACGTTCTCGCCGGACGCCAGCGATTCCGAACGCGAGATGGCCGGGGAGCCAGCCGAGGTCAGGTTGTTCAGCACGTCAGCGACGCTCGAGAAGCCCTGCTTTTCCAGGGACTCACGGGTCATCGTCAGGATCGGCTGCTGGGTTTCAACGGCAGCGCCGCGGATACGCGAGCCGGTGACCGAAATGCGGTCCAGGTCGGTGGTGCCCTTTGCTTCCTGAGCCGAAGCAAAGGCCGGCGCCAGCGCCAGCGCGATGCCGGCCGGCAGCAAGCCGAACCGCACTGCGGGATTACGAACGTTCATCAATCTCTCCAAGGTACGTGTTAGCAGCGTGTTAAAACACCCCAGCACGTTACGATTGCGTTGCAGCGCTGTATTTGCGCGAACCAACCGGAGACTTTGCAGAATGTGGCGGGAGCAAGCCGCCGTTCTCCCTGAAGCGCGAAGCCGACTGGCCGTAGCGGGCGCGGAACGCACGCGCGAAGCTGCAGCAGTTGTCGAAACCACTGGCCGCAGCGACCTCGCCGACCATCATGTCGGTGTCGCGCAGCAGATCGGCCGCCCGTTCCAGGCGCAACCGTGCTGAAAGCGACTGCGGGCTTTCCTCGTACAGGCTCTGGAATGTCTTGGAGAGGTACCAGCTGGAGAAGTTGGTCAGCTCGGCCAGTTCACCGATGCGCACCACACGGTGGCTGTTGCCTTCCAGGTACAGGCGGGCGCGCTGCATGCGGCCGAACACCTGCCGCTTGCGGCTGCGCGAACGCCCCGGGCAGCGCTGCACGTTGTCGGCCAGTCCCCGCTGCAGGCCTGCCAGGTGCAGCAGCAGCGGGCGTAGCGCCTGGGCCGGCTGGCCGCTGGCCAGCGCATCGCGCCATAGCCGCAAGGCAACACGGGCATCGCCGCGGTTCATCCGGCCACGACCGGCATACAGTCCGCAGTCGGCCATCTCGGTCAGCACGCGAAGGGCTTCGACCGTCAGGTTCAGGCCGATGCACAGCCCGTTGCGACCGGCCTGCACCAAGGGACGTGATTCCTTCTCGAAGGCGATCCACTCACCCTGGCGCAGGCGGAAACGTCCTTCCTTGGCTTCCACCCAGGAACTGCCACGTACCTGCATCCACACAGTGAAGCTGGTGCCTGCGGTCTGCAGGCTGCCCAGCCGGGCCACGCCGAGGCAGGTTGGGGCGACATCGTCGAGCGAGCGGTCCAGGGAGACGGTTTGGCCGCGATCGGCCAGCGAGAGTTGACGCATGGGGGCACCACGGATTTGCCTAGTACAGGACTCCGTTTTGCCAAATCAGGCGGCACCGCGTCAGGAAAGTCCTACGAGATCGCCACGAATTCGCGGCGAGGTCCCGACGAAAAAGTTACGAAGGTCCATTTCCCTTGAACAACAGCAACTTGGAGAAGGCCGGGAACAGTGCGGGCGGGCGTTCAGGCAGTCGCATCACACCGATGTCGGCACCATCGCTGACCGCCATCGCCACGAACAGGTCACGTCCATCGGCACTGGCACTGAGCCCGTTGCCGGCACTGAGCCGTTCTGCGTCCAGGCAGCGCTCCGGTTCCTCGCGGCCGACCTGGATGCGCACCAGGGACGTGCCACAGCGGGTCGATGTACCCAGGTAACCAATGCTGCTGTTACCGGCCACGGTCCAGGCCCGGTATCGCCAACGGCTGGGCCGGTCATCGCTGATCTGCAGCACGCTGGCCGGCGACAACGCCGCATCCACCGACCACAGCCCGCCAGCGGCCAGCCGCGTGAACAACACCCGGCCACTGTTGCGGTCGAAGCGCGCCTGCGAAACACCATCGATGCTGGCGAGCCGGCGCCAGGGCTGCACGCTGCGATCGAACAGGCTCAGCCGGGTGCGCTGGTCGGCATCACGCTCGACCACCAGCAGTTGTTCCGGTGTGGCGCCATACAGCGCCTGCAGGGGCTGCTCTGCCGGGACGGGCAAGGGATGCAGGCGTTCATCGCGTGGAGCGATTTCATACACCACGGTGCGTCCGTGCTCGTCGCGACCGACCACCAGCAATTGCCGACTGTCGGCCGACCAGTCTGGCGCTTGCCGCGCCTCCGGCCGCAGTCCTTCAATGGGCCGCAGCGAATCCGGGCGCTGCATGTCCGCCCACCACAGCGCGAAGCTGCCGGAGCGGTCCGAGGTAAAGACCAGCTGGCGGCCATCCGGGGCGGCCATCGGCTGCCCATCGCGGCCACTGGAGGCAAACAAGCGCTCGGGCGCGCCATTGCCCTGTATCGGCACCTTGAACACGCCGAACTGCGCGCGCCGGTGAACGAAGGCCAGCATGCCGCCGCGGCGCGACACTGCCGGCCACTGTGCATCGTCCAGGCCGGCATCACGCAGCGTATGGCGCTCGACATCCAGGTAGTAAAGCCGCGCTTCGCTGTCGACGCGGCGACCAAACACGATGGTGCGGCCATCGTCCAGCCAGGCCCAGCCGCGCAGCTCGGCCGCTTCGTTGGTCAGCTGTTCGGGCACGCCGCCACTGGCCGGCATGCGCCACAGATCACCCAACTGCGGGTTGCGCACGAACACCAGCCACTGTCCGTCGGGCGAATAGCGCGGTGCGTAATCGAAGTCATCCTGGTCGACGCTGTACTCCAACGCGCGCCACTGGCCGCTGGCCAGATCCAACACGCGGATGCCGCGGTGTGCGTAGCGCCCGACCATGCTGCCGAACACCAACCCACGACCGTCCGGCGTCCAGTCGAAGCTGAGCAGTTCGGTGCCATCGCAACGTGTGGCCTGGCGCACTGCGCCGCCCGTGGCACTGGCGACCAGTACCTGGCAGCCACCATCGGCGGCGAAACGCGCAAAGGCGATCTCGCGTCCATCCGGCGACCAGTTCGGGAAGCGATCGACCGCGCCTGCCGGTGGCAGCAGCAACTGCCGCGCGGGTGCGTTGCCGGAGGTCTGCACCTTGATCGCACCACCGCCGTTGCCATCTTCGTTGGCGCCTTCATAGGCCACCATCGAACCATCAGGTGAGAGCGTGGGATAGGTTTCAAAGCCGCTGGTGGCAGTGATCAGCCGGTAGGGCCGCTCTGGACTACCAATCACCCGCGTGCCGTTCTCCACGGCAGCGTCCACTGCCGAACTGCTGGCCGGTGCGCGGCGAAGCAGCAGCACGGTCAACACCAGCAACGCGACCAGCATCACCACACCCAGTACCAGCAGCACGCGGCGACGAAGATGACGCCAGCGGCGACGCATGTTCTGCACGTGCGCAGGCGCCTCGGCAGCCGCTGCGCTCACAGGCTGCGCTTCCACCGGTTCGTTGTCGGGCATCACCGATGAAACCGGCTCGACATCGTCCAGTACCTGCACCGGCACCAGCAGGCGATAGCCGGTCTTGGCGATGGTTTCGATGTAGGCCTGTCCGTTGTCGTCGTCGTTGCTGAACGCCTTGCGCAGCTGGGTGACGGCCTGGGTCAGCACATCATTGGTCGGCAACGTATCCGGCCACACTTCTGCAAACAGTTCATCGCGGGTGACAACACGTCCCGGCTGCCGCAGCAACGCACGCAGCACGCCCAACGCCTTCGGCGTCAGCCGGCGCGGGCGACGCGCACCGACGACCTCGACTTCGCGCGAGGACAGAGTGACGGTGCACTCTCCTATCCGGATCCGATCGAATCCGGGGGGCTGGAATTCGCTGCTGTTCATTTTCCGCTACACAGTGGAGACAGGTCCCGGGCAGTGTTCGCCTTCGATACCGTCCCGTCCTGGGAACAGCGAAAAGCCAGACTCCGCACAAAGCATCGGCGCATACCGCAAAAACAATGAAGCGCGCGAATACTAGCCTATGGCGGTTACCTCGCCTATCGCGTGGTCGACATCAGGCTCTCTCTCGCCGACGCATTCACATAATTGGCAACACCATTCGCGCCCTTTTGGGCGCGAAATTTTTATCTGGCGTTCATTTTCAGACACGCCTCAACATGGTCAATCCGACCAGTCGCGAAACCACCAAAGCCACGTACATCACGCCGGAAAACTGCTCCAGCATGACCAATGCGCGTGCCTGTGGATGCAGCGGTACGACGTCACTCAACCCCACCCCGGACAGCAAGCTGAAGCTGAGATAAAGCAGCTCCATCCAACTGCGCTGCGGACCACCGCCAGTGCCCTGGAAACTGCCCGGATACCACTGCTGGCACACGGCGAATGCGAACGCGAATGCCCACGCCAGCAGGGTGAAGGTCGCGCCTGCGGCGAACAGTTCATCGCGGGTGACCTTGTGGTCCTGGAGCATGTAGGCGATCAGGGCGCCGGCCGTATAGAAGTACAGCAGGCTCTCCAGCAACTGCGCGGTGGTCAGCAGTGCGGTGCGGTCGAGCAATGCCCCCGCCAACGAGAACACCACCGAAGGGAGGGCCAGCAACAGCGCCAGCCAGGTCCCCAGCGGGCTGCGCTGGACCACCCACAGCGCCAGGCCGAGTACCGCCATGCCGAACATGCCCAACGCCGCGCGGCCCGCGGCGGTGTCATCCAATGCGGGATACAGCAGCACCGCCAGCAGTTGGGCGCCCAGCAGCCAGGCGGACGGATTGCGGCGGGCCATGGCCAGCCAGCGGGTAGTCAAGGCAACAGGCATGGCATCCATTCCCCGGGGTGATGGGCGGAGGATAGCGGGGAGCGGCGTGATGAGCGGTAGTGCCGGCCGCTGGCCGGCACCCCCGCTTCCGCCTTACCCCTGGTGATAGACCTCGGCACCCGCGGCGCGGAACGCCTCCGACTTTTCCTGCATGCCCTTCTCCGCGTACTCGCGCACGTCCTGGGTGATCTTCATCGAGCAGAAGTGAGGGCCGCACATCGAGCAGAAGTGCGCCAGCTTGTGCGCATCCTTCGGCAGCGTTTCGTCGTGGAACTCCTTGGCCTTCTCCGGATCCAGGCCAAGGTGGAACTGGTCTTCCCAGCGGAACTCGAAGCGTGCCTTGCTCAGCGCGTTGTCGCGGACCTGTGCGCCAGGGTGACCCTTGGCCAGGTCGGCTGCGTGCGCGGCGATGCGATAGGCCATGATGCCGTCGCGCACATCCTGGCGGTTGGGCAGGCCGAGGTGCTCCTTCGGCGTCACGTAGCAGAGCATGGCGGTACCAAACCAGCCGATCATTGCCGCACCGATCGCGCTGGTGATGTGGTCGTAGCCCGGCGCGATGTCGGTGGTGAGCGGGCCCAGCGTATAGAACGGCGCTTCGCCGCACTCGCGCAGCTGCTTGTCCATGTTCTCTTTGATCAGCTGCATCGGCACATGGCCGGGGCCTTCGATCATGGTCTGCACGTCATGCTTCCACGCGATCTTCGTCAACTCTCCCAGCGTCTCCAGTTCACCGAACTGCGCGGCATCGTTGGCATCGGCGATGCAGCCCGGGCGCAGGCCGTCACCCAGCGAGAAGGTCACGTCGTAGGCCTTCATGATCTCGCAGATGTCTTCGAAATGCGTGTAGAGGAAGTTTTCCTTGTGGTGGGCCAGGCACCACTTGGCCATGATCGAGCCGCCGCGACTGACGATGCCGGTCACGCGCTTTGCAGTGAGCGGCACGTAGCGCAGCAGCACGCCGGCGTGGATGGTGAAGTAGTCCACGCCCTGCTCGGCCTGCTCGATCAGCGTGTCGCGGAAGATCTCCCAGGTGAGCGCTTCGGCACGCCCATCGACCTTTTCCAACGCCTGGTAGATCGGCACGGTACCGATCGCCACCGGCGAGTTGCGGATGATCCACTCGCGGGTCTCATGGATGTGCTTGCCGGTGGACAGGTCCATCACCGTGTCGCCACCCCAGCGGATCGCCCACACCAGTTTCTCCACTTCCTCGGCAATGCCCGAGGAGACGGCGCTGTTGCCAATGTTGGCGTTGATCTTGGTGAGGAAGTTGCGGCCGATGATCATTGGCTCGCTTTCCGGGTGGTTGATGTTGTTGGGCAGCACCGCGCGGCCACGGGCGATTTCGTCGCGCACGAATTCCGGGGTGATGATCTTCTGGATCGACGCGCCGAACGCCTCACCCGGGTGCTGCTGCAGCAGGCCGGCATCGCGGATCGCGTCCAGCCGCTGGTTCTCGCGGATGGCGACGAACTCCATCTCCGGCGTGATGATGCCGCGGCGTGCGTAGTGCATCTGGGTGACGTTCGCACCTGCACGCGCCCGGCGCGGCAGGCTGCGCGCGGGGAAGCGCACGGCGTCGAGCTTCGGATCATGCTCGCGATCGCGGCCGAACGACGAACTCAGACCGTCGAGCTGCTCGGTATCACCGCGTTCTTCCACCCAGCCGCGACGCAGTTCCGGCAAACCGGCGGACAGATCGATGCGCACGTCCGGATCGGTGTAGGGGCCGGACGTGTCGTAGACCGTGACCGGTGCATTCTCTTCGCCGCCGAACAGCGTCGGCGTGCGGGTCAGCGCGATCTCGCGCATCGGCACCTGCAGATCCGGGCGTGAACCGGGCACGTGGATCTTGCGCGAGCCGGGAATGGGCCGGGTCACGGATTCGGAGAGTTGCTGGGCCTGTTGCTGCAGGGCGGAGAGCTGTGCGTTCATCGGGCATCGTCCAGGAAGGTCGGGGACGAAGCGGCGGCGCACTGCTGCCGCGCCCGGACGGTCCTTGGGCGGAGTCCGGGCATGGCTGCATTGCAAAGCTTCCCTACGCCGGTATGAGCCGGATCAGGTTCCAAGGGACTGTCTCAACCGTGGCCACATGGCCGCGGTACCCCCGCTTCTTGGTGCGCATTAGAGCATAGAACGCACTGCAGCTCCTGGCTGTTGCATCCACGCACGGGGTGGATCCGCTGTTTCTGTATTAACAGAACCGTGACATCGCGTTCAGTAACGTGCACGCGCATCGTGTCGCTGCGACCGATGTTCCGCTCGCCGCCTTCGCGGCCCCTGCCCGGTTCGTGCTGCATGCCGCCGGCCCCTCGCAGCAAGCTCTGCTCGCTCCCCTCAATCCCTTGATCGGAGAAGCCCCTTCATGGTGTTTCGCGTTTCCATCGCACTGGTTCTGCTGCTGGTGCTGCTCGCCGGTGTTGCACCGGGCCCCTTCAATGCCGTGGTGCAGAGCATCCTCGGTGAACTCATCCGCGGCATTGGCTGGCTGTACCTGCTGGTCGTGTTCCTGGCGCTGGTGTTCCTGATGTATCTCGCCTTCGGCCGCTTCGGCAACCTGCGCATCGGCGGCGAAGACGCCGAACCGGAATTCTCGCGCGCCAGCTGGATGTCGATGCTGTTCGCCGCCGGCATGGGTATCGGCCTGGTGTTCTGGGGCGCCGCCGAGCCCATTTCGCATTTCAGCAAGCCACCGGAAGGGCTGGCACCTGAAAGCATGGACGCTGCGCGTGCTGCCATGCGCTATGTGTTCTTCCATTGGGGTCTGCACCCCTGGGCCATCTATGCGCTGATCGGCCTGGCGATGGCCTGGTTCCAGTTCAACCGCAACGGGCGTGGCCAGGTCAGTGACATGCTGCAACCGATCATCGGCCGTCACCATCGTGGCTGGATCGGGCGTGTGGTCAACATCTCTGCCGTCGTCGCCACCGCGATTGGCGTGGCTACAGCGCTCGGCTTCGGCACGGTGCAGATCGCAGCCGGCGTGGAACGCGTATTCGGTGTGCAGGCGGGCGTGCCGCTGCAGCTGACGATCATTGCGGTGGCATTCGTTCTGTACATGGCGTCCACGCTCAGCGGCGTCGGCCGCGGCATGAAATGGCTGTCCAACTTCAACCTTGCACTGGCGGCGCTGCTGTTGGCGCTGGTGCTGGTGCTTGGCCCCACCGGCGCGATCTTCAACACCTTCACCACGACACTGGGCTCCTACCTCAACCAGCTGGTGACGATGAGCCTGCGCATGTCGCCGTTCTCGTCCAGCACCTGGGTGGCCGACTGGACGATCTTCTATTGGGCCTGGTGGATTTCCTGGGCGCCGTTCGTCGGCTCCTTCATCGCGCGTATCTCGCGCGGCCGCAGCGTGCGCGAGTTCGTCATCGGCGTGGTACTGGCACCGACACTACTGGGCTTCTTCTGGTTCTCTGTGTTCGGCGGCACCGCGATCTGGATGCAGATCTTCGGCCAGGCCGACCTGCTGCAGGCGCTGGGCAACGGCTACGAGACGGTGCTGTTCACCATGTTCGACAGCATGCCGCTGCCGCTGCTGCTGTCGTGCATCGCACTGGTGCTGCTGATGATTTTCTTCGTGACCTCGGCCGATTCGGCGGTGCTGGTGCTGGCCAGCATGTCCACGGACGACGCTGGCGAGCCATTGCGCAAGCACAAAGTGGCGTGGGGCGTCGGCATTGCGCTCGTGGCGGGTTCCTTGCTGTTGGCGGGCGGACTGGAAGCGCTGCAGGGCATGATCACGATTGCGGCGCTGCCGTTCGCGCTACTGATGCTGCTGGTGATGGTGTCGCTGTACCGGGTGCTGGACCAGGAGTACACCCGCGAGCGGCGGCAGGCGCAGCGCCAGCGGCACATGATCGATGCGTGGATCGCACGCGAGATGGCGGCGCAGGAGGAGACCCAGGCCGAGGCCGCACGCGCGCACGATCAGGATTGAGGGTTGTTTTGCAGCCTGCGGCTGCACTGCTTTTTTTCAAGCAACGGCAACAGCAACTTCAAAAGCGGCTCTGGATTTTTGCTGGTTTGGCGGGGCGGTGTGGGTGGGCAGGACACGCCGTAAACCCGTCCATGGGGGCTCGATG
>NZ_SRHZ01000075.1 GCF_004684085.1 Stenotrophomonas maltophilia
ACGCACAGCCGCCAGCGGCTGGGCCGGCCTGGGGGTTTACGGCGTCTCCCGCAACCGGACCCACCCCGCCATCCCACAGGAAACCCGCTGTTGCTGTTGCCGTTGCTGTTGCCGTTGCTGTTGAGCTTGCCGGCCAGCGGCCGGCACTACCGCAGGTGCCGGGCGCAGCCCGGCCGACACCCCTCAACAGGCAGGCGGCGCCCGGAACAGGTACCCTATGCCGCCATCAGACAACCGACGTGACATGACCGACGCCATCGTCGCTCCGCAGTGGGCCTCCCGCCTGCGCGACATCGCCGACTTCCCCAAGCCCGGCATCCTGTTCAAGGACATCATGCCGCTGCTCGCACACAGCGAAGACTTCCGTGGTGCCATCACCGCGATGGCCGACCGTTGGCGCGATCAGAAGCTGGACGCCGTGATCGGCATCGAATCGCGTGGCTTCATCCTCGGCGCCGCGATGGCGCTGGAACTGGGCGTGGGCTTCGTGCCGGTGCGCAAGCCGGGCAAGCTGCCGGGCCAGGTGCTGCGCGAGGAATACACCCTGGAATACCGCAGCGACTGCATCGAAGTGCACGCCGATGCGCTGCCGGCCGGTGCCCGGGTGGCGATCATCGACGATGTGCTGGCCACCGGCGGCACGCTGGTCGCTGCGCTGTCGCTGGTGCGCCGTCTGGGCGTTGACGTGGTCGGTGCCGGCGTACTGGTCGAGCTCGACGGCCTCGGTGGCCGCGCCCGCTGGGAAGCGGATCTGCCGCTGCACACCGAACTGGTGTTCTGATCGAAGGGCAGGTGCCAACCAAGGTTGGCATCTACCAGAGCGAATGGCCGGGAGCCGGTAGTTGCCAACCTTGGTTGGCAGCGCTTTTCGCGATTGGCGCCACGGATGGGCCAACCAAGGTTGGCCGCTACCAGGTCAGGTCGTTGCCAACCGTGGTTGGCAACGCTGCTTCAATCACATCATCCGCACGCGGAAGCGACGGCCCTTGATCTTGCCGGCTTCCAGCTTGGCCACGGCCTTGTTGACCTGTTCGCGGGCGATCGCCACGTAGGAACGGGTCGGGAAGATCGCGATCTTGCCGATGTGCTTGGCCGACAGGCCGGCATCGCCAGTCAGCGCGCCGAGGATGTCACCCGCACGCAGTTTGTCGGTCTTGCCGCCATCAATGCGCAGAGTGCGCATCGCTGCCTGCGGCAGTTCGGCCGGGCGCGAGGTCGCCAGCGGCGTCTTCTGCCAGTCCAGTGGTTCGCCACGCTGTGCTTCGATGGCGTCGGCACGGGTCTTCTCGCGACCGGCCACCAGGCTGATCGCCAGGCCGCTGGCACCGGCACGGCCGGTACGGCCGACGCGGTGCTGATAGCTCTCCACGTCGGTCGGCAGCTCGTAGTTGATCACCGCTGCCAGCTCTTCCACGTCCAGGCCACGTGCGGCTACATCGCTGGCCACCAGCACGTTGCAGCTGCGGTTGGCCAGCAGCAACAGCACTTCTTCGCGGTCGCGCTGTTCCATGTCGCCATGCAGGGCAAGTGCGGAGAAGCCGAACTGCTGCAGCGAGTTGGCTACTTCGTCCACGTCCTTGCGGGTATTGCAGAACACCACCGCCGATTCGGGCGTGTACTTCAGCAGCAGGCCGGCCAGCGCTTTCTGGCGGTGCGCGGGCTCAACCTCGCAGAACACGTGGCGGATGGCCGGCGCCTGGTCGGCACCTTCCACGGTCACTTCCACGGCATCGCGCAGCAGGTCACGCGCCATGGCGCGGATGGTGTCGGGGAAGGTGGCCGAGAACAGCAGGCTCTGGCGGTCCTTGTGGGTGCGGCCGGCGATCTCGCGGATCGGCTCCTCGAAGCCCATGTCGAGCATGCGGTCGGCCTCGTCCAGCACCAGTGTGCGCACCGCGCCCAGATTCAGAGCGCGCTTGCGTGCCAGCTCCTGCACACGGCCGGGTGTGCCGACCACCACGTGCGGATCATGGCCTTCCAGCGACGCCAGCTGCGGGCCCAGCGGCACGCCACCAACCAGCAGCAGCAGCTTCAGGTTGGGAATGCCCGTGGCGAGCTTGCGGATCTGCTTGCCGACCTGATCGGCCAGTTCGCGGGTCGGGCACAGTACCAGCGCCTGCACACGGATCAGGCTGGGATCGATGGCCTGCAGCAGGCCCAGGCCGAAGGCGGCGGTCTTGCCACTGCCGGTCGGCGCCTGTGCGATCACATCGCGACGATCGAGGATCGCCGGCAGGCTCTGCGCCTGGATCGGGGTAAGGGTGGTGTAGCCGAGGGCATCCAGGCCGGGCTGCAGGGCCGGGCTCAGCGGCAGGGTCGAGAAGTCAGTCATGGCGCATTGTACCCGTCCGCGCGGCTGCTCCCGCCTGATGGGGTGGGGTCGGGTCCCTTTCCGCGGGAAAGGGACCCGACCCCATCGGAGTCGTCATCCACGCATGGCGTGGATCTACGGGTGGGTGCCGACCTTGGTCGGCACGCTCCTGCTCAGCCCAGCACGGCCAGCACGCCCTGGTGGATGGCCAGGCCACCGAACAGCAGCCAGGCGAACAGGATCAGTGCCAGCAGCAGCGGCTTCAGGCCGGCCTGGCGCAGCGCCGAGACGTGGGTGGTCAGGCCCAGTGCGGCCATCGCCATCGCCAGCAGGACCGTATCCAGCTGCACCAGCCCGGCCTGCAGGCCCGCGGGCAGCAGATGCAGCGAGTTGAAACCGGCCACGGCCACGAAACCGAAGGCGAACCACGGCACCACGATGCGTGCCTTGCTGCCGTCGGCGCTGGCCTTGCTGCCGCGCGCCAGCCACAGCGACAGCGCAATCAGGAACGGCGCCAGCAGCATCACTCGCACCATCTTGGTGATGACTGCGGTATCGGCAGCGGGTTCGCTCACCGCGCGGCCGGCCGCCACCACCTGTGCCACTTCATGCACCGTTGCGCCGGTGAACAGGCCGTACTGCCGTGCGTCCATCGCCAGCCAGCCGTGCGACTGCACCAGCGCATACAGCGCCGGGTACAGGAACATCGCCAGCGTGCCGAACACCACCACCGTCGATACCGCCACGGTGACCTGCGCCGCGCGGCCACGCACCACCGGTTCGGCAGCCATCACCGCCGCCGCGCCGCAGATCGCGCTGCCGGCACCGATCAGCATCGCCGCCTCGCGCTCCATCTTGAACACGCGCACGCCCAGCCAGCAGGCCAGGCCGAAGGTGCTGGCAACCACCAGTACGTCCATCAGCACGCCTGTGACGCCGACATGGCCGATGTCCTGGAAGGTCAGGCGCAGGCCGTACAGCACGATGCCTGCGCGTAGCAGCCAGTGCTTGGAAAAGCCGACACCGGCCGCGCTGCTCGGTGCCAGCCGCGGGTAGAACGTGTTGCCGACCACGATGCCGGCGACGATGGCCACGGTCAGCGCGCTCAAGCCGTGCGCCTGCAGCCACGGAAGCTCGGCCAGGTACAGCGATGCCGCTGCGACCAGGCCCACCAGCAGCAGGCCGGGCAGGCGCGGTTGCCAGCGTTGGCGCAGGGCGGGCAGGGACCAGGAGGAGAGAGCGGGGGCGTTCATGGCAGGGGCAGGGCTGGAGTGATGGGGCAAGCGTGCGCCTGAGACGATGACCTGTAAAACGAATAATATGGGTGAAACCTACCTATCAAGCGGGTAACAACCATGCGCCTGACGCTGCGCCAGCTGCAGGTCTTCGTCGCCATCGCCGATCACGGCAGCACCACCGCCGCTGGCCAGGCCATCGCCCTCTCGCAATCGGCCAGCAGCGCCGCCCTGCAGGAGCTGGAGGCGCACTTCGGCACCCCGCTGTTCGATCGCATCGGCCGCCGCCTGGCCCTGAACGGGCACGGCCGCGCACTGCTGGAACCGGCGCGCACCTTGCTGGTCAACGCCGCCGATCTGGAGCGGCAGCTGGCCGCCGGCGGCGACCCGTCGCAGGGCGCACCGCTGCGGCTGGTGCTGGCCGCCAGTACCACCATTGGCAATTACCTGCTGCCGCCACGCATCGCCGAACTGCTGCGCCAAGCGCCACAGGCCGAGGTCGACCTGCGCATCGACAACAGTGCCGGCGTGGTCGCTGCCGTGCAGCGTCTGGACGTGGACGCTGGACTGATCGAAGGCCCGTGCCACGAACGCGGCCTGCAGGTCACGGCCTGGCAGCAGGACCCGCTGGTGATCGTCGCCGCTGCCGACGCCCCCGCGCGCTGGTCGCTGGATGAGCTGCGGCGCGCACGCTGGCTGCTGCGCGAGCCCGGCTCCGGCACCCGCGAAGCCGTGGAACAGGCGCTGCTGCCGCACCTGCGCGGTTTCGCCCAGACCCTGCAGCTGGGCAATACCGAAGCGATCAAGCAAGCCGCCATCGCCGGCCTCGGCCTGGCCTGTCTCTCGCGCCACGCGCTTGAGGAGCCGCTGGCCCTGGGTCGCCTGCGTGTGCTCGAAACCCCGTTGCCCGCCCTGCAACGCACCCTGTGGCTGGTACGCCACCCGGGCAAGCAATGGTTGCCGGGGTTGCAGGCGTTGTTGGGGGAAGTGCAGTAGCAGGGATCGGTCTTACACTGCGCGAATTCAACGAAGGGGTCAGAGCCCGTTGCGCAGCAACGGGATCCGACCCCGACAGATCGACAGGCCTCGCAGTGCTCATCCACGCATGGCGTGGATCTACCGTGTCGACCAAGGTCGACACCCACCAGAGCAGAATGCCGTTCCGACAGATCGCGGGAAGCTGTCAGAGGCGGGGCGGTGTGGGTTTGCAGGACCGTTGGCGCCATGGGCCCGAGGCATGCCTCGGGCGGGTTGGGCAGGACGCCCAACCCCGGTCTTGCCGTGTGCGCAGGACAGCGCACACGAGCAAGCGGCGACCGAGCTTACATGGACGGATTCACAGCGTCCCCCGACCAGCCCACCCGCCCGGCCAAGCCCCGTGTCACTGCCACCACCGCAAAGGGGGCTCAGCCCGGTGGCCGGGAAACCTCAATACCCCGCCGCCTGCCCATCCTTTCGACTCTCCGAAGCACCGTAGTACACGCCCGTGTCCGGATCACGCAGGATCGCCTGGTAGCCACCATACGGGCCGTCGGCGAACACGATGCGATGCCCCTTGCGCATCAGCGCACGCACCGTTTCGTACGGGAAGCCGGTTTCCAGATTCACCTCACCACCATCGGTCATCGCCGTGGCCTGCCCGGTCGGCTCGGTGGAACCTTCATGCTGGATGCGCGGTGCATCACCGGCTTCCTGCAGGTTCATGCCGAAGTCCACCAGGTTCATCACGATCTGCGCGTGGCCTTGCGGCTGCATCGCGCCGCCCATCACGCCGAAGCTGGCGTACGGCTTGCCGCCCTTGGTGATGAACGCCGGAATGATGGTCTGGAACGGGCGCTTTCCCGGTGCGTAGCCGTTGGGATGGTTTTTCTGCAGCACGAACATCTCGCCGCGATCCTGCAGGATGAAGCCCAACCCCGGCGGGGCCATGCCACTGCCCATGCCGCGGTAGTTGGATTGGATCAGCGACACCATCATGCCGTCGGCGTCGGCCACGGTCATGTAGATCGTGTCGCCCTCCTCCAGCTGCTTCGGCGTGCCCGGCTGCACTTCCTTCAACGCCTTGTCCATTGAAATCAGCGCGCGGCGCTGCGCGGCGTACTCCTTGGAGATCAGCTTCTGCACCGGTGCCGGCTGGAACGCCATATCGGCATAGAAGCGCGCGCGGTCGGCGAAAGCCAGCTTCTTCGCTTCAACGAACAGGTGCACGTGTTCGGGTGAACCGAACGGAATCTTCGAGAAGTCGTAGCCTTCCAGCACGTTGAGGATCTGCAACGCGGCGATGCCCTGGCTGTTCGGCGGCAGTTCCCATACGTCGTAGCCACGGTAGTTGCTGCTGACCGGCTCAACCCATTCGCCATGATGGTCGGCCATGTCCTGGTAGCTCAGGTAGCCACCGTTGGCCTTGAAGTAGTCGCCGATGGTGCGGGCGATCTCGCCCTTGTAGAAGGCGTCACGACCACCGTCGGCGATCTTCTGCAGGGTGTTGGCCAGGTTCGTGTTCTTCCACATCTCGCCCTTGCGCGGGGCGTGGCCGTTGATCGTGAACTGCTCCTTGAAGCCCGGGTACTGCGACAGCTTGGGCACCGAGCGGTCCCAGTAGTAGGCGATCACTTCGGCCACCGGGTGACCGTCGCGGGCGTAGCGGATGGCCGGCGCGAGGTTATCGGCCATCGGCTTGCGGCCGAAGCGGTCGTGCAGCGCGAACCAGCCGTCGACTGCACCCGGCACCGACACCGGCAGCGGACCGGTGGCGGGAATCTCCTTCAGGCCCCGGCGCTGGAACTCGGCCAGGGTGAGCGACTTCGGTGAGCGGCCCGAGCCGTTGTAGCCGTACAGCTTCTGCGTCTTCGGGTCCCATACGATGGCGAACAGGTCGCCGCCGATGCCGTTGCCGGTCGGCTCCATCAGTCCGAGCGCGGCGTTGGCGGCAATCGCCGCATCCACCGCCGAGCCGCCACCCTTCATCACGTCCAGCGCGATCTGGGTGGCCAGCGGCTGCGAGGTGGCGGCCATCGCATGCGGGGCGATCACCTCCGAACGGGTGGCGAAGGTATGGCCGGTGATGCGGTCGACAGCGAAGGACAGCGCGGGCACGGCAGCCAGCACGGCGGCGGCAAGCAGGGAACGGGCAAGGCGTCGGGACACGGTAGGGTTCCGATGGAAGGGTGGTTCCCCGATCTTCGCTGCTGTGGCCTTCATGCGGTATCGGGCAGAGGTCATGGACGGCACTGACATTCTGCCGGGCATGGCCCGGCGCTACCACGCGCGGACGCGCCCATGGCCGCCGGGCGCCCTTTCGGTAGCGCCGGGCCATGCCCGGCGAGCACAGCGGCAGATGCCCGGTAATCCGCGCAAAAACCGCCTCGAAAAGAGTGAATTCCGGTTCACCGAAACAATTTCAGCGGCAACCATCCTTGTGCCGCAAGCGATTGCGCTGGATGCAACGGAAACCGACAAGAATTCCGTCGCGAGGGTTGACATCGCCGAAATGGCTGTGTTTCTCTCGATCACATGCTGCAACACAACACGCCACCGCGAACCCACATCGAAGCCGCCGACATCGGCGCCGCCTCGCTGCGTTCGATTCTTGTGCTCGTACTTATTACCCAACCAACAGGTGCGGGACGAGCCAGCGTGTAAGCAACAAACACTCCGGAACTCATCAAAACCCGCACCCGCCCAGGTGCGGGTTTTTTCATTTCAGGACCTGGTTTCAGACGCAACCACCATGAACAACGCCAACTTCAAAACCTGGACCAGCACCACCACAACGCCTCGTGGTGGCTGTGCCTGTGCGACGCATGGCGCCTCCCCCACCGCTTTCCCCTGACCGGCCGGCACGTCCCCAAGACGACCGGCCGTTCTTTTTTCTTCCCACCGCAAGGAACCTCCCCCATGAGCACCAACGACCTGCCCCAGACCAAGATCGCTGTCATCGGCTACGGCAGCCAGGGCCGCGCCCACGCGCTGAACCTGCGTGAATCCGGCTTCGATGTGGTGGTAGGCCTGCGTCCGGGCGGCCCCACCGAGGTCAAGGCGCAGGCCGACGGCTTCACCGTGAAAGCACCGGCCGATGCGGTGAAGGACGCCGACCTGGTCGCCGTGCTGACCCCGGACATGGTGCAGAAGAAGCTCTACGACGATGTGCTGGCACCCAACATGAAACAGGGCGCGGTGCTGCTGTTCGCGCATGGCTTGAACGTGCACTTCGACATGATCAAGCCGCGCGAGGACCTTGATGTCGTGCTGGTCGCACCCAAGGGCCCCGGCGCGCTGGTGCGTCGCGAGTATGAAATCGGCCGTGGCGTGCCGTGCATCTGGGCGGTCTACCAGGACAAGAGCGGCAAGGCGGCCGAGTTCGCGCTGGCTTACGCCGGCGGACTGGGCGGTGCACGCGCCAACCTGATCCAGACCACCTTCAAGGAAGAGACCGAAACCGATCTGTTCGGCGAACAGGCGGTGCTGTGCGGCGGCGCTTCGGCGCTGGTGCAGGCCGGTTTCGAGACCCTGGTCGAAGCCGGCTACCAGCCGGAAATCGCCTACTACGAAGTGCTGCACGAACTGAAGCTGATCGTCGACCTGTTCTATGAGGGCGGCATCTCGCGCATGTTGGAGTTCATCTCCGAGACCGCGCAGTACGGCGACTACGTCAGCGGCCCGCGGGTGATCGACGCCGGCACCAAGGCGCGCATGAAGGAAGTACTGAAGGACATCCAGGACGGCACCTTCACCAAGAACTGGGTGGCCGAATACGAAGCAGGCCTGCCGAACTACAACAAGTTCAAGCAGGCCGACCTGGAGCACCCGATCGAGAAGGTGGGCAAGGAACTGCGCGCCAAGATGGTCTGGTTGCAAGGACAGGCCGCGTAACCACGCGGCCTCCCCCACCCGCTTTGCAAGGTTCCCCCATGAACTCTTCCACACACCGCAGCGCGCCAGCCAACGGCGCGCGCTGGCTGACCCAGGCGCTGGAAGCCGAAGGCGTCCGCACGTTGTTCGGTTATCCCGGCGGCACCATCATGCCGTTCTACGACGCGCTGGTGGATTCGTCGCTGAAGCACATCCTGGTCCGCCATGAGCAGGGCGCGGCACTGGCCGCCAATGGCTTCGCACGCGCCAGCAACCAGGTTGGCGTCTGCGTGGCCACCTCCGGCCCGGGCGCCTCGAACCTGGTCACCGGCATCGCCGACGCGATGCTGGATTCGGTGCCGATGGTCTGCATCACCGGCCAGGTCGCCACCCCGCTGCTGGGCACCGATGCCTTCCAGGAGCTGGATGTGTTCGGCCTGACGATGCCGATCGTCAAGCACAGCTGGCTGGTGCGCAGCGTTGACGACCTGCCGCGCGTGGTCGCCGATGCCTTCCGCATCGCCCGCGAAGGCCGGCCCGGCCCGGTGCTGATCGACCTGCCCAAGGACGTGCAGCTGGCCGATGCGAGCCATCTGCCGGCGCACGTGCCGAGCAGCGTCGAACCACCGCCTGCCCCCGCCGAAGCTGCCATCGCCGAAGCCATCGCCGCACTGGCGGCGGCCGAGAAGCCGGTGGTCTACGCCGGTGGTGGCATCGCACTGGGCGATGCCGTGCAGGACCTGCGTGACTTCGTCGAGGCCAGCGCCATCCCCACGGTGATGACCCTGCGTGGACTGGGCGCACTGCCGGCCAACCACCCGCAGTCGCTGGGCATGCTGGGCATGCACGGCACCCGTGCCGCCAATATGGCCGTGCAGGAAAGCGACCTGCTGCTGGTGCTGGGTGCACGCTTCGATGATCGCGCCACCGGCAAGCTGGCCGAGTTCGCGCCGTTCGCACGTGTCGTCCATATCGATGCGGACGCCTACGAGATCTCCAAGCTGCGCAGTGCCGATGTCGCCGTACCCGGCAATGTCGGCCATGCCATCCGCGCCCTGCGTGCGGCCTTCCCCTCCCCCAAGGCCCACCAGGACGCATGGCGCAAGCGCTGCGCGCAGCATCGCGAACGCTTCACTGCGCGTTACGACGCGCCCGGCCAGCACATCTACGCACCTGCGCTGCTGAAGCGCTTGAGCGAGCTGGCGCCGGCCGATGCGGTGATCGCCTGCGATGTCGGCCAGCACCAGATGTGGGTGGCCCAGCATTGCCGCTTCAACCACCCGCGCAACCATCTGACCAGCGGCGCGCTGGGCACCATGGGCTTCGGCCTGCCGGCCGCGATGGGCGCGCAGTTCGCCTGTCCCGATCGCACCGTGGTGCTGGTGTCCGGCGATGGCAGCTTCATGATGAACGTGCAGGAGCTGGTCACCATCGCCCGCTGCCGCCTGCCGGTGAAGATCGTGCTGCTGGACAACAGTTCGCTGGGCATGGTGCGGCAGTGGCAGGAGCTGTTCTTCGCCGAGCGCTACAGCGAGATCGACCTGTCCGACAACCCGGACTTCGTGGCACTGGCCAAGGTGTTCGGCATTGCCGCGACCCGCATCGATGCACGCGATGACGTCGAAGGTGGACTGGCCGCGCTGCTGGCCGAACCGGGCCCGGCGCTGCTGCACGTGGCCATCGATGCACGCGCCAACGTGTGGCCGCTGGTGCCGCCAAACACCGCCAACAGCACGATGCTGGAAAGCAACCCCGCCCATGCCCGCCAGGAGATCCCCAATGCAATACCGGCTTGACCTGGTGCTGCACCCGGCCGAAGGCGCGCTGCTGCGTGTGATCGGCATGGCCGAGCGTCGCGGCTTCGCGCCGTGCGCGATCAGCGGTGCGCCGGTGGCCGCCGACGATGGCCGCTGGCACCTGCAGCTGGTGGTCGATGGCCAGCGCCCGGCGGAAACCCTGTGCCGGCAGATGGAAAAAATCTACGACTGCGTGTCGGTGCAGATGACCGCACTGGAAGGAGTATCCGCATGAATTCCCGTACCGTTTCCAACACGGTGCCGGTACGGAGGCGTCTTCTTCGCCGCTCGTGCCCGCAGGCGGTGGTCAGCAGCCATCGGGTGGCTCATGCCGGCCGCTGATGGCAGCAAGGAAAGCGATGTTGGCGACGTAACCGTTGCCGATGTCCTGGCCGCGCAGGCACGCCTGCGCCGCTTCCTGCCGCCCACACCGCTGCATCATGCCGAACGCTTCGGCACATGGCTGAAGCTGGAAAACCTGCAGCGTACCGGCTCCTACAAGGTGCGCGGCGCGCTCAACGCATTGCTGGCTGCGCGCGAACGCGGCGACACCCGGCCGGTGATCTGTGCCTCGGCCGGCAACCATGCCCAGGGCGTTGCCTGGGCTGCCTATCGCCTGGACGTGCCGGCCATCACCGTGATGCCCCACGGCGCCCCGGCAACCAAGATCGCCGGCGTCGCTCATTGGGGCGCGACCGTGCGCCAGTACGGCACCAGCTATGACGAAGCCTATGCCTTCGCCGTCGAACTGGCGCAACGCCACGGTTACCGCTTCCTGTCCGCGTTCGACGACGCCGACGTGATCGCCGGCCAGGGCACGGTCGGCATCGAGCTGGCAGCACACGCACCGGACGTGGTGATCGTGCCGATCGGCGGCGGTGGCCTGGCCTCCGGCGTTGCACTGGCACTGAAATCACAGGGCGTGCGCGTGATCGGCGCGCAGGTGGAAGGCGTCGACTCGATGGCACGCGCGATCCGCGGCGACGTGCGCGAGATCGCCCCCGTCGCCTCGCTGGCTGACGGCGTACGGGTGAAGATCCCGGGCTTCCTGACGCGACGCCTGTGCACCTCGCTGCTGGACGACGTGGTGATCGTGCGCGAAGCCGAGCTGCGCGAAACCCTGGTCCGGCTGGCGCTGGAAGAACACATCATCGCCGAGGGCGCCGGTGCGCTGGCGCTGGCCGCCGGCCGCCGCGTTGCCGGCCGCCGCAAATGCGCGGTGGTGTCCGGCGGGAATATCGATGCCGGTGTGCTGGCCGGCCTGCTCACCGACATCCGTCCGCGCCCGCCACGCAAACCGCGGCGACGACGCAGCGAAACCCCGCGCTCGCCCGGCAAGGCCAGCGCCATCGCTTCTCCCACCTCTTCCCCTTCCCCCCTGCAAGCCGTCGCACACGCTGTCGAGGAGATTTCCCTGTGACCACCATCGAACGAATTACCACCCCGCGCATCCGCATCTTCGACACCACCCTGCGTGACGGCGAGCAGTCCCCCGGCTGCAGCATGAGCCCGCCGCAGAAGCTGGTGATGGCGCGTGCGCTGGACGAACTGGGCGTGGACATCATCGAGACCGGCTTCCCGGCCAGCTCGCAGTCCGACCGCGAAGCGATGGCACTGATCGGCCGCGAACTGCGCCGCCCGAGCCTGACTCTGGCGGTGCTGTCGCGCTGCCTGCAGGCCGATATCGAGACCTCGGCGCGTGCACTGGAGGCTGCTGTCAATCCGCGCCTGCACGTGTTCCTGTCCACCAGCCCGCTGCACCGCGAACACAAGCTGCGGATGACCCGCGAGCAGGTACTGGAGTCGGTACGCAAGCACGTAGCGCTGGCGTGCTCGTACATCGACGATGTCGAGTTCTCGGCCGAAGATGCCACCCGTACCGAGCTGGACTACCTGATCGAAGTCTCGCGCGTGGCCATCGCCGCCGGCGCCACCACCATCAACCTGCCCGACACCGTCGGATTCACCACGCCGGAAGAGATCCGCGCGATGTTCCAGCAGGTCATCGCCGGCGTCGCCGACGTGCCGAACGCCGCCAATGTGATCTTCAGCGCGCACTGCCACAACGATCTGGGCCTGGCCGTGGCCAACTCGCTGGCCGCCATCGAAGGCGGCGCACGCCAGGTCGAGTGCACCATCAACGGCATCGGCGAGCGCGCCGGCAACTGCTCGCTGGAAGAAATCGCGATGGTGCTGAAGGTGCGCCAGGCCTTCTACGAGCAGGACAGCGCGATCAACACCCCGCGCATCGTCGGCACCTCGCAGCTGCTGCAGCGCCTGGTCGGCATGCCGGTACAGCGCAACAAGGCCATCGTCGGCGCCAACGCGTTCGCCCATGAATCGGGCATCCACCAGCACGGCATGCTGCGCCACCGCGGCACCTACGAAATCATGCGCCCGGAAGACGTGGGCTGGGAAGATTCGCAGATGGTGCTGGGCCGCCACAGTGGCCGCGCTGCCGTCGAAGCACGCCTGCGTGCGCTCGGCTTCTGGCTGGACGAAGACGAGCTGAAGCTGGTGTTCGAGCAGTTCAAGGGCCTGTGCGAACAGCAACGCGTGGTCACCGACGCCGACCTGCAGACACTGATGCAGGGCGGCTCAAACGCACAGGGCTATCGCCTGGCCTCGATGACCATCAGCGATGTCGGCAGCCGCGCCAACGCGCTGGTCGAACTGTCTGACCCGGATGGCAACCGCGTGGCCGAGACCGCGCAGGGCGACGGCCCGGTCGATGCGCTGTTCGGCGCGCTGTCGGCCGCTACCGGCGTGCAGCTGATGCTGGACAGCTACCACGTGCACAGCGTCGGCATCGGCGCCGATGCGCGCGGCGAAGCGAACCTGAGCGTGCGCCACGAAGGCGTGGAGTACGACGGAACCGGCACCAGCAAGGACATCATTGAAGCCTCCGCGCTGGCCTGGCTGGATGTAGCCAACCGCCTGCTGCGCCAGCGCCAGGCCGCCGCCCACAGCAGTACCGACGTTCCCACCCCCGTCACCGCCTGAGGAACCCGCCATGAGCGCCTTCGACACCATCACCCCGGCCAGCGCGGCTGGCCAGCAGTGGAACGCCCAGGACTATGCGATCGATGCCGGTTTCGTGCCGCTGCTCGGCGGCGCGGTATCGCGCCTGCTCGGCCCGCGCGCCGGTGAACGCATCCTCGACCTGGGCTGTGGCGATGGTGTACTCAGCACCGAACTGGCCCTGAGCGGCGCGCGCATCCACGGCGTGGATGCTTCGCCGGAGCTGGTGATCGCCGCCCGCGCACGCGGCGTCGACGCGCAGGTGATGGACGGCCATGCGATGTCCTTCAACAGTGAGTTCGATGCGGTGTTCAGCAACGCCGCACTGCACTGGATGGGCCACCCCGATCAGGTCATGGAGGGCGTGCGTCGCGCACTGCGCCCCGGTGGCCGCTTTGTCGCCGAGTTTGGTGGCCACGGCAACGTGGCCACGATCATCGCGGCGGTGCAGGCCGCACGCGTGGCCCACGGCCACGGCGCCAGCGCGTTCCAGTGGTACTTCCCCACTGCGGACGCCTACGCTGACCGCCTGCGCCAGCATGGCTTCCAGGTTCAACTGATCGAGTGCACGCCACGCCCGACCGCACTGCCGACCGGCGTGGCCGGCTGGCTGCGGGTATTCGCCGCACCGCTGCTGGACGATCTGCCGGCGGAGACACGCGCTACCGTGCGCGAGGCCGCCACCGCGTTGCTGGCCGATCTGCCACGCAATGCCGCCGGCCAGCCACTGGCCGACTACGTGCGCCTGCGCGTGCTCGCCCGCCGTCGCTGACTTGACCGTTCCGCTTTCACTACTGATGTTCGCTATTTCGTACTTCTGCCAGGCATACGCATGACTTCCGCACCCCGCACCCTGTACGACAAACTGTGGGACGCCCACGTGGTGGTTCCCGAATCCGACAGCGCCCCCGCCGTGCTGTACATCGACCTGCACCTGATCCACGAGGTGACCTCGCCGCAAGCGTTCACCGAGCTGCGCGAGCGTGGCCTGCCGCCGCGCCGCCCGGACCGCACCAAGGCGACGATGGACCACTCCACGCCGACCCTGCCGGCCGCTGCCGACGGCACGCTGCCCTACGCCAGCGCCGCCTCCGAAGCGCAGGTCGCCACGCTGGCGCGCAACTGCGCCGAGTACGGCATCGAGCTGTTCGACATGGCCTCGGACAACCGCGGCATCGTCCACGTGATCGCCCCGGAGCAAGGCTTCACCCAGCCGGGCATGACCATCGTCTGCGGCGACAGCCACACTTCCACCCACGGCGCGTTCGGTTCGCTGGCCTTCGGCATCGGCACCAGCGAAGTCGGCCATGTACTGGCCACGCAGTGCCTGCTGCAGCGCAAGGCCAAGACCTTCGCGATCACCGTTGATGGCCCGCTGGCGCCGGGCGTCGGTGCCAAGGACGTGGTCCTGCACATCATCGGCGTGATCGGCGTCAACGGCGGCACCGGCCACGTGATCGAATTCCGCGGCAGCACCATCGAAGCGATGGACATGGAGCAGCGCATGACCTTGTGCAACATGTCGATCGAAGCGGGTGCACGTGCCGGCATGGTCGCCCCGGACCAGGTCACCTTCGACTTCGTCGCCAACACCCCGCGCGGCCCCAAGGGCGCCGACTTCGACGCCGCCGTCGCGCGCTGGCAGCAGCTGCGCAGTGATGACGGCGCACGCTTCGACAGCGAAGTGCACATCGACGCCGCCGACATCCGCCCAACCCTGACCTGGGGCACCCATCCGGGCACCGCCATCGCCGTGGACGCGCCGATCCCGGCGGCCAACGATGCCGCCGCACAGAAAGGCCTGGACTACATGCATTTCCAGGCCGGCAAGGCGCTGGCCGGCACGCCGGTGGACGTGGTGTTCGTCGGTTCGTGCACCAACGGCCGCCTGAGCGACATGCGCGAAGTGGCGCAGGTGCTGCGCGGTCGTCGCGTCGCCGACCGGGTGCGCATGCTGGTGGTCCCGGGCTCGGAGATCGTCAAGCGCGAGGCCGAGGCCGAGGGCATCCATGAGATCGTGCGTGCGGCCGGTGCCGAGTGGCGCGAGCCGGGCTGTTCGATGTGCATCGCCATGAACGGCGATCTGGTCGCTCCCGGCCAGCTGGCCGTGAGCACCAGCAACCGCAATTTCGAAGGCCGCCAAGGGCCCGGTTCGCGCACGCTGCTGGCCTCGCCGATGAGCGCGGCGTGGGCCGCGGTGAACGGGCACGTCGCTGACACCCGCGAGCTGTTCGCACAGGAGGTGGCGTGATGGCCGGTTTCCGTACTCTGACCTCGTCCAGCGTGGTGCTGGCGCAGACCAACATCGACACCGACCAGATCATTCCGGCGCGGTTCCTGTCCACCACCGAACGCGCTGGTCTCGGCCGCAACGCCTTCAATGACTGGCGCTGGCAGGCCGACGGTTCGCCGGTGGCCGACTTCGCCTTCAACCAGCCGCACAACGCCGGTCGCAGCATCCTGCTGGCGGGGCGCAACTTCGGCTGCGGCTCATCGCGCGAGCATGCACCGTGGGCCCTGACCGACCTCGGCCTGCGTGCCATCGTCAGCAGCGAGATCGCCGACATCTTCCGCGGCAACTCGCTGAAGAACGGCCTGCTGCCGATCGTGCTGGACGAAGCCGACGTGCAGGCGCTGATGCAGCGCCCGGACGATGAACTGACCATCGACGTCGCCGCGCGCGAGCTGCGCACGCCCGATGGCCGCGTCTATTCCTTCCCGCTGGATGGCTTCTCGCAGACCTGCCTGCTGGAAGGTGTCGACCAGTTAGGGTATCTGTTGGGCCGTGTCCCTGAAATCGAACGTTACGAGAGTGAGCATGCACGCTGAAATTGTTGTCCTGCCCGGTGATGGCATCGGCCCGGAAGTGGCCGCCGCTGCGGTTGCCGTCCTGAAGGCCGTCGCCGAACGCTTCAACCACAGCTTCTCCTTCAGTGAGCACGACATCGGTGGCATTGCCATCGACCGCCATGGCGAACCGCTGCCCGCCTCCACCCTGGCTGCCTGCCAGGCTGCCAGCGCAGTGCTGCTGGGCGCAGTCGGCGGCCCGAAGTGGTCCGACCCCAACGCCAAGGTGCGCCCGGAACAGGGCCTGCTGGCGATCCGCAAGGCGCTGGGTCTGTATGCAAACCTGCGTCCGGTGCGTACCCATGAGGCCGCGCTGCACGCGTCGCCGATCAAGGCCGAGCTGCTGCAGGGCGTGGACTTCGTGGTGGTACGCGAACTGACCGGCGGCATCTACTTCGGCGACAAGACCCGCGATGCCGACAGCGCCAGCGACCTGTGCCGCTACACCGTGGCCGAGATCGAACGCGTGCTGCGCAGTGCGTTCCGCCTGGCCCAGCAGCGCCGCGGCAAGGTGACTTCGGTGGACAAGGCCAATGTGCTGGAAACCTCGCGCCTGTGGCGCGACGTCGCCGCGCGTATTGGCCGTGAAGAGTTCCCGGATGTGGCGCTGGAGCACCAGCTGGTCGACTCGATGGCCATGCACCTGCTGGCCAAGCCGCGCGAGTACGACGTGATCGTGACCGAGAACATGTTCGGTGACATCCTCACCGACGAAGCCTCGATGCTGGCCGGTTCGCTGGGCCTGCTGCCGTCGGCCTCGCTGGGCGAACCCGGTGCGGTTGGCATCTACGAACCGATCCACGGTTCGGCGCCGGACATCGCCGGCAAGGGCATCGCCAACCCGTACGCGACGATCTTCAGCGCGGCGATGCTGCTGCGCCACTCGCTGGGGCTGGAAGCAGAAGCCGCAGCAGTGGAAGCCGCTGTGCACGCGGTGCTGGACGATGGCGTATTCACTGCGGACCTGGCCGCCAAGGGATCGGCCGTGAGTACGGCAGCGGCGACCGATGCGGTACTGGCCAAGCTGGCCTGATTCACGTGGGTGCCGGGACCTGCCCGGCACCCGTTGTCTGTCCATCGCTAACACCGGGTCCCATCCGCTCTGCTGCGGGTTGCCCGGCATGAGAACCGTTTAGTCCGCAGTGCTGCGCGCGTAATCACTGGCGCAACCGGCGATGACGTGGCCTTCGTCGGTGCGCATCACGATGTGCTGCGGGATCCACTTGCCAGCGCTGAACGCGACCGGCGGCAACGCGCGCTGCCAGGCGCCCTCGCCCACCTGGTGCGAGGTGTCCATGCCGGTCTGCGCAAGCACCGGCGCCACTGCAACGTCACCGAGATCGGCACCGAAGAAACCGCCGAAGGTTACCGCGATCGTATGCGTGGATACGCCGTACACCTGCATGGGCGTCTGCATCCCGATCAGCATCAGAGGTAGTTCTTCATCGTCGACGGTGTAAATCACCTCGTTGACCGAACGGACATCCTGCGGCCATTCGAACTGCGGCTGTTCGGAAAGCCGCTGCCAGAACGCCTGCAACCGGCGCATGCTGCCTTCGTCGGCGCGGCAGTGAATGGCATCCTGCAGGTCCTGGACGTCAACAGCCGGCACCTGACGTACGGCTGCCTTGCCATCTTTCGTGAAAGGTTTGCAGCCCAGTCGGTAGCTGTCGCCCGCGCTGCGCACAATGATCGATGTGGTGGGCGTCGACCAAAGCTCGAACGGCTCGTGCAGCGTGCTCGACTGCAGCTGCAGCCCGTATGCAGCGACGATGCGCTCGCGCTGCGCAGGGTCCAGCGCAACCGAGAACCCGAACCTGTCGGCGAACAACTGCGGCGCGTCCACACCATGGGCGGTGACCGACTGCGGCGGCGTGATGACGGTCACCCGATGATCGTCATCCTCGTCCGTCTGCTCGAATCGCCAGTCGCGCAGATAACGCGGTCGTTCGGAAGCATCGGCATAGCGAGCCTCGCGCAAGCGGTTGACGACGGCCTGCTGGACCTCCGCACTCGCGCTGCACTCAAGTACGTCCTGCAGATCGAGCTGAAACCGCAGGGCATCGTCATCTGTCGGTTGCGCATCGGCAACGCCGCTGCTGGCAACCAGCAGCAGCGCCGAGGCGCAGGTCGTACGGAAGAACATGGCAGGCACTCCGGCCCTGGAACTGCGGCTATTGTGCCCGTGAACGCCCTGATGCTGTCCGCTTGAGACAGGAAAGAACGTTGCCAACCTGTCGATGGTTGGGGACCAACAGTAGATCCACGCCATGCGTGGATGCGCGTATTGGAAGCCAGGAGCATCCACGCATGGCGTGGATCTACTGCACGAACTCAAGCCTCGCGTGTCTCTACTTTGTGGTGTACCCACCATTGACCAGAATGGTCTGCCCGGTCATCCACCAGCCGTCGGTGACCAGGAAACGGATCCACGGCACGATGTCGGCGATGTCGGTCAGGCCGGTACGGGTGAAAGGCGACAGCGCCGCAGCCGTCTTGTGATACGCCTGCGCATCGGCACTCTCGGCCGGGTAGAAGAACGGCGTGTCCATCGGGCCGGGGCCGATCGCGGTCACCGAGATACCGCGCTCACCGAACTCCTTCGACGCCGCACGGGTGAAGTGCTCGACCGGCGCCTTGGTGCCGGCATAGCTGGAATAGAACGGCGTGAACGCGCCCAGCAGTGAGGTCACCAGGGTGCAGATGCGCCCACCGTCATTGACATGGCGCCCAGCCTCCTTGAGGAAGAAGAACGCGGCCTTGGCGTTGACCGCACTCATCTCGTCGTACTCCGCTTCGCTGATGTCCAGCAGCGGCTTCTTCAGCACCTTGCCGACCGTGTTGATGGCGATGTCGGGACGGCCGACCGCGGCCACGGCATCGGCGAACAAGCGCTCCATCGCTGCCGCCGAGGTCAGGTCGCCCTGCAGGGCCACCGCCTTGCTGCCGGCAGCCTGCACGGCGGCGACGGTGGCCTCTGCATCGGCCTGGGTGGCGGCGCTGTTGTAGTGGATGACGATGGCCTTGGCACCCTGTGCGGCGAAGTCGCGGGCGATCAGTCCGCCCAGGTTCTTGGCGCCACCGGCGATCAGTACGGTCTTGCCCTTGAGGGAATGGTCGGTCATGGCTTCGGTCTCAGGAGGGGGCTGTCCGGGGTGGCAACCCTGCCCTGACGACGATATCGTGCAGAAAATGCGGATAAAGCCCGCCACATTGACTTAACTTTCCAGAGCCAGCGAACAATGGACCGGATCGATCGCTTCCGCATCTTCACCCGGGTGGTGGAGTGCGCCAGCTTCACCCGCGCCGCCGACCAGCTCGGCCTGCCCCGCTCCACGGTATCGGCGGCCATCGCCGAACTCGAGCAGCGGCTCGGCACCCGCCTGCTGCAGCGCTCGACCCGCCGGGTCTCTACCACCCACGATGGCGATGTGTTCCATGCCCGTTGCCTGCGCCTGATCGCCGAGGTCGAAGACGCCGAGTCCCTGTTCCGCCAGGACGATGCACAGCCGATGGGTCTACTGAAGATCGACGTCCCCAGCCGCATCGGTCGTCGCATCATCGCCCCGGCCCTGCCCGAATTTTTCGCCCACTATCCGCAGGTGGAGCTGGATCTGGGCATGACCGACCGTGCAGTGAACCTGATCGAAGACGGCTGCGATGCGGTGCTGCGGGTCGGCCAACTGGGCGACTCGAGCCTGGTGGCCCGCGAGCTGGGCCAGCTGGACTTCGTCAACGTCGCCGCGCCGACCTACCTGCGCGAGCACGGCGTACCGCAGCACCCCGCCGATCTGCAGCAGCATCGCGCGGTGAACTATGCGTCGCCGACGACGGCACGGGTGGAACCCTGGGAATGGCAGGACGGCGGCCAGCTTCACATGCAGCCGATGTCGGGCTGGGTACGAGTGAACAGCGCCGAGGCGTCGATCGCCTGCTGCGTGGCGGGACTGGGGCTGCTGCAGATTCCGCGCTACGACGTACAGGCGGAACTGCAGTCAGGTGCCTTGGTGGAGGTGATGCCGCAACACGTGGCGCAGCCATTGCCGGTGACACTTCTGCAGCCGCATCGGCAACACCGCGCACAGCGTGTGCAGGTGTTCATCGAGTGGCTGCTACCGGTGCTGCGGGCCGGCCTGCAGTTGCGGTAGATCCACGCCATGCGTGGATGCCCACATCCGTGCCAACCAAGGTTGGCAGCTACCAAAGCAACGGCAAACCACGGTAGATCCACGCCATGCGTGGATACCCGCATCGGTGCCAACCAAGGTTGGCACCTACCAAAGCGACGGAAAACCGCAGTAGATCCACGCCATGCGTGGATATCCGCATCCGTGCCAACCAAAGTTGGCACCCACCAAAGCGACGGCAAACCACAGTAGATCCACGCCATGCGTGGATATCCGCATCCGTGCCAATCAAGGTTGGCACCCACCAAAGCGACGGCAAACCACGGTAGATCCACGCCATGCGTGGATACCCGCATCCGTGCCAATCAAGGTTGGCACCTACCAAAGCGACGGCAATCCACGGTAGATCCACGCCATGCGTGGATGCCCACATCCGTGCCAACCAAGGTTGGCACCTACCAAGGGCCGAAGCCGCAGAACCCGGGGCGCTACGCCCCGGATTCATCCGGCTTTACCCGGAACCACGCCGCGTACAGCGCCGGCAGGAACACCAGCGTCAGCACCGTGCCCACGATCAAACCACCCATGATCGAAATCGCCATCGAGCCATAGAACGCACTGCGCGACAGCGGGATCATCGCCAGCACGGCAGCAAGGGCGGTCAGCACGATCGGGCGGAATCGACGCACTGTGGCATCGATGATCGAATGCCAGCGGTCATGCCCGGCATCGATGTCCTGCTGGATCTGGTCGATCAGGATCACCGAGTTGCGCATGATCATGCCTGCCAGTGCGATCGTGCCCAGCAGCGCCACGAAGCCGAACGGCGCGCGGAACAGCAGCAGGAACAACGTGGCGCCGATGATGCCCAGCGGCGCGGTGACCAGCACCATCGCCGCACGCGAGAAGCTGCGTAGCTGCAGCATCAGCAGCGTTGCCACCACGATCAGGAACAACGGCATGCCAGCCTTGATCGAGTTCTGCCCACGCGCCGAGTCTTCCACCGAACCACCGGTTTCCAGCAGGTAGCCACTGGGCAGCTCCGCACGGATGCCATCCAGGGTCGGCACGATCTGCTGCACCACGTCCAGCGCCTGCATGCCATCGCTGATGTCGGCACGCACGGTCACTGTCGGCAGACGGTTGCGGTGCCAGATGATGCCGTCCTCGAAGGCGTACTCCAGGCGCGCGACCTGCGACAGCGTCACCGCCGTGCCGCTGCTGGTGGGCATCGCCAGGCTGTCGATCAGGTCCAGCTGCGCGCGCTCGTTGTCCGGGCCGCGCAGCAGCATCTCGATCTGGCGATTGCCTTCGCGGTAGGTACTGACGCTCATGCCCGACAGCGAACTGCTGAGGAACTGGCTGACCTGCGCGCTGCTGACGCCCAGCGCGCGCGCGCGGTCCTGGTCGATCACCAGGCGCACTACCTTGCTCGGCTCGCTCCAGTCCAGGTTGACGTTCATCACGTGCGGGTTCTCGCGCACCTTGGCCTCGACCTGGCGCGCGATCGCCTGCACCTGCGCGATGTGCTCACCGGAGACACGCATCTGCACCGGATAGCCGACCGGCGGGCCATTCTCAAGCCGGGTCACGCGCATCTGCACATCCGGGAACTGCTTGATCACGTCCTTCAGCATCCATTCGCGCGTAGCTTCGCGGGCCTTGGCATCTTCGGTGAGCACCACGAACTGGGCGAAGTTGGTGGCCGGCAGCTGCTGGTCCAGCGGCAGGTAGAAGCGCGGCGAACCGGTGCCGACATAGGCCACGTAGTTGCTGATGCCTTCGCGCTGCTTCAGCAGCGTTTCCAGTTTGTTGGCCTGCGCCTGGGTGGCGGCCAGCGACGCGCCTTCGGCCAGCTCGATGTCCACCATCAGTTCCGGGCGGGTCGAGTCGGGGAAGAACTGCTGCGGCACGAAGCGGAACAGCATCAGCGAGCCGATGAACAGCGCGATGGTCGCACCGATCACCCACCAGCGATGGCGAAGGCAGGTGTCGAGGAACGCGCGGAACCGGGTGTAGAACGGCCGCTGGTACGGATCATGGTCGTGCGCATGCTCCTTCGGCGCGATCCAGCGCGCGAGTGCCGGATGGCGGTCGGCCCACTGCAGGCGCTTGGCGCGCCAGCGACCGGCAAGACTCTCCGGCTTGGGAAGCTGCGGATTGAACAGGTCCGGCAGCATCTTGTCGCCCAGGTACGGGATGAACAGCACTGCGGCAATCCAGGACACCACCAGCGCGATGGTCACCACCTGGAACAGCGAGCGGGTGTATTCACCGGTGCTCGATGCGGCGGTGGCGATCGGCAGGAAGCCGGCCGCGGTGATCAGCGTACCGGTCAACATCGGGAAGGCGGTCGATTCCCAGGCGAAACTGGCCGCGCGCAGGCGGTCGTAGCCCTGCTCCATCTTGGTGGCCATCATCTCCACCGCGATGATCGCATCGTCCACCAGCAGGCCCAGTGCCAGCACCAGCGCACCCAGCGAAATCTTGTGCAGACCGATGTCGAAGTAGTGCATGACGAAGAAGGTCATCGCCAGCACCAGCGGAATGGTCACGCCCACCACCAGGCCGGTGCGTAGGCCCAGCGAGAAGAAGCTGACCAGCAGCACGATCACCACTGCTTCGGTCAGCACCTGCACGAACTCGCCCACCGACTCTTCCACCGCATGCGGCTGGTCGGACACCTTGCGCAGCTGCATGCCGGCCGGCAGGGTCTTCTGCAGGCGCTCGAACTCGGCATCCAGGGTCGCACCGAGTTTCAGGATGTCGCCGCCGTCCTTCATTGCCACCGCCAGGCCGATCGCATCCTGGCCCATGAAGCGCATCTTCGGTGACGCCGGATCGGCAAAGCCACGCTTCACCTCGGCGATATCGCCCAGATGCAGCGTGCGCTCGCCGGCCTGGATCGGGAACTTGCGGATGTCCTCGATCGAATCGAACTGGCCGGTCACGCGCAGCTGCACGCGGTCGGTCGGGGTTTCAAAGAAACTGGTGGCAGCCACCGCGTTCTGATCGGCCAGCGCCTGCTGCACCTGCTGCAGCGACACGCCCAGCGTGGCCAGCTTGGTGTTGGACAGCTCGATCCACACCTTCTCGTCCTGCAGGCCGACCAGGTCGATCTTGCCGACGTCGGGCACACGCTGCAGTTCCAGCTGGATGCGGTCGGCGTAGTCACGCATCACCGCATAGTCGAAGCCTTCGCCAGTCAGCGCATAGATGTTGCCGAAGGTATCGCCGAACTCATCGTTGTAGAACGGTCCGACGATCTCGCGGGGCAACGTGGGGCGAATGTCGCCCACGCGCTTGCGGACCTGGTACCAGAGGTCGGGAATCTGCTTGGAGCGCAGGCTGTCGCGGGCCATGAAGATCACCTGCGATTCGCCCGGGCGCGAGTACGAGCGGATGAACTCGTACTGGCCGGTGTTCATCAGCGCCTTCTCGATCGGCTCGGTCACCTGCCGCGAGACCTGCTCGGCGGTGGCGCCGGGCCACATCGTTCGTACCACCATCGCCTTGAAGGTGAACGGCGGATCTTCAGACTGGCCCAGATGCTTGTACGACCATGCACCAATGACGGCAAAGGCCAGCATCGCAAACAGCACCAGCGGGCGATTGCCCAACGCCCATTCGGAAAGATTGAAGCGGCGCACGGATCAGTGCCCCTTGCCTGCAGCAGGCGCAGCGGCCGGCTGCGACGCCGGTGCCAGTACCGGCCGGTTCTGGCGATCAACGGGTGTCACCACCTGGCCTTCGCGCAGCAGGTGGCCACCGGCAGCGACCACCCAGTCACCCGCCTCCACACCGGACAGTACCGGCACGGCCTGCGCACCATAGGCACCGACCGTCACCGGGGTTGCCTTCAGCGCACCATTGGCCGGATTGACCACCCACACGCTGGCCTTGCCATCACTGCCGCGCAGCACCGAGCCAAGCGGCAGCTGCAAGGTGCCACTGCGGCCTGCGGCGGCGAACACCCGTGCGCTCTGGCCCAGTTCGACTTCGCTCAAGGCTTCCGGCGCCAGGCTGACCCGCGTGGCATAGGTGCGCGCCTGCGCATCGGCAGCCGGCGCGATCTCGCGCAGGGTGCCCGGCAGCAGCTGGCCCGGACGGTTCCACAGTTCCACCTGCACCGGCTGCCCGACCTTGTAATCACGGATGCTGCTTTCAGGCAGCGCGATCAGGACTTCGCGGCCACCATCAGCGGCCAGGGTGAACACCGTCTGCCCGGCACTGACCACCTGCCCGGCTTCGGCCTGGCGGCTGGCGATCACACCGTCGGCCGGCGCGCGCAGCTGCGCGTACTCGGCCTGGTTGCGGGCCACCGCCAGGTTGGCGCGGGCGGCATTGGCCTGGCCCTGCGCGGCCTTGAACGCAGCGGTCTGCTGGTCCAGCGCCGAGCGGCTGACCAGCTGGTCTTCGGCCAGCTTGGCATAGCGCTTCTGGTCATCGCGGGCACGCACCAGATCGGCTTCCGCCGCCGCCAGCTGCGCCTGCGAAGCGGCCGCCTGCGAGGCATAGTCGGCGACGTCCAGTTCGGCCAGCAGCTGGCCCTTCTTCACGCGCTGCCCGGCGTCGACATGACGCTTGATCAGATTGCCGCCCACCCGGAACGACAGCGGGCTCTCCTGGCGGGCACGTACTTCGCCGGGATAGGCCGCCGGTGCTTGCCCCTCCTGCGTGGTGGGATGCACCACCAGCACCGGAATGGCCGCCACCGGCTCGGCGGCCTGCCTGCCACAGGCTGCCACCACCACCGCCAGCACGCCAACGCCCAACCAACGCATGTTCTTCATGAGGTACAAGACCTGAAAAGGGGATCCGGGGGAACGCGCCGACAACATACTGTTGCGACACGGACATTAGTGAACCAGCCGGTATAGTATAAATATCGAACCGCTTGGTCTAGTATTGTCGTGATGAGTTCTCCCACTTCCCGCAAGCCGTCGGCCAAGCCCGCTGCCAAGGCCGCCGGACCCGGGCGTCCCAAGGACCTCGGCAAGCGCGCGGCGATCCTTGAAGCAGCCAAGGACCTGTTCATTGAGCAGGGCTATACCGGCGTGAGCATGGACACCATCGCCGCGCAGGCCGGCGTCTCCAAGCTGACGGTTTACAGCCACTTTGGCGACAAGGAGACCCTGTTCTCTGAAGCGGTGCAGTCAAAATGCGTTGAAATGCTGCCTGATGCACTGTTCGTGGCCGACGCGGACGGCCCCCTGCGCGACCAGCTGATCGGCATCGGCCTGGCCTTCTTCGAGCTGATCACCTCCGATGCGGCGATCTCGATCCAGCGCATGATGATGGCGCCGGAGACCGACGAACGCCTGCGCGAGCTGTTCTGGCAGGCCGGCCCGGAGCGTACCTGCGAGGCCCTGGCCGACTTCCTCCGCGCGCGCGGCGATCGCGGCGAGCTGGACATCCCCGACTATTACCTCGCCGGCCAGCAGTTCCTGACCCTGGTGAAGGGCGAAGTGCACATGCATATGATGTGCGGCATGCCATTGTCACCGGTGGAGTGCGACCCTCTGACCCACGTGACCGCCAGCATCGACTTCTTCCTGCGCGCCTATGCGCCGCGAGGGGCCGGGACGGCTGAATAACCAAAACTGAACGAACCGGAGGTTGCGATGACTTCCGGCACTGCGACCCCGGCCCCCCGGCAGCTGATGCTCTGGGCGCGCCGCCGGCCTCCGGCACCGGTAAAATGGCCGGCCCACTGCGCTGGATTTGAACCTCATGACGATTGATTACGCCCACGCCCGCGAACTGATGGTGGAACAGCAGATCCGTCCCTGGGACGTGCTGGACATCAAGGTGCTCGACGTCCTGGCCCGCCTGCCGCGCGAGGCCTTCGTCGCCGACGCGCACCGGGCGCTGGCCTACGCCGATGTCGAACTGCCGATCGGCAACGGCCAGAAGATGATGAAGCCGGTCATCGAGGGTCGTACCCTGCAGGCACTGGATCTGCAGCCGGGTGACGAAGTGCTGGAAATCGGCACCGGCAGCGGCTTCCTGTCGGCCTGCATCGGCGCGCTGGCGCGCGACGTGCTGAGTCTGGAGATCGACCCGGAACTGGCCGCCGCCGCGCGTGCCCGCCTGGATGCCTCCGGCCTGGGCACCAACGTCCGCGTGGAAGTGGCCGACGCCCTGTCCTGGCAGACCGAACGCCGCTTTGACGTGATCTGTGTCACTGGTGCGGTCGACGTGGTGCCGTCACAGTTCGCTTCGTGGCTGCGTCCGGGTGGTCGCCTGTTCGTGATCCAGGGCCGTTCGCCGGCAATGGAGGCCCTGCTGGTCAAGGCCGACGGCAGCAGCGAGTCCCTGTTCGAGACTGATATCGATTACCTGCGTGGTGCCGCCCCGGCCCCCCAGTTCCACCTCTGAGTCCAAGGAAGCCGCAATGATCCGCCGATCCCTCGCTGTTGCGCTGGCCACTGCCCTGCTGCCGTTGTCCGCCCATGCCGCCGACCTGCTGCAGGTCTACGAGATGGCGCGCAACGGCGATCCGCAGTTGTCCGCTGCCGAATCGACCCGGCTGGTCGACAAGGAAGGCGCCGTGCAGGCGCGCGCCGCCCTGCTGCCGCAGATCAACGGCCGTGCCCAGCTGAACCGTTCGCGCAGCGAGCCAAACGCCGATGCCAATTCCGGCTCATTCACCAGCAAGAGCCGCAATTACACGGTCGACGGCACCCAGACGCTGTTCAACTGGACCCAGATCAACAACCTGCGTTCGCAGCGCGAGCTGAGCAAGGCTGCGGATTTCACCCTCGATTCGGCCAACGACAACCTGATCGTGCGCACCTCGGCGGCCTACTTCAACGTGCTGGTGGCGATCGAATCGCTGAATGCCGCACAGACCAATGAAGCGGCCGCGAAGAAGCAGTTCGACTTCGCCGACAAGCGCTTGGAAGTGGGCCTGGCGCCGATCACCGACGTGCACGAAGCACGCGCCCAGTACGACCAGGCGCGCGCCAACGCCATCGTTGCGCAGAACACCCTGGCCGACAATTACCAGGCACTGACCGAACTGACCGGCCAGCCGGTGGTGAACCTGCGTGGCCTGCCGGCGGACTTCCGCCCGGAAGTGCCGGCCAACCGCGGCAACATCGATGAACTGGTGCACCAGGCCACCGGCCAGAACCCGGCGCTGAAGGCGCAGGAGCTGAAGGTCAGTGCTGCCGAAGCCGGTGTACAGGCCGCGCGTGGCGGCCACTACCCGACCCTCTCGCTGGGCGGCAGCTGGGGCAAGAGCGCAACCTGGGGTGACAGCGTCGGTTCCGGCTCGCTGTCACCGGACGCACGCACCAACAGCATCGGCCTGACCCTGAGCGTTCCGATCTTCGCCGGCGGTGCCACCCAGTCGAATGTGCGCCAGGCGCTGGCCCAGCGTGACATCGCCCAGGATGGTTTCGAGCAGCAGAAGCGCGCACTGGACCGCAACACCCGCAATGCCTACCAGACCCTGGTGCAGGGCATCAGCGAAGTGGAAGCCCGCCGCCTGGCGGTGGTCTCGGCACAGAGCGCCTACGATGCTTCGCAGGTCGGCCTGGAAGTCGGTACCCGAACCGTGCTGGACGTGATCCAGAACCAGCGCATCCTGTTCTCCGCGCAGCTGGATTACGCGCAGGCCCGCTACAACTTCCTGCAGAACCGGCTGCTGCTGAGCCAGTCGCTGGGCGCGCTGGACGTGGCCGAGCTGCAGGACATCAACCGCCTGCTGACCCAGGACGCGGGCAACCCGGCAACGACCACGCACTGAGTCGTCGCCCTGTCGGCAATGAAAAAGCCACCCGCGAGGGTGGCTTTTTCGTGGATGCCGCCTGCATATGCATCAGCCGGGCCATGCGCGCAGCAGCTGCACGGCCGAAACCAGGCACAGGGCCGCCGCCACGGGTGCCAGCACCGGCATCGTTGCCCTCCATTGCGAGCATCGCGGCTCCTCGGGACGGTGCCGCGTACGTAGCGCCCCCAGACACAGCGCTGCCGTCACCAGCAGAGTCACCGGCCCGAGGAGCACGGGCAACCACCCCATCGGCACCCACAGCGCCAGCACCGCCGAAACCAGAACGACGACCACGGTCACCAGCGTCCTTCCGGGCCCGCGCGCCTCTTCGCCTGCCACTGGCCACATAGCCGTTGCCAAATGTGCGGCCAGCAACACCAGCACCAGCAACAGCGCCCCCAATCCCGCTGCCCCGGCGAAAGGCAGCAGCGGCAACAGCCATAGCAGTTCCGGATGACTCTGCAGTGCCACCGACAACGGGCGTGTGCTGGCCAATGCCGGGAACGCGACCAGCCCCGCCTGCAACGCGGCAAGCAGGATCAACAGCAGCATGGCCAGCAGCACCATCGCCGCCAGCACCCTGGGCTGCTGTGACACCCTTCGCGAGCGCAGGCCGGGAAAGCCCAGTGCCAACCCCACGCTGGCAAACACGCCCAGCAACGACATGCTCGCGGCGAATACCCCGCCCAGCCCGAAGTGGTAGGGCGCGGTCGCCTCCGGCAACCACGGGATCCAATGGGCGTAGTGCACATGACGCGCGGCCAGTGCCAGCAGCAGCATGCCAATGCCGATCTTCACCGTCAGCAGTGCGCAGACCAGCAGTGCTGCACGCCGTGGCGGCAACACCGCGAACACTCCCAGCAGCAGCACGCCGGCCGCCGCCAGCAACGGGCCCGGCAGCCAGGTATCTGCGCTGATGCCCCGGCTGGCCAGTACCGCCTGCAGATGCAGGGCGGCGGACTGCCCGACGCCTGCAGCCGTCGCCACCAGCTCCAGCAGCAATGCGGCACCCAGCAGGCCGGCGGGGCCCGTGCCCCAGCTTGCAACCAGCAGTCCGTGCAGGCCATCCGCATCTGGCCATTGCACGCGCACAGCCTGCAGGCAACACAGCACCAGGCCGGCAGCCAACGCGGCCAGCAACAGGCTCAGCACGATGGCCGGACCAGCCTGTTCAGCGGTGTACTGGCCCAACCGAGCCACCACGCTCCCGCCCAGCAGCAGCGTCAACGCGACGACCGCCAGATGCTCCTTTCCGGGATGCCGTGCGCCGACGCCATCCCTGCTGCTCTCGCCATCCATCGCAAGTCCTCTTGATAGCCGCCCACGTGCGGGCGACCGCAGGCTGGCAGCCCGCGCCAGGGCGCGGTATCAGATTCCGTTTGATCTATGCCGCGATGTGATCGCAGACACGCTGTCTTCTGCACAACCGGTCCAGCAGCGACAGGAATCTGACCGCTAAGCGGAATTGATACAGGCGTTCACGACAGCCGGGCGGCGATTGGAAAAATGGCCCCTTGCCTATCGGCGTGGCGGCGGCAGGTGCGGCGCAACCAGCTCCAGCGTGCGCTGCAGCGCGCCGCGACCATTGCTGACCAACGTGCAGCCGGCGCGCGCCATCTCTTCACGCGCCTGCACGCTGTCGAGCAGATGTTGCAGCAGATCACCGACCGCCTGCACATCCTCACCGATCAGCAGAGCACCGGCCTCGCGCATGCGCCGCGAGATCTCGGCGAAGTTGTGCAGATGCGGACCGGTCACCGTCGCCGTACCCATTGCTGCCGGTTCCAGCAGGTTGTGGCCACCGATCGGCTGCAGGCTGCCACCGACGAACGCGACCTGTGCACAGGCATAGAACGGCATCAGCTCGCCGAGGGTATCGATGACGAATACATCGGTATCGGCCTCGGGCCACTGCTTCGCGCGACGGGTGGCCACATTCCAGCCCTGTTCGCGGGCCAGCGCCTCCACCTTGGGGAAACGCTCGGGGTGGCGTGGTGCCCATAGCAGCAGCAGTCCGGGATGTTGCTGGCGCAGGCGCCGATGCAGATCGATCACCGCCTGTTCTTCGCCGTCATGGGTACTGGCCGCGATCCAGACCGGGCGCCCGGCCGGCACCCGTGCATGGAACTGTTCGACAAAGCCCTGTACGTCCGGCGTGGCGATGTCGAACTTCAGATTGCCCAGCGCCTGCACCTGCTCCGGCACGGCGCCCAGCTGCACGAAGCGCTCGGCGTCGTCCTGCGACTGTGCGGCAACGCAGGTGACGGTGCGCAGCGCGCGCCGGATCAGTGCGGCCAGCAACCGGTAACCACGCAGCGAGCGCGCCGACAAGCGGGCATTGAGGATATAGACCGGGATGCGGCGGTCGCGGCAGCCGAACAGCATGTTCGGCCACAGTTCGGTTTCCAGGATCAGCGCCAGGCTGGGCTGGAAGTGGCCGAGGAAGCGATTGACACTGCCCGGCACGTCGTACGGCAGGTAGACATGGTCCAGCGCATCGCCCCACAGCGCACGCACCCGCTCCGAGCCTGTCGGCGTGATGGTGGTGATGACCCAGCGGATGTCCGGGCGCTGCTGGCGCAGGGCGTTCACCAACGGGGCGGCGGCGTTGACCTCGCCCACCGAAACCGCGTGCAGCCAGACCCGCGGCTGCCCGCTGGGCTGTGGGTAGGACGCGTAGCGCTCGTCCCAGCGCCGGAAATACTCACGGACCCGGAAGCCCCGCCAGACCAGGTGGTACACGGTGATCGGCAGCAGGATGTAGAGCACGGCTGAATACAGGCCGCGCAGGATCCATTCGACAGGGTCTTTACGCATGCGGCAAGGATACGGGAGCCCCCCGGGAAAGACACGCAGCCGGCTTGGTAGAATGGAGCAATGTCCGATGCCTCCACCGCCGTCCGCCCGTCGCTGCGCGATCCCCGCAACTGGCCGATGTTCGCCGTCATGTTCGGCGCCTTCGCCATCGCCCGCCTGCCGTGGATGCTGCAGCGCGCGCTCGGCCGTGGCGTCGGCTGGATCAGCTGGCGCCTGCTCGGCAGCCGCCGGCGCGCCGCGGAAGTCAACCTGCAGCTGTGCTTCCCGGAAAAAGACGAGGCCTGGCGACAGCGCCTGGTCCGCGACAGCTTCGATGCGCTGGGCGTTGGGGTACTCGAGTGCATCCGCGCCTGGTGGGGCAGCATCGACCGCATCCGTCCGCAGGTGCAGATCGAGGGCCTGGAGCATCTACGGCAGATGCAGGCCGAAGGCCGCGGCGTACTGCTGGTCTCCGGCCACTTCATGACCCTGGAGATGTGTGGCCGCCTGCTGTGCGACTACGTTGACCTGTCGGGCATGTACCGCAGGCACAAGAACCCGGTGTACGAGTGGGCGGTGAAGTTCGGCCGCCTGCGCTACGCCAAGGCGATGTATGCCAACGAGGATATCCGCGCCACCGTGCGCCACCTGAAGAAGGGGGGCTTCCTCTGGTACGCGCCGGACCAGGACATGCGCGGCAAGGACACCGTGTTCGTACCGTTCTTCGGCCACACCGCTTCGACCATCACCGCTACCCACCAGCTGGCACGGATGACCGGTTGTGCAGTGATCCCGTACTTCCACCGTCGCGAAGGCGGCAAGTACTTCCTGAAGATCGGCGCACCGCTGGAGAATTTCCCCAGCGAGGATGTGGAAGCCGATACCACGCGGGTCAACCAGGCCATCGAAGCGATGGTGCGCGAGGCCCCCGACCAGTACCTGTGGATCCACCGCCGTTTCAAGCGCCAGCCGGGCGGCCGGAGCGATTTCTACAACTGATGCGGGCCCCTGCTGGCGCCATCCACGCATGGCGTGGATCTACTGATTCGTGCGGGCGGTTTCATCCACGCATGGCGTGCATCTACTGATTCGTGAGGGCGGTTTCATCCACGCATGGCGCGGATCTACTGACGCGGGGCATTCTGAAGTAGATCCACGCCATGCGTGGATGCTCTTCGTTCCGATACAGATATCTACAACGGCCAGCGGCACCACGTGTATGGGTACTCCCCCACCACGCAGGCCAGACCGGCCCGGACCGGGTTGGCCATGATGTACATCGCCTTCTGATGATGGGATTCATCGCTACGTACGGCGTGATCGTGGTAACCGTGCTGCCACAGCGCGCCGCGACGGCCCAGATGCTGGTTCAGCAGGCGACTGCTGCGGGATTTGAGCAAGGACATGCATTCGGCCAAGGTGCCTTTCCGCAGTTCCATCAGCCAGTGCAGATGGTCGGGCATCACCACCCAGGCGAGGCTGTGGCTGAAGCCCTTGTGCTCTACGAAGCGCAGGGTGTCGATCAGGATCCCCACGTTGGCAGCATCGGCGAAGATGGCTTCACGGCCGAGGGTAGCCGTGGTCAACGAATACACGTTGCCGGATTGGGAATACCGACCGTAGCGGAGTCTGGGACTGGCCATGCCTCCAGCGTGCGATACGCATGGAAACACCGGTAGTGGTGGTTTACCTGTGTTTGCGTCGGGAAAGCTCCATCCACGCATGGCGTGGATCTACCAAAGCAATCTCTGTTCGGTACATGCAGCTAGAGCCACGCCATGCGTGGATCGACGATCACACCACCGTCGGCGTGTCGTCCGCGTCCCGCGCCAGCAGGCTACCGGCGAACAACGCAGCCAGCAGCACGGTCAGGCCACCCCAGAATGCGGAGTAGAACGCCAGGTGCGTGTTGAGCGGAAACACCGTGACCGCCAGCGCCAGCATTGCAGGGCGCGCGCGCTCGCGGGCGCCGGCGGGTGCAAAACGCCACGCGCGCCAGGCCTGGGCCACCGCGGCCAGCCACAGCAGCAGGCCGAGCACGCCGGTTTCAGCAAGGATTTCCAGCACGATCTGGTGTGCATGCAAGGCCGGGGCATTGCCCCACACGGCGGAGCCCTCTTCAGCCACGCAGTCCGGATAGGCGTCGCGGAAACCGCGCGCGCCGACGCCATTGACCGGATGTGCCTCGATCATGCAGACGGCGGCTTCCCATATCCGGGCCCGTCCCGACAGCGCTTCATCGATGCCTTGTCCGCCCTCGTCCCAGGCCATCGCGGTACGGGCCATGCGCTCGCGCAGCTGTGGCACGCTGACGGTCAATGCAGCGGCGCCCAGCACCGCGAGCAGTGCCAGCACCGTCAACCGCTTCCAACCGAACTGGCGCACGCCGCTGTAGGCCAGCACCAATGCGAAAGTGATCCATGAGGCGCGCGAACCAGCCAGCAGCAGTACGCAGCCCAGCGCCGCTGCCGCCAGCGCCCAGCCCAGGTTGCCGAAGCGGCGCGCCGCAGGCAGCAGCAGGAACGGTGACAGACTGGCCAGCACCTGGCCGAATTTCAGGTTGCACGGCCCCAGTGCGCCACTGAGCCGATCGGCCAGGGCGGCTTCGTCCGCCGGACACAGCGCGTGGCCGCTTATTGCCAGTTTCAGGTGTTCCAGCGACCAGAACCATGGGCTGGTGCCGGCCAGCGCCTGCACCAGCGCATCCAGCGTCCATGCGGCCGTGATCAACGCCAGACCACCGAAGGTCAACCGCCGTCGTTCCGGGGTGCCCACGGCAATTGCCACCAGCCACATGAAGGGCAGGTAGCGCAGGCCGGCGGCAGCCTTGGTCCACGACGCCGACGGATCGATCGCATCAAACGCCGAGAACGCCTGCGGCAGCCAATAGCCGAGGAACAGGATGGAGGTGAGCGCCCACGCCGCGGTGCTCAGCAGGTGCGGCCGGCGCTGCAGCCGGCGAATCATCATGCGTGCGGCGGCGTACAGGGCCCCAAGGCCGAGCACGGTTTCGGCGATGCCCGGCAACGGCCACAGCGCCACGTACGCCAGCACCCACCACGGCGCCCAGCGCCCGGCGCGGTCATCGCGCACGAGGGTTGCGGGGTCAGCCGGCGAGATCGGCATAGAGGCGGAGGGTATCGCGCTGCATGGCCTGCAGGGTAAACGGGATACGGCCCGGCAAGGACGGCGGCTGCGCCAGCAGGGCCAGCGCACGTTCACCCAGCGCGGCCGCGTCACCCAGCGGCACCGCGCCGCTGGGCTGCAGCTGCTGCAGCAGTTCACCAACGCCGCCATGGTCCCAGCCCAGTACCGGGCGACCAACCGACAACGCCTCGACCACGGTGCGACCAAACGCTTCGGGCTTGTCCGACAGCTGCAACACCAGATCGCTGGCCGCATAGGCCTGGGCGATGCGGGCCGTCGGCGTGCTGATCTGCACGGCGTCGGTCACCCCCAGTGCGGCCGCCTGCCGACGCAGCTCGGCCACGTAGGCTTCGCGACCGGGCTCATCGGTACCCAGCATCCACAGCTGTGCCGGCACGCCGGCGGCGCGAACGTCGGCCAGCAGTTGCAGCGCGTGCGCGTGCCCCTTCAGGCGGGTGCCCCGCCCCGGCAACAGCAGCAGCGGGCCTTCAACCTGCGCCAGCCACGGGTAGTCCGCCGCCAGCGCCAGTCGCGGCCGACGATCGGCACGGGCCACGCGCGGGAACTGACCGACATCAACGCCGCGCGGAATCACCTGCAGCATCGCTTCCGGTACGGTCGGGTAATGCCGTTGCACATACGCGCGCACGGTGTTGGATACGCAGATCACGCGCTCGCCGCTGGTCATCACCGCGCTGTAGCGACTGGGTGAATTCAGGCCATGGACGGTGGTGACCCAATGCGGGCGCTGCGCGGCGGGCATGGCACGAATCGCATACAGGCTCAGCCAGGCTGGCAGCCGCGAACGGGCATGCACGATGTCCGCGCCAACCTCGGCGAACAGGCGGCGCAGGGTCGGCAGATGGCGCAGGGTCAGCAGCGATTTGCGGCCAATATCGAGGGTAAGGTGCTCGGCACCACTATCGAGCAGCGGCTGCACCAGGCGGCCACCGGCAGAGACCACCAGCGCGCGATGGCCGGCGGCCACCAGGGCGGCAGCGATTTCCAAGGTCGAGCGCTCGACACCGCCGGAGTGCAGCGCCGGCAGCAACTGCACCACGGTCAATCGGCGCATCGATCAAAGCCCTGCTTAGTCGGCCAGCACGAACACGGAGCCGCAGTACGCGCACTTCGCTTCGCCATTGGGCTCGTCTTCGATCGGCAGGTACACCCGCGGATGCGAGTTCCACAGCGCCATTTCCGGCGTCGGGCAGCTCAGCGGCAGGTCGCTGCGGTGCACGGTGTAGCGCTTCTCGGCGTTGGCGGGCGCGGTGGCGGTATGGCTCATGGCGGATGTCGATGAACGGGTTGCGAGGCCTGTGATTCTAGCATCCGGGCTGCCCCGACATTGCGCCGCAACAGGCCTTTGCGCACCCAGGGGCATTCCGCGCGCCTTCGCGCCGGGCATCGGAGGGCGCCGCCCAGGGGATTTCCCGGATCGAACCGCCCGGTTCGCCCTGAAAATCCGCCGACAGCGATATTTCCCGCATTTGGATCGAACTAAATGGCACTTGTCAGGCTGCTGTGGCTGTTGCAGGATCGGGCCAGGTCGCGACCCGACCTGCCCAATCCGACCCGATCGCATGGCCCGCCCCCACCGGACTGGCATCGCTTCTTCCACTGCCAGCCTGGCGGGCGGAGCGATGCTGTCCGTGGTGTCAGCCGATGCGGGTTCTGCCCGCCGCCTGCCCTTCCGGGAGACCCTTGCATGACCCTGTCCGATCCACGCCGCGCCCTGCTTCCGCTCGCCCTGGCCCTGGCCTGCGCGACTACCGCGATGCCGGTGCTGGCACAGGGACTGCAGACCTCGTTCGAGCCCGGCGAACCTGCCCCGTCGCAGGCCGCAGGTGCACTACAGGTCACGATCGGCAACGGCCCCGCGGCGCCTTACGCCGCCAAGCGCAATGCGGGCTACAGCGGCCTGCACGCACTGCGCTACAGCAGCGAAGGCGGCAGCGCGCGGCGCGAGCTGTTCAAGGCGGACATGACCATCGAGGCCGATACCACCCTGTCGTGGCTGGTGCTGCCGGAGATCGTCGGCAAGGACACCGTGGCCTCGACCTATGTGTCACTGGACCTGCTGCTGGACGATGGCAGCCGCGTTTCGGCCGGCGCTGCGCGTGACCAGCATGGGGTGGCCCTCGGCGCACGCGCGCAGGGCGCGTCGAAGACGCTGTACCCGCAACAGTGGGCACGCAAGGCGGTGCGGCTGGGCGACGTGCCCGCGCTGAAGGGCCGCCGTGTAGTGGCAATCGAGCTGGAAGTGGCCAGTGCCGATGGTGCGGCGGTGTCCGGCTGGATCGACGATGTGCGCCTTGATGTGCAGCCACGCCCGCAACCGCAGCGCGTCTCCGACTGGGTGCTGACCACCCGTGGCACCCAGGCCAACGGCACCTTCTCGCGTGGCAACAATTTTCCGGCCACGGCCGTGCCGCACGGCTTCAACTTCTGGACCCCGGTGACCGATGCCGGTGCGCTGAACTGGCTGTACCGCTGGAACGAACAGAACGACGCGCAGAACCGACCGCAGCTGCAGGCGCTGGCCCTGGGCCACCAGCCCAGCCCGTGGATGGGCGACCGCCAGACCTTCCAGGTGATGCCCTCGGCCAGCCGCGGCGTACCCGATGCAGACCGCCGCAAGCGAGCGCTGTCGTTCGACCGCGCGCATGAAAGTGCGCGCCCATATCGCTACGACGTGCGCTTCGACAATGGCATCGCGGCCGCGATCGCACCGACCGACCATGCCGCCTTGTTCCGCTTCGACTTCCCCGAAGGCGGCGACGCCCATCTGTTGTTCGACAATGTCGATGGACGCGGCGGCCTGACCCTGGACGCTGCGACGCAGACGCTGTCCGGCTACACCGACACCCGCAGCGGCCTGTCCAACGGCGCCAGCCGCATGTACGTGGTGGCCAGCTTCGACAAGCCGTGGCGCAGCAGCGGCCACCTCGGCACCGGCCGCCCCACCGGCTACATCACGTTCGATGCCGGCAGCGATCGCCGGGTGAACATGCGCATCGCCACGTCATTGATTTCGGTGGAACAGGCACGGCACAACCTCGCACTGGAAATCGCTACCACCGACACGCTGGAAAGCGTGGCCGGCCGCGCCCAGGACGCGTGGGACGCGCGCCTGGCCCGCTTCGATATCGGCGATGCGAGCGACGACCAGAAGACCACGTTGTATTCCAGCCTGTACCGGCTGTTCCTCTACCCCAACTCAGGCCACGAGAACGTCGGCAACGCCGCGACGCCGGACTGGCGCTACGCCAACCAGGCCAGCGCCAGTGACGACAACACCGACGGCAACGCCACCCGCAGCTTTGCTGCCGTGCGCGACGGCAAGGTGTTCGTCAACAACGGCTTCTGGGACACCTTCCGCACCACCTGGCCCGCCTATGCGCTGTTCACTCCGCAGGATGCCGGGCAACTGGTGCAGGGCTTCATCGAGCAGTACCGCGCCGGCGGCTGGATCGCGCGCTGGTCGTCGCCGGGCTACGCCGACCTGATGGTCGGTACCAGCTCGGACGTGGCATTTGCAGATGCGTGGCTGAAAGGCATCGGCGGCTTCGATCCGGCCGAGGCCTACGCCGCTGCGCTGAAGAACGCGACCGTGGTACCGCCGGATCGCCATGTCGGCCGCAAGGGCATGGACCGATCGACCTTCCGTGGGTACGCCAGCGCCGACGTGCACGAAGGCATGTCGTGGACGATGGAGGGCGCCCTCAACGATTTCGGCATCGCCAACATGGCCGAGGCACTGGCCAAGCGCGCGACCACCCCCACCACGCGCGAGCGCTACAGCACCGAGGCCGACTACTTCCGCCATCGCGCCGCCAGTTACGCGACGATGTTCGACCCGGCCGCCGGCTTCTTCCAGGGCCGTCGTGCCGATGGTCGCTGGCGCGTGGACGCCAAGCACTACGACCCGCGCGTGTGGGGCCACGATTACACCGAATCCAATGGCTGGACCTTCGCCTTCACCGCCGCCCACGATGGCGAAGGCCTGGCAGCACTGTACGGTGGTCGCGACAAGCTGGCGGCGAAACTCGATACGTTCTTCGCCACCCCTGAAACCGCCGATGCAGCGCTGGCCGGCTCCTACGGCGGCACCATCCACGAGATGACCGAAGCGCGTGACGTGCGCATGGGCATGTACGCGCACAGCAATCAGCCGGCGCACCACATTCCATGGATGTACCTGTATGCCGGGCAGCCGTGGAAGACCCAGCAGCACGTGCGCGAGATCCTGTCGCGGCTGTATGTCGGCAGCGAGATCGGCCAGGGCTATCCGGGTGACGAGGACAACGGCGAGACCTCGGCGTGGTACGTGCTTGCCTCGCTGGGCCTGTACCCGCTGCGGATGGGCGCGCCGGAGTACGTGATCGGCTCGCCAGCATTCCGGCACGCACGGGTGGAACTGCAGGGCGGTGCGGTGCTGACCGTGAACGCGGCCAACAACTCGCGTGAGAACGTCTACGTGCAATCGCTGAAGATCAACGGCACGCCGTGGACGAAGACCTGGGTGCCGCATGAGCTGATCGCCAAGGGCGCAACCCTGGACTTCGTGATGGGTCCGCGGCCGTCGCGCTGGGGCAGCGGCGTGGACGATGTGCCGCGCTCGTTGACCGCACGTGGCCAGCGGCCGCAGCTGCTGCATGATCTGTTGGGCAGCGGCGCCAAGGCAACGCTGGCCGATGGTCGCGCCCTGCCCGCGCTGATCGATGACGATGCCACCACCACGGTGGGTCTGGGCGGTGGGGCCACCATTGCGCTGAGTGGCCTGGCCGACGGCACCCCGACGATGTACACGCTGACCAGTGGTGACGGCAGCATCCGCGGCGGCGAATGGGCATTGGAAGCACGCAACGGCAATGGCGACTGGACCGTGCTCGACCAGCGCAGCGGTGAAGACTTCGCGTCCGCCCGCCAGACCCGTCCGTTCCGCATCGCCAGACCTGGGCGCTACAGCGAGTATCGCCTGCGCCTGCTGGCACCAGGCCGGCTGCCGTTGGCGGAGATCGAACTGTTGGCGGCCAGCACCGTACAATGAGCCCCATGCGCTACCGTCTGCTGCCTCTGGCCCTTGTTGCCCTGTCCTTCTCCAGCTTCGGCCAGACCCAGGCGTTCGATACGCAGCTGACCCGCGATGGCGTGACGCTGAACTACCAGGACGCCCATGGCACCCTGTCCGCGCCGCAGCGCAAGCGGGTGATCGATACGTTCTTCTTTGCCTACCTGCGCGAACGTGCGGACTTCCACCCGGCTGCACCGTCGATGGTGCGCATCGTGATCGATCCGGCCTACACCGGCATCGCCTTCGTCGGCGACAAGGACCAGGCCGCAACGATCACCATCAACCCTGGCTGGCTGGCACAGCATCCGAACGACATCGACCTGGTCACCCACGAAGCGATGCACATCGTGCAGGGCTATCCAGGCTACGGCGACACGCGGGTGCCGGGCTGGCTGGTGGAAGGCATTGCCGACTATGCGCGCGATCGCTATGGCATGGACAATTCCGCCGCCGGCTGGGCGCTGCCGGGCAAGGTCGAGAAGGGCCAGAACTTCGACAGCGGCTACCGGGTCACCGGTGCCTTCCTGAAATGGGCGGAGAGCGAGCACCCGGGTCTGGTGCTGGCGCTGGACAAGGCCCTGCGCGATGGCCGCTACACGCCTGCGCTGTGGCAGAAGCAGACCGGCAAGGCGTTGCCGGCGCTGTGGACGCAGTATGCCAAGCCGCGTTCGGATGCACCGCCGCCGGCCCCGGCACGCCGCGGCAAGCGGCACTGACCACCCACGCACTACACGTTCGCCGGGCGTGGCCCGGCACTAGCGTTGTCGCCTCAGCGCGACCGCACGAAACCTGCGTACAGCGCGAACAACTGCCGGAAATAACGACGCGTCACTCGATTGCGCATGGCACCCTCGCCCATGGAAAGTTGGTCGGGCCCAGGGCGGGAAGGCCGGTCCGGTTCCTTCCCACGGCCGGGCCGCGTGGGCGTATTGAGCCGTAACGGCGTTGCAGGGAAATGACCGCCGGACTGCAATTCATCGGGTAGCGCCGGGCCATGCCCGGCGGAATGCGAGAAGCGCCGCGCTGCGCGCTCGCCGGGCATGGCCCGGCGCTACCCGATCCGGTTTCCGCTGCGCGGAAACAGAAACGCGCCCCGTGGGGCGCGTTTCTGCAGCTGTCGCTGGAAAGAAGGCTTATGCCTTCTTTTCCGCTTCGATCTGCTTGCGGATCTGCGCATCCACCGCCGCAATGGCGGTCATGTTCAGGATCCGGCGCGAGGTCGCGCTGGTGGTCAGGATGTGCACCGGCTTGTTCACGCCCATCAGGATCGGGCCGATCGCCACGCCGTCGGTGAACACGCGCACCAGGTTGTAGGCGATGTTGGCCGCTTCCAGGTTCGGCAGCACGAACAGGTTGGCGCGGCCCTGCAGGGTCGAGCCCGGCAGCAGCTTCTGGCGCAGCGCCTCATCCCATGCGGTGTCGCCCTGCATCTCGCCGTCCACGTTCAGACGCGGGTTGCGCTTGAGCAGCAGCTCACGCACCTGGCGCATCTTCAGCGCATCCTTCGAGTCGTGGCTGCCGAAGTTGGAGTGCGACAGCAGCGCGACCTTCGGTTCCACGCCGAACAGCTTCATGCGGTAGGCGGCCTGCAGGGTCGCTTCGCACAGCTGCTCGGCCGTCGGATCTTCCTGCACATGGGTGTCGACGAAGAAGAACACACCCTGCTGGTTGATCACGCCGGTCATCGCCGAGGTCGAGGTGACCTTCGGCTCCAGCGGCAGCACGCTGCGCACGTAACCCAGCTTCTTGTGGAAGCGGCCGACGATGCCGGTCAGCATCGCATCGGCTTCGCCACGGGCCACCATCACCGCCGCGATCAGGGTCGGGCGCGAACGCATCAGGTTCTTGGCCGCGGCCACGGTGACGCCACGACGGCCGGTCAGGCCGTGGTAGTACTGCCAGTACTCGTTGAAGCGCGGGTCATCATTGATGTTGGTGACTTCAATGTTCTCGCCGATCTTCAGGCGCAGGCCGAGGCGTTCGATGCGCGACTCGATCACTTCCGGGCGACCGATCAGGATCGGATGCGCCAGGCCGTCGTCGACCACGTTCTGCACGGCCTGCAGCACCACTTCTTCTTCGCCTTCGGCATAGACCACGCGCTGCTTGTCGCTGCGCGCGCGATCGTAGACCGGCTTCATCATCAGGCTGGTGCGATAGACGAACTGAGCCAGCTTGTCGCGGTAGGCGCCCATGTCGGCGATCGGACGAGCGGCGACGCCCGAATCCATCGCGGCCTGGGCCACCGCAGCCGACAGCTCCACCAGCAGGCGGCGGTCGAACGGGCGCGGGATCAGGTATTCACGGCCGAAGCTCGGGGTCTCGCCGCCATAGGCCGAGCCCATGTCGGTGGCGGCGCGACGTGCCAGCGCAGCGATGGCACGCACGCAGGCGATCTTCATTTCCTCGTTGATCGCAGTGGCGCCCACGTCCAGCGCACCGCGGAACAGGTACGGGAAGCACAGCACGTTGTTGACCTGGTTCGGGTAGTCCGAACGGCCGGTGCCGATGATCGCGTCCGGACGGGCGGCGCGCGCCAGTTCCGGCATGATTTCCGGGGTCGGGTTGGCCAGCGCGAAGATCACCGGGTCCGGCGCCATCGTCTTGACCATGTCCGCGGTCAGGATGCCCGGTGCCGACAGGCCCAGGAAGATGTCCGCGCCGTCGACGATCTCGGCCAGCGTGCGCTTGTCGGTATCGCGCGCGTAGCGCTGCTTTTCCGGGTCCAGGTCGGTACGGCCGGTATGGATCACGCCCTCGCGGTCGAAGGCCAGGATGTTCTCCGGCTTCAGGCCCAGCTGCACCAGCATGTTCACGCAGGAAATGCCGGCCGCGCCCATGCCCGTGGTCGCCAGCTTCACTTCCTCGATCTTCTTGCCGGTGATCGCCATGGCGTTCAGCACGGCGGCACCGACGATGATCGCGGTGCCGTGCTGGTCGTCATGGAACACCGGAATCTTCATGCGCTCGCGCAGCTTGCGCTCGACCACGAAGCATTCCGGCGCCTTGATGTCTTCCAGGTTGATGCCGCCGAAGGTCGGCTCCAGCGAGGCGATGATGTCGACCAGCTTGTCCGGGTCGGTCTCGTCGACTTCGATGTCGAACACATCGATGCCGGCGAACTTCTGGAACAGCACGCCCTTGCCTTCCATCACCGGCTTGCCGGCCAGTGCGCCGATGTTGCCCAGGCCCAGCACCGCGGTGCCGTTGGAGATCACCGCCACCAGGTTGCCGCGGGCGGTCAGCTCGCTGGCCTGCTGCGGGTCGGCCTTGATCGCTTCACAGGCGTATGCCACGCCCGGCGAATACGCCAGCGACAGGTCGCGCTGGGTCAGCATGGGCTTGGTTGCGGAAACCTTGATCTTTCCCGGCGGGGACATCCGGTGGTAATCGAGGGCGGCCTGTTTGAAATCTTCGTTGGACATCGATGTGGGTTACATGAATGGGCAGAAGGGACAGGGGATCATACCCCCGTTGGAGCGCTCGGACCTGTCGCTACCCTGTCGCAGTCATGCTGCGACCGCACAATTCCGGGGCGTATGCGACGGTCTGAAGAGGCCAGCTTCGGTGCTGGCCATGACAGCTTTGGGACGCTTTGAAACGCTGCGGGGCCGTACCACTGTCGTGATCGGCCCCGCAGTACCACACACCTGGATCAGCCCTTGGCCGGCAGTGCCTCGGGCACCACGTCGATCGGCGGCGGCAGCTCGCTCTCGCGACCGTCCAGCGCCAGCTGCAGGCGGTTGCGGTCCAGCGCGCCTTCCCAGCGCGACACCACCACGGTGGCCACCGCATTGCCGATGAAGTTGGTCAGCGAGCGGCATTCGCTCATGAAGCGGTCCACGCCGAGGATCAGTGCCATGCCGGCCACCGGCACCTCCGGCACCACCGCCAGGGTGGCGGCCAGGGTGATGAAGCCGGCACCGGTGACACCGGCCGCGCCCTTGGAGCTGAGCATGGCAACCAGCAGCAGGGCGATCTGGTGGCCCAGGGTCAATTCGGTGTTGGTGGCCTGGGCGATGAACAGCGCGGCCAGGGTCATGTAGATGTTGGTGCCGTCCAGGTTGAACGAGTAGCCGGTGGGGACCACCAGGCCCACCACCGACTTGCTGCAGCCGGCGCGTTCCATCTTCTCCATCAGCGACGGCAGCGCCGACTCCGACGACGAGGTGCCCAGCACCAGCAGCAGTTCGGCCTTCAGGTAGCGCGCCAGCTTGAACACCGAGAACCCGCACAGGCGGCAGACCACGCCCAGGATCACGGCAACGAACAGGAACGCGGTGAGGTAGAACGAGCCCACCAGCCAGGCCAGGTTGACCAGCGAACCCACGCCGTACTTGCCGATGGTGAAGGCGATCGCACCGAAAGCACCGATCGGCGCGGCCTTCATCAGGATGTGCACCAGCTTGAACACCGGGGCGACCAGCGCCTCCAGGAAGTTCAGGATCGGCTTGCCCTTCTCACCCACCGATGCCAACGCAATGCCGAACAGCACGGCCACGAACAGCACCTGCAGGATGTTGCCATCCACGAACGCGCTGAGCAGCGTCTTCGGGATGATGTCCATCAGGAAGCCGACCAGGGTCAGGTCATGCGACTTCTCGACGTAGCTGTGCACCGCGGTCTGGTCCAGCTCGGCCGGGTTGATGTTCATGCCGGCGCCGGGCTGCACCACGTGCGCCACGATCATGCCGACGATCAGTGCCAGCGTGGAGAAGAACAGGAAGTACGCCATCGCCTTGGCGAACACACGGCCCACCGTGCGCAGATGGGTCATGCTGGCGATGCCGGTGACGATCGTCAGGAAGATCACCGGCGCGATGATCATCTTCACCAGGTTGATGAAGGCATCGCCGAGCGGCTTCATTTTCTCGCCGACCAGCGGTTCGTAGTGGCCGAGGATGGCGCCCAGGACGATCGCCACGATCACCTGGAAGTACAGCTGGCGATAGATCGGCAACGGCTTTGCAGGCACCGGTGCTGCGGTCGGGATGTGCATGGCGGACTCCGGAAGGGGCGTTTTTCAGGCACGTACGGCCCCGGGACAGCACGGGAACCGTTACCGTGGAAACTGATCGTCGGCCCTGTGCAGCACGCACAGGGGGTGCGACCAATGGACGCCTTTGTACGCGCCAGGCACGCCGGCGCAGATAACCTATTGGTACTAGCCCCCCGGTTCAGGTGGCGGTGGTGCCTACACTGGCGCCGCACCGCCCGATCACGGGGAGGCCGGTGGCCCGAGCTGAACGGCCGGGCGCGTCATTGCGAAAGTTCCGGCCCTTGCGGCCGTTGTTGTCCTGTCCACACGCAATCTGAGAGAGCCGCACCCATCATGCGCCCGATTCCCACCTTGCTGGCCCTGTCGCTGGCCGCGCTTCCCGCCTTCGCTTCGGCTGCCGATTTCGACAACTGGCCGACCAAGTACGCCTTCGGCGACGGCACCGAGTTGGCCGCTACCGCCAACATCGCCTACGACTACAACGATTTTTCCTCGGGCAGCGGCCTTGAGGACGATGACGCCGTGCGCCGCAAGGAGTTCGGCGCGACGCTGAAGAAGAAGGGCGTCTACGACGCGATGGTCTACTACGACTTCCAGTCCGATACCTGGCTGGACGTGTTCGTGCGCTTCGAGAGCAAGGCCTTCTTCGGCCGCGACATCGGCCGCTTCCGCTTCGGCTACATGAAGACCCCGGTCGGCCTGGACGCGAACACGTCTTCGCGCGCCGGCAGCTTCCTGGAGACCGCACTGCCCGTGCAGGCCTTCTACGCCGGCCGCCGCACGGGTGTGGAATGGGTGCTGGAGCGCCCGCAGTACCTGCTGCAGGCCGGCGCCTATGGCGGCAAGGACCTGCAGGGTGACAACCCCGGCACCACCCAGGCGGTGCGTGCGGTGTGGACCCCGGTGAAGGCACCCGGTGACGTGATCCACCTGGGCCTGGCCTATTCGCAGGAAAATCCGCGTGGTTACAGCGATGGCCGCGACGTCCACCACGAAGCCAGCGCACGCCTGCGTGCCCGCCCGGAAGCCGGCCTGACCGATATCCGCTTCGTCGATTCCGGCGCGCTGGTCACCGCCGACCAGATCCGCCGCACCGGCCTGGAAGGCATCTGGATCCGCGGCCCGTTCTCGCTGCAGGCCGAAGCCCTGCGCGCCACGGTCACCCGCAATGACGGCAAGCCCGACTACACCGGCAGCGGCCAGTACGCGATGGCCAGCTGGGTGTTGACCGGTGAATCGCGCCCGTACAACGCCGGTGCGGTGGCCAACATCAAGCCGGCCCACGACTACGGCGCAGTGGAACTGGTGGCCCGCTACAGCCGCCTCGACCTCGACGACGGCAGCATCCTCGGCGGCCGCCAGCATGACCTCACCCTGGGTGCGAACTGGTACCTGACCAGCCACTTCAAGTTCCAGGCCAACTACGTCAAGGTCGACGCCAGCCGTCGCGGTGTGCACAGCACGCCGGAGATCTTCGAACTGCGCGCGCAGATGCACTTCTGACCCCTTCCACGTCAGACCCCGGCGGGCGTGCACGCCACGCCCGCCGGCCCTGCGTAGACTGCCGCCATGTACTGGCTCAGCCGCCACCGCATGCTGTTGCTGACCCTCCTGGTGATGGTGGGTGGCACCGTGCTGTGCGCGGTCGCCGCCGGCCACTACGCCTGGCGGCGTGCCTTGGGCGAGGAAAGCAGCCAGGTACAACGCCAGCTGCAGTTGTATGGCCAGGGCCTGCAGCAGCGCATCGACCGCTTCGGCACGTTGCCGCAGGTGCTGGCGCTGGATCCGGATCTGCTGCACGCGCTGCGCGTGCCGCCCTCGCCCACCGAACGGCAGCGGCTGAACCTCAAGCTGCAACGCGCCAATGAAGTCACCCGTGCCTCGACCCTGACCCTGGTCGGCCACGACGGTGTGGCGGTGGCAGCCAGCAACTGGGACCAGCCAACCACCAACGTCGGCGAGAACTACAGCTACCGCCCTTACTACCGCCAGGCGCTGGCGCAGGGGCGCGGCCGCTTCTACGGCATCGGCATGACCACCGGCGTGCCCGGCTACTACCTGTCGCAGGCCATCGAGGAAGACGGCAAGCGGCTCGGCGTGGTGGTGATCAAGGTCGAGCTGTCGGCGCTGGAACAGGAATGGTTGAGCAGCCCGGACGTGGTGCTGGCCAGCGACGACCACGACGTGGTGTTCCTGGCCAACCGTGACAGCTGGCGCTACCGGCTGCTGCGCCCGCTGGGTGCCGATGAGCGCCGCGAGATGCTCGATGCCCGCCAGTACGCCGACCGCGCCCTGCAGCCATTGCGCGCGCGTACCGAAGACGTGCTGGCCGATGGTGGCCGCATGGTGCGCCTGCTGGATCCAGCACTGCCGCAGCCGATGCTGTGGCAGAGCCTGCCCTTGCCCGCCGAAGGCTGGAACCTGCATCTGCTGCACGACGCCAGTGCCGCCACCGCCGCCGGTCGCGCAGCCGCCCTCACCGGCGGTGCCGCGTGGTTGGCGCTGGGCTTCCTGGTGCTGTTCGTGCAGCAGCGCCGGCGCTTGGCCAAACATCGCCTGCGCAGCCGCCGCGAACTGGAAACCCTGCTCAAGCAGCACGCACAGGAGCTGCGCACTGCACAGGATGGCCTGCTTCAGGCCGCCACCGATGCCGACAGCGGCCTCAGCCGCAGCCTCGAACACCTGCCACAGGGTGTGGTGGTGATCGACCGGGAACTGCGACTGGTCGCGTGGAATTCGCGCTACCTGGAACTGTTCCGTTTTCCGCTGGACCTGGTGCGCGTGGGCCGGCCGATCGAGGAACTGTTCCGCTTCAATGCGCGCCGCGGCCTGCTCGGCCCCGGCCCGGTGGACGAGGCCATCGAGCGTCGCCTCAACCACCTGCGCAGCGGCCGCCCGCACATGCGCGAGAGCGAAAAGGACGACGGCACCGTGCTGGAAATCCGCGGCAATCCCCTGCCCGACGGCGGCTTCGTCACCAGCTACGCCGACATCACCAGCTACAAGAACGCGGCACGCGAACTGCGCTCGCTGGCCGATGCGCTGGAGCACCGCATCACCGAGCGTACCCACGACCTGGACGAAGCACGCCGCGAAGCCGAGCAGGCCAACCGCTACAAGACCCGCTTCGTCGCCTCGGCCGTGCACGACCTGCTGCAGCCGCTGAATGCCGCGCGCATGTTCGTCTCGGTGCTGCGCGGCAAGCTGAGTGACCCGGCACAGCAGCAGACCAGCGACCATATCGATGCCGCGTTGGCTGCGCAGGATGCAATTCTCAACAGCCTGCTGGATATCTCGCGGCTGGAGTCAGGATCATTGCAGCTACGTGTGCGCGCTTTTGCGATTTCGCCACTACTGGAAGTCCTGGCGCGTGAGTTCGGCATCGCCGCACAGAGCCGTGGCCTGCAACTTGACTGGGTGGACACCCGCGCAGTGGTGGTCAGTGACGAAGCGCTGCTGCGCCGTATCCTGCAGAACTTCCTGTCCAACGCGCTGCGCTACACGCCACAGGGACGCGTACTGATCGGTTGTCGGCGCGCGGGCGACCAACTGCGCATCGAGGTGCACGACCAGGGCCCGGGCATTCCGGAAAGCCTGCAGGGTGAGATCTTCGAAGAGTTTCGCCGCCTGAACGATGGCGTGGAGCAGGAACGTGGCGCCGGCCTGGGCCTGGCCATCGTCGAACGCATCGGCCGCCTGCTCGGCCACCGCATCAGCCTGCGTTCCACCTTGGGCAAGGGCAGCGTATTCGCCGTGAGCGTGGCACTCGGGCGCGCCGACGATGTGATCGCACCTACCGCAGCGCCGGTCATCTCGAGCGAACCCTCCGACGACAGCCCGCTGCGACAATGCCGTGTGTGGAGCATCGACGATGATCCCCACGTCTGTGCGGCGACCCGTGCGCTGCTGGAGCGCTGGGGTTGCCAGGTGGACCTTGCCGATGGCCCGCAGGGTGCGTTGGAAATCGCCAGTGCGTTGAACGTACCGCAGTTGCTGCTGCTGGACGTGCGTATGGGGCAATGGCACGGACCGGACCTGTATGAAGCGCTGTGCACGCTGTGGAAGGCGCGACCGCCTGTGATCCTGGTGACCGCCGAGCGTGATGAGGCGCTGAAGGCGCATGCCGCCGAGAACGGCTGGGGCTTCCTGCTCAAGCCCGTGCGGCCGCCCGCGTTACGGGCATTGATGACACAGATGTTGTTGCGGCATCGGGGGTGACAGCAGCTGCGCATGGCGCGGCTCTACAGAATTGGACGTTCGCTTCTGCGGCTAGTTGACCTCTGAATCCCGTAGCGGCAGGTCCAGCTCGGGCTGGGCCAGCGTCCAGTCGCGGTCGTATTCCATCTGGAACTCCCATTCCCGCAGCTGTACGGGTGAGGCGAGTAGCTGCTGCAGATGGTCATTCGCCTGTTCGGGATCATCTACCCGATATAGCAGCACGCGTTCGCCACGGGCGGTGATGCGAGCAAGGAAAACGGCATTGCCGTCCGCTTCAAAGCTCGATTCGAACAGGCCCTCCAGGCGCGTGACCACCTCCAGTTCTTCCGGGGTGGGCATGCCGTTGTCACCCAACTCTCTGCACGTGATGCCGATCCGCAGGTGCCAGGGAAATGCGTCCCGGCCTGCAAAGCTCCGCAGCGCCGTGTTGACCACCACCACCGCAGGAGCCTCGCCGAGGGTCGTGTTGATGAGGGCGTAGAACGGCGCCGGGGTTTCCCGCATCGGTCAGATCCCGCCGGCGTCGCCTTCCGGCTCCAGCGCCTTCACCAGCACCGCCGCCTGGGTGCGGCTGTGGCACTCCAGCTTCTTCAGGATGGCGGTCACGTGCACCTTCACCGTGTTCTCGGCCAGGCCAAGTTCGTAGGCGATCTGCTTGTTGAGCAGGCCATCGGCCAGGCACAGCAGCACGCGGAACTGCTGCGGGGTGAGCTGGGCCAGACGTGCGGCCAGCAGCGCGTCGGACTCGCTGCGCTCCGGCGCCATCGCCGGGAACCACAGGCCGCCATCAAGCACCGCCTGCACCGCCTCGCCGATGGTCTCGGCCGGGGCCGACTTCGGGATGAAACCGGCGGCGCCGAACTGCTGGGCACGGCGGATCACCCGCGGATGATCGTTGGACGAGAGGATCACCACCGGGATGTCCGGATGCGAGCCGCGCACGTGCAGCAGCGCGGAAAAACCGTGTGCGCCGGGCATGGTCAGGTCGAGCAGCACCAGGTCCACGTCTGGGTGCGCGTCGAGTGCTTCGGCCAATGCCTCGGCGCTGGCGACCTCGCGCACCTGCGCCAGCGGCAGGCTCTGCCGCAGTGACTGCACCACCGCCGATCGCAGCAGCGGGTGGTCATCGGCGATCAGGATGGTGTATTCGCTCATGCGGCCATTGTACGGGCAGGCCGCCGCATCAGCGCCCTGCCGGCTCCACGCTGCTGCGCCAGGCATCGAGGAACTGGCGGCGCTTGAGCGCGTCCAGGTACACCAGCAGGCCCGGACCCAGCTGGATCGGACGCCGGCTGCGGCCGGGCGCATCGTCGCCACGCGCGTTGCCGGTCACGATCGGCATCAGCCGTGCCTCGCGCGACAGCACCTGCTGGCCACGCGGTGACAACAGGTAATCGAGGAAGCGCCGGGCTTCTTCCGGGTGTGGGCCGGTGCGCGGGATCACCGCGGTGCGCAGCACCACCAGCGTGTAGTCCTCGGGTTCGACAATCGCCAGCGGTGCACCGGCATCGACACGTGCCTGCGCATAGGAGCCGAGCACGTTGTAGACCAGCGACAGCTGGCCGCTGGCCACCTTGTCCAGCAGTACACCGGTGCGCTCCTCGCGCACCACGTCGTTGTCGCCCAGCGCGCCCAGCAACGCACCCGCGATGCTGCCACGCTGCGCATCCTGGGTCGCCAGCAGGTAGCCGACGCTGCTGCGCTCGATGTCATAAGTGCCGACCCTGCCGCGCAGGGGTGCACCTTCGGCGCGCAAACGGTCCAGCAGCTGCCGGCGCGTGTGCGGCACCTTCGCAGCCGACAGTACGCGGGTGTTGTAGACCATCACCACCGGCTCGTAGCTGATGCCGAATGCCTCGTTGCGCCACTGCGCCCAGGCCGGCAGCGCAGCGGTCTGCGCCGAGCGATGCGGCAGCGCGTGGCCGTCGTTGACCAGTTTGGTCTGCAGGTCCATGCCGCTGGAGATCAGCAGGTCCGGCGATGCCGGTCCGCCGCGGTCGTGCAGGTAACGCGCGTACAGGTCCTGGGTGATGATGTCCTCGTACACCACTTCAGTGCCGGGGTGCAGCCGCTGGTAATCGGCAATCACCACCGCGAACACTTCGATGTCGGTGGTGCCGTGGATGCGCAGCTGCGCGGTGACCGCTCCCTGTGCGGGAAAACGGCGCACATCGCCGGGCGCGGCCAGCACCGGCAGGGCCAGCAGCAAGGCAACGGCAGCAGCGAACAGGCGGATCATGAACTGCTCCGTGGCAGGCGGATGGTGGCGACCAACCCGCCCTGCGGGCGGTTGCTGAGGTCGATGCGGCCGCCATGGCTGTCGACCACGCGCTTGACGATAGCCAGGCCGAGCCCGGCGCCTCCAGAGGGCGCGCCCTCGCCACGGGCGAAGCGCTCGAATACGCGTTCGGCGTCAGCGGGCGCGATGCCGGCGCCATGATCGGCGATGGTCAGCACTGCCTGCCCGCCGTCCACGGTCAGCGCGATCTGCAACGGGCCGTCGCCGCCGTACTTCAGTGCGTTGTCGACCAGGTTCTTGATCGCCTCGCGCAGCAGCAGTGCATCGCCGTGCACCTGCACCGGTTCGGCGGTCATCGCCAGTTGTACGCGCGGCGCCGGGCTGGCCTGCGGCAGCGCTTCATGCAGGGCCTGGTGCACGGTCTCGGCCAGGTCCACCGCCGCAAAGCGCTGCAGATGCGAACGATGGATCACACTGGCATCGCTGAGCAGCTGGTTCAACAACCGGCTCATATGCGTGGCGTTGCGCTCGATCGCCTGCAGGCTGCGCCGCATGTCTTCGGGGTCGTCGTCATCCAGCGCCAGCTGTGCCTGCGCGCGCAGGGCAGCCAAGGGTGTGCGCATCTGGTGGGCAGCTTCGGCCATGAATGCACGCAGGGTTTCATTGCTGCTGGACAGGCGTTCCATGAAGCGGTTCAACGCCGCCACCATCTGGTCCATCTCGCGCGGCACGCGCGCATCCAGTGGCTTCAGGTCGGACGGCTCGCGGCGCGACAGCTCGCGTTCCACCCGCACCAATGGCCGGAACGCGCGATGCACACCAAACGCCACCAGCGCCAGCAGCAGCCCGGACAGCACACCGATCGCCAGCAAGGCACGGTTGACCAGGTCCTGCGCGACGGCTTCGCGCGCGCGCCGGGTCTGGCCGACCTGCACCTGTACTTCACCCAGTGCCGAGGCGGCGGCGAAGCTGCGACCGACCACCACGAAGCGCACGGTCTCGCCGCTGTACGCCGCATCAAACAGCTGCGGTTGCGTGCCGGGCCGGCGCGGCGGCGCCGGCAGGTCGCCATAGCCGGTGATCAGATTGCCGCGGCTGTCTGCGACCCGATAGAACACACGGTCTTCCGGGGCCATCGCCAGCAGGTCCAGCGCGGCATAGGGCAGATCGACCTGCCACTGGCCATCGACCAGGGCGACCGAATCGGCGATGGACAGCGCCGAAGACACCAGCAGATGGTCGTAGGATCGGTTCGCGGCCCGCTGGCCATAGTCGCGTGCGGCAAACAGCAGGGCCACCGCGAACACTGCCAGCAGCGCGCCGAGATAGAGCAGCAGCGTGCGCCGCAACGAACCCGGTGCGGCGTTCGCAGCGCGTGCGTCAGCCATCGGTGTCGCTGCCACCATCGCTGGCTTCCAGCAGGTAGCCGACGCCGCGCACCGTGGTGATGCGCAACGGCGCACTGGCCAGTTTTTTTCTCAAGCGACCGACATACAGCTCGATGGCATTCGGGCCAGCCTCATCGTCAAAGCCAAACAGGCCATTGCCGATCTCGTCCTTGCCGACCACCTGGCCGAGGCGCCCAACCAGGATCTCCAACAGTCGGTATTCGCGGTTGGGCAGTTCGATCGGTTCACCGTCGAGGCTCACCCGATGCGCGGCATTGTCGAACTGGAACCCGCCAATCTGCACCACTTCGCTGGCCTGGCCACGCGCACGCCGCAGCAGCACGCGGCAGCGCGCCTCGAATTCGCGGAAGTCGAACGGCTTGCCGAGATAGTCGTCGGCGCCGACATCCAGCGCCTGCACACGGTCTTCGATGCCATCGCGTGCGGTCAGCATCAGTACCGGCGTGCTGTCGCCGCGCTCGCGCATGCCGGCCAGCACGCGCAGGCCATCGAGCTTGGGCAGGCCGATATCCAGCACCACCAGGTCGAAGCTCTGGTAGCGCAGCACGCTGGCAGCGGCCAGGCCATCGGCCTGCCAGTCCACGGCGTGCCCGCTGCGACGCATGCGGCGGATGATCGCATCGGCCAGATCCGGGTTGTCTTCGACCAGCAGCAGGCGCATGGGCACGGGGGTGGGAGGGGAACCGAATGCTACCGCATGCCGCTGCTGCGCTCGCCGGGCACGGCCCGGCGCTACCGGGCGCTGCGGCGTCGATGCATCCGCCGGGCATGGGCCCACACCAACGGGGGCACCGTCGCAGGGTAGCGCCGGGCCATGCCCGGCGAGTGCAGCGGCTCGCTTTACGCTGCACCGCACAATCCGTTGACAGGACGATGACAGCTTGCCCGACCCAGACTGCGGCCGCGCACCGTCCGGTGCCCACGATTGCCGCGCGCCTGGCGCGCACCTGGGAGGGTTTGTGGAATTCACGTTTGCCTGGCGGCGTCCTGCCGCCATGATGGCGCTGGCCGCCCTGTCGGCGCCGGCCTTTGCCGCCGAAGACGACCGTCCGGTCACTGCTTCCCTCGGGGGCCGCCTGCACCTGGACTTCGCCACCTTCGACAACGACAACCGCGGTTCGGCGAACAAGGACGACACCGAGATCCGTCGCGCCTGGCTGGATGTGTCGGGCAAGTTCTTCGTGGTCGACTACAAGCTGGAAGCCGATTTTTCCGGCGACCGCGTCGAGGCCAAGGACGTGTACCTGGCACGCAGCTTCGGCAAGGCCGGCAAGCTGACCGTGGGACAGTTCAAGCAGTACTTCTCGCTGGATGACCGCACCAGTTCCAACTACGGCAGCTTCCTGGAGCGCGGCAACGCCGGCACCACGCTGGCACCGCTGTACCGCCTGGGTGCGTCATGGCAGGCCAACCCCGGTGACTTCACCTGGGCGGCCAGCCTCTACAGCCTGGAGAGCATCGACGCCTGGCAGGTGAAGGGTCGCGCCGCCGGTGGCCGCGTCACCTGGGCACCCTCGCCCAGCGACGGCGACGTGCTGCACCTGGGCCTGTCGCTGGCCCGCGAGGCCTACGACAACCCGGGCAGCAACGGCACCCCCGGCCTGAAGATCCGCCCGCGCCCGGCCGGCCACCTGTCCGACGAGAGCGGCCTGACCCTGGTCGACTTCTCCGCCGGCCGCGATACCGACGTCAACAAGTGGTCGCTGGAATACGCGCAGGTGCGCGGCCCGCTGTCGTGGCAGGGCGAGTTCAGTGGCGCCACCTTCGATGACGGCGCGCAGCGTGGCGACGTGATGGCCGCTTACGGCATGTTCAGCTGGTTCGTCACCGGCGAAAGCCGCGCCTACGACCGCAAGACCGGCCGCTTTGCGCGGGTGAAGGACATCCGCCACAAGGCCGGTGCCTTCGAAGTGGCGCTGCGCTACGACCAGATGTGGGGCGCACAGCACCTCGATGGTGCACCGGACCTGCGCCGCGGCAGCACCGAAGCGTGGACGCTGGGCGGCAACTGGTACCTGCGCGACAACCTGCGCTTCATGCTCAACGTGATCGAAAGCCGCAACCGCGACCGCCTGGCCGGGGTGACGGTGGACCGTACGCGCGCGGTCACCGGTCGCCTGCAGTACGACTTCTAGGCCTGATATTCCGGGCGTGCCGCCCGGGCCCCTTCCACTCCCCCACATCCTGTTTTCGCAAGGAGTCCGCAGATGATGCTGAGCATCCTCGGCTTTGGCATGGTCATTACGTTCATGTACTTGATCATGAGCAAACGACTGTCGCCGCTGGTCGCCCTGATCACCATTCCCATCCTGTTCGCACTGATCGGTGGCTTCGGCGCCGGCCTCGACGAGATGATGCTGGAGGGCATCAAGAAAATCGCGCCCACCGGCGTGATGCTGATGTTCGCTATCCTCTACTTCGGCGTGATGATCGATGCGGGCCTGTTCGATCCGCTGGTGCGGATCATCCTGCGCTTCGTCAAGGGCGATCCGATGAAGATCGTGCTCGGCACCGCGGTGCTGGCGATGCTGATCTCGCTCGACGGCGATGGTTCAACCACCTACATGATCACTGTATCGGCGATGCTGCCGCTGTACCAGCGGCTGGGCATGAACGCGCTGAACATGACCTGCGTGACCATCCTCGCCGGCGGCGTGATGAACCTGACCCCGTGGGGCGGCCCGACCGCACGCGCGGCCACCGCGCTGCACGTGGACCCGGCCGATGTGTTCGTGCCGCTGATCCCGTCGATGGTGATCGCCTGTGCCGGCGTCCTGCTGCTGGCCTGGTACCTGGGCCTGAAGGAACGCCGCCGCCTGGGCGTGGTGACCCTGCCCAAGGGTGGCAGCTGGATGGACAACAGCGTGTCCGACGACAGCAATGCGCTGCCGACCGTGGAAGACGCCGAAGACATCAAGCGCCCGAAGCTGCTGTGGGTGAACCTGGCCCTGACCATGGCGCTGATGACCGCGCTGATCATCGGCGTGCTGCCGATGCCGGTGCTGTTCATGGTCGGCTTTGCCATCGCCCTGGTGATCAACTACCCGAACCTGGCCGAGCAGCGCCGTCGCGTGGTCAACCATGCCGGCAACGTGCTGTCGGTGGTGTCGCTGATCTTCGCCGCAGGCATCTTCACCGGCATCCTCAACAACACCGGCATGGTCGAAGCGATGTCGCACAGCTTCCTGGCCGTCATTCCGGAATCGTGGGGCCCGTACCTGGCGGTGATCACGGCGGTGGCGTCGATGCCGTTCACCTTCTTCATGTCCAACGACGCGTTCTACTTCGGCGTGCTGCCGATCCTGTCCGAGGCCGCCGGCAACTACGGCATCACCCCGGTGGAAATGGCGCGCGCCTCGCTGGCTGGCCAGCCGGTGCATCTGCTCAGCCCGCTGGTGCCGTCCACCTACCTGCTGGTGGGCCTGGCCAAGGTCGAATTCGCCGACCACCAGAAATTCACCCTGAAGTGGGCCATCGCCATCTCGATGCTGCTGATGATCGGCAGCCTGCTGTTCGGCCTGTACCCGCTCGCTGCCTGACCTCTTACCAAGGAGCCTTCTGCAATGACGCTTCGAATCGCTTACGTCACCAGCGGCATGGGCAGTGTCGGTACTGCCATCTGCCAGAGCCTGGCCCGCAGCGGCCACACCGTGGTCGCCGGTTGCGCGCCGAACTCGCCGCGCAAGGCCAACTGGCTGCGCGAGCAGCGCGAACAGGGCTTCGACTTCATCGCCTCCGAAGGCAATGCGACCGACTGGGCCTCGACCAGCGCCGCGTTCGCCAAGGTGCGCGCCGAAGTCGGTGAAGTGGATGTACTGGTCAACAACTCCGGTGGCAGCCGCGACCTGCTGTTCCGGCAGATGACGGTGGAGGACTGGAATGCGGTGATCGCCTCCAACCTCAATTCGCTGTTCAACCTGACCAAGCAGGTGGTCGATGGCATGGCCACGCGGGGCTGGGGCCGCATCATCAACATCGGCTCGGTCAGTGCCCACAAGGGCCAGATCGGCCAGGTGAACTACGCCACCGCCAAGGCTGCGATGCATGGCTTCAGCCGTGCGCTGGCCGCGGAAGTGGCCTCGCGTGGCGTTACCGTCAACACGCTGTCGCCGGGCTACATCGCCAGCCAGGCGATCAGCAGCTTCCCGCCGGATGTGCTGGACCGGCTGGCCGCCTCGGTGCCGGTGCGCCGCCTCGGTCGCCCGGAAGAAGTGGCCGGCCTGTGCGCCTGGCTGGCTTCGGATGAAGCCTCGTACGTGACCGGCGCCGACTATCCGGTCAACGGTGGCCTGTACATGGGTTGAGCCCGTCTCCACGCAACGCGTGGACCGCCTCCCCCACGGAGTGCGCGGGGCCGGTGAACCTTCGCTTGCGAGGGGGATCCGGCCCCTTTTTTGTTTCTGCATTTTCGGGACGCATTGCCCGATACATCGGCAGAACCGGTGCTATACCTGCCAACGCTCGCTGAGCCCGATGGATGAACGGCCGGAATCGCGGATCAAGGAGGTTGGCATGCGTGCATTGCTGATGGCGCTTCTTGTGGTCGTCACCCCGCCACTGGCGGCCACACCACCCACTGCCACTGCGGAAGAGGCGGATGCAACCTGGCGGCTCGTGGAGCGCTGGTCCTTGCAGCTGTCACGCTCTGACCTTGTCGCGCAGCTATCACCCCTGGCTCCGGCCGGCTCGCGCTCGGAAGCAAGAAGGGGCCGGGGCGACAGTGCCACCATCGATCTGGCGCCCTTCGTGGTCGCTGGGAGGATCAAGGGGCCTTCTGGTCAGATCTACACCGATGCATCGGGGCGAATCATCAAAGGCATTACGCTGTCGCTGGGCGGCGCCTGCATCTCGCGAAAGCAGATGAGTCGTCGCTACCCCGACTTCAATGTCCTTTCCGTGCCCTCAGGGCATAGTCTGGACGAGTCGACGGTGTTCGGCACGGTGGTGAACGGCATCCAGATCGGGTTCTCATTCTCCGACCATGACCGTGACTGCATGGACCAGCTCAAATTGAGCTGGCCAGGGGAGCGCTTCTGATTCCCACCGGCATACCACCATGACGAACATGTTGCAGGATGCGCACCACTGCCCTGCCACCTTCGTTGGTTTTTCGTAAAGAAGGTTTCATGTTCCGTTCGCATAGTGGCCATGCACCGCGCACGCGTGCCGGTGACCACCCCCAATGCAACGGACCACCATGCAGACCCGACACCTGACGATCGCCGTGGCGATCGCGCTCTCCGCCGCCGCCAGCGCCCATGCCGCCACCGCCGCCGATACCGGCGCCAGCACCGATGCCGCGCTGAGCGCGCAGACGCTGGATACCGTCTCCGTGATCGGCCAGGGCGAGACCCGCCAGGTGCAGCGCATCACCGCCGTCGACAAGCAGGTGCTGCCGCCGGGCACCAGCGGCCAGAAGATCCTCGACCGCCTGCCGGGCGTGTCGGTGCAGTCCAACGATGCCTTCGGCGCCAACGAGGAATCGCAGACCATCAGCCTGCGTGGTTTCGACAAGAGCCGCCTGGGCTACACGCTGGACGGCATCCCGCTGGGCGACAACAGCTACGGCAACTACAACGGCTTGAGCGTCTCCCGCGCGATCATCGCCGAGAACCTGGCCGGTGCCGAGCTGTCGCAGGGCATCGGTTCGCTGGGCGTGGCCTCGACCAGCAACCTGGGCGGCACCATCCAGTACTTCTCGATGGACCCGTCCACCGAGTTCGGTGGCCGTGCCAGCGTCACCGTCGGCGACAACAGCCAGCGCCGTGGCTACCTGCGCGTGGATACCGGTGACATCAACGGCTTCTCGGCCTATGTGTCCGGCGTGCACCAGGACCAGGACATGTGGGCCGCGCCGTACCAGAACCAGACCACGCGCCAGTTCAACGCCAAGGCGGTGTGGAATGTCGGCGACCACCGCTTCGGTGCGTTCGTGGCAACCTCGCGCGCCAGCCAGGCCAACTACGCTTACCTGTCCAAGGACATGCTGGCACGTGGCATGGGCTATGACTGGAACATCTACGCACCGGACTGGGACCGCGCCGTGGCCGCCGCGTACTGTGCGCCGGGCACGCTGGACCGCAGCAAGTGCAAGTTCAGCGGCGGCGTCAACAGCATCGACGACGCCTACTACCAGAGCCGCGCACTGCGTGACGACAACCTGTATTCGGTTGATGCCGACCTGCGCCTGGGCGAGCAGGGCCGCCTGAAGCTGCTGGCCTATCACCACGACAACCGTGGCCAGGGCCACTGGTGGGCACCGGGCCAGCCGTCCTACCCGGGTACCGACAAGATGCTGCCGATCTCGATCCGCAGCACCAACTACACGATCAACCGCGATGGCCTGACCGCCGCGCTGTCGTGGACGGTAGGCATCCATGAGCTGGAAGCCGGTCTGTGGTACGAACAGAACGACCACAACGTGTCGCGCAACTTCTACTACATCAGCGGTCCGTTCCTGGACGACCTGTACCTGAAGAACCCGGACCGCCTGCTGTTCAACCAGGACTTCGACATCCGCACGCGCCAGTTCTACGTGCAGGACCGCATGCGCTTCCTGGACCAGCGCCTGACCGTGGACGTGGGCATCAAGAGCCCGAACACCCGCATGCGCGCCACCGCACAGCCCGGTGTGGAAACCAGCATCGCCTCGGGCACGCTGACCGCCAAGGAATCGGTGCTGCCGCAGGTGGGCGTGGGCTTCAAGATCAACGCCAACAACGAGCTGTTCGCTTCGTATGCCGAGAACATCGCCGCGTTCGTCGGCGGTGGCAGCGGTGGCCCGCTGCAGGTGTCGCCGGAATCGTTCGCGGCCAGTGCCGGGCTGGAGCCGGAGAAGTCCAAGAGCCTGGAGGCCGGCTTCCGTACCTTCGGCGAGAAGTACCAGGCCTCGATCGCGGCCTACAACGTGAAGTTCGACAACCGCCTGCTGTCGTTGAACCCGTGCTCGAGCATCGAAGTGGGTACGCGCCCGGAGTGCGTGACGCGCTTCATCAACGTCGGTTCGGTGAAGAGCCATGGTGCGGAGCTGACCTTCATCCTCAAGCCGATCGACGGCCTGCAGTGGTACAACGCGCTGTCCTGGAACAAGACCACCTACGAGGACGACTACCTCTCCGGCGGCGCAGTGGTGCCGGTGGCCGGCAAGATCACGGTGGATACGCCGCAGCGCATGGCCTCCAGTGAAATCAGCTGGAACCGCGACGGCTTCTTCGCCAGCCTGCGTGCCAAGTACACCGGCAAGCGCTACTACACCTACACCAACGACCAGTCGGTGCCGGGCGTGACCACCTTCGACGCCGGTGCGGGCTACGACTTCGGCCCGGGCCTGGGCCTGCGCAACGTGCGGGTGTCGTTGAACGCGACCAACCTGACCAACAAGCGCTACGCCGGCCAGCTGAGCTCGTTCGCACCGACTGATCCGGAAGGCAAGCGCTATGCGATCCATGCGAGTGCACCGCGGCAGTTGTTCATGACGGTGGCGGCGGAGTTCTAAGTCAGAAGCGGGCGCTGCGGCGCATTGAGTGTTCCTGCATGGCGCGGGTAGGCAGGCCCATGCAGGACACGCCGTAAACCCATCCATGGGGGCTCGATGGCGCCATCCATGGCGCCA
>NZ_SRHZ01000076.1 GCF_004684085.1 Stenotrophomonas maltophilia
CCCGGCTCTTTGCTTTTCAAGCGCAATCCCTCTGGTGGATTGCTGGCCGTCTCGCGGGAATTTGTCTGGAGCGGGGGGGCTTGCGCTGGCCAGGACCGTCCACGGCATGGATGCCGTGGCCGAGCCTACAGGGACGTACTTGCGGCGTGTCCTGGCCAGCGCAAGCCCCCCGCTCTCTCCGATATCAATCAAGACGCCACAAGCCGCCAACGCCTTTCATTCCGGCGCCAGCTGGTCCATCCGTATCCGGTTGGCAAACAGCGAGAACGCCAGCATGCCCGCAAGGCCATTCGCCCGGCTCATCCAATGCGGCAGCCAACGCGGTGGCTTCAGCACACCCGCCTCGAACAACGGCGCGAATGCGATCGCATCGGTCAGGCTCATCTTGCCGGCGAACAGCCAGCGGCAGACCTGCAGGCGATCCTCGGCCAGCATGTGGCGGAAGAAGGTGTGCACCGACACCAGCCCCCGCAGGTACACCGTGTCCTTGGTGAACGCCAGGCCGCCGCTGGGCGGTACACCGCGGAACACGCGCTGCGCCGAGGCGAAACTCTCTTCCGGGTTCTGCCCGGCGTCGCAGAAGTAGCGGAACACCTCGATGAAATCAGCGCCCTCGCGCGCCATTGCAATCGCTTCGGTACGCAGGCTGATGCGCTTCAGGCGCTCGATGTCGATGCTGCCGGTGATCTGTTCAGCGAAGGTGGCCAGCCCTTCCTGGGTGGCCGTCACGCGCGGCGAGGACAATGCCAGACTCGGCAGCACCGGCTGTTCACGGCCGTTCAATGCGGTCAGCGAATGCACCAGCGCTTCATGGTGGAACAGCTGCGCGCGGTCGTAGGCGCTGAAGCGTGCACTGGTGCGCAGACGGATGCGGGTCGGGCCTGCGGCCGCTTTGGAAACCAGTTCCGGGTCGAGCTGCACCTGGATCATGCGCGATTCAAAGAAGGCATCCAGGTCGTTCTGCAGCTGCAGCTGCAGGGCAATGGCCGAAATCGGCACCTGCTCTTCCGGGGCCAGCAGTTCATGGTCCAGTTCGGCAGCAATCTGGATGAAGTGACGCGCCGCCTCGCGCGTGCTTGGGCCACTGCCCGGCAGGGGCTGCTCGGGGGCGCCGAACAGCTGCACAGAACAGGTATCGACCGCAGCGGTGCCCAGACCCTCCAGCAGTTGCGCGGCCAGATCCCAGCTCTGCGCCGACTGCCGCACGTAATGGCCCAGCGGATGACTGTCGTCGCAGTCGGTGGCGATCGCGGCCAGTGCACGGCGCTCTTCGCTGAAGTCCAGCCGTGGGTAATCCACCTTCGGCAGCACCGGCTGGCCACGCGCCACGCTGGCCAGGAACGGCGCCTGCAGCGTCGCCGGCCAACTGGTCAGGCCCAGCAGGCGGATGCCTCCCACGGCCTCGACCAGGCGCGCATCGAGCGCTGCATGATGGGCCACGTCACGGTCCAGCGTCGCAGTCGGTTCCATGCGCGGACTATAGCGCCCTGCCCGCGCGTTGGTAGGTGCCAACCTCGGTTGGCACAGATATGCATCCGCGGAACGCATCCACGCATGGCGTGGATCTACCGGGCTGCTCCCTGCCCTGACAGTGCCAACCAAGGTTGGCACCTACCAGAAGCGGGCTTCCGGCACCGCGGGTTCAGCGCCGGCGTGGCTTGCCGGCGGGGCGGAATTGCTGGCCCTTGCCCTTCCTGCCGCCACGCTCCTGCGCGGTCTCGGCCTGGCGTACCGCCAGCTTGGCGGCCGCTGCGGCCACTTCTTCCTTCAGTTTGAAGTAGTTCAGCAGCCGGCTCTCTTCGATCTCACCGGCATCGATCGCCGCACGCACGGCACAGCCCGGCTCCTGCTGGTGCATGCAATCGTTGAAACGGCATTGCGCGGCCAGCGCTTCGATATCGGCAAAACCACCTTCAGCCAGCGTCTCTTCACCGGTCGGCTTCAGTTCGCGCATGCCGGGGGTGTCGATCAGACAGGCACCCATCGGCAACGGCATCAGCGCGCGGTGCGTGGTGGTGTGGCGGCCGCGCGAATCGTTGGCGCGCACTGCGTTGGTCTTCATCCGCTGCTCGCCCAACAAGGTGTTGGTCAGCGTGGACTTGCCGGCACCGGAGGAGCCCACCAGCACCACGGTGCGGCCCGGGCCCAGCCAAGGCTGCAGCACCGCCACGCTGTCGGCATCCAGGCCGTTGATCGCATGCAGGGCAATGCCCTGCATCTCCAGCTCTTCCAGCACCGCCAGCGCGTCTTCGCTGTACTCGGTCTGGTCGGCCTTGGTCAGCACCACTACCGGTTCGGCACCGCCACCGCCCACCAGCAGCAGGTAGCGCTCGATGCGGCGCGGATTGAAGTCGGCATCCAGGCCACAGACGATGAACACCGTATCGATGTTGGCTGCGATCACCTGCTGGTGGTAATGCTCGCCGGCCGCGCCACGCTTGATCGCGGTACGCCGCGGCAGCAGGGCGACGATGCGGATGCCATCCAGCAACACCCAGTCGCCAACCGCCGGCCGTTCGTGGCTGGGGAAGCGTGGGCGCTGCCATTCGGGCAACGACTCGGCCTTGATCGACGCGTCCGGGCCATCGGCCACCACATAGTGGGTGCGGTGCTGCTCGATCACCCGCGCCGGGCGGGCCTGCGGGTGTGCGGCCATCGCGGCCTGCCAGTCGGCCTGCTGCGCCGGGCCCGGCCAGGGCCAGCCGATGGTCTGCAGGGCGGTGAAATCGGGAGTCTGGGTCATCGCCGCCATTCTACCCGTGCCAGTGCCCCGCCAGCCCAACAGCGGCAGGCGCTGAGGCCTTGCCATGCGCTGCAGCAATTCCGCTACCATGGAAGCCCCATGCCATTCGACGGCCCACCGCCCATGTCCACCCCCTCGCCCAAGCCCCTGGTCATCCGCGAGCGCCTCTCGGAAGTGCGCTACGAAATCCGCGGAGAACTGGCACGGCGAGCGCGGGAGCTGGAGGCTCAGGGCCGCAAGCTGATCAAGCTCAACATCGGCAACCCCGGTGCGTTCGGCTTCCGTGCACCGGAACACCTGCAGCGCGCGATCGCCGATGACATGGGCCGCACCGACCCCTATACCCATCAGCAGGGCCTGCCGGTGGCACGCGAAGCCATCGCCGCCTATTACGCCCGCCGTGGTGCGCCTGATGCGCATCCGGACCGCGTGTTCGTCGGCAACGGCGTCAGCGAGCTGATCGACCTGTCGCTGCGGGCACTGCTCAATCCGGGCGACGAGGTGCTGGTGCCCTCGCCGGACTACCCGCTGTGGTCGGCCTCGACCATCCTCAACGACGGTCGCCCGGTGTATTACCGCTGCGCCGCCGAAAACGGCTTCCAGCCGGACCCGAGCGAAATCGAGACGCTGGTGTCCTCGCGGACCCGCGCCATCGTGCTGATCAACCCGAACAATCCCAGCGGCGCCAGCTACCCGCGCGAGCTGCTGGAGCGCGTGGTCGAGATCGCGCGCCGCCATAATCTGTTGCTGCTGGTTGACGAGATCTACGACCAGATCCTGTACGACGATGCGGTGTTCCAGCCGGTCGCGCCGCTGGCCGGCGACCACCCGTGCCTGACCTTCAGTGGCCTGAGCAAGGTGCACCGCGCCTGCGGCTGGCGCGTGGGCTGGGCCCACCTCAGCGGCGACGACGCACGCCTGGGCGACTTCCGCGCCGCGCTGGACCTGCTGGGCGCGCTGCGCCTGTGTGCCAACGTGCCCGGCCAGTACGCCATCGATGCCGCGGTGAACGGCCCGGACACCATCTCCGAACTGTGCACGCCGGGTGGCCGCCTGTACGAAACCCGCCGCGCGGTGATCGAGGCCTGCGAAGCCAGCGAGCACCTGTCGCTGGTCGCCCCCGCCGGTGCGCTGTACGCGTTCCCGGCCGTGGTCGGCGCCGCCGCCAAGGGCTTCGACGACCACAATTTCGCGCTGGACCTGATGAACAACGAAGGTGTGCTGGTGGTGCCGGGCTCGAGCTTCAACGTGCCCTACCGCCATCATTTCCGCGTGACCCTGCTGCCGGAAGCCTCGGTGATGCGCGATGTGTTCGCCCGCATCGACCGCGTGCTGGCCCGCCGTGCCGAGGACGCCACCAAGGTCGTGCCGCTGAAGCCGCGCCGCTCGGTGGCCTGAGCCGTGGCCCTGTCCTACCTGGCGCTGGGTGATTCGTACACCATCGGTGAAGCGGTTGCAGTCGAAGGCCGCTGGCCGCACCAGCTGGCTGCCGCGCTGCGTGCGCAGGGCATTGAGCTGTCCGACCCGCAGACCATCGCCACCACCGGCTGGACCACCGATGAGCTCGACGCCGGCATCGATGCGGCTGCGCCGCAGGGGCCGTTCGATTTCGTCAGCCTGCTGATCGGCGTCAACAACCAGTACCGCGGGCGCCCGCTGGACGAGTACCGCGACCAGTTCCAGGCTCTGCTGCAGCGGGCGATCGGCTTCGCCGGCGGGGATGCCGGCCGCGTGCTGGTGTTGTCCTTCCCGGATTGGGGCGCGACCCCGTTCGGTGCCGGCAGTGGCCGTGACCTGGCCGCGATCGAAATCGAAACCGACGAGTTCAACGCGACCGCCGAAGTGATCAGCACCCGGCTGGGCGTAGCCTTCGTCGATATCACCGATATCAGCCGTGACCGCGGCACCGATCCGGCGATGATCGCCGAGGACGGCCTGCACCCCTCGGCGCGGATGTACGCGCTGTGGAGCGAACGGGTGCTGCCTCAGGCCGCGCACCTGCTCGGCGCTGCGGACTGAGGCGATGGGCGGCTTGCCACGGACTGGCACGCCGCTGCCCTGCACCGCCCTGACGAACGCACAGGCGCGTTCCATCGCCGAGGCATTCCGCCCGGTACGGGCGTGGGGCAACCGCAGCGATTACTTCTACACCCGCAGCAAGCTCGGCAGTGATCCGCTGTACGACGGCGCGCTGCAGCAGCTTCCCGATGACGGGCAGCCGGTATTGGACCTGGGCTGCGGGCTGGGGTTGTTTGCCCACGTGCTGCGCCAGCGAGGCGACACCCGGCACTACCTGGGTGTGGACCTGGATGCCGCCAAGATCGCACGTGCCCGGCGTGCTGCCACCCAACTTGGCGATGTGCACTTCGATTGTCTGGACCTGCAGGCGCCGCTGCCGGCACGGGCCGGGCACGTATTGCTGCTGGATGTGCTGCAGTACCTGGAGGCGGGTGCGCAGCAGGCGCTGCTGCGCGCCGCCAGCGCGCGTGTGGCCCGCGGTGGGCGCCTGCTGCTGCGTACGCCCCTGGCCACCGGCGATGGCCGCGACCGCACCACGCGGGTGGCCGACCGGCTGGCCTGGCTGGTGGGCTGGATGGGCACGCGGCCGCGCCATTACCCCGACCCACGGTTACTGCAGGCGATGCTGGCCGAAGCCGGATTGCAGGTGACCGCACCGCGCCCCCTTCATGGGCGCACGCCCTTCAACAGCTGGTTGCTGGTGGCCGAACGCCCTGGGGTGTAGAGCCGAGCCCGCGCTCGGCTGTGCTGTTGCGGTAGATCCACGCCATGCGTGGATGGCATACAAGCGGAGTCGAGCATGGCTCGACTCTACAATGTGTTTCTCGCAACCATTCCTGTAGAGCCCAGCCCATGCTCGGCTGTTCCAAGCGACCAGAACCCGGGGTTACAGGGTCGGCAGCTGCGCCTTCAACCCACGTTCGTCCAGTGTCTGCAGTACGCGTTCGATGATGGCCAGGTTGTGGCCATGGGCCGCACCTTCGTGCAGCAGCACGATGCCCCCCGGGCGCAGGTCAGGCAGCAGCCGTGCCAGCACGCCGTCCGGAGTGCAGCCAATACCGTCGTAACCGCGCGCGCTCCAGCCCACGCGAATCAGCCCCAATCGATGCAACACCGGAGCCACGAACGGGTTGGTCATGCCCACCACTGAGCGGTACCAGCGCACTGGTTGGCCACTCAGGCCCTGCAGCGCATGCTGGCAGCCTTCAATCTCGGCTCGCATCGCGGCCGGCCCCAGCCGCCAGAAGTGCGCCTGAGGATGACTATGGCTGTGATTGCCGAGGTCGTGGCCGCGGCGCAGGATCTCCTGTACCAGTTCCGGCTGCGCCAGCGCACGCTCACCCACCAAGAAGAACGTCGCGCGCGCTTGGTGGCGGTCCAGCAGGTCCAGCACAGCACGGGTTTCCGGGCCGGGACCATCGTCGATGGTCAGCCAGACGCTGTTGCCTGCATCAGGCAAGCAGCTCAGCACCGGCGCGTAGAAACGGCTGTTGGGCAGGAATACCGGCACCACGAACAACGCGTGGCTTGCCACCATCCCGGCCAGGCCCCAGTGCCAGCCCGCCAGCACCCAGACCAGGATCACAGCCAGCTGCGACAGCACCAGCCAAGGCACCCAGCGCCAGGGCCGGGCCGGGATGCGATGCAATGTTCCTGCGCTGGTCATTCCCCATGATGCCATGGGGGGTAGAATTGATGATTCGAATTTTTCGGACCCATGACTGCCATGTCCCTCGATCCCGCCCTGCGTTCGCGCATCGAAACCATCCTCAACGACAACCGCGTCGTGCTGTTCATGAAGGGCCAGCCGTCGATGCCGCAGTGCGGTTTCTCGGCCAAGGCCGTGGGTGCCCTGCAGGACCTGGGCGTAGAGTTCGCCCATGTCAACGTGCTGGCCGACGCGGAGATCCGCGAAGGCATCAAGGCCTATGGCGACTGGCCGACCATCCCGCAGCTGTACATCGACGGCGAACTGGTCGGCGGCAGTGACATCGTGCTGCAGATGGCCGCCAGCGGCGAACTGAGCAGCGTGCTCGGCCTGGCCGCGCCGGACCGCACCCCGCCGAGCATCACCGTTACCCCGGCCGCGGTGGAAATGCTCAAGGGCGCGCTGGCCGACGCCCCGGGTGCCGCCCTGCAGCTGAGCATCGACGCCGGCTTCCAGCCGAACTTCCAGCTGGCCCCGCACGACGAAGGCGCGATTGCCGCCGAGTCCAATGGCCTGCGCGTGCAGTTCGACCTGGCCAGCGCGCGTCGCGCCAATGGCATCACCATCGACTGGGTGGATGACATCCGCGGCAAGGGCCTGGCGATCGACAACCCGAACGCGCCCAAGCCGGTGCAGGAAATCAGCGTGCGTGATGCCGACGACCTGGTGCGTGCCGGCAACATCACCCTGGTGGACGTGCGCCCGGCCGACGAGCGCGCCATCGCCGCCGTGGGCGTGCCGTTCAAGAGCTTCGACGGCAATGGCCGTGCCGCGCTGGAAGCCCTGCCGAAGGACACCGCGCTGGCCTTCATGTGCCACCACGGTGGCCGCAGCGCACAGGCCGCCGAGCAGTTCCGCGCCCTGGGCTTCACCAAGGTGTTCAACGTCACCGGCGGCATCAATGCCTGGTCCGAAGACGTGGACAACGGCGTGCCGAAGTACTGATCGGCTGCGATCGATGACCACGACAAACGCCGGCGCAAGCCGGCGTTTGTCGTGTACAGCATCGGAAGTTTCCCGTAGATCCACGCCATGCGTGAATGCAGCGGAATCCGTCTACCCGGCAAACCCGCCTTCGGCCAGGTAATCCAGTTCTTCCGGCGTCGGAATGCGGCCAACCACCGCGTTGCGGTGCGGGAAGCGGCCGAAGCGGCGGATGATGTCGCGGTGCAGTTCGGCGTACTGCAGGTATTCCTTGTCACCCAGCACGTCGAACATCGCCACTGAGCGGTCCTGGTCCAGCGGATCCTCGGAATGCTCGAACGGCAGGTAGATGAAGGCGCGCAGCTTGGGCACCAGCTGCAGGTCCAGGCCTTCCTCGATGGCACGCATGGCGTAGTGCCGGGCGAGGCCGTCGGTGGCATAGGAATGCGCAGTTCCGCGGAAGCAGTTGCGCGGGAACTGGTCCAGCAGCAGCATCAGGGCCAGCGCCCCTTCGGCACTGCCCAGCCAATGCTCGCGCGCGCGCGCGGCCGCTGCGAAATGCTCATCCAGAAACAACTGGCGGAACTGCGCGTCGAACGCGTCGTCGCGGGCGAACCACTTCGCAGGGCCCGCCTCCTTCCAGAATTCCACCACTTGCGCGGCAACGTCCATTACCTACTCCTGGGCCTGGACGCCCCGCGCCCGGCCTTCATCATCATTCGTCGAAGCGCAGGTGGCGGACCGACTTGCCGTTGCGCCGGATAAGCTTAAGCGCCTCGATACCGATCTGGATATGGTTTTCCACGAACTGCGAGCTGACCTTGGCATCGGAGGCCTCGGTCTTGACCCCGTCGGGGATCATCGGCTGGTCTGAAACCAGCAGCAGCGCGCCGCTGGGTATGTGATTGGCGAAGCCTGCAGCGAATACGGTGGCCGTTTCCATGTCGATGGCCATGCAGCGCATCGCCCGCAGCCGCTCCTTGAAGGTCTCGTCGTGCTCCCAGACCCGGCGGTTGGTGGTGTAGACGGTGCCGGTCCAGTAATCGTGGCCGAGGTCGCGGATCATGGTCGAAACCGCGCGCTGCAGCGCAAAGGCCGGCAACGCCGGCACTTCCGGCGGCAGGTAGTCGCCGGAGGTGCCCTCGCCGCGGATCGCTGCGATCGGCAGCACCAGGTCGCCCAGCTGGTTCTTGCGCTTGAGGCCGCCGCACTTTCCCAGGAACAGCACCGCCTTGGGCATCACCGCCGACAGCAGGTCCATGATGATCGCGGCATTGGGACTGCCCATGCCGAAGTTGATCATGGTGATGCCATCGATGGTGGCACTGGCCATCGGCCGGTCCAGGCCGATGACCGGTGCACCGGTCAGCTCGGAGAATGCATGCAGGTAGCCCCCGAAGTTGGTCAGCAGGATGTGCTGGCCGAACTGGTCCAGGGGCACGCCGGTATAGCGCGGCAGCCAGTTGTCGACGATTTCCTGCTTGCTCTTCATGGACGGTCCGGTACGCCGTGGGGGCCGCCATTGTAGGCATGCACAGGCCAACCCACACCTGGGCCGGCAACGAAGAAGGGCGGCCCTGCGGCCGCCCTCCTGGGTCTTCCCGGTGCCCCGGGAAGCAGAGAGATCAGAAACGTACCGACCAGCGCAGGTTCGCACTGTGGTCGCGGCTTTCGTCTCCATACTGGCCGCTATACCCCAGTGCCAGCTGCTGGCGTGCGGTCAACCATGCCGACAGGCCCAGTTCGGCAACCACCGTTCTGTCAGCAATCGGGGCACCGCTGACCACGAAGCTGTCGCTGCCCGTGGCGAAGGCGAAGCGGGCCGCCGGGTCGCGATCACCGCTGGCGTGGCGGTACCCCACGCCACCGCGCAGGTGCAGCCAGCTGTCCTGTTGGAACGAAGCCTTCAGGCCCTTGTCAAAACGCAGGCCGGCCGTTGCCACCGTGGTACGCACATCGTCCACCTCACCCTGCAGTGCGGCAACGCCGCCGCGTTCGTTGACGCGCTTCATGTCCACTTCCACACGTGCGAGCTGCAGGTAAGGCTCCAGCCCCGCCTCGCGGCCGCCGAAGCGATAGCTCGCCTCGATGAACGCCTGCCGGGTGCGGCCGTCATAGCGGGCCGCCAGCGTATCGCTGTAGCCGGAGAAGCCCAGCTCGCGGGTGCTCTTCACCTCATGCTCGCTCCAGGCCAGGCCACCACGCAGGCCGAAGGCGCCCCAGTCGTGACTGGCATAGGCCCCCAGGTGCGTGTTGTCGACCTTGGCACGCGCGCGGCGTCCTTCCTGCTGCTTGGCATCGGTACGTCCGGTACCGGCCAGCACGCCCACCTGCCAGCCGTTGATCTCGCGGTCCACGCCTACCAGCAGGCCGCTGCTGTTGGCTTCGGTGCGTGCGGTGTTGCCATTGCCGTCCAGCGTGGTGCTGCCGCCGATGGCCTGTACCCAGACCCCCGTGGCGGCTTCGCCGTCTGCGCCCGGAGCCCGGGTGCCGACACGGCGCGACAGGGCGGCGTCACGCACGTAGCGGCTGCCCTCGACCAGGGCCATCGCGGTGGCCGCATGCAGCTCGCCGCTGAGGCCGTCCAGTGCAGCGCCCACCTGTTGAGGGAACAGCAGGGTCAGCGGACGCGGCAGGCCCTGGTTGACCGCCAGGCCGTCGGCCACACTGGCGACCGCGCGCTGGTTGTCGGTACTGGCGGCACTGGCAAGCGGATTGCCACGAGTCACTTCAATGCGTGCGCCACCCGCGCCGTAGACCAGGCCGAACTTCATGAACGGCGAGAACGCACTGAAGTCAGTGGTGGCGAACTGGCCACTGATTCCGCCGTCGGCACGGATGAAGTTGAACTGCTCCCCCAGGTAATAGGTGCCCACTTCCGGTAGAGCGATCAGGCTGCCTCCCAGCGTGGCGGTACCGGTGACACGCAACTGATCGCTGCGCCCGCCCGGTGCCAGCTCGGCCTGGTACACACCGGTGGCGGTCTGCACGTAGTTGCCGTTGATGGTCAGCGTGCCGATCGAATTGCCCGGTGCAACGACACCGGCGACAGTGGTGTCGCCCAGCTGGCCGATGCCCTTCAACGTGCCCTTCGGGCCAACGAGGGTGTGACCACCCGACTGCACGCCATTGAACGACAGCACACCGCCATTGACGGTCAGGTCGGAGCCTGCGAGCACGCCGCCCGCGTTCACACGGCTGTTGCCCAGGCTGGTCAACGTGCTGCTTTCCAGCCTTCCGTTCAACTCGAAGGTTCCCTGCTCGGCCACCGAGGTGTGGGCGCCGCGCTGCACGCCGTCGAAGGTCACCACGCCGCCGTTGACGGTCAGGTCGGAGCCATCCAGCACACCGCGGGCGTTGATACGGCTGGTACCCCCCAGACTGTTCAGCGCGGTGTTCTTCAACGTGCCATTGAGCAGGAAGGTACCGTCGGCCACGTCCACCGCGCCGGTGAGCGTATTGACGCCATCCAGTTCCAGCACGCCCTCGCGCACCAGCGCACCGTTGAAGCTGTTGTCGCCGCTCAGGCGCAGCCAGCCGATGCCGCTCTTGGTCAGCTTGCCGGGGCCGCCGATGTCGTTGGTCCAGTTGTCCCAAGCATCGCCTTCCCAGACTTTCAGGCCACCTGCACGCTGGCTCATCACCACGTTGGTGTCCACGCGCAGCGAACCGTAACCCTCGATGGCCTTGGCCAGGTTCAACAGGCCCCAACCGTAGATGTCGTCGATGCCGGGCGCGCCCAGATCGGTGGTCGTGGTCAGCAGCACATCGCGTACCTGAGCGCTGTCCAGATAGGGGAAGCGTTCAAACAGCAGGCCCAGCGCACCGGTGACGTGGGGCGCGGCCATCGACGTTCCACTCAGCATTGCATAGCCATAGGTAGGCACGCGCTGCTGGATATCCAGGCTGACGTTGCCGTTGGCGTCGATGCCGATGCTGCCGGACAGGCTGGAATCATCACCATAGGCGGTCGATACGATGTCCGAACCCGGCGCGGCAAGACACCAGTTGGCACTCAGGCCGCACTTGTTGGAACGATTGCTCAGGGTCAGGTTGGTACCGACATTGACCACGCTCAACCAGTACGGCTCGATGTCGGCGAAAGCGCGCGGCAGCGTGGCGTAGAGGCCGGCGATGGGGCTCTGCGCAGGCGTCGGAATGACCGAATCAGTGTTGCCTGCCGCCCATACCTGGATCATCCCGCGCGCGCGCGAACCCTCGGCAAAGGTGTTCAGGTATTGGCGGTCGTCGGGATCGTTGTAGATTTCGTCCATGTCCGCCACGGTCGGCGGTTCTTCAGCCAGGCCCCAGCTGTGGTTGATGGCCCGCACGCCCTGCGCGTTCATCTGGGCGTACAGATCCTGGAAGGCGCTGACCTTCGGGCCGATCGCGCCCAGCGTCACCACCGAATAGCCCGTCGCGGTGCGCTGCCACTCTCTGATGCTGTCGGAGAACAGCCGGCCAACGGTCAGGTCCGAGCCAAAGGACACACCCTGCATGCCGTTGCCATCCCGGTTCGCGGCAATGGTGCCGGCAACGTGCGTGCCATGGATCTCGAACTGCATGCCTGGCTGCACGTAGGCGCCCGACTCGATGATCCTGCGGATGTTCTCGGGGACATTGGCGTTGTAGCCCACATAGCTGATCTGGACGTCATCGCCATCACTGGCGAAGCAGGCGGCCGGACCACGCACGGCCGTGGTGTTGGTGCAGCGCGTGCCATCGGCCATCAGATCGGCGATGCGGATGCTGCGGTTGTCCTTGCCGGCGAATTCCGGATGGTCCAGGCCGCTGCCACTGTCAAACACGCCCAGGCGGATGCCGGCGCCGGTCAGCCCGCGCGCATAGGCCACGTCTGCATTGATCGCAGCCAGGCCCCAGTCGAGTTTGAATTCACTGGTACGCCAACTGGTGGCATCACCGGGCTTGCCCATGACCGGCTCCGCAGGGGCGCTGACGCTGGGAGCCAGCGTCGCCACCGGGATCGTCACCGAGGGGGCGATCATTGTGGTAGCAGAGGCCGACACCCCGCCTGGCGCGGCGAACGCCGACTGCAGGCTGCGCTGCAGCTGGTAGCGGACCAGGGCACCGTCACTGTCCTGGGCCAGTACCGGCAACGCGGTGACCGCCAGCAACGAACCGACAATGGCCGAAGCCAGCGGCGAGGGGAGGAGGGAACGGCGCGAAACGGTCGAACGGCAGAGCTTTGCAGCAGTCATCGGTTGCGTCCTTGATTCCATGAAGAGTGCGGGCCCGGCTCCCTCTCGGAGCACGTGCGTAAGCGGGTGATACAGATCAGCGCAAGACGTAATCAGCCCCTCGCTTCATCCAACGTTAATATTTCCTTCACAAATCCTCCATCAGAAAATCCCTACCCCCCCACTCCCCTGTCCAAGGTCACTTGGCAAGCCGCATCGGCCCCGGCTAGCGTCGATGGATTCATGTTTCGGGGAAGGGGAACTGCATGGCATCGACGTTGTTGCGCGCCGGGGTGGCATTGGCGCTGCTTTCATTGAGCACGGCACCGGCGGTGGGCGCCTCGCGCTTCGTGGCCGATCCCTACCCCAGCACCTACCAGGCGCATCCTGATGCGCCGGTGCTGATCCAGAACGCCACCGTGCTGACCGGTACCGGCCAGCGCCTGGACAACGCCGACGTGCTGCTGCGCGAGGGCCGCATCGTGGCGGTCGGCCGCCAGCTGCAGGCCGACGCCGGCATCACCCGCATCGACGCGCAGGGCAAGTGGGTCACCCCGGGCCTGATCGATGTGCATTCGCACCTGGGCGTATACCCCAGCCCGGGCGTTGGCGCGCACAGCGACGGCAATGAGATGACCGCGCCGGTCACCGCCAACGTCTGGGCCGAACACTCGGTGTGGCCACAGGACCCGGGCTTCGCCACCGCACTGGCCGGCGGCGTGACCAGCATGCAGGTGCTGCCTGGCTCGGCCAACCTGGTGGGTGGCCGCGGCGTGACCCTGAAGAACGTCCCGGCCATCACCTACCAGGCGATGAAGTTCCCCGGTGCGCCATGGGGACTGAAAATGGCCTGCGGCGAGAACCCCAAGCGGGTCTATGGCGAAGGCAAGGGCGTGACCCCGGCCACGCGGATGGGCAACGTGGCCGGCTACCGCGCGGCCTTCATCGATGCCGCCGATTACATCGCCAAGAACAAACCCAAGCCGGCCAAGCGCACGGGCTGGTTCGGCAGCGACAAGGGCGACAGTGCCGGTGATGCCGGCGGCAAGCGCGATCTCAAACTGGACACGCTGGCAGGCGCCATCGAAGGCGATATCCGCGTGCACATCCACTGCTACCGCGCCGACGAGATGGCCACCATGCTCGACCTGGCCAAGGAGTTCGGCTTCAAGGTGGCCGCGTTCCATCACGGTGTGGAGGCCTACAAGCTGGCCGACCGGCTGGCCGCCGACGGCGTCTGCGGTGCGCTGTGGGCCGACTGGTGGGGCTTCAAGATGGAAGCCTTCGATGGCATTCCGGAGAACATCGCGCTGGTCGACCGGCCGAAGAACAGCTGCGCCATAGTGCATTCCGATTCGCCCGAAGGCATCCAGCGCCTCAACCAGGAGGCGGCCAAGGTGATGGCCTCCGCGCGCCGTGCGCGCATGCCGGAGATCACGCCCGAACACGCCATTACCTGGATGACTTCCAACGCCGCCAAGGCGCTTGGCATCGAAGGCCAGACCGGCACCCTGGAGGCCGGCAAGATGGCCGATGTGGTGGTGTGGAATGGCAATCCCTTCAGTTCGTACGCGCTGGCCGAACAGGTCTTCATCGATGGCCGCAGGCTGTACGACCGCAGTGCGCCGGAAGCAACGCCGCGTTCTGATTTCCAGCTTGGCCAGGAGGTGCGCTGATGGGCGCGTTGAACGAACGTCGCCGGGCATGGCCCGGCGCTACCGTGGTGGCGCTGTTGTTGCTGGCAACCACGGCATCAGCGCAGGACCTGCTGGTCCGCAACGCCACGGTGCATACCGCCAGCACACGCGGCAGCCTGCACAACGCCGACGTGCTGGTGCAGGGCGGCATCATCCGTGCGGTGGGCACCGGCCTGTCGGCGCCGGCCGGTGCCACTGTGGTCGAAGCCAACGGTCGGCCGCTGACACCGGCCCTGTTCGGGGGTATCACCGAGACCGGCATCGAAGAGGTCTCGGGTGAATCAAGCACGGTGGACAGCTCGCTGAAGATCGGTGAGCAACCGCTGCGCCCGGAGTTCGACGTCACCCTCGCCTACAACCCGGCCTCGGTACTGATTCCGGTGACACGCCTGGAAGGCATCGGCTTCACTGCATTGGGTGCCGCCACCGGCGGTGGCTTCGTGGCGGGCCAGGGCGGCGTGATGCGGCTGGACGGCAGCGCCGACCCGATCGGCCCGCGTGCCCTGTTCCTGCGCATCGGTGCGGCAGCCTCCGAACTGACCGGGCATTCGCGCGCCGCGCAATGGATGCTGCTGCAGCAGATGATCGACGAAGCACGCGGACAGGTGGCTGCGGACTCGCCGCACGCGCTGCTGACGCCGGCCGGGCGCCGCACGCTCAGCCGCTATCTGGCCGGCCAGGGCCGCATCGTGGTGGAAGTGGACCGTGCCGCCGACATCCGCCAGCTGCTGCGCTGGGCCGCTCGCGAAAAGGTGAAGATCGCCATCGCCGGGGCCAGCGAAGCCTGGCAGTTGGCACCGGAACTGGCCGCGGCGCACGTGCCGGTATTCGTCGACGTGCTGGCCAACCTGCCGGCCAGCTTCGACCAGATCGGGGCCACGCTGGAAAACGCCGCGCGGCTGCAGCGTGCCGGCGTAGCGGTCTCCTTCGTGCAGCGCGGCGACGCCTCGCACAACGCACGCAAGATGCGCCAGCTGGCCGGCAACGCGGTGGCCAACGGATTGCCCTGGGCCGACGGCCTGGCCGGGCTGACCCGGGTACCGGCGCAGGCCTTCGGTGTGGCCGACCAGATCGGCAGCATCGAACCCGGCAAGCGTGCCGACCTGGTGCTGTGGGAAGGCGACCCGCTGGACGTGGCGCACTATGCCGAACAGGTCTGGCTGGGCGGCCGCGCAATGCCAATGCGCTCGCGGCAGACAGAACTGCGCGACCGCTACCTGCAGCGCAACGCGCACCCCTGACCGCACACGAGGACCGATCCATGGCCGCTTTGCGTTGGTATTTCGACTTCGTTTCGCCCTATTCCTACCTGCACTGGCAGAAGCTGAAACAGCTGCCGCAGTTCGCGCAGATCCAGTCCGTGCCGATCGCCTTCGGTGCGGTACTGCATCATCTGGGCAACCTCGGGCCGGCCGAGATTCCGGCCAAGCGCCGCTTCATCTACCGCCAGCTGCTGTGGACCGCACAGGCCGAGGGCACACCGCTGCGGTTTCCGCCGGGCCATCCGTTCAACCCGCTGCCGGCACTGCGCCTGTGCCTGGCCGCCGGTGCCAGCGTGCAGGCAGTGGATGTTCTGTTCGACTGGATCTGGCGCGACGGCAACACCGCCGACAGTGCTGATGCCCTGCGCGAGCCGGCTGCGCGGCTGGGTATCGAGGATGTCACCTCGGCCATCGCCGAACCATCGGTCAAGGAACAGCTGCGGCGCAACACCGAGGCCGCGATCACCGCTGGGGTATTCGGCGTGCCAACCCTGAGCATCGACGGGGAGCTGTTCTGGGGCAATGACGCACACTCGCTGATGGCCGCGGTGCTGGCCGATCCGGGTCTGCTGCAACAGCCGGAATGGGAGCGCGTGGCCAGCCTGCCGGTGGCGGTGCAGCGCAGTCGCTGAACAGGGCGTGGCGCGTTTCCCTCGCGCGCCGGGCTGGGATTTGAGATAGATTTCACGTTTCCGAACCTACAACCGCCCTGGAGGGGGAGCCGCGGATGCGCATCGGAATCGTCGTCGACTCGGCCTGCGACCTGCCGCAGGACTTCATTGCCGCCCACAACATCGTGCTGCTGCCGATCACCGTACGGATCGGTGAAGCCGTGCTGGCCGATCATCGCGATGAGCAGGCCACGCTGAGCTTCCTGCATGCGCATGTGGCCGAACACGGTGCTGAAGCGGAGACCATCCCCTTCAGCGTCAACCAGATCCGCGACCTGTTCCTGCGGCAGCTGGTGATCGACTACGACCACGTGTTCTGCATGACCATCACCAAGACCCGCAGCCCGATCCACGACAACGCGCTGCAGGCCAGCTTCGCCATCCTCAACGACTACAAGCCGGTGCGACAGGCGGCGGGCTACAACTCGCCGTTCGCGCTGCGCGTGCTCGACACCCAGAACCTGTTCGCCGCCCAGGCGGTGACCGCGGTGGAAGCCGTGCGCCTGCGCGACAGCAACGCCAGCGTGCAGCAGATCCGTGAGCGGCTGGAGGAACTGGCCAGCAACGTGCACGGCTACATGGTCACCCGCGACCTGTACTACATGCGTGCGCGTGCGCGGCACAAGGGCGACCGCAGTGTCGGCCTGCTCAGCGCCGCACTGGGCAGCGCGCTGGACATCAAGCCGGTGCTGCATGGCTACCGTGGCGAGACCGGGCCGGTGGCCAAGATCAAGGGCTTCGACAACGCCGTGCAGAAGCTGTTCGCGGTGGTCGGCCAGCGCGTGCGTGCCGGGCTGATGACACCGACCGTATGCATCAGCTACGGCGGTGAGCTGGAAGAGCTGCGCACGTTGCCCGGCTACGCACAGCTGAAAGAGGTCTGCGCCACCCATGGCGTGACCGTGTACGAATCGGTGATGAGCCTGACCGGCATGGTCAACGTCGGCAAGGGCGCGGTCACCGTGGGCTTCGCCGATGGGCCGCATCGGTTCGAGTGAGGGCCAACCGCGTTGGGAATCTGCACATCGATTCCACCGCGGTTGTGCCAGTCTTCCCGCACTTCAAGGAGAACCCCATGCCTGCGCAGTACCACATCAGCCTGCCCGACCCGTCCAAGGCCCGCGGCAACGACCCTGACCTGTCCTTCCATTCGCAGGGCGCCGCCGGCTTCGCCGAAGAGCTGCAGGACGCCCTGCGCAACGGCACGCTGTTCGAGCGCTGGAAGGCCAAGCAGGCCGACCCCGATGCGGTGGAACCGCAGTGGGGCGTGACCGACCCGGATGCCACCGTGACCGGCGAGCAGAAGGACCTGCGCATCAACCTGGTGGCCACCACCCGCATCGACAGTGACGTATTCAAGCAGCGCCTGCGTCTGCTGGCCGGCCACCATTGGGAACTGCGCGACGTGCGTTGAGGCACCCGCCCGCCGGGCATGGCCCGGCGCTACCGTGCCCGTGTCGTGATGGACCCGGTGCCGATGACCATGCTCTGGTAGACACCAACCTTGGTTGGCGCTTGCACAAACAGCCGCCAACCAAGGTTGGCAACTACCGACGCGCCGCCGGGCATGGCCCGGCGTTTCCCTATCCCTACCAGCCACCACCCAGCGCGCGGTACAGCTCCACCCGCGCGATCGCGGCCGTGGCCTGGCTGTTGGCCAGTGCGGCCTGGTTGTCCAGCGCGATGCGCTGGGTGGTCAGCACATCCAGCATGTCGACCACGCCGGCCTGGTACTGCCGGCGCGCTGCGCCCAGTGCGGTCTCGCTCTCGTCCACCGCCACATGCAGCTGCACCGTGCGCTGCTGTTCGGCACTGTAGCCATCGATGGCGTCGTCCACTTCGTGCCAGGCCTGCAGCACGGTACGGCGGAACTGCAGCGATGACTGTTGCTGCTGCAGCCTGCTCAGCGCGAGGTTGGCCTTCAGCCGTCCGCCCTGGAAGATTGGCACGCTGATCGACGGCCCGATGCTGAAACGGTGCGCGTTCCACCCGTCCAGGTCATCCAGCTGCTTGGCCTGGAAGCCCGCGTCGCCATTCAAGGTGATGCGCGGCAGGAAGCTGGCCTTGGCCACGCCGATGCCAGCCGTTGCCGCATGCAGTGCCGCCTCGGCACGACGGATGTCCGGGCGGCGCTCGGCCAGTTCACTGGGCAGCCCCACCGCTACGGCCGGCAACGCCGGCCAGTCACGACGTGCATCCTGCAGTTGCGCGTCCAGCGCCTGCGGCGGCTGTGCCAGCAGGAACGCCAGCGCATTGCGCAGCTGCGATTCGCGATGCCGCAACGGCGCGATGCGTGCCTGCAGCGATGCCACCTGTGCGGATGCGCTGGACACCTGCAGCGTGCTGGCCACGCCCTGCTGCTGGCGCGCCTCGGTCAGGCGCTTCATGTCGAGGGCGATGCTGAGGTTGTCCTCGGTGATCACCAGCAGCTGCCGCGTCGCACGCAGCTGCAGGTAATCACGCGCGGTTTCCGCCAGCAGCGCGATGCGCACTGCGTGTGCATCCTCCTCGGCCATCTGCACGCGCGCGTCGGCCGCTTCCACCTGGCGCCGCACGCGACCCCACAGGTCCAGCTCCCAGCTCAGGCCAATACCGGCCTGGAACAGCCCGTAGTCATCACGGCCGCCGTTGCCGGACGGATCATTCAGGCCCACCTCGCTGTTGCGTGCACGCACGCCACTGGCGTTGGCGCTGACGCTGGGCAGGCGATCGGCGGAGGCGATGCCGCGTGCGGCGCGGCTCTGCTGCACACGGTTGGCCGCCAGCTGCAGGTCCAGGTTGGCCGCCAGCACCTGGCTGGCCAGCTGCCCCAGCAGCGGATCATCGAAACCGGCCCACCAGCCTGCGTCCTGGTCGATGGCGTTGCCGGCGACAACCTCACCCTGCCAATGGCCGGGCAGTTCCGCCTGCGGGCGTACGAAGTCCGGACCCATCGTGCAGGCCGCCAGGGCCGTGCACAGGCTGGCCGCGACGAAGGTGCGGAACACGGTGACTGCGCTCATGCACCCTCCCCGCTCTTGTGGCCCGGACGGTGCTGCACGCGCTGCGCGCGCGCGCGGCTGCCCAGGTCAACGCTGGCCTCCACCGACATGCCGGCACGCAGCTGGTCCAGCAGCGGCTGGCCCGGCTCCAGCACGATCTTCACCGGAATGCGCTGCACCACCTTGGTGAAGTTGCCGGTGGCGTTCTCCGGTGCGACCGCAGCGAAGGTGACGCCGGTGGCCGGTGCAATGCTGTCGATGTGCCCGCGCAGCGGCTTGCCCGGGAACACGTCCACCTTCAGTTCGACCTGCTGGCCGGCCTGCATGCGGGTCATCTGCGTTTCCTGGAAGTTGGCGACCACGAAGGCGCGCTTCAGCGGCACCACCGCAGCCACCGGCGTACCCGGGGTCAGGTAGGCACCCACGCGCACGGCACGGCGACCGACCACGCCGTCGATCGGTGCACGCAGCACGGTGTGCGACAGATCCAGTTCGGCGCGTGCCTGCGCCGCTTCTGCACGCTGCACCGCCGCCTGCGCCGCCTGCACGCCGGCACTGAGGATGTCGGTGCGCTGGCGTGCGGTCGACAGCGCGGCCTGGCCCTGCTGCAGGTGGGCACTGGCCACGGCCTGCTTCGACTGCGCCTGCTGCGCGTTCTGCACGGTACCGGCACCGTCACGGGCCAGCTCGCGGTAACGCTGCTGGTCGGCACTGGCCAGGGTCAGCTCGGAACGGCTGACATCAACACTGGCCCTGGCCTGTTCAATCAGCGAGTCCTGCTGGGCCAGTGCGGCCTGTGCGTTGGCCAGCTGTGCACGGGCATTGGCGAGGTCGGCACGGGCCGCCTGCAGGGCGACCTGGTAGTCGCGGTCGTCGATGCGGGCAAGCACGTCGCCGGCCTTCACCGACTGGTTGTCCTCTACTTCCACAGCACTGACGAAGCCGGGAATCTTCGGCGCCACCAGGGTGTAGTCCGCCACCACGTACGCATTGTTGGTGGACTGGTGGCCGCCATCGCGCAGCAGCAGCCAGGCGCCGATGGCCAGGGCCAGCACGCCCAGGCCCAGGCCGGTGTTGAGAGTGGTTCGATTGATCGTCATGAGGGGGTTCCTGCGAAAGGTTCAGGCCACGGCACGTGGCGGATGGATACGGGTAGGCATCCAGGCAATGAGGGGAATGAAGGCCAGCGCCACCAGTGCGACCACCCAGTACAGGTCGGCCGAGGTCAGTGCCTGTACCTGCGCATGCAGGCGCGCGCCCAGCTGCGGGCCATCGGCCAGCCACGGTTGCTCGCCAAGGCGGTCGACCAGCACGGTGGAATGGAAATGACGGCGGCCCTGGGCCACGGCATCCAGCACGCCGCTGGCGAGCACTGCAGCGAAGCCCTTGACCGTGTTGAACCACGCCGAGGCAAACGGGCCGTCCTGTGGCGGCAGGCCGTTGGTTGCCAGCATCAGCAACGGCAGCACGGCCATCGGCTGGGCAAACACCTGCAGCAGCTGCACCCACAGGAAGTTGTCGCGGATCCAGGCCACATCCAGGTGCGAGCCCAGCCAGCAGGCCAGCGCCAGCATCGCCAGCCCCGTGGCCTGCACCCAGCGGCAATCCACCGCGCGGATGTTCAGCAGCGCCGCCACCAGCGGCAGCGCGATCACCTGCGGCAGCGCCACCCACAGCAGCATCGGTGCGGTCTGCAGCGGACGGTAGCCCTGCACGCTGGCAAGGAAACCGGAGGGAATCGAGATCACGGCCAGCAGCACGAACAGCACCCCGCCCAACGTCACCAGCGAGTAGCTGAGGTTTCGGTTGGCCAGCAGCTGCAGCTTGAAGAACGGCAGCGGGTGGAACCATTCATTGATCATGAACAGCACCATCAGGCCGGCACCGCCACCGATCATCAGCGTGATCATCGGCGAGTCGAACCAGTTCAGGCGCGGGCCCTGCACCAGGCCCAGCACCAGCAGCACCAGCGCAGGCAGGCCCAGCAGCAGGCCGACGCCATCGAACTGGGCGAAGCGTTCCAGCCGCAGCGGGTCCTGCGGCAGGCCCCAGCTGACCATTGCCATCGCTGCCAGGCAGTACGGCACGATCTGCCAGAACGCCCAGTGCCAGCCCACCTGCTCGCCCCAGAACGCGGCCAGCGGCGTGCCCATGCTCGGGCCGAACGTGGCCGTCAGCGCGTAGCCGGCCAGGCCGTACAGCTTGATGCCCGGCGGCAGGAAGCGCAGCGCCACGCTCATCAGCAGCGGCGGCAGCGCGCCACCGCACAGGCCCTGCAGTGCGCGCAGCAGCAGGAACACCTGCAGGTTCGGGGCCAGCGGGCACAGCACGCCCAGCACCATGAAGCCACCGATCATCGCCAGCGCGAAACGGCGCAGCGAGAAGGTGGCGGCACACCACGGTGCGAAGGCCATCGCGCTGACCGACATCGCGCTGTAAAGGGCGACGATCCAGCTGCCGTCATCGACGCTGAAACCCATCGCGCCACGGATGTCGGCCAGGGCGACCTTGGTGATGTTCTCGTTGAAGCCCGACACCAGCACCGCCAGCAGCACGCCACACAGGCCGACCAGAACGCGACGGTCGAGCCCGGGGGCGGCGGCAGGACGAGGCGCTGCGGCGGCTGGGACAGTGGCGGCCGGCGTACTCATCGCCGGGCACCAATCCGTGCATTGCACGGCATGTTGGGGGTCATTGGAATGCGCTCAGTGAAACTCCGGGGAGCGCAGTCTAGGGAGCCGGTACCCTGCGAAAAATGGCGTTCCCGGCATCACAGGCATGCGTCAGGCGCACGCCTCCGGATCATCAGCGGCGGCCATCCTCGCTGGCATCGCACATGTCCTTGATCGCACGACGCAGCCACTGGTGCGCCGGATCGTTGTCCATGCGCGGATGCCAGGCCTGCACCAGCGCCACCGTACGCACCGGCACCGGCAGCGGAAACATGCGCAGCGGCAGGCCCATGTAGGCGATGCGCTCAAGCATCACGCTCGGCATCTGCGGCAATACCAGATCGGAATCGGCAGCAGCGAAGATCGCACCGTGGAAGGTGGGAATGACGACGGCCACGCGCCGCTGCAGGCCGAGGATCGCCAACTCTTCGTCGATCGGCCCATGGGTCAATCCACGCCGGGAAACAGCGATGTGATCGCATGCCGCAAAGCGCTCGGCGCTGATTTCGCCATCGAACAGCGGGTGGTCCGCACGGGCTGCGCCCAGCAGCGACGTGGTGAACAGGTGCTGCACCTTGGTCTCCGGGCTGTGTCGGCCCGCCGTGCTGATGTACAGATCGATGCGCCCCTGCACCATCGCGTCATCGTCGGTGTCGCCCTCGGGAACGAAGCGCAACGTGCAATGGGGTGCCTGCTCGCGGAAGACTTCGCGCAGGCGTCCACCGTAGCTGCCGACGAACACATCATTGGCTCGCACGCTGAAGGTGCGCTCCAGCACCTGCATGTCCACTTCGCGACCTGCGTTGAACACGCGGTGGGCCTGTTCGATCACGTCGCGGACCTGCTCACGTAGCTGCAGCGCACGCGGCGTGGGGGCCAGCCCGCGGCCGGCACGCACCAGCACCGGGTCGCCCAGCGCGGTGCGGATCCGGCCCAGGGTGCGGCTCATCGCCGGCGCGCTGAGGTTCATCCGTCGCGCGGCAGCGGCCACGCTGCATTCGTCGATCAGCACGTCCAGTGCCAGCAGCAGGTTCAGGTCGGGCAGGGGCATGACAGTCTCCAGTAAATCAGATGACTCTACGACACTTGTAATCACGGTTAATTGCGTTTGACGCATTCATTGACTGCGGTGCACGGCATGGGTGCGCGCGGTGACATCGGCGACCATCCCCGTCCTGCCAAGGAGACATCCATGTTTACTACCCTGCTGGTCGCCCTGGACGGTGGCCCCCAGCACGCACGCGTGCTGGACCTTGCGGCGGCCATCGCCGGCCCCCGCAGCCGCCTGCACCTGCTGTGCGTGCTCGACCCCGAATTCGCACTGGCCGCCGATGCCAGCGAAGCCGACCGCATCGAGTACCCGCAAGCCGCCCGCCAACGCTCGCGCGCCGAGGCGGTGCTGGCAGGAGCACTGGCTGAACTGCGCGAACGCGGCGTCGACGCCATCGCCCAGATCCCCTCCGGCGACCCCGGCGAAGTGATCAGCGAACAGGCCCGCCGCCTGAAATGCGACCTGATCGTGATCGGCCACCGCCACCTGTCCCGCCTGGAGCGCCTGTTCGAACCCTCGATCGGGCAATGGACCATCGACCACGCGCCCTGTCCCGTGCTGGTGGAAACCCGCGACCCCCAACCCTAGCTGCCATGGCCTCCCGTTCCCCGTTGTTCCCCACCCGGGTCAGTTACCGCGCCTTCGGCCGCCAGTTCAGTGGTGGCGAACAGGCGCTGCTGGTGGCCATACGCCTGCTGCGCGACCCTGACCATCGAGCCGATGGACTCGCACAGTTGAGCGGCCTCGGCCTCGACCCGGAAGGTTGCAATGCCTTCATCGGCCTATTGCCGCTGCTGGCCACGCCCACCGCCCCGATCGACCTGCTGCCGCCCGGCTCTCCGTTCATCGCCGCCGCCGAGCTGGACCTGCTGGTCTGCCTGCTGCGCATTGCGCAATGGCGGCACGCACGCCCACGCGAAGACGACGCGCTGGCACCACTACGCCGGCAGCTGGCACGCTGCGCCACTGCCGTACAGGCGGCGAACCTGCCGTTGCGGCAGCGCTCGTTGTCACCGGTTGGACTGAGGTTGCTCGACCCGGCCGGATGGCAACGGCCGCGCTGACCCGCGCCCGCGGCACTCCGGAATCTCGCGCGGGGATGAGCGCCCATGGCATTCAGCAGTCGATCGTGCCGTGTGCGCCGCCTTCGTCATCGAGCACATGTACATGCAGGACCACCCGGTTGCGGCCGGCGCGCTTGGCGGCGTACAGGCCGGCATCGGCATCGGCCAGCAGCTGGTCCGCGCTGGCCAGTGCCGGTGGATGCAGGTAGCTCACACCAACGCTGATGCTGACCCGCCCCTCCGGCAACGGCAGCACTTCCACTGCCTCGCGCAGGCGTTCGGCCAGTGCCAGCACGCCCGACAGCGGGCTTGCCGGTACGATCACCGCGAATTCTTCGCCGCCATAACGCGCAACGCTGTCGCCAGCGCGACCGGCGATGCCCTTCAACACCGCAGCCACGGTCTGCAGGCAACGGTCTCCGGCGGGATGACCGTGCTGGTCGTTGAACGCCTTGAAGTGATCGATGTCCACCAGCAGCAGGCCCAGCTCGCTGCCACTGCGCCGCGCACGGTTCCACTCGGCCAGCAGCAGTGCATCGAACTCGCGGCGGTTGGCAACACCGGTCAGGCCGTCCTGCCGCGCCAGCTGGTCCAGGCCAGCCTGGCGTTCCATCAGATCGGTCTGCAGCAGGATGCTGCGCAGGCCGAAGCCCAGCGTCGCCACCACGAACCCGCTGAGCGCCAACGGTCGGGCGTGGTCCACCACCAGCGTACCAACCACCAGCAGCAGCAACGGCAGGATCATCGGACCCGCGGCCTGTACCGTGCGCGCCAGCCGTGGGTGCGGCACTGAGCCGGGCACCGGTGCCTGGCTCAGCGCCAGCAACGCCAGCAGCAGGAACGGCAGGTCGATCAACAGATCGTTATAGGCACCGAAAGAATCTTCCGAGGTGTAGTGGTTGATGTAATAGGCCACCAGCAGGTAGGCCACCGCATACAGCGCCAACGCACGGAAGAAGCTGCGCCGCTCGGGTACATCGCCAGCCAACCAGCGCACCACCGCGAAGCCGGCAATGCACAGGTTCTGGATATCGAACATGCGTTGCATGTTGGACAACGCGTGGTCGTCGATGTCCACGCGGGCGGCGAACGACTGCGCGTGCACAAAGAACAGCACGCCCAGCAAGGCGGCCATCGCCGCATCGATCAGGCTGATGCTCGACCGCTCGCGACGCGCACGGGCCAGAATGAACACCAGCGGCACGCCGTACAGCACATACAGGAACAGGCTGGCCTGCGGCGTGACGTCGGCACGGCCGGCACCGAGCGCGTCGACCATGTTGACCGCCATGCCCCCCGCCCATAGCAGCAACCCCAGCGCCGTGGCGCGCCAGCCCAGCGCGGCGCGGTCGCGGCGTGCCCGCCACAGGCAGGCGGCCGCCGCCAGCAACGGGGCACCGGTCAGGAACACGAAGGAGCCCGCACCAGCGGGGTCCGGCCAAAGGGCCACGACCAGACCGTGGCACAGCACATACAGCAGCGCCAGCACTACCGGCATGCATCCCCCGATCCGCAAGGCCGTATGGGCGCACGATAGCCCTGCCCGCGCCACGGCCACGTAAAAAAAGGGGACGGAGGGGATTAAGTCGTTTGCGGCACAGCGGCAAATGCGACTTAATCCCCTCCGTCCCCTTTTCCGGAGGCCGTCAGCCGTGCAGGGCGCGGGCGTGGTGGGCGATGTGCTCGCCGATGAAGCTGGCGATGAAGTAGTAGCTGTGGTCGTAGCCCGGCTGCAGGCGCAGGGTCAGCGGGTGCTCGGCCGCATCGCAGGCCTGCCGCAGGCGCTGCGGCTGCAGCTGTGTCTGCAGGAACTCATCGGCGTCGCCTTGGTCGACCAGCAACGGCAGTCGCTCACTGGCTATGGCGATCAGTTCGCTGGCATCCCACCGTGCCCAGTCGGCCGGGTTGTCCCCGAGGTAGGCATGGAACGCCTTCTGTCCCCACGGCACATGACTGGGCGCAACGATCGGCGAGAACGCCGACACGCTGCGGTACCGCCCCGGGTTGCGCAGGGCGATCACCAGCGCACCGTGACCACCCATCGAGTGGCCGCTGATGCCACGCGCATCGGTGACCGGGAAACTCGCCTCGATCAGTGCCGGCAGCTCCTGCGCCACGTAGTCGTGCATGCGGTAGTGCTTCGCCCACGGCGCACGGCTGGCATTGAGGTAGAACCCCGCGCCCTTGCCGATGTCATAGCCGTCGGCGTCGGCCACGTCATCGCCGCGCGGGCTGGTGTCGGGCGCGACGATGATCACGCCGTGCTCGGCCGCATAGCGCTGCGCGCCGGCCTTGGTAATGAAATTCTGCTCGGTGCAGGTCAGGCCGCTCAGCCAGTACAGCACCGGCAGCGTCTGCGTTTCCGCCTGCGGTGGCAGGTACACGGCGAACTGCATGTCGCAGCCCAGCGTGGTGGAATGATGGCGGTAGACGTCCTGCCAGCCGCCGAAACAGGCGCGGTGTTCGATGCGTTCCATGGTGCTCTCCTGCGCGGCGCGTCAGCGCACGCGTGCTTCTGGTAGATGCCGACCGTGGTCGGCTTATCCACGCACGGCGTGGATGCCTTTGTTGATCAGTTCATCCAGCTGCGCCAGCAGGCGCAGCAACGGTTCCACGCCAGGCTGGCCATCCAGATTGCGATAGGCCGCCACGGCCACATCGCTGCGCGGCGGCCACTGCCCGGCCGCGCGCGCCTCGTAAAGGCGCGGCAGGAATACCTGCGCAAGCCACTGCTCGAACGGCATGCCATCGTCGCTGCCGAAGGCCGAGGTCACCGCACGCGGAGGCCCCACCTCGCCCACTACCCAGCCCAGCGCACGCAGCGCCTGCTCGATCGGGGCCACCAGGGCCGCGCGCGGGTCTTCCGCACGCGGCCGGCGCAGGGCATCCAGCCAGCCCATGACGCGGCTCAGTAGTGGACCACCGAACGGATCGACTTGCCTTCATGCATCAGGTCGAAGGCCTCGTTGATCTTGTCCAGGTCCATGGTGTGGGTGACGAACGGGGCCAGTTCGATATCGCCCTTCATCGCGTCCTCCACCATGCCTGGCAACTGGCTGCGGCCCTTCACGCCACCAAACGCGGTGCCCATCCACTTGCGGCCGGTCACCAGCTGGAACGGACGGGTGGAGATCTCCTGGCCCGAACCGGCCACGCCGATCACCACGCTCTGGCCCCAGCCACGGTGCGCGCATTCCAGCGCCGCGCGCATCACGTTGACGTTGCCGATGCACTCGAAGCTGTGGTCCACGCCCCAGGTGGTCATTTCAACGATGACCTGCTGGATCGGCTTGTCGAAGTCCTTCGGGTTGATGCAGTCGGTGGCACCGAATTCACGCGCCAGCTCGAACTTGGACGGGTTGGTGTCCACCGCGATGATGCGGCCGGCCTTGGCCTGGCGCGCACCCTGGATCACCGCCAGGCCGATGCCACCGAGGCCGAACACCGCCACGCTGTCGCCTTCCTGCACCTTGGCGGTGTTGTGTACCGCACCGATGCCGGTGGTGACGCCACAGCCGAGCAGGCAGACGTGCTCCGGGTTCGCGTCCGGATTGATCTTGGCCAGCGAGACTTCGGCCACCACGGTGTATTCGCTGAAGGTCGAGCAGCCCATGTAGTGGTACAGCGGCTCGCCGTTGTAGCTGAAGCGGCTGGTGCCATCAGGCATCACGCCCTTGCCCTGGGTAGCGCGCACCGACACGCACAGGTTGGTCTTGCCGCTCTTGCAGAACAGGCACTCACCACACTCGGCGGTGTACAGCGGAATCACGTGGTCACCGGGCTTGACGCTCGTCACGCCCTCGCCCACGTCCACCACGATGCCGGCGCCTTCATGGCCCAGCACCACCGGGAACAAGCCTTCCGGATCATCGCCGGACAGGGTGAACGCATCGGTGTGGCAGACACCGGTGTGGGTGATCTTGACCAGCACTTCGCCGGCCTTCGGCGGGGCGACGTCGATCTCGACGATCTGCAGCGGCTGGCCGGGACCAAAGGCGACGGCGGCACGGGACTTCATGGTGGACTCTCCAGAAACGTAAGGAAAACAGGATGCACGGCGAGCGGTTGCGCCGTCGTTTACTTCAGGTAGGAGCGGATCAGCGCGCTCATGTCGCGCACGCGTTCGGCGCGCTGTTCATCGGAGGCCGCAGGCTGGCCGAACTCCTCGCGCAGATGGGCCTCCATCACCTCGGACATCAGGCCGTTGACCGCACCACGGATGGCGGCGATCTGCTGCAGCACCGGCCCGCAGTCGGCGCCGGCTTCCAGCGCGCGGTCCAGCGCATCGCACTGGCCGCGGATGCGGCGCACGCGGGCCAGCACCTTCTTCTTCTCTTCGGGCGAATGCGGCATGCCAAGCCATCCAGAAACTATACTGGGGGATAGTATACACACGACACCGGAGGAAGCCACGCAGCGCGGCGCCCCGCCCTTTGATGACGCCAGCGATGGAAAAATGAATGAATCATAAATAGATTCAAATGTTACTTTTTCATGACGTAGGGTGTCGCTTATGCCTCTGCGTTTATCCCTGAGTCACATTGGCGTGACCAGGGAGAGATCATGTACCGACCGTTGTTCGCACGCAGTCGCTTGTCTGTCGCACTGGGTTCGGCGCTGATGCTGGTGGCGGCCTCGCCGGCCATGGCGCAGCAGGCCACCGCGCAGGAACAGAAAGCCGAGCCTGCCAGCACCAAGACCCCCGTGCAGTTGGACAGGGTGACCGTCACCGGCTCGCGCATCTACCGCGCCGGCTTCGACACACTGGAGCCCGCGGCGGTGGTCAGCCGTGAATCGATCGAGAACTATGGCGACACCAACCTCATCGATGCGGTAACCCGGATTCCCGGCGTCAGCGCGGGCGTCAGTTCGCGTGGCGACCAGGCTGGCTTCGGTGCCGGCGTCAATTTCGCCAGCAAGTTCGGCCTGGGCAGCAATCGCCTGCTCACCCTGGTCAACGGCCGCCGCTTCGTGACCTCCACGCCGCCCACCATCTTTGGTGCGGGTGGCGGCTCTGGCATCCAGGTCGACATGAACGCCATTCCCAGCGTCATGGTGCAACGCATTGAAAGCCTGAGCGTGGGCGGCGCCCCCACCTACGGATCGGATGCCATTTCCGGCGTCAACAACATCATCCTCCGCGACAAGTTCGATGGCGCCGAAGTGGAACTGGGCTACGGCAGAACCAGCAAGAACGACAACGAACGCTACTCCTGGTCGGCCATCTTCGGTACCGACTTCGCCGATGGGCGCGGCCATATCGTGGTCGCCGCGGAGTTGGACAACGCCGATGGTGTGAACGCCCTGCAACGCGACTTCTACCGCCAGGGCTACAGCCTGCAGGCCAACCCCACCGCAGCCAATGCACGGAACTTCCAGCCCTGGCGCCAGCCGACCAATGATGGTCGCATCGACGGCAGCATTCCATTCAACACCGGGCCGGCCGACGGCATCCCCGACCAGGTCTGGATCCGCAACCGGCGCATCGCCAGCATGACCTTCGGTGGCCTGGTGATGCCGGCCACCGGCAGCTACACGCGCAACGGCCTGGGCGACATCCTCGGCTTCGGCCCGAACAACAAACTGTGGCAGTTCAACAACGAGGGCAAGCTGGTCGAATTCAACCCCGGTACCAGCTACGCGGGCGGCAACGCCTCCGGCGGTGACGGCCTGAACCTGTTCGAGACGGTGCCGCTGATTGCCGACCTCGAACGACGCTCGGTGTACTCCACCGGCAGCTTCGACTTCACCGACAACGTGCGCGGCTTCTTCGAGCTTTCGCGATATGAAGCAACCGCCCGCGAAACCCTGGACCAGAACGTCTACAACGCCGTGTCCTTCGGCAACGCGCGCCTGGATGGCGGTGGTGCCGCCAGCGGTGCACTGACCTTCAGCGCCAGCAATCCGTTCCTGAGTGCGGAAACCCGCAAGATCCTTGCCGACAACGGCATCACCTCGTTCCGCCTGTCGCGTTCCTCACGCGACCTGTCGATGAACAACGCCAGCACCGAAACCCGCCTGACCCGCGCGGTGCTCGGCCTGAGCGGCTTCTTCGAGGTCGGAAAGCGCAGCTTCAACTGGGAAGCCAGCGTCACCCATGGCCGTGGTGACTTCGACTACCTCGGCACCGGCCTGATCCAGCAGAACTTCATCAATGCGATCAACGTCACCACCGACGCCAGCGGGCGCATCGTCTGTGATGCCACCCGCCCGGGCACCACGGCCGATGCGAACTGCCGCCCGCTGAATCTGTTCGGCGAGAACCAGGCGTCGCGCGAAGCCCTGGACTATGTCTCCACCCGGACCGTGGCCAAGGCGCAGACCCGACAGACCGTCATCAACGCGTCGGTATCCGGTGGCCTGTTCGATCTTCCGGGCGGTGAGCTGTCCGCGGCGGCCGGCTTCGAACACCGCCGCGAAGAAGGCTCCTTCACCCCCAGCGAGTACCAGCGCCTGGGCCAGGGCCGCTCGGTGCCGACCCAGGCGGCGGAAGGCAAGTACCACACCAATGAAGTGTTCGCCGAAGTGCTGGCACCGCTGTTCAGTCCCGACTGGGATATCCCGGGCCTGCATCGCCTGGACCTGACCGCCAAGTTCCGCCGGGTCGACAATTCCGTTGCCGGCGCGTTCAATGCGTTCACCTACGGCATCCAGTACGAGCCGATTGCCGGCCTTCAGCTGCGCGGCAACAAGACCCAGTCACTGCGCGCGCCCTCCATCGCCGAGCTCTACACCACCCAGCAGCCGGCCTACTACAACATCCCGGAAGTGTGCTCGCTGGACAATATCAGCGGCGGCTCCAATCCTGCGGTGCGGCGCCGCAACTGCCAGGCGTTCTTCGCGGCCTACCCGGGGGCTGACCCGAACACCTTCCGCCAGCAGCCGACCAATACGCTGGGCTCGACCAACGGCAGCACCCGCCTGCAGAACGAAACGGCGAAGTCGTGGACGGCCGGCATCGTGTTCGCACCGGAATGGATCCCGGGCCTGCGCGTGGCCGCAGACTGGTATGACATCAAGATCAGCAACGTGATCACGTCGCTGAGCGCCAACGACATCATCACCGGCTGCTTCGACAATGCCGATTTCAATGCTGCCAACGTGCCCAACGCCAACCGCTTCTGCGGCCTGGTGACGCGGGATCCGAGCACCGGCGTGGCCACCGACATCAAGACCGAGTATGGCAACGGCCCGGTGCTGATGTTCCGCGGCTGGACCGCCGAAGTCGGCTACCGCTGGGACCTGTCGCGCTTCGGCGTGCTGGACCTGGACTTCTACGGCTACATGCCGAAGAACCGCGGCCAGGCTGCGAACCGGGACGTGCCGTTTGTCGAACAGGCGGGCAGCTTCAACGAACCCAAGCGCCAGTTCCGCTGGACCGCCCAGCATCGTATCGGCAACTGGAATTATGGCGTGGCCTCCAACTACACCAGCCGCGCCCAGTACACGATGACCGATACCCCGGAAAGCCGTCAGTACTTCTACCGTGACAGCTGGACCACCTGGGACGCCAACGTCACCTACCGCATCACCGACGCCGCACGCGTCACGTTGTCGGTGATCAACGTGGGCGACGACATTGGCCCGTTCCCCTATGTGCTGGATTCACTGGGCCGTCGCTACATGGCCAGCCTGCGCTACAACTTCAAGTAGGCCAGGCGCAGGGATTTCACAGGCGGAGCCCGGTGTACGGGCCCCGCTCAATCAAACAAGCCTTGTTCCGCCAACCGGGTCAACTCATCCACCACATAGCGCACCTTCGGCCGCAGGTGCCGGGTTGGCGGCCACAGCGCATGGATGTCGATATGCCGTTGCATGTGCGCGTCCAGCACCGAGTGCAGCGCGCCGGAATCCAGATGGCGGCGTACCAGTGAAATGGGCATCTGGCAGATGCCGAGGCCAGCGATGGCCGCTTCGATCACCGCATCGCCATCATTGAGTTGATAGGGCGCACTGGGAATGAACGTTCCGTCGTCCTGCTCGCTGCCGATCCGCCACCAGACCGGTTGGCCATGGCGGAAGCCGACGATGCTGCGGTGCTGCGCCAGTTCTTCCACCGTGCGCGGCACGCCGTGTGCCTGCAGGTACTCCGGTGATGCGCAGGTGACCAGCCGCTGGCGACCCAGCCGCCGCGCGACCAGGTGCTCTGCATGATGCAGCCCGCCGAAGCGGATCAGCAGGTCGATGCCCTCTTCGACCGGATCGACGAAGTGATCGGTGAAGGTCATCGTCAACTGCAGGTCCGGGTACCGCCGGCACAACCGCAGCAGCACCGGCAACACCACCAGCCGCCCGAACGAGGACGGCATGTCGATGCGCAGCCGCCCGCTGGGCAGGCCGGCCGAACCCAGGCAAGCCTCGGCCGCGGAGATCTCTTCCAGCGCCGCCGCACACGAGGCGTAGTACGCCTCGCCATCGGTGGTCAGCGCGATGCGACGCGTGGTGCGGTGGAACAGGCGCACACCCAGCCGTGCTTCCAGCCGCGCGATGGCCTTGCCCACTGCCGAGCGCGAGATGCCCAGCGTGTCGGCAGCTTCGGTGAAGCTACCCGAGCGTGCGGTGGTGACGAAGGTCACCAGGCCATTCAAGGATTCCAGCGGCAGCATCGTTCGCACCCCATTGGGGACAAATAGTCCCGCACAAAGGGAGATCGAAGCGCTTTATGCATCCACATGTCAACTCCATCCTGTGTGCATCGCGCCGCTGGCGCCTCCCCCGCACCGAGATGACCGACATGACCGCCGCCCTCTTCCGCCCGTTCGACCTGTCAGGAACCGCCCTGCGCAACCGCATCGCGATGGCCCCGATGACCCGCGCCCGCAACCCCGGCGCCGTGGCCAACGCGCTGACCGCCCAGTACTACCGCCAGCGCGCCAGCGCCGGCCTGATCATCAGCGAAGGCACCCCGGTCTCGCCGCAGGGCCAAGGCTACATCGACGTGCCGGGTATTTGGTCGGCCGAGCAGGTCGCCGGGTGGAAACTGGTCACCGAGGCCGTGCATGCCGCGCAGGGCACGATCTTCGCCCAGCTCTGGCACGTCGGTCGTATGTCGCATTCCTCGCTGCAACCCAACGGTGGCCAGCCGGTCAGTGCCGGCACCCGCCCGGTCGCCAGCGCACCGAAGAACACCTCGTTCGTCTATCTGGACGACGGCAGCCGCGGCCACGCCGATCCCACCCCGGCGCGCGCACTGGAGACTGCAGAGATTCCCGGCATCGTCGACGATTTCGTGCGCGGGGCGGACAACGCCATCGCCGCCGGTTTTGACGGCATCGAGCTGCACGCGGCCAACGGGTACCTGTTCGAACAGTTCCTCAACCCGCTCATCAACCAGCGCGATGATCGCTACGGCGGTTCACTGCCCAATCGCGCGCGCTTGATCCTGGACACCGTCGATGCAATGGCCCAGCACATCGGCGCGCATCGCATCGGCGTGCGCCTGGCACCGAACAACCTCACCTTCGACATGCCGTTCTACCCCGACAACGAAGCCACGTATCTGTACCTGGCCGAGGAACTGGGCAAGCGCGGCTTGGCCTATGTGCACCTCAACGACAACCTGCAGGCGGGGCAGTCGGTGCTGGGCGAGGCGTTCCTGCAGCAGTTCAAGCAGGCCTACGGTGGCACCGTGATCCTGGCAGGTGGCATGACCCGCGGGCGCGCAATGCAGCTGGTCGAAGCCGGCACCATCGACCTGGCCGCGTTTGGCCAGCCATTCATCGCCAACCCGGATCTGGTCGAGCGCCTGCAGCACGACGTCGCACTGGCCATGCCCGACCGCAGCACCTATTACGGTGGCGGCGAAGCAGGCTACCTCGACTACCCGCGCGCACAGTAGTTCCACGCCATGCGTGGAAGCGGTGCGCCCCTTGCCGCGGAACGCGTTACGGCGCCTTCTCGACCTTGGTCGCATCCGAGTCGAAGGTCAGCACACGGGTGCTGATCTCACCCTTGGCCGAGTCCTTGCGGCTCAGCTCCAGCCGCCCCTGGTTGCCCTGCGCCACCAGGCTGGCGGCAAAGCTGCCCTCATTGGACAGCGCCGTGATCACGGCGGTGCCATCGGGCGCGACCCTCATGCCCGCCCGATCGCGAACCTTGTAGCCCACGCCAACCGGTGCATCCAACGCCATTACCGCGCTGCCATTGGCCATGGTGCCGATGCCACCGCGCTCATCGCCCTTCGCATCGTAGATCGTCATGCCCGTTGCGCGTGAGTTGCGGGCAATATCACTGGAATCCTCGGCAATCTGCACGCGCGTGCGCCCTTCACTGTCGAGCACGGTCAGCTTGTAGGTACGGATCTCCGGCACCACGCTGGCATCGGGCGTGGCCACGCTGGTCCCGATCAGGGCCAACGATGCGCCGAGCACGAGCATCGATGCCGCCAGCAGATTCCTGTGGCGCAGCCTGTGCTCCAGGCGTTCCAAGCGTATGGCTATATCCTGCTCATGCATGTTGCGCTCCTTGGTTGGGTCTGTGGTTGTTCCGTCACCTGCCATGAGCCTCTACGTGGATCACACGGGTGGATGCTCCGCCTTCGGCGGCGTCCACACGGCTCAGTTCCAGCTGCTCTTCCGCTCCCTGCGCGACCAGCCTGGCGGCAAAGCCTCCGGCGTTGGAGAGGACACCAATGAGTGCCGAACCGTCCGCTCCCACCTTCATCCCGGCGCGATCAGACACGCGATAGCCAACGCCGCGCGGCGCATCCAAGGCAACCGTGGCACTGCCATCGTCGGCGGTGACCATGCCCCCGCGCTCCTGTTCATTGCCATCGAAGATGATCAACCCCGCCACCCGGGCATTGCGCTTGATCTCCAGGTCCGGCGCGTCCTCGCCGATTTCCACGCGCTTGCGTCCTTCGTGATCAAGCACGATCAGGCGGTGGGTGCGAATCTCGGGAACGATGCCGGCCTCCGGGCTGGCAAAACCGCGACCGGCCAGCACGGTCGATACCAACAGAACGGGCGTTGCCACCAGCAGCCAGCGCCATCGGCCTGCCCGCTGCTCCAGCGTGCGCACTCGTGCTTCCAGGTCCCGCATGGAATCCTCCCTGGCATCGAGGCCACCGTTCGAAACGACGATGGCCCTCCGGTCTGGGACTACAGTTCGATCCTAGACGGCATATCCGTGCCCAACAACATGACGAAAGTCCCCATGAACTCCGTCACCGCTCCGTTCATCATCAATATCGACGTGCCCGATCTCGCCACTGCCGAAGACTTCTACATCCGAGCCTTCGGCCTGCGCATCGGCCGCCGTCTCGGCCCCGGCGCCGTGGAAATGCTCGACGGGCCCACCCCGCTGTACCTGCTGCAGAACGAGGCCGGCAGCGCCGCCACCGAAGACGGCGACGTGCGCGACTACGAGCGTCATTGGACGCCGCTGCACCTGGATTGGGTGGTGGATGACATTGAAGCCGCGCTGGTACGTGCGGTTGCGGCCGGGGCGACGCTCGAGCAGTCCGTGCGCGAGCGTCGCTGGGGTCGCATCGCCGTGCTGGCCGATCCGTTCGGCCACGGCTTCTGCCTGATCCAGTTCAGTGGCGAAGGCTACGACGCGCTGGTCGATTGACCGGCCCATCGTTCACCACGGCAACGGCACCGCTTCGCCGTTGGCGCGCTCGCCGTAGTACAGCGACGGCAACAGGCGCGAGAGGAAACTGAACTCCGTGTAGCAGTGCTTGAGCAGGCCCAGGCCGACCGCATCGCCGGCATCGCGGTGCGGATCGGCGCTGTCCAGGCCGAGCACGAAGCGGCTGCGCAGCACACAGCCAAACGGCGTATCGCGCGCGACGTGCAGCATCTGCCCGTCGCAGGGATCACCGTTTGCATCCAGGCGTACGTGGTCGCCGAAGCCGATGCGCGCGGCGATCACTGCCGATACATCGCCTGCATCCTGTGCCGCCTGCAGGCGCTCGGGCACCAGCAGCGTGCGCGGGTCATGGAACTTCAGGCGCGCCGTCACCGGCGGAATGTCGGCCAGCGATTCCACGGCATGGATGCTGGCGCCGTGGTAGCTGCGTCCACGCTGCCAGGCCGCGTCCCAGCCGCGATGCTCGACATGGTCGACCGGATGCCACCAGCGGATGTGCTGGGTGGTTTCAAAGAAGGTGAACCACCAGTCCAGCATGCGGCCCTTGCAGCCGTGCAGATCGGTGCGCACCGCTACAAGCAGGGTGCCGTCTTCGCGGCGCTGGATGCCGGTCTCCAAGTGCATCGGTGCCGGGTCCAGCAGATCGTGGTGGTCCAGCCAGGCGCGGGCGTTCACAGCGGTATCCATCGGGGTCTCCTGTGGTGTTGGGAGGCCTGACAATACGGAAACGCAAAACGTTTCGCAATTAGCCGGATGCGGTAAGATGGGCGCAATGAACAGCACCACCCTGCCCGAGCCCACAACACCAACCCGTCGCCGCGGCCGCCCTGCGCGCCCGGAAGCCGAGGTGCGCCACGCGGTACTGCAGGCCACCCTGGAACTGCTGCTGGCACAGGGTTACGAGGCGACCACCATCGAAGCGGTGGCGGCGCACGCCGGGGTGGCGAAGAAGACCGTGTACCGTCACGCCAGCAACCGCGAGGAACTGGTTGGGCTGGCGGTGCGCGAGTGGACCGACGGCTTCGCGCCGCAGCTGCAGCGCGATGCGCGTGATGCCGAAGAGGTGCTGCCGTTGCTGCAGGACATCCTGCAGGCGGTGTGCGCGCAGGCGCTGTCGGCGCAGGCGGTGCAGGTGTTCCGCCTGCTGGCCACCGATTTCCCCGGCAAGGACGCGCTGCTGCAGGCCTATCTGGACAACGGCATTGAACGCGGCCGTGCGCTGCTGGCCGACTGGCTGGCACGCCAGCAACAGCGCGGGCTGCTGCGCGAGGGAGATTCTGTTCGCATGGCGCGATTGCTGCTGGCGATGGCCGTGGCCGAGCCACTGCGCGAACGCGTGATCGGTGTGGTGGCCGAGGATGCACCGGTGGAGGTGCATCTGGGTGAGTGCCTGGCGTTGTTGGGGCCGGTGTTGCAGGGGACGTAAGGTTGCTCCATCCACGCGTGGCGTGGATCTACTGGCCGATCCCGATTCGTTGGTCGGCAATGGCCTGCTCCCGGTGGGTGCCGACCGTTGGTCGGCACGCCTGCAGCAACTCACTCCCGCAGCATATCCACGAACGCACGCAGCGCACCGGGCATCTGCCGCTGTTTCGGGTAGTACAGCGCGAAGCCGGCAAACGGTTCGCTCCAGTCTTCCAGCACCGCCACCATCTGGCCCGAATCGATGTACGGCCGTGCAGTGTCTTCCAGCACGTAGGCCAGGCCGATGCCATCGAGCACCGCGCCGACCACGGTGCCCTGCTCGCCCAGCGTGAGCCGTCCGGGTACGTCGATCTCCAGCGCCTGCCCACCGCGCTCGAACTGCCACTTGTACAGATGCCCGCTGGCGAAGCGGAAGCGGATGCATTCGTGCGCGGCCAGGTCGCGCGGATGCTGCGGCGCCGGATGCCGCCGCAGGTAGTCCGGCGAGCCAACAATCAGCCCGCGCAACGGTGGCCCCATCGGCACCGCCACCATGTCCTCGGGCACGAACTCGTGCAGGCGCACGCCGGCGTCGTAGCCCTCGGCGACGATGTCGACCAGGCCATCGTTCTCGGTCAGCTCCACCCGCACATCGGGATGGGCGTGCAGGAAGCGCGCCAGCCGTGGTCCCAGCTGTGTTGCCACCGCCGCACGGGTGGCGTTGATGCGCAGCAGGCCGGCCGGGACGGCGCGGAACTGGTTCATCTCTTCCAGCGCGTCGTGCACCTGCCCCAAGGCCGGCTGCAATCGCTCCAGCAGGCGCTGCCCGGCCTCGGTCAGGGCTACGCTGCGGGTGGTGCGATGGAACAGGCCCACGCCCAACCGCTCTTCCAGCGCGCGGATGGCATAGCTCACCGCCGAAGTCGACAGCGCCAGCTCGGCGCCGGCACGGCGGAAGCTGCGGTGACGGGCGACCGCAGCAAACGCGGCCAGGTGGGTGAGATTGTCAGTGGCCATGATTGTGCAGTTTCACTTGATGAATCATGCCGATATCCGCGCTTCTGGCTACAGGGTACGCGGCGTATTGTAAAACGCCTTTCGACAAACCCTGCCAAGGATTCCCCATGTCCCTCGCCCGTGGTTACGCCGCCCATACCCATACCGACCCGCTGGTGCCCTTCGAGTTCGAACGCCGCGCGGTCGGACCGGACGATGTGCGCATCGAGATCCTCTACAGCGGCATCTGCCACTCCGACCTGCACCAGGCCCGCGACGACTGGGGTGGCTCGATCTACCCGATGGTGCCCGGCCACGAGATCATCGGCCGCGTGACCGAAGTCGGCAGCAACGTCACCCGCTTCAAGGTCGGCGACCACGCCGGCGTCGGCTGCATGGTCGATTCGTGCCGCCACTGCGACGCCTGCGAGCACGACCTGGAGCAGTACTGCGCCGAAGGCGCGACCTGGACCTACAACGGCCGCGAACGCGAAAGCGGCGCGCCGACCTACGGCGGCTATTCCGACCACGTAGTGGCCGAGCAGCGCTTCGTGGTGAAGGTGTCCGAGACCCTCGACCTGAAGGCAGCCGCGCCGCTGCTGTGCGCCGGCATCACCACCTGGTCGCCGCTGCGCCACTGGAAGGTCGGCCCGGGCCAGAAGGTCGGCGTGATCGGCCTCGGTGGCCTCGGCCACATGGGCGTGAAGTTCGCCAAGGCGCTCGGCGCGCACGTGGTGATGATCACCACCACGCCGGAAAAGGGTGCCGACGCCAAGCGCCTGGGCGCCGACGAAGTACTGGTCTCGCGCGATGCCGCGCAGATGAAGGCGCATGCCGGCAGCTTCGATTTCCTGCTCAACACCATCCCGGTCGGCCATGACACCAACCCGTACATGGGCCTGCTCAAGCGCGAGGCGACGATGTGCCTGGTCGGCGTGCTGACCGAACTGGACCCGCCGCTGACCGGCGGCAGCGTGATCTTCGGCCGCAAGCACCTGACCGGCTCGGCGATCGGCGGCATGGCTGAAACCCAGGAAATGATGGACTTCTGTGCCGAGCACGGCATCGTCAGCGACGTCGAGATGATCGACATCCAGAACGTCAACGAAGCCTGGGAACGCATGGCGAAGAACGATGTGCGCTACCGCTTCGTGATCGACATGGCGACGATGAAGAACGCCGCCTGATCGATCGGCGACGGTAAACGAGGAACCCCGGCCTGGCCGGGGTTTTTTGTTTGCTTCGCATGGCCCGGCGATGCCGGAAAGATGGCGGGTAGCGCCGGGCCATGCCCGGCGAGCGAAGCGGCGGCCTCCCCCTTGGGCATGACGAAGGTCAAGGAAGCGGCCACCGCCCGGGCGCAGACTCCCCGCATGGCCCGCCTGCCCTCCCCTGCGATGCTGATGCGTGCGCCGCACCGGCTCTTGTTCTTCATCGGTGCCAGCAACCTGCTGCTGGCGATGCTGTGGTGGGCGCTGTGGTTGGGCGCATTGCGCGGGCTGTGGACACCGCAGGCGCCGCCGCTGCCACCGGCCTGGCTGCACGCGCTGCTGATGCAGTACCTGGTGCTGCCCAGTTTCATCTTCGGCTTCCTGCTCACCGTGTTCCCGCGCTGGATGGGGCAACCGGAACTGCCGCGCCGCCGCTATGCGCCGGTTGGCATCGGCCTGTTCGGCGGACAGGCGCTGCTGATTGCCGCCGCCTGCGGATGGACACCCGGGCTGTGGCCCGGCCTGCTGCTGGCACTGGCCGGCTGGAGCGCCGGGTTGATCGCGCTTGGACGCGTGCTCAAAGCCGCCGGCCCCAACCGCAACTGGCATGCGCGCGCCTGCTATGCCGCACTGCTGCTGGGGTGGCTGGGGCTGCTGCTGTTCATGGCGGTGGTGCGCGGCCACGCTACGCTGATGCCGATCAATCTGGCACTCGGCACCTTCGGCCTGCTGCTGCCGGTCTACCTGACCGTCGCACATCGGATGATCCCGTTCTTCGCCAACAACGTGGTGGACGGCTATGTGCCGTGGCGGCCACTACGTTGGCTGGACGCGATGTGGGCGCTGTTGATGCTGCGCCTGCTGTTGAGCGCGTTGCAGGTGGACAACGCGCTGTGGCTGGCTGATGCACCACTGTTGATGCTGTCGCTGCAGGCGCTGTGGCACTGGTGGCCACGCGGGCCGATGCCGGGCCTGCTCGCCGCCCTGTTCCTGGCGCTGGCGTGGCTGCCGATCAGCTTCGGGCTGTACCTGCTGCAGGATGTCGGTCATCTGCTCGGCCATCCGCAGCTGCTCGGCCGCGCGCCGCTGCATGCACTGGCCGTGGGCCTGTTCGGCAGCCTGCTGGTGGCGATGGTGACCCGGGTCACCCAGGGCCATTCGGGGCGACCGCTGGTGATGCCGGCAGTGGCCTGGTTCGCGTTCGTCGCGCTGCAGGCGGTGGCGATCATGCGCATCCTCGCCGAGCTGATGCCCGATGCCTACGCCTGGCATTTCGCCGCCGCCATCGGCTGGCTGCTGGCCTTGGCACCGTGGGTGGCACGGCTGGGCTGGATCTACCTGAGCCCACGGCGCGACGGCAAGCCGGGCTGACTGCACCGCCGGGCATGACCCGGCACGCACCCCTCATCGGTAGCGCCGGGCCATGCCCGGCGTCCAGAACACCCCAATCAGTAGGCGAACTCGCGGAACACCGGGTCAACGTCGCCATGCCAGCGCCCATGGAACAGCGCCAGCTTGCGTTCGGCCGGAGTCAGGCCTGACTCGACGATCTCCTGCAGCACGTCCAGGAACTTGCTTTCGTCCTGCCCATCGGCATTGCGCGCCGCACGACGCTTGAGGCCTTCCACGGAAATCTTCACCGCTTCGCGGGCCAGGTCGCGCACGCTGCCAGTGCGGAACGGCAGGTTCATCGCATGCTTCGGCACGCCGTCGCGCAGCGCATGGCGCTCGGCCAGGCTGAAGTCACGCACCAGGTCCCAGGCGGCATCCAGCGCAGTGTCGTCATACAGCAGGCCGACCCAGAATGCCGGCAGCGCGCACAGGCGGCTCCACGGGCCGCCATCGGCGCCGCGCATTTCCAGGTACTTCTTCAGGCGCACTTCCGGGAATGCAGTGGTGGTGTGGTCCGACCAGTCGCGCAGGGTCGGCAGCGCCCCCGGCAGCACCGGCAGCTTGCCCTGCATGAAATCACGGAAGCTCTGCCCGCTGGCATCGTGGTAGATGCCATCGCGGTAGGAGAAATACATCGGCACGTCGAGCAGGTAATCGACATAGCGCTCGTAACCGAAGCCATCCTCGAAGACGAAATCCAGCATGCCGGTACGGTCGGCGTCGGTATCGGTCCAGATGTGCGAGCGGTAGCTCAGGTAGCCGTTCGGCTTGCCTTCGGTGAACGGCGAATCAGCAAACAGCGCGGTGGCAATGGGCTGCAGCGCCAACGACACGCGGAACTTCTTCACCATGTCCGCTTCGCTGGCGTAATCCAGGTTCACCTGCACCGTGCAGGTGCGGGTCATCATGTCCAGGCCCAGCGAACCGACCTTGGGCATGTACGAACGCATGATCTTGTAGCGGCCCTTCGGCATCCACGGCATCTCATCGCGCGTCCACTTCGGCTGGAAGCCCATGCCGAGGAAGCCCAGCTGCAGTTCGCCAGCCACCTGTGCCACCTCATTGAGGTGCGTGCCGGTTTCCACGCAGGTCTGGTGGATGGTCTCCAGCGCCGCTCCGGACAGTTCCAACTGACCGGCAGGTTCCAGCGTCACCGAGGCGCCATCGCGCAGCAGGGCGATCGTGTTGCCATTCTCCTGCACCGGTTCCCAGCCGAAGCGCACCAAGCCCTTGAGCAGCGCTTCGATGCCGCGCTCGCCCTCGAAGGTCGGTGGGCGCAGGTCGTCCAGGCGGAACCCGAACTTCTCGTGCTCGGTACCGATGCGCCACCGCGAACGGGGCTTCTCGCCGGAAGCGATCTCCGCCACCAGCTGCGAGCGGTCGGTAATGGGTGTATCGGCGACGTGGCTGGGGCTCGACAAAGGGAGGACTCGCTGGACAGTGGCAGGGGATGTGGGGCTGAGGGCCTTGCATCGCAAGGGCGCACTATAGCGTGGCACTCCGCCACGTCATGCGACGGTGACGGGTTTCAGCATCCTACCGACGCCCTCTTGACCCTCGTACACTCAAGGCATGAGCCGCCATTCACGACACCCCGAACTGCACCGCTCCGAGCGCGTCGGCTGGCTGCGCGCCGCGGTACTGGGAGCCAACGATGGCATCGTCTCGGTGGCGGGTCTGGTCGTCGGCGTGGCCGCCAGCGGTGCCTCGGCCAGCACAATCCTGGCCACCGGCGTGGCCGGTACCGTGGCCGGCGCGATGTCGATGGCCGCTGGCGAATATGTCTCGGTGCAGACCCAGGCCGACACCGAAAACGCCGACCTGGCCATGGAGAAGCGTGAACTGCACGAAGACCCGCACAGCGAGCTGGAGGAGCTGACCGCGATCTACCGCCATCGCGGGCTGGAGCCGGCGTTGGCGCGCCAGGTTGCCGAACAGCTGACCGCCCACGATGCGCTGGGTGCCCACGCACGCGACGAACTGGGCATCACCGAAGAGCTGCGCGCCCGTCCGCTGCAGGCGGCGATGGCCTCGGCCGGCGCCTTCACCTGCGGCGCCGCGCTGCCGGTGCTGACCGCGCTGCTGGCACCCATCGACAAGGTGGCGATGATGACCACGGCCAGTACCCTGCTGGGCCTGTGCCTGACCGGCGCGATGGCCGCCCAGGCCGGCGGTGCTTCGCCTGTGCGCGGTGCGATCCGGGTCATGTTCTGGGGCGCATTGGCGATGGCTGCGGCCGCCGGCGTCGGTCGCCTGCTCGGTGCGCACGTGACATGACCAGCATGCTGCCCCCGGCCACCGCACTCCTGGCCGAGATGGCCAGCCTGGCGGGCTGTGAGCGCGCCGAAGGCTATGCCTGCATCAGCGCACGCCGTGAGCATGGCGCCAGCTCGGTGGAGATTCCGCAACCGCAGTTCGCGATCCTGCTGGAGGGCCGCAAGCAGGTGCGTACCGCACACCAGTCTCTGGAGTTCGTTCCCGGCGACATCCTGCTGCTGACCCAGCGCTGCCGCATCGACGTGGTCAACAGCCCCGACCCACGCAGCGGCCGTTACCTCAGTGCCATCGTGCCGCTGTGTGCCGAAGTGCTGGCAGCCGCACGCACGCTGTGGAGCGAGGAGCTTCCCGCCCCCGGCCAGGCGATGGCGCGACTGCCATTGATCGACCATGGCGTGGTGCTGCGCCAATGGCGCCAGTCGCTGCAGGACGGCCGTTACAGCGAAGCACGATTGGCCTTGGCCTCGCTGGTACTGACCCTGTGCCGGCAGGGCCACGGCAACCTGCTGCTGCCGCAGGCACCGAGCCTGGGCGAACAGATCCGCGACCGCATCGCCGCCGAACCGGCACGCGATTGGCAGTCGCGCGATGTGGAAGAACAGTTCGCGCTGAGCGGCGCGACCTTGCGTCGTCGACTCGCCGCCGAGGACACCAGCCTGCGCCAGCTGCTTACCGAGGCACGGCTGGCGCATGGCATGCAGCTGCTCTACACCACGGACCTGCCGTTGAAGACCGTGGCCGCACGCGCGGGTTACCGGTCTGCGGCGAGTTTCAGCAAACGCTTCGCCGAGCAGTACGGGCTGGCTCCCACAGACATTTGAGGGTGTTCGGCAGGGCTGCGCCCTGCACCCGCCGAAGCGAGTGCAAGAGCCGGAGCAACAGCAACAGCAACAGCAACAGCGTGCATTCCGTGGGATGGCGGGGCACTGTGGGTTTGCGGGGACGCCGTAA
>NZ_SRHZ01000077.1 GCF_004684085.1 Stenotrophomonas maltophilia
CATGGGGGCTTGGTCGCCGCATCCATGCGGCTCACACCCCGCAAACCCACAGTGCCCCGCCTTCGACAGATTCCGGCGGCTGTTGGTAGGTGTCGACCTTGGTCGACACATCTGTCAGATATCGAATGAGTCATCCACGCATGGCGTGGATCTACTGTGTCGACCAAGGTCGACACCCACCGGGGCAATACGTCGTTCCAACAGATCGCGGACAACTGTCGAAGGCGGGGTGGGTCCGGTTGCGGGAGTGTCCGCGGCATGGATGCCGCGGCCAAGCCCCCAGGGAAGGGTTTACGGCGTCTCCCGCAACCGGACCCACCCCGCCATCCCACGGATAGCCCGCTGTTGCTGTTGCTTCGGCTGTTGCCGTTGCCTCTGCGGGTGCAGGGCGCAGCCCTGCAGACAACACCCCTTCCCTGAGCATTCCGCGCAGTGGTTTGAGCGCCGCGCACACGTCCGCCACGGCACGCTATGCGGCAACGGAACCGCCCGTCGTCCACCGAGAACCACCATGACCCTGCGTCCCCTGCCGCTGCGCGGCGCCCTGCTGCTGGCCCTGTCATCCCTGCCGCTGGCCGCGCTGGCCGAGGCCACCTCGCCCGCCCCCACCCAGCAGGTACCGGGTGTCTATCACCAGCGCGTCGGTGCGCTGCAGGTCACCGCCCTGTTCGACGGTGTGGTCGCGCTGGGCCGGCAGGAAGTGGTGGACGTGCCGCCGACGCTGGTCAGCCGGCTGCTGGAAGGCCGCTACGTGCCGGAAGACAAGAAGGGCCTGCAGACCGCGATCAATGCCTTCCTGATCCGCCAGGGCAACCACCTGACCCTGGTCGATACCGGCACCGCGCAGTGCTTTGGTCCTGGCCTGGGCCAGGTACTGGGAAACCTGCGCGCCTCTGGCGTGGACCCGGCCGAGGTGGACGAGGTGCTGCTGACCCATGCCCATCCGGACCACCTGTGTGGGGTGCTGGACGCACAGGGCAAGCCGGCCTACCCGAATGCCACGGTGTGGCTGTCCAAGGCCGATGCCGATTACTGGCTCAACCCGGCCAGCGGGGCCACCGCGCCGAAGGGCGTGCGATTCGCCTTCCCGCTGGCGCGCAACGCGGTGGCGCCGTACCAGGACAACGGCCACCTGCGCACCTTCAGCCCGGGCGATGCCCTGCCCGGCGGTGCGGTAGCGATGGATACCCATGGCCACACCCCTGGCCATGTCTCCTACCGCTTCGACAGCCAGGGCCAATCACTGCTGGTATGGGGCGATGTGCTGCACTTCCACGCAGTGCAGTTCGCGCACCCGGAAGCTGCGTTCGAGGCCGATTCGGACCGCAAGGCAGCCATCGCCAGCCGTCGCGGCCTGCTGCAGCAGGCCACCGCCAACGGTTGGTGGGTGGCCGGTGCGCACCTGCCGTTCCCGGGCCTGGGCCATGTGCGTAGCGAGGGAAACGCCTATGCGTGGGTGCCGGCGGAGTATTCGCCGTTGAAATGAGGTGCCGACCGCGGTCGGTGAGGTTGCCGGCCAGCGGCCGGCACTACCAGCAGGCAGATCGGTAGCGCCCGGCTGCCAGCCGGGCGACCGGAGCGCCTTATTCCAGGCCCAGCCAGCCGCCGACCACGCCGCGGGCTTCTTCCACGCCGGTGCGGTCCTCGCCGGAGAACACCTGCACGCTGACGCTGTCGCCATAGGCCGAATGCAGCTCCTTGCGCACCTTCTGCAGGGACTGCATCTGCTGGCTGCGGCTGAGCTTGTCGGCCTTGGTCAGCAGTGCGTGTGCCGGCAGGCCACGCTGCACGGCGTAGGACAGCATCTGCCGGTCGTAATCCTTCAGCGGGTGGCGGATGTCCATCACCACCACCAGGCCCTTCAAGGCTTCGCGGGTGCGGAAATACCTGTCGATGAAGGCCTGCCAGTGCGCCTGCAGATCCAGCGGAACCTTGGCGTAGCCGTAACCGGGCAGATCGACCAGATGGGCGTCCGGGGTGATCTGGAAGAACACCAGCTGCTGGGTGCGGCCAGGCGTCTTGGAGACCCGGGCCAGGCTGTTCTGCCGGGTCAGCGCGTTGAGCGCGCTGGACTTGCCGGCGTTGGAGCGACCAGCAAAGGCCACTTCGGCCCCTTCATCGGGCGGCAGCTGCCCCATATTGTGGGCAGAGAGGTGGTATTGGGCGCGTTCGATGAGCAATGACATGCGTATAGGATCGCATGTTGCGGCGCCGCGCGCCCGTGCCGGCGGCCTTTGCGGGCATTTTGCTGCACTGCTGCGTTGACCGTGCGCGGAAACGCCGTTGATAATCCGGGCGATGCCGGCGGCCACCGCCCGGCCCGGTCCATACGGAGCTTTAGCATGCGCCACGCTCGCGTTCTTGCCGTATCCGCCCTTGCCACTGCTGTAGTCGTTGCCGCTGCTGCGTTCGCGCAGACCACGTTGACCCCGCTGCCCGACAACGGGCCGATCAACACCGCCTCGCTGGAGGTGGACTTCAGCAAGACCCACTGGGGCGATGCCAAGGCCGGCCAGACCAAGGCATCGGCCTGCGCGGCCTGCCATGGCGTCGACGGCAACTCCACGGTGGAGATGTACCCGTCCATCGCCGGCCAGAGCGAGCGCTATGTGGCCCAGCAGATGGCCCTGATCGCCAATGGCCAGCGCAGCTCCGGTGCGGCGGTGGCGATGGTACCGTTCGTGCAGAACCTCACCCCGCAGGACATGCGCGATATCGGTGCGTTCTTCGCCACCCAGAAGGCCACCGCCGGCATTGCCGACGACACGGCGGTCACCGAAGGCCCCTACAAGGGCATGAAGTTCTACGAGATCGGCCAGCAGCTGTACCGCGGCGGCGATGCCAAGCGCGGCCTGCCCGCCTGCATGGCCTGCCACGGCCCCAGCGGCGCCGGCAATCCCGGTCCGGCCTATCCGCATCTCGGGGGCCAGCACGCCAGCTATGTCGCGCGGCGCCTGCAGGAATACCAGGCCGGCCAGACCCATGAGACCGACAAGGCGCACTTCCAGATCATGGCCACCGTCGCGCAGAAACTGAGCGAGCAGGAGGTGCAGGCGCTCTCGAGCTACCTGCAGGGCCTGCACAACAAGGCCGATGACGTGGCTGCCGCGCCTGCGCCGGCACAACCGGTCGCCGCCCCCTGACCACCATTGGTCGGCCCGGGCCGCCACCACGGCCCGCGCCTGCGGTATGTTTCCTTCACGCCGGCGACTGCGCCGGCGTTGCTTTTTTCAACGGAGATGCGTGTCGATGAGGTTGATTTCCCGCCTGCTGTTGTCCCTGCTGGTCCTGCTGCCGCTGGCAGTCAGCGCCGCCGCCCCTGCCAACGCGCCGCTGGTGGAAGGCAAAGACTACGAGCGCATCGCCCAGCCGGGTCCGTTCCAGCCGCTGGCCGGCAAGATCGAAGTGGTCGAGATCTTCGGCTACACCTGCCCGCACTGCGCTCATTTCGAACCGCAGCTGGAAGCCTGGGCGGCCAAGCTGCCGGCCGACGTGCGCTTCACGCCGGTCCCGGCCGCCTTCGGTGGCGCCTGGGACGCTTGGGCCCTGGCCTACTACGCCGCCGAGCAGGTGGGCGTGGCCAAGCGCAGCCATGCGGCGGTCTTCAAGGCCCTGCACCAGGACGGCACGCTGCCGATGCAGAACGTTTCGGCCGATGAGCTCGCCAACTTCTACAAGGCCTATGGCGTGACCCCGGACCGCTACCTGCTGGCCCTGCGTGGTGATGCCGTGCAGAAGAAGGTCGACGCCGCCCGCGCCTTTGCCCAGCGCACCAGGATTCCAGGCACCCCGGCCATCATCATCAACGGCCAGTACCTGGTGCGTGGCAACAGTTTCGATGACCAGCTGCGCATCGCTTCGGCGCTGATCGCCCAGGCCCGCGCCGCTCGCGGCCGCTGAACCAATACACACCATCGACACGGCGCTGTCGCCGCCGCATGTCATCATTTCCCTCTGGCCGGCACCGGTTGCCGGCCCCACCTTTCCAGATGCTGGAGACGTTTCCATGAAGATCCGTTACGCCCTCGCCCTCGCAGCGCTGCTGCCGATCCTGGCCGCCTGCAAGGCCGACGACGGCAGCACCAACACCACCGCCGCCCCGGCCGAGCCGGCGACCGCCCCGACCACCACCGAGCCTGCCGCTCCGGCGGCTGGCGCCGAGGGTGCTGTCCCGGCCACCTCCGAAGGCGAGAAGGCTCCGGCTGAAGCTGCACCGGCCGCCGCACCGGCACCGACCACCGCCGCGCTGACCGGCCCGGCTCCGGTAGAAGGCGCCGACTACCAGGTGATCACGAACGGCCAGCCGTTCCAGCCGGCCGCCGGCAAGATCGAAGTGACCGAGATCTTCGGCTATGTGTGCCCGGCCTGCGCCGCGTTCCAGCCGCTGGTCGGCCCATGGAAGGCGGGCCTGCCGAGCGACGTGAACTTCGTCTACGTGCCGGCCATGTTCGGCGGCACCTGGGATGACTACGCCCGTGCCTTCTACGCCGCGCAGACCCTGGGCGTGCAGGAGAAGACCCACGAGGCGCTGTACGCCGCCATCCATTCGCAGAAGACCCTGAAGGGCGAGCGTGGCCGTGATTCGGTCGACGACATCGCCAAGTTCTACGGTGCCTACGGCGTGGATCCGAAGCAGTTCGCCGCCACCATGGGCAGCTTCGCGGTGAATGCCAAGACCAATTCGGCCAAGCAGTTCGCCCAGCGCAGCCAGATCAGCGGCACCCCGTCGATCATCGTCAACGGCAAGTACCTGGTGAAGGGCAAGAGCTTCCCGGACATGCTGCGCATTGCCGACCACCTGATCGCCCGCGAGCGCGGTGCGGCCCAGGCTCACTGATCCAAGAGAAGCGTTTCCCGGCCGTGAATTCCCCCCGTACACGGACCCTGCGCTTGCTGACGGCCAACATCCAGGCCGGCTCAAGTACCCGCCGCTACAGTGACTATGTGACCCGCAGTTGGTCACATGCGCTGCCGGCGGGTCGCAAGCGCAGCAGTCTTGACGCGATCGCCACTCTGGCACGCGAACACGACATCGTCGGCCTGCAGGAGGCCGACCCGGGCAGCCTGCGCTCGGGCTTCACCAACCAGACCCACTACCTGGCCCAGCGCGCCGGCTTCAACTACTGGAGCCACCAGCCGAACCGGCGCATGGGCGGTGTCGCGTCCAGCGCCAATGGCCTGCTGAGCAAGCTGGAACCGGTGGAAGTGCAGGACCACGCCCTGCCCGGCCGCATCGGCGGGCGCGGCGTGCTGCTGGCCAAGTTTGGTGAGGGTGAGGAAGGCCTGGCGGTGGCGGTGGCCCATCTGTCACTGGGTGCCGGCTCGCGGATGTCGCAGCTGGGCTTCATCGCCGAGCTGCTGTCCGACCACCCCAACGCCGTGCTGATGGGCGACTTCAACTGCCTGGCCGAGCGCCCGGAAATGCAGGTGCTGTACCAGAAGACCCGGCTGCAGCCCCCGGGCTGCATCGTGCCGACCTTCCCCAGCTGGCGCCCCGACCGCGCCATCGACCACATCCTGGTCAGCAGCGGCCTGCAGACCCGCACCGTGGAAGCCGTACCCGCCGCGTTCTCCGACCACCTCGCGCTGGCAATGGCGATCGACGTCCCGGCCGACGCCCTGCGCTAGCGCTGCCGCTGCGCTCGCCGGGCATGGCCCGGCGCTACCGACCCTGGTAGGGGCCAACCTTGGTTGGCACGCTGCCCTGTTGGGTGCGGACCGTTGCTCGTGTGGGTGCGGACCGTTGGTCCGCACGCTCTCCGCCGGGCATGGCCCGGCGCTACCCGGCCTGCACTACCGGCACCTTCAAGCGCCGCGCGGTCATCGTGCTGCCCACCGAGGCCAGCACGGTGCAGCCGATCGCCAGCCACTGCAGCCCGTGCAGGTGCTCGTGCAGCAGCAGCATCGCCCACAGCGCGGCCACCGCCGGTTCCATGCTGATCAGGATGCCGAACGTCTCCTTCGGCAGGCGCTTGAGCGCCATCATCTCCAGCGACATCGGAATCGCGCTGGAGACCAGCGCCACCAACAGGCCAGCCGCCAGGATCTTCGGGTCCAGCAGCGCGGCGCCGGCATGCACCACGCCCACCGGCACCACCACCAGCGACGCGGCCAGCAGGCCCAGCGAGACCGAATGCCCGGCGTGCAGATGACCGGCACGCTTGCCGAACACGATGTACAGGCCCCAGCACGCCGCTGCGCCCATCGCATACATCACGCCGGCCGGGTCCAGCGCCGGGCCGCCACCCAGCGGCAGCAGCAGCAGCAACCCCACCACCGCACAGCCCACCCAGACGAAATCGATCGGTCGTCGTGACGACAGCATGGCCACCGTCAGCGGCCCGGTGAACTCGATGGCCACCGCAATGCCGAAGGGAATGGTGCGCAGGGCCATGTAGAACAGCAGGTTCATCAGGCCCAGGGTGAGCCCGTAGCGCAGGATGGTGATCGCATCCACGCGGCTGGTCTTCCAGCGCCACGGCCGCCAGAACAGCAGCAGCAACAGCGCCGAAAAGCCCACGCGCAGCGCGCTGGTGCCCTGCGCGCCGATCAGTGGGAACAGGTGTTTTGCGTAGGAGGTGCCGATGGCCAGCGAGGTGACCGAGCCAAGCACCGCCAGCGCCGGCAACATCGGCGCAAGTCGTGAGGTCTGCATGCGCAAAGTCTATTGCGCCGGCGCCGAGCACTTGGCTCAATTGACGGCCCGTTCGTGCAATTTCTGCTCGCCATGGCCACCGCCCCCGTGCTCGACAGTTTCGACCGCGCCATCCTCGACCTGCTGCAGCGGGACAACACCCTGCCACAGCGCGAAATCGCCGAGGCCGTGCACCTGTCCACCCCGGCCGTGCAGCGCCGCATCAAGCGCCTGCAGGACAGCGGCGTGATTGCAGCGAATGTGGCAGTGGTCGCTGCGGCCAAGGTGGGACGGCCGTTGACCATCATCGTCGAGGTGCGCGTGGTCAGCGAGCAGCGCGAACGCGTGGCGCCGTTCAAGCACCGCGTGCAGGACGACCCTGCCGTGCAGCAGTGCTACTCGATCACCGGCGACGGCGATTTCCTGCTGCTGCTTTCGGCGGCGTCGATGGAGGAGTACGAAGCGATCACCGAGCGGTTGTTCGGCGGCGATGACAACATCGAACGCTTCCGCACCTCGGTGGCACTGGGCACGTTGAAGCGGAGTTTCGAGGTCCCGCTGCTGCCGGTTCTGTAGCATCGGAGACCATGAGTACACCGCCCTCTCCCGCCCGTCGCCAGCGCCGCTGGTTGCTGCGCGGCCTGTGGCTGGCCATCGCCATCGTCGCCGCGATGGCGCTGTGGAACAGCCCATGGGCCGCTGCACCGAAACTGCTGTGGACACTCTCTCGTATGCCGCCGGCCACGCAACTACCGGTGCCGGTGGACGGCGTGCGGCCACGCCAGATTGCCGATACCTTCGGTGCGCCACGTGGCCGTGACCGCTCCCACGCCGGCATCGACATCTTCGCCAAGCGCGGCACGCCAGTACGCAGCGTCACTGCCGGCGTCATCGCGGATGTCAGCGATCGCGGCCTCGGCGGCCGCCAGGTGTGGGTGATCGGGCCCGGGCGGGAACGCTACTACTACGCGCATCTGGAGGACTGGGCCGACGGTCTGGCGCGTGGCCAGGTGGTCCAGGCCGGCGACCTTCTTGGTCATGTTGGCGACAGCGGCAATGCCAAGGGCACGCCGCCGCACCTGCACTGGGGCATCTACGGCTCGAACGGCCCCCGCGACCCGTTGCCGCTGCTGCGCTGACCGCCATTGCGCACCCGCGCATCGATCTGTTCATGATTTGTAAATAGGAATAGTTCGTATTACCATTTCTTTCGATTCCGGTGGTGCCAGGACGGCCTGCCCGCCCTTCCCCCACCCGTAGCGCATCGCCTCCTGGATGACGGCCAAACGCGCGTGCTCGTCCAGGACTCCCATGACCCGTCCCGCCTTCCGTACCCTGCAGCCGCAGCGGCTGTCCGTTGCCGTGCTTGCTGTTCTCTGTGTCGTGGCCCCGGCCGCCTTCGCCGACACCGCCGCCGACCCGACCACGCTGGACAAGGTCGTCGTCAAGGGCGAACGCGCCGAAGGCTACTCGGTGCGCCGCACCTCGGCGGGTACCCGCTTCGACCTGGCACCCCGCGAGATCCCGCAGTCAATCAGCATCATCAGCCACCAGCGCATCGAAGATCAGAAGCTGGACGACATCATCGACGTGCTGGCCAACACCACCGGTGTGACCAGCACCCAGTCCGACAGCGAGCGCACCGAGTTCTATGCCCGTGGCTTCTACATCGATGCGTACCAGTTCGATGGCCTGCCGACGCAGATGGTGCAGAACTGGAGCTACGGCGATTCCGGTCTGGACCTGGCGCTGTACGACCGCGTTGAAGTAGTACGCGGCGCCACCGGCCTGCTCAGCGGCGCCGGCAATCCGTCGGCGTCGGTGAACCTGGTGCGCAAGCATGCCGACAGCGCCGAGCTGACCGGCAGTGTTTCGGTGAACGTCGGCAGCTGGGGGCGCACCCGCACCACCGTGGACGTGGGACGCGCACTGAACGCCAGTGGCAGCGTGCGCGGCCGCGTGATCGGCAGCTACCTGGACACCGATGGCCAGATGGACCGCTACAACCAGCGCAAGACGCTGGGCTATGCCGTCATCGATGCCGACCTGACCCCGGATACGCAGCTGAGCGTGGGTTACGACTACCAGCAGAAGCGCGCCAACGGCGCGACCTGGGGCGGCTTCCCGATGTGGTACGCCGACGGCAGCCCGACCAACTACCCGACCTCGTTCAATCCGTCGCCGGACTGGACCTACTGGGACACCACCAGCAAGCGTGCGTTCGCCACCCTGCAGCATGCCTTCAGCAACGGCTGGAAGTTCAAGATCGGCGCCACCCATGACCGCACCAAGGCCGACGACAAGCTGTTCTATCCGGCCTACACCGCGTTCAACAAGACCACAGGCGCGGGCATCACGCCGATGGCCGGCTTCTACAACACCGAGCGCAAGGTTGATGGCATCGATGGCTACATCGACGGCCCATTCCAGCTGTTCGGCCGCGAACACCAGTTCATGGCCGGCCTGAGCTACAACAAGCGCGAATTCACCAACTACGGTGACTTCCAGCCGGATTCCACCGATCCCAATGCCCGGTACCTGCCCCTGGCCAGCTACTTCGGCTGGACCGGTGATTTCCCGCAGCCGAACTGGCGACCGCTGAAGCTGGCCAGCCAGGGCACCATCACCCAGAAGGCCGGCTATGCCGCCGCGCGCCTGTCGCTGGCCGATCCGCTGAAGCTGATCATCGGCGCGCGCTACACCGACTGGAAGAGCGAAGACGAAGGCAACGACCGCTCGCACAAAGTGACCACGCCGTATGCCGGGCTGGTCTACGACATCAACGATACCTACTCCGCCTACGCCAGCTATACCGAGATCTTCCAGCCGCAGACGCTGCGCAACAAGCAGGGCCGCTACCTCGATCCGGTCGATGGCAAGAGCTACGAAGTGGGCGTCAAGGGCGCGTGGTTCGACAACCGACTGAATGCATCCGTGGGGGTGTTCCGCATCGAGCAGGACAACGTTGGCCAGGCGACCATGGACAAGGTCGACGGGCAGTTGAACGAGACCGCCTACATCGCTGCGCGCGGTACCGTCAGCCGTGGCTTCGAGTTCGAAGTGAATGGCGAACTGGCACCCGGCTGGAACGCGACTTTCGGTGCTTCGCGCTACGTGGCCAAGGACATCAACGGCGCCGACATCAACACCAACCTGCCGCAGACCGCGTTGAAGCTGTTCACCAGCTACACCCCGCAGTCGCTGCAGGAATTGACCGTCGGTGGCGGTGCCAACTGGCAGAACCGCATCTACTACGCCGCACCGGTGGTCGGTCGCTTCGAACAGGAAGGCTATGCACTGGTCAGTGCCTTCGTGCGCTACCGCATCTCGCCGGAGTTCAGCGTGCAGGCCAACCTCAACAACCTGCTGGACAAGAAGTACTACTCGCAGATCACCGGCTACGGTGCCTACGGCGACGGCCGCAATGGCTCGCTGACGTTCACCTGGGCGTTCTGATCCAACAGGCGTCTGTAGAGTCGAGCCTTGCCCGACTCCATCACACAGGGCGGTCGAACAGGGCTCGACCCTGCAACGGCGCCGGGCTGAGCCCGGCGCCGTCCCTTCATCAGAAGCGCAGGTCCGCGCGCAGGTACCAGTAGCGGCCACGCGGGATGTCATAGGTCGAGGCGTCGTAGCCGTTCAACGAGCACGACAGGCAGATCGGCGGATCCTTGTCGAACACGTTGTTCAAGCCGGCAGTCAGCTGCAGCCCCTTCATCCAGTCGATCTTGTAGCCCACCTGCATGTCGTGGAAGGTGGTGGCCGACAGCGTGTTGGTACCTGCGGCCTGGTTGCTGCAGATCGGGAACGCTGCTGCATCACCGCAGTTTTCGGTCAGCTCGGAAATATGGCGCACCGTCCAGTTGGCGCTCCAGCGGTCCAGTGTCCAGCCGATGCTGGCATTGCTGGTCCATTCCGGAATCGAGCTGTCTGCCACCTCCACGCCCGGCTTCTGCGGCTGCTTCTGGCCAGCCGCGCCGGTGGCTTCGTAGCGGCCGACGAAGGTGTTCTTCCAGCCCAGCTTGAACTGGCCGATGGAGGACTGCGGCAACGTCCAGAACAGATCCACGTCCCAGCCGTCGGTCTTGATCGAGCCGAGGTTGGTCAGGCGGTTGTTGAAGCTGCTCACCGCACCGGTGCTGGCACGGGTGATGCCATCGCAGTAGATCGAGTCCAGCGTGTCCACACACAGGTCCAGCTGGGTCTGCGCATTGATCGCCTGGATCGCGCCATCGATGGCGTGGCGATAGAAGGTCACTTCCACGTCAAAGCGTTCCGACCACGAAGTGTTGTTGCCGAACCACGGGCTCCAGACGAAGCCTGCACTGAAGCTGCGCGACCGCTCCGGGTCCAGCTCTCTGTTGCCGCCGGTGGTCACCGAGATCTGCGAGTTGGCCTGCTGGAAACCGGCCGGCACCCCCAGTGCAGCGCAGTTGGCCGCACTGCCTCGCGGCGGCGTACCGCCCAGGCCCACCGAGCATGGATCGAACAGCTGCAGGTCGGCACGCGCCGCCGAACCATACAGTTCGCCGATCGACGGTGCGCGGAAGCCCTCGGCATAGGTCGTGCGCAGCACGAAGTCGTCGGTCACCTGCCAGCGCAGGCCGTACTTGGGCGTGAATTCACCACCGAAGGTCGAGTAATCCGAATAGCGGCCGGCCAGACTCAGGTCCAGCTTCTTGCCGAAGGTCGAATCGGCGAAGATCGGCACGCTCAACTCCAGGTAGGCCTCGTTGACGTCATAGGAACCCGAGGTGGGCTGCGATGGCACGCCGTTGTAATGGCCGGCCACGGTCAGCGGATCCGGCTGGTACGAACCTTCGTACTTGCGGTATTCGAAACCGGTGGCGAACGAGACCGGACCGGCCGGCAGCGTGAACAGTTCACTGGAGAGGTTGGCGGTGAACAGGCTCAGTTCGTTCTGGCTGCGGTCACGCACCACCGGCTGGATCCACTTCAACATGTCCGGGGTTATCGAACCAACGCCGCCGAAGATGTTCAGCGGCACGCAGCCCGGCGTCGCCGCACAGATTGCCGGATCGCCGAGCGCCATGTTGACGTTGTAGATGTTGTAGCTGCCGTAGTTGGTCTGTTCGGCCTTGTTCTTGCTGTACATGCCGTTGACGTCCCAGTACCAGCTGCGGTTGGCCGCCTGGAAGTTGCCGACGAAACCGGTGGCGAAGTACGTGGTATCCACCTTCTGTTCGAACACGCGCGCGCCGCCTTCCACCGGGCGGCGGCCGATCAGGCTCAGGTTGTCGCCGGAGACCAGATCGAAGCCGAACGGGTTGTAGGGGTTGAGCGCGGACACGGTGATGTTGTCGGCCAGCGGATTGCCGGTGGCGCCATCGGGGCCGAAGAACAGCGGCTCCGGACCTGCCTGGTTGGTTGACTCGCGGCGGTTGCCCAGCGCCTTGACATACCACTGCACGTTGTCGGTGATGTCGAAGCGGAACTGGCCGAACAGGCCCTTACGCTCCGACGGTGTCAGCACCATGTTGTATTCGGCGAAGTTGAAGCGATCAGCACTGGTGAAGCAATGATAGTCATCGGTGCGCGCGCAGCCGGCACTGCCGTCGTAGCGCGGGTTGCTCACGCCGGTATTGGGCACGATGTTCTGCGACGCACCGGTGTTCGGATCGACGAAGGCAAAGCGTCCCTGCGGAATGCCGCCGCTGCCGAATGCCAGGCCGGTGCCCGGAATCGGAAAGCGCGACTGCTCGCGATCCTTGGCGAACACGGGGTCCTGCTTGGTCCAGCTGGCGCCGAGGAACAGGCTGTAGCGGTCGCCGCTCTTGCCCCACGCCAGGTCCACGCCCTTCTGCGTGCCGTCGCCCTTGCTGTACTCACCGTAGTTCAGCGTCACCTGGCCGCCATCGAAATCGCGGCGGGTAATGATGTTGACCACGCCGGCGATGGCGTCGGAGCCATACAGCGATGAAGCGCCATCCTCCAGCACTTCGATGCGTTCGACGATGGCCAGCGGAATGGTATTGAGGTCGGTGGCCGAGCCGACGCCGGATGCGGACGACTCATTGACCCAGCGGATGCCATCGACCAGCACCAGCACACGCTTGGCACCCAGATGACGCAGATCGACCTGTGCCGAGCCGGCGCCCACACCGCTGCCATCAGGCGGGAAGCCGAAGTTGCCGGACGAGTTGAACTTGGCGTTGAGGGCCGAACCGGAACCGGTGAGCTGCTGCAGCACTTCGCCGATCGAGGTCAGGCCGGTGCGTTCGATATCGCCGCGGGTCAGCGTCTGGATCGGCACCTGGCCTTCCACTTCAGCGCGCTTGATGCGGGTACCGGTGACTTCCACCGCGTCCAGATTGGTGGTGGATTGTGCAGCGGCACCCAACGGTGCCAGGGTCATCACGCACAGCGCGACGGCAACCGCCAAAGGGCGGTGGTGCAGGTGATTCATTCGCTCTCTCTCCAAAGGAATGTCGGGACTTGGGCTGCCGCACTCCCTCCCTGCATGGCGGCGCCGTCTCCTTTGTAAACAAGTGGTAAAAATCGCGGCGTGATGATCGACACTCTTTCACGCGAAATTGACGCAATTGCGGGCCGATTGCGTCAGATAGCTACAGGTTATGACCGGACGATACTGTTCACAGCAGGCAGCCTTGATGCCGGCTGCGACAGCGCGCGCCGGGTGCTGCCGCATTCATGGAAAAGGTCTTTGCGGGCCCGTTCTAGGAATAGTTTGAAATTCCTTCATTCAGAAGGCACCGCAAATCGACCCCGCGCAGACTCGTATCTCCAGCCATTCGTGGGAGGACCGAATCATGAAAACAATGACTGCCGTGCTGGGCGTCACGATGGTGTTGACGCTGCTTCTTTCCCTGGCAGACGAATCGAGAGCAGGCGGCGTGATCGAGTGCAACAACTGCGCTTCTCCCAGCGATGCGGCCTTGGCCTCGGGATCAGGATTGACGGTTGTGGTGGATTTCGAGAGAGCCGAGTTGACTGCTTTCGACGTTGAACATGACCTTGAGACCAGAAAGTGGCGAGCGCATCCAACGCCGGTTCCAGCGCAGATTGAAATGGCCTTTCTGCGGATACTGGATGCGACGCTGTCAGCAGGGCAAGCGCCGCCCATGCAGCAATCACCGCATGAGCGGCAGTGAGACAATGCGCTACCGCACGAACGCAATGCGCTCCATACCGGTCGCCTCGGCCGCGGCCAGAATCTTTGCCATGCCTTCGTACTCGGCGGCCGGATCGGTGGCGATGCGCAGCTCCGGCAGGTTGCCGGCATGCTCGCCCGCCTGTGCCTGCAAGCGCGCCTGCAGTTCGCCGATTGCCATCGGCTGGCCATCCCAGCTCAGCTGGTTCGATGCATCCAGGCGCAGCTCGATCGGCGGCGGTGGATCGGGACGGTCAACCACGCGATCGGTGGCCTGTGGCAACTGCACGGCAATCGGCCGGGCCACGATCGGCGCGGTCACGATGAAGATGATCAACAGCACCAGCATCACATCCACCAGTGGCGTGACATTGATGTCCGCCAGCGGGCCGCTTCTTCCTGCGCTACTGAACGCCATGTGCCGCTCCCTGCAGCCGGGCCGTTCGCCCAAGGTCGACACTACGGCGCCTGCGGACCTGCGAGGCAGTGCCCACCGCTGTGGCATTCAGCTGCCGTTGCTCACGCCTCCGCCATAGCCTTGCAGGCGCTCCTGCAGAGAGTCGAGTGCGTCCGAGCCGATGAGCGCCCACAACAACAGGCGACATTTACGGGGGCACAGTGATCCCGCCATCAACAGGCCCCGGCGCTGAAGGTGGATTTCCCCACCGGCAAAGCCGTAGGTGTGACGTGCCGTCGCTCCGGCGCCGGTGCGCGACGCGATGATGATGGGACGATGCACTGCGGCACGCGCCAATGGTTCAACCCAGCCCGAAGGCACATGACCGGCACCCATCGCCGCTACTACCACCCCCTCGCATCCGCTTTCGAGCACTGAATGCAACAGTTCCGGACCTTCACCCAGCGTTGCCTCCAGCAGCGCCACGCGCTGTTGCACCCGCGTGGGAGCGAGCGCAACAGGACGTTCCGGAGCCGGCCCTGCATACCTGCACTGTCCTTCCCGCACCAAGCCGATGCAGCCATGACCCGGTGATTGGAAGGCGTCGAGGTCGAGGCTGTGCACCTTGCGTACCTGGTCCGCAGCGTACAGGCGGTCCAGCATGGCGACCACGACGCCGCGCCTGCTTGTATGCGGTTCCAGTGCCGCAACCGCTGCGGCCAGCACATTGCCGGGGCCATCAGCACCGGCTGCATCTGCGCCGCGCATGGCACCAGTCAAGACCAGCGGCTGTGGATGCGGCCATAGCAGATCCAGCAGGTAAGCCGACTCCTCAAGCGTGTCGGTGCCTTGGGTGATGACAACGCCGTCAGCGCCGTCGCCCACCATCGTGTCGGCCCAGTCCCGTGCGGCAAGCACGTCAACCCAGGACATCGATGCACTGGGGGACAAACCGAGCGTGTGCGCCTGCACGGATGCCAACCTGTTCAGCCCCGGAACTGCCTCCACCACCATCTTTGCGGAGATTTTCGGAACGATGCCCACCTCGGCGGCATCATCTCGCATGCTGAGGGTGCCGCCGAGTGACCCCAATGCCAACCGTTTCATATGGTTCCCTTCAATACCCACCCCACTGCAGGCACGATCAGCAGAACGCCTGCCGCCATCGACAGGAGATTGCCGATATACGGATGCACGTGCGCCGGCAAGCGAGCCGAACATGCCGCAGCCAACGGAGGCGTCAGCAGTGCCCCCAGCAGCGCGGACAGCACCACCACTGCCGCGCTGCCGCCGTGAGCAAGAATGCAGGCAGGAACCACGGAGACAATCGGGATGTACGTGGGATACCAGCCCCCTTGGATCCAGCGCTCCCGCCATACCCAGACCCCAACCGCAGAGGCGAGCGCCTGGCCGCACAGCAATGCCATCAGCCAACCGGTGCCATAGAAGGGGCCGACAGGCTGCAGCAGCGCGGCCAGCAGTACGCCGCCGATCAGCCCGGCACTGGCGAGCTCGTTACCCAGGAATGGAGCCTCACTGAAGTCTGCCAGCACCCGGCGCATGCCCCATCGCCAGCCATGCCGCGTGACGGGCGCAGCGGGCGCTGGCCCAGGCGCAGCGGGAACCGGATTCCAGCCCAGCCGCCTCGCGGCGACAAAGGTGGCCGCGCTTGCCAAAGCCATTGCAAGGACGTTGCCGATGACGGCGGGCAGGCCCAGCGGTGCGCAGACCTGATTCACCAGCAACAAGGCCAGCGGCGTGACCAGCAATGCGCCAGATGCAGCGGCGATTCCCGTAATCTTCCATCCGCCGCCGAACAGCAGCACCATCGCCGCCGGCAGCGATACCGCAGCAACAAACGTGGGTTGCCAGCGCCCGTCCTGCACCGCGCTGGCAAATACCATGTTGGCAAGCACCAGTCCGCCGATCGAAGCCACCGCGACCCAGGGCCAGCGGCCAGTGCCATAGCAGACCGGAAATCCCTGCCATCGCTTTCCTCGCCGGTGCGCCCAATGGGCTAGTGCAGCACCACCGATCAGACCGAGCGAGGCGAACTCGTGCTTGTAGAAGGTCACCTCACTGGCATCGCCAACCCACCATCGCCAGCGGCCCGCCCATGTTGCGAGGCTGCCCATCAACTGGCTGTGGTCTGGCCAGAGCTGGCCGGGGGACATCGTGCGCCAACCGGCTACCATCGTCACGATGATCGCCAGTGCAAACGTCGCTGAGAACAGTGCCCAGCCCCAGTGGCTGCGGGCGGCTGGCGACTGAGCCGGTAAGGGGGGGCGCGCCATGCGGGAGCCTCAGCGCGGCAGCATGGGATGCTGGCGATAGCCCAGCATCGGATCGAAGAGATCGGTACGCCTGTCGCGGCAGAGATCGTTCAGGGAATTCCAGATCGGCGCGCTGCGTGCCGTGGACAGGTCCACCTCGGCCATCACCACCGCCTCGCCTTCAGGCGCTGCGATCGGGGCCAGCGGCCATCCGTTGGTACCGACAATCAACGAGCACCCCAGGAAGCGTTCCCCGCGATCTGCGCCGACGCGGTTGGCCGCTGCGATGAACACGTTGTTGACGTGTGCGGCGGTCATCGTCAGGTAGCTGGCCATGCAGCGCCCGCTTTCATCGAACAATGGCGGCGGCGTCCACACCCAGCAGTTGAGGCTGAGGATGATGTCGGCCCCCTGCAACGCAAGCAGGCGTGGCACCTCCGGGAACCAGACATCCCAGCAGATCATCAGGCCGATCCGGCCAACGCTCGTCTCGAACACCGGATAGCCGAGGTCGCCGGCACAGAAGTAGAGCTTCTCACGGCACCATAGATGGGTCTTGCGATAGCGCCCGATATAGCCGCCCGGACCGAACAACACGGCAGTGTTGTAAAGACGGGCACCATCGCGTTCAGCAATGCCCACGGCCAGATGGATGCCCGCCTCGCGCGCGAAGGCCTCCCAGTATTGCGCCGTCGTTCCATCAGGCACGGATTCAGCCATCGCAAACGCTTCTGCCCGGCTGTTGAATGAATAGCCGGTGGAGCAGAGCTCCGGCAGCACGACCAGGTGCGCGCCCCGCTCCACGGCCTGTGCAGCAAGCAGCTGCGCCCGCTCGATGTTGGCCGGAACGTTTTCCGACCCGCATTGTGGATCGAACTGGATGACGGCAACCGAGACAGGACTGAATGGCGTAGGCTGGACTGACATGCGATGGGCCTCTGCAGGGACGGAGCGGCTGCTCCTGTTTGACTGCAGCAGGCACGCGTACTGCGCCCGCTTCAATTGGCAAAAGCGTCAACTGAGTGAAACGCCTTCAAAGAGGGCTTTATGCGACCACGCTCACCGAATTCCGCCCTGGACCGGCCCGAGCATCCCGCCTGACCCACCGCCAAAGCAGGCCGTTTGCAACAGGGCAGCCACCGTGCACGCGATGCGAAACTGAATTCAGCCAGCCACCGCTATGCTGATCGCCATGACCCGACGCACTCCCACTGCCCTGTCCCTGCTGCCCTTGGCCACCACGCTGCTGATCGGCTGTGCCAATGCCCAGTCCCTCGATGCCCAGAACGCGCAGCTGAAAGCCGCGATCGCTGCCGCCGAACGCGGCCAGTTCGATCCCGGCCAGGCCGGCGCGCTCAGTCGCCACCCGGCTTACGGCTGGCTGGAATACGCCAACCTGCGCCGCAACATCGACACGGTCGATACCGCGCAGGCGCAGGCCTTCCTCAAGCGCTACGACGGCCAGGCCGTGGCCAACACGTTCCGCAGCGTGTGGCTGCCCTCGGTCGCACGCCGCCAGGAGTGGCCGACCCTGCTGGCCAACTGGGTTCCCACCGACAACGCCGGCCTGCGCTGCGCGCAGCTGACCGCGCGCCAGGTGACAGGCAAGGTCGATCCGCAGTGGATCGGCGAGGCACAGGACCTGTGGCGCAAGAACGGCAAGTCCCTGCCCGATGGTTGTGATGCCGTTTTCGCCGTGCTGCAGGCGCAGGGCGGCCTGAGCGACGCCCTGCGCTGGGAACGCATCGACGCCGCCGCCGACGCCCAGCAGCCGGCGGTGATGCGCAGCGCCGCGCGCGGCTTGCCAGCCACCGATCTGGCGCTGGCCAGCACGTACGCCGCTTTTGTCGACAAACCCAATGCCAGCGCCCTGAACTGGCCGCGCAACGAACGCAGCCGGCGCATCGCCACCGATGGCCTGGCCAAGTTGGCCAAGGCCGACCCGGCCGCCACCGAACAGCAGCTGCCGCAGTACGCCCAGGCCCTGGGCCTGAGTGCCGACCAGCAGGGCCAGGTGCGGTACCAGATCGCACTGTGGACGGTGGCCTCCTACCTGCCCGATTCGGCGCGTCGCCTCAACGCGGTGCCGGAGTCGGCCTATGACGAGCGCCTGCACGAATGGCGTGTGCGCGAAGCGATGTCGCGCGGCGATTGGCCAGCGGCGCTGACCGCGATCCGCAAGATGGCCAGCAAGCAGCGCAGCGACCCGCGCTGGCGCTACTTCGAAGGCCGCATGCTGGAGAAGACCGGCCAGGCCCAGCAGGCGCAGCCGTTGTTCCGCGAGGCCGCGCGCGCACCGACCTTCCACGGCTTCCTCGCTGCGGACAAGCTGCAGCAGGGCTATACGCTGTGCCCGTGGAAACCGAACGACAGCGCGCAGGCGCAGGCCGTCATCGCGCGCGATCCGGCCATCCAGCGCGCGATGGCGCTGTACCAGATTGATCGCGCCGGCTGGGCCGTGGCCGAATGGAACAGTGCGCTGTCGCGTTTTGATGACACCCAGCGCCGCCTCGCGGTACGCGTGGCACAGGACAACGGCTGGTTCGACCGTGCGGTGTTCGCCCTCGGCAAGCAGCCGCAGGAACAGCGCCTGTATGACCTGCGCTTCCCGCTGCACCACGATGCCACCATCCGCCGCGAATCGGCGCGTAATGCCATCGACCCGGCCTGGGTCGCCGCGGAGATCCGTGCCGAGAGCACCTTCACCCCGCGCGCGCGCTCGCCTGCCAATGCCATGGGCCTGATGCAGGTGCTGCCGGCCACCGGTGCCGGCGTGGCCAAGTCGATCGGCCTGACCGGCTACGGCGGTGCCGACAGCCTGTATGACCCGGACACCAACATTGCCATTGGCACCGCTTACCTGCGCCAGCTGATGAACAAGTACGACGGCCTGCCGTACGTGACCATCGCCGCCTACAACGCCGGCCCGACCCCGACCGCACGCTGGCAGGGCCAGCGCCCGGGGTTTGATCCGGACCTGTGGATCGAGACCATCAGCTACAAGGAAACCCGCGAGTACGTGGCCCGTGTGCTGGCCTTCAGCGTGATCTACGACTGGCGCCTCAACGGCGATGCGCTGCCGCTGAGCGACCGCCTGATGGGCCGCCTGGTGGACAAGCGCAAGAGCTTCAGCTGCGCGGCCAACGCCGACCAGGGCGGGGACTGATCGCCCGATGACGGTAGCGCCGGGCATGGCCCGGCGCTACCGTGCCATCATCCTCCACATGAAGATCTATCTTGTCGGCGGCGCCGTGCGCGACCGCCTGCTGCAACGCGCTGCCGGTGACCGCGACTGGGTCGTCGTGGGCGCCACGCCCGCTCAGATGGAAGCGCAGGGCTTCACTGCGGTCGGCCGCGATTTCCCAGTATTCCTGCATCCGAAGACGGGTGAGGAATACGCCCTGGCGCGCACCGAGCGCAAATCCGGCCGTGGCTACCGCGGCTTCGTGGTCGATGCCGATCCGGCGGTGACGCTGGAAGAAGACCTGCAGCGCCGCGACTTCACCATCAATGCGATTGCCTGCGAGGAAGAGACCGGCACGCTGGTCGATCCCTATGGCGGCGTCCGCGATCTTGAACAACGCGTACTACGCCACGTCGGCCCTGCGTTCGTCGAGGATCCGCTGCGTGTGCTGCGCGCGGCACGCTTCATGGCGCGCTTCGCGCCGCTGGGCTTCAGCGTCGCGCCGGAAACCATGGACCTGATGCGCGATGTCGCCGCCAGTGGTGAACTGGATGCGTTGGTGCCAGAGCGTGTCTGGCAGGAACTACGCAAAGCACTGGTCAGCGCCCAACCCTCCGCTTTCCTGCGCACGCTGCACGATGCGCATGCGCTGGGCCCGATCCTGCCCGAACTGGAAGCGCTGTACGGCGTGCCGCAGCGTGCCGAATTCCACCCCGAGGTCGATACCGGCATCCACCAGGAAATGGTCAGCGACATGGCCGCAAAGCTGGCGCCGGGCGATGATCTGGTCGGCTTCGCCGCCCTCACCCACGATCTCGGCAAGGGCCTGACCCCGCCGGAGGAATGGCCGCGCCACATCATGCACGAGCAACGCGGCATCAAGCCGCTGAAGGCATTGTGCGCGCGGTTGAAGATTCCCACCGAACATCAGCAGCTGGCCGAAGCGGTCTGCCGCGAGCACTTGAACGTGCACCGCATCGACGAACTGCGCGATGCCACCGTGCTGGAACTGCTGGGCCGTTGCGATGCGTTGCGTCGGCCGGAACGCGTAGCCCGCATCGCACTGTGCTGCGAGGCCGACAAGCGCGGCCGGCTCGGCTTCGAGGACAGCGACTACCCGCAGGGCGAAACGCTCAAGCGCCTGCACCAGGCGGCGCTGTCAGTGCAGGCGCGGGATCTGGACACCACCCATCTGAAGGGCCCGGCCATCGGCGAAGCGCTGGCCAAGGCGCGGGTGAAGGCGATCGCTGCCGCCCGCTGAGGCACCTGGTAGTGCCGGCCGCTGGCCGGCACCTTCACATCAACTACCTAGCGACGGCGCTTGCGCGAGAAGTGGTCTACGGCGTGCGCACCCAACAAGATTGGTTGCATCAAGAGGAACAGCCATCCGCCCAACCGGAGTGTCTCCACCGGATTGAACCGGGTGATGAAGAATGCGACCGGCATGAATACGACTAGAAGTCCAAGCTCGTACACAAGAAGAGATCGATTAAAAAATCTCATCGCTTCGGCCTGCCCTCGGCGCCTTCAGCCACAAAGGAGGGAAGAGGACGGCCAATTACCTCGCAATCAACCTCAGTGCGCCATCCCGCGGGTGATCGCCGCCGCACGCTGCTTCAGCTGGGCCACTGCATCGGGAATCATCTCCATGCCCACGTCCATGCCTGGGTTCAGCACCAGGCCGACGCCGTCGCCGATACCGGCCAGCAGCGCGTGTACCGCGATCGGCATGGCATGCGCAAACTGCGGCAGCTGCTCGTGCCACAGGCCGGCGCGCTCGGGGGCGGTGAACACCGCGAACATCGCTTCACCACTCTCGCTGGTCAGCACCAGCGGCGAAATGCTCTCGTCCCAGGCACCGTCTTCACCAATGGCCTTGTCCAGCAGCACGAACGCCGTCGAGGTCAGCAGGCCGTCGAGGAACTGCGCTGCGGTCAGCGTGCCGTCCTGGGCCTGCAGCAGGCGCACCTCGAGGTCGTTGAGGGGTTCGAACGGGGTGTCGTGGTCCATGGTCGGTTCCGGTACGTGATTGCAGGGCAGACTTTAACAGGCCCGGTCCTCAACCGATGAATCCGTTCCGCCACAGCCAGCCCAGCGCAGCCAGACCGACCACGAGCACCAGCATCAGCGGCAGGCCGAAGCGGTGCCGCCACGGGATCGGCACCCCGCCCAGCTGCTGGTCCATGGTGTCGGTGTCCAGCACCCAGCCGTGCCCGCACCGGGTGCAGGCCAGCTCGTAGCGGCGCTGGTAGGTGAGGCCGAACAGCAGGTCGATGCGCGCCATCTTGTAACGCAGCTGAGGCGCGAACTCGGTTTCCGCCTGGCAGCGCAGACAGTGGTGGGCTTCGGTCGGGCCCACCACCATCACCCGCTCCTGCTGGCCGATCAGCAACATGTATCAGCGGCCCTGGCAGGCCGATTGGGCCAGCAGCCAGGCTTGGGCGGCGGCCAAAGTGGCGGCATCACCCTCGATGCGCTGGTCGGGCTCGATCTTCAACCCATCACCACGATCATTGCGGTCGCGCATCACGGTGGCGGTCAACAACAGGCGGCTGCCATCGGCCAGTGTGCGCACGCTGTTGCCAGTCGAGACCCCTGCCGTCGGCTGGCCGAAGCTGCGCGTCTGCGCGCGGCCACGCCACGCCAGCGCCGAGGCCTCGCCCGAACTGCCGGTGCGCGGTCCGAACAGCACTGCCACCGGCGCGCCGGGCTGCCGCAGCACATAGCCGGTCTGGCCGAAGTCCAGCACCGGCTTGCCTGCACGCTGCACGGCGGTCGCGGTCAACGTCCAGCGCTCCGGCCCCTGTGCGGTTTCGAACGACCCCACATCTTCGTTGTTCACCACCGAGGTGCGCAGCAGCGGTGCCATGCCCAGCAGCATCGGCCACATGTTGCCACCGCTGTTGTCACGCAGGTCGACGATCCAGCCACAGCGCATGCCATCGTCCTTGCTGCGGATGACCTGCTGCCACCGCGCGGCGCGCTGGATGTTCTGGCGGAACGCTTCCTGTGGCGTCGCGCCGGGCGTGGAGGCATATCCCTCGATGACCAGCCAGCCGATGCGCGCATCCACCGCATCGGCGGCCTTGGCCCTTTCCACGGCGGCGGCGCCGACCTGCTGCGCGCGCGCAAGGGATTCGCTCTGGCGCTGGGTCGTCGTCCATACGCCATGATTGCCCGTGCTGACCGCAATGGCTTCGCGCAGCAACGCCAGCCGCTTCACGGGGTCGCCCTGCACCGATTGCAGTCGCGTGCGGGTGGCAGGCCAGTCCACCCGGTCGCGATACAGCGCCTGCCGTTCAAGCAGGTTGAGGATCTCGGCCTCCGCCTCCGGCGAGGGCACCTCGATTGCCTTGGGCGTATCGGCCATGGCGTTGGCAGCCACCAGCGCGATCACCAGCGCACCAATACGACGCACTCCCTTGCGAACCTGCATGTGACGTTTCCTTGTCGTTGAGGCAGGCGCACAGCATAGCCCGCAGGTGATGGCTTTCGCCATGCGCGAACTGTCGTATCTGGCCCCGCCGCGGGTTGCAGCAAGACTGCGTGCACGCGATCAGTAAATTGCAACTTTGCCCATGTCATCGCCACGTAGAACGCGAGAAGGTTGCCTCCGTCGGCGCCTCCTGCGCTGGCCGGGATTGGCGTCCTGAATCAAACATCAAAGAGAACGGGTTGCCGTCGTTGCGGCAATCACGACAATGCACCGGCTCGCCCATGGCGGGCGGTGCGTGGGGATCCTCGTGATCCGTCGGCTTTTTTCTCTTTGATTTTGACCGGCACGCCAACCCGCACCGCCCGCCACCTTGCATCCCTGCAGGTGGCCCAGCCTTGTGAGGTTGCTGCCATGACCACGCTCTACCCCACCTATCCACGTCTGCATGTACTGCTCGGTGCCGCAATGCCCGGCCTGCAGCTCTCCAATGCCGCAGCCGAAGCGTTGGAAGATGCGCTCACAGAAGCCCATGAACACGCTCCGCCGCCGGCCTTCTTCGCCCGGTTGCACGGCATCGCGCAAAGCCACGCCGCCGATGGTCAGGTCTGGCGCGAACGGCAACTCAGCGATGTGCGTGGCCGGGAACTGGCGGAAGCGACGCGCTGCTTGGCAGCATTGTCTGCGTGCGGCGGGGTACTGCTGGCTGCACAGTCGGCGCGCGAGACGGACGATGCGGCGGCACAGTGTCCGCCGCAGGTGGAGGAAGGCCTGCTGCACGCGGTGGTGGTGTTGGCCGATCATGCCAGCGCGCTGGTGGCGCCGGGTGCATGCGCGGGGTAATGGCACCGATGGATTCGCGTCGACCAAGGTCGACACCTACCAGAGCCGAGCATGGCTCGGCTCTACAGGATCATGACAGCGGCAGGGTTCATGTCGACCAAGGTCGACACCCACCAGAGCGGGTCATGCCGCCGGGCATGGCCCGGCGCTACCAGTCCGCGCGCAGGCCGATGCTGCCTTCGATGATGCGGCGCTTCTCGTTGCGATCGCCACCCAGTTCACGGGTGTAGTCGGCCACCGCGTACGCACTGATGGTGCGGTTGAAGCGCCCGACCACACCCACACCGGCTTCCAGCGCACGCGAGCGCTGCGAATTGACGATCACGTCATCATCGAAATGGATGCGATCCTCGCCGGAACGGCCATGCCAGTAGTTGAGCTTGAAGTACGGCTGCCAGCCGTTGTCGGCCAACTGGTAATCGCCGGCCAGGCGCAGGCCGACGCGCCCGGTCCAGGCGTTGTCGTTGTCGAAGCGCACGGTTGAAACCGCATCGCGACGGTCGTCCAGCGAGGTGCGCTGCCAGATCACCTGTACCTGCGGTTCCAGCCACCATGCGGACTGACCAACGTGCAGCAGCGGCTTGCCCGCCTCCACTGACAGGCTGGTGCCATCGCCCTTGATCCCGAAGCCCAGCCCGCGCGAGGAGCGCACGCGGCCGTCGTAGCGGCTCTGCATCGCCACGGCATCGATGTAACCACCGCTGTTGTCGGTGAACGTCCAGTACAGGCCTACGTGCTTGTCGTCCAAGCGGTTCTGCCCCACCTGCACATTCTCCCAACCCAGTGCCAGACCGGTGGTCTTGCCCTGCGCGCGGGTGCGGCCGACGAACACGCCGATCTGGTTGCGATGGCTGTCTGCGGCGGCGGCCCACACATCAAGGCCGGCCTGCAGGCCCATCACGTCGCCATCGAAGCCCGGTTGCGCATCCCCCTTCCAATGGATCTCGCTGCTCTGCCCGACCAGCCGGCCCCAGGCGGTTCGCAGTGTGCCCTGGTTGTACAGCAGGCGTTGCTCGCCCTGGCGCTCGTGGAAGGTACCCAGGCTGGCCAGCGAGGTCTCGCGCAGCAACGGCGGCACCACGGCATAGGTCGCAGTCTCCACGCGGTACAGCGGCACCACCGCGCCTTCAGCCGGGCGCGCACCCGGTGTCGGTGGTGTGCCGGTACCGGGCAACGCACCACCGGCCACCGGCACGTCCGGCACAGCCGGGTCGCTGGGCGGCGCTACCGGTGCCGGCTCCGCAGGCGGAGGCGGTGGGGCTGTCTCGCCGGCGGTCAGGTCTGGATCGGTGGCGCCTTCGGGCGGCGGCGGCGGTGCCGGGGTGATCGGCGGCGGTGGTGCCACCTGCGGCGTCAATGGTGGTGGTGTGGCAGTGCCGCCGCCGTTGGGTGCCGGCGTCGGCCCGCTGACCAGCGTGGAGCGCAGGTACCAGTTCTCGCCGGTACCGGCACTGACGCCGCCCTTGAACAGGAAATACTCGTAGGCACCGGCCGCGACCGGTGCAAACAGCGAGAACGCGCCCGGCGCGGTGCGGCCACCATTCAAGGCCTGCACCACCAGGATGCCGTCGGCCAGCGTGGCAGCGCCGCTGCCGCCGGCATTGAGCACGCCGATGCCGGTGGTCCCGGTGGCAGTACCACCATCGATCACCAGGCGGTCGCTGGTGGAATTGTCCGCACCCAACACGGTACGCAGGTACAGGCCACCGCCATCACCGCGATAGTTGCCACGCACGGTGAACACGTCGCCGGCACCGGTACCGGTCAGGTCGATGCGCCCCGCATTGACCATCTCCACCCGTGCACCACTGTTGAACGGGCGGATGGCATGGCCGCCACTGCCCGCATAGACGGTACTGGTGTCATCCACGGTGAGCGTGCCGGTGCCGGTTGCGCTGTCGCCCAGCACCAGATCGCCATCGAAGGACAGCTCGGTGCTGTTGGCCAGGCTGATCGTCTCCCAGTTCTGGAAGCGGCCTACACCCGTGGTCTTGACGTTGTTGAAGCTGAGCCTGTCGTTGCCCGCGCCACCGTCGAACAGCGGCACCGCACCGAGATTGCCCTGGTTGAGGTTGCTGAGGTTGGCCACGTCGTCGTCCGGCCCCAGGTCGATCGCGCCGTAGACGATGCCGCCACCATTCCAGTTGAAGGTGTCATTGCCGGTGCTGAGCAGGACCTGCCCGCGCACAGTGCCATCGGTGATGGTCACGCTGTCGGCGCCGCCGCTGACGCTGATGTTGCCGCCGATGTACGCCGTACCCGAAATGATGATGGTGTCGGTGTCGAAGCCGGTCACCACATTGCCGTCAACGGTACCGCCGGACTGGTCCCACAGGTTCTTGTCCAGCTTCATGTTGACCCGGCCGATACGGCCACCGGTCATCCAGGCCTGGTCGCCGTCCTCGAACGCGCCAACGATGCGGCCGTCGCTCATGCGGAAGGTATCGATGTTGTCACCCTGCTGCAGGGCACCGATGGTGCCGCCGGTCATGACGAAATCATCGCGGCCACTGCCCTGCGCCACCAGGCCGGTGACGGTGCCACCGCTGATGGTCATCTGGTCATCGCCGGTGCCCTGGTCGACGCTGTCGATCGTGCCATTGCTCACCAGCAGCACATCATTGCCATCGCCCTGCAGGACGCCACCGGTGATGCTGCCTGCCTGCATCTCCAGGCGGTCGTTGCCCGCACCGAACTGCACACCCGTGCGGCCACTGATCGTTCCGCGGTTGACCAGAACGCTGTCGCCGGTACCCACGAACTGCAGGGCGGTGTTGTTGCCCGTGGTGATGCTGCCGGTGTTCTCGACACGGCTGCCGCCACCAAGTTGCACGGCTATACCGCCCGTCGAACTGATCGCGCCCAGATTGGACAACAGGTGGCCACCTGCACCGACCAGCGAAATCGCGCTTCCGCCGCCACTCTGCTGCAGTTGTGCCGTACCGGCGACGTTGACGGTGATGCCGGCCGCGCCGTTGGCGGTGATGGGGATTGTCTGCGGATTCGGCAGGTTGGCATCGCAGGTAACCGTCTGGCCGGCAACAGGAGCGATGGAGTCACAGCCTGCCCAGGCGGCGCTGGCGGTCAGCAGCATGACGGACGGGACGGCCAAAGCCTGCAGCACGGAAACAGTGAGGCGGCGCGGGCGGAACGCACGCGGAACGGCACGGGACATGGGGCACTCCTGGATGGGATATCAGGAACTGCTTATGTGCGGCACTGCGCTCGCAGTCTGCCGTGTGGTGAACCGTTTCGATAGGTGAAATTGCGTGCCAACCATCACAGTTCAGATGCGAACTTGATCGGGCGTCACCTTGTCTCTACGTGGCTGAAATCGTTCATCTTGGCGGTGGCCACAGGCTGCGCTCAAAGCATCCACGCATGGCGTGGATCTACTGCCCCCCCCCCCCCACCTGGTAGATCCACGCCATGCGTGGACCACGCTGCAGACACACCCGGTTGATCCATCCATGCACCGATGAAACACATCGCGCGGTAGATCCACGCCATGCGTGGATCAAACCACCGGCACACCCGGTTGATCCCCCCATTCACAGATGAAACACATCGCGCGGTAGATCCACGCCATGCGTGGATGCGGGTTTCCGGAGGGGTCAGAGCCCTTTCCTGCGGAAAGGGGTCCGGCCCCGTGCCATCAGATCTTCAGATAGATCTTCCGACGGTCCAGCCACCACGCCGCGCCCCACCACAGTGCGACGAACACCAGCGCCTGCAGCATCGACGCCAGCTCCAGCGCCTGCGGCATCGCCGTGGCCAGCTGCTGCCAGACCCACCCCCACCCCCCGGTAGCCATCAGCACCACCGACATCACCGATGCCCCCAGGTACGCAGTGATGGCATTGACCCCGAAGCGCCGCCCCAACGCCGGCCAGCCCTTATGGTCGATCAGCACGTGGCCCAGCCACAGCGCCAGCGCCGCCAGCCCGCCGGTCCACAACACATAGCTCGGTGTCCACAGCTGCTTGTTCAACGGGATAACCCCGGCCAACAGCAGACCCAGCACAGCGGTCGCCACACCCAGCCCGGCCAACGCAGCCGTTCGCCGGTTACGCAGCAATCCACCGGCCAGCAGGCCCAGCACGGTGCTGGCCAATGCGCCCAGCGTGCTCAGCAACCCTTCCGGATCATGTCCGAGCCCGGTATCGGCGTGCCATTGATAGATCCACGGTGCGAACAGCGTGGTATCCAGACGGCTGGCCGGGTTGGTCCATGGCGCCAGATCACCGATGCCCAGCAGCAGCACCGTGTACCCCACCAGCAGCGTGACCAGCACGCCTGCCTGCACGCGCGGCCGCGCATACACCGCCAGCACACCCACCAGCGCCGCGCACACCGCGATCCGTTGCAGCACGCCCCAGATGCGGAAGTGATGGGTATCCAGCGCCCACCAGATCAGCAGGTGCAGCAGCGCACCGGCCACCAGGATGCGCAGCGCCCGCTCCAGCACACCGCGTGCCAGCGCCGGCCGGGCCGCCGCGTCCAGCGCGCGCGGCGCTACGCTGAAGGACATCGATACGCCCACCAGGAACAGGAAGAACGGGAACACCAGGTCGGTGGGCGTGCAGCCATGCCATTCCGAGTGACGCAGCGGTGCGAACACCGCACTCCAGTCACCCGGGTTGTTGACCAGCAGCATCGCCGCCACGGTGATGCCGCGCAGGGCATCGATCGAGCCCAGCCGACGTGGCGGCGAACTGTTCATCAGGCGGCCTCGTACTGCCCGGCAATCCAGGTGCCACGCACCTGCAGGGCATCATCCAGCAGCACCAGGTCGGCCTGGTAACCCTCGGCGATGTGACCCAGGCGGTCGTCGACGTTGAGGAACTGCGCCGGATAGGTCGAGGCCATGCGCGCCGCCTCGGCCAACGATTGGCCAAGCAGTTGCACCGTGTTCCGCACGGCGGTGGCCATGTCCAGCGCGGAGCCTGCCAGCGAACCGGCAGCGTTGCGCACCACACCATCGATGGCAGTGATGGTTTCGCCGTACAGCACGTAGCTGGGGTCGTCGGCCCCCACCGGCGGCATCGCATCGGTCACCAGCAGCAGGCGACCGCGCGGCTTGGCCGCCAGCGCCACGCGCAGGCTGGCCGGATGCACGTGCACGCCGTCGACGATGATGCCGATCCAGCTGTCGCGGTCTTCCAGCGCGGCACCCACCGCGCCGGGCTCACGCCCCTGCAGCGGCGACATCGCGTTGTACAGATGAGTGAAGCCGCGCACGCCGGCATCCAGACCCTCGCGGATCTCCTCGTAGGTGCCCGCCGTGTGGCCGGCGGCGACGATCACGCCGCGCTCGACCAGCGCGCGGATGGTCTCCAGCGGCACGCGTTCCGGTGCCAGCGTCAGCAGGGTCACGCCGTTGTCCAGCGATGCAGCCAACGCGATCTCTTCCTCGTCCGGCACGCGGAACTTGCTGGGATCGTGGGTGCCCTTGCGCGCCGGCGCGATGTACGGCCCTTCCAGGTGGATGCCGATCACACCCGGCATGCCCTGCGCGATCGCCTCCCGCATCGCCGCGATCGCTTCGCGCATCACGCCCACATCGTCGCTGATCAGCGTTGGCAGCATCGCGGTGGTGCCGAAGCGGCGGTGCGCCTGTGCGATGGTGCGCAGCGCTGCCACGTCCGGCGTGTTGTTGAACAGCGCCCCGCCTCCGCCATTGACCTGCACGTCGATGAAGCCGGGCAGCAGCCAGCCGCCGCCCAGATCGACCTGCTCGGCGGCGTGGCCGAGTTGCGGCGCGGCATCGGGCAGCAGCGCGCTGATGCGGCCGTCCTCGATCACCACCGCCAGATCGTCGCGGAACGCTTCACCCACGAGGATGCGCGCGTTGCGCAGCACAGTGGCCATCACACCGTCTCCGTAACCTTGTTCAGATGCGGCGGCAGGTCCGGGTTGAAGCCACGGCGCAGCGCCAGCGTATTGATCGCGCGGTAGAAACTCTGCACGGTCAGCAGTGGTGCGCACAGCGGATGCGGCGCGGCCGCCACCGGCAGGTTGCCACCGGCACCGGCCATCCACACCTGCGCACCGCGCGCGGTGAATTCTTCGACCACCGCACGGGTACCGGCGCCGGTTTCATCGGGCTGGGCAAAGGCCAGCACCGGGAAACCGCGATCAACCAGCGCCATCGGGCCATGCTTCACTTCAGCCGAGCTGTAGGCTTCAGCATGCAGGCTGCAGGTTTCCTTGAACTTCAGTGCAGCTTCCTGCGCCGCGCCCAGGCCCAGGCCACGGCCGAGCACGAACAGATTGGTCGCGTCCACCAGGCCCTCGGTCACCGACGTCCAGTCGCACTGCCAGGCCTCGCGCATCGCATCCGGCAGCAGATCCAGTGCATTGCGCAGGCTGCTGTCCTGCTTCCAGTACGCGGCCAGCTGCAGCAGTGCCGCCAGCGACGCCAGGTAGCTCTTGGTCGCTGCCACGCTCTTTTCGGCACCCGCATGCAGCGGAATGACCGTGTCGGCCAGCTGCGCCAACGGCGAATCCTCGACGTTGACCAGCGCGATCACGCGCGCGCCAGCGGCCTTGGCGGCCTCGGCATTGCGCAGCAGGTCCGGGCTCTTGCCCGACTGCGAGATGACGATGAACAGCGCGCCACGCAGCTGCAGCGGTGCGGCATAGACCGAACCCACCGACGGCGAGGCCGAAGCAACCACCAGGCCCAGCTGGGTTTCCAGCAGGTATTTGCCATAGGTGGCGGCATGGTCGGAGCTGCCACGTGCACAGGTGACCACGAACGGCGGCGGCGCGGCGCGCAGGCTGGCGGCCAGGGTTTCCATGGTGGCGTGGTTGCGCGAGAACTGGCGGGCGACCACGTCGGCCGCTTCAGCGGCCTCGGCGAACATCAGGGTAGCGGTGGGGTCTGACAGCGACATGGCAGGCTCAGGCAGGATCGGAAGGAAGGGGGCGTGCGCCGGCCGGGCGCATCGGCGCGGTCGAACCGCGCACCACCAGCTGCGGCACGAAGCCCTGGTTGTGCAGCGGTGCCGGCGCATCGTCGTAGGCATCGCTGCGCAGCTGCGCGATCAGCAGGCGCGCGGCATGGCGGGCGATGTCCTCGGTGGCCTGCTTGGCGGTGGTCAGCGGCGGCCACGACTGGCGCGAGAACGGACTGTCCTCGAAGCCGGCAATGGACAGGTCGTAGGGCACGTTCATGCCGGCCGACTTCGCTGCTGCCAGTACGCCGGCGGCGATTTCGTCGTTGGAACCGAAGATGGCAGTGGGCGGCTCACGCAGCGCCAGCAGGCGGCGCGCGCCGCGGAAACCGTCGTCGAAGGTGTAGTCGCCCTGCACCACCAGGTGCTTGTCCACGGTCATGCCGTAGTCCTTCAGCGCGGCTTCGTAACCGGCGTAGCGCTCGCCCGAGGAGCGGTGCGAGATGCCGCCCCAGAGGAAGCCGATGCGCTGGTGACCCAGCTGGATCAGGTGCTCGGTGATCTCATAGGCCGCCTCACGGTCGTCGACGAACACGCAGGCGCCGTCGGCCGGGTCTTCGGTCGCGGCGATGATGCGCACCAGCTTGATGCCGCGCGCGGTCAACGCCTGGATCAGGTCGCGGCGCTCGGACATCGGCGCGGTCAGCACCAGCCCGGCCAGCCGCGAACGCTGCACCCAGTCAGCCAGCTCATCGGCCAACAGCGGCGAGCTGGAATCGCAGGGATGGATCTGCAGGCCGAAACCGGTCTCGCGGCAGGCGGCCAGCACGCCGTTCTGCACGCCGATGATGTGGTACGGGTTCGGGTTGTCGTAGACCAGCCCGATCACGAAGGTGGTGCCGCTGCGCAGGTTGCGCGCAGACGGATCGGGTTCGTAGTCCAGTTCGGCGATGGCACGCAGCACCCGCGCACGGGTGGCCTGCATCACCGAAGGTTCGTTGTTGATCACCCGCGAGACCGTCTTCAGCGAGACCTTGGCCTTCTCCGCAACGTCCTTGATGGTCGCTCTGCGCATGGGTTTTACCTGGGGTTGACTGCCGTCCATCATCGCCGATCAGACCTTGTCCTGCGGCAGGCCGGCGCGATGGCCGATCACCGAATAGAACAGGATGTACAGGTAGCAGGGCACCATCAGCAGCACGAACACCAGCTGGAAATCGATGTGCTGCTTGAGCACGGCGAACAGCTGCGGAATGATCGCGCCACCGGCGATGCCCATCACCAGCAGGGCCGAGCCGGTCTCGGTGAAGCGGCCCAGGCCACGGATCGCCAGTGGGAAGATCGCCGGCCACATCATGGCGTTGGCAAAACCCAGCAGGGCCACGAAGGCCACCGACACGTAGCCGTGGGTGGCCCAGGCGCCGAGGCAGAACACCACGCCCAGCACGGCAGAGAAAGTCAGGTAGCGCGACTGCGACACCACGTTGGGAATCACCAGCAGGCCGACCACGTAGCCGATGAGCATGGCGAACAGGGTGAACGCAGTGAACATCTTGGTCTGGTCCAGCGGCAGGTCGAAACCATGGCCGTAGGTACCGATCGCATCGCCGGCCATCACCTCCACGCCCACGTAGACGAACAGGCACAGCACGCCCAGCCACAGATGCGGGAACTGGAAGATGCTGCGGCGCTCGGCGGCGCCGGCGGCAACCGGCGTGGCGTTGGCCTCGGAGGACTTGATTTCCGGCAGCGGCGAGAACAGCACAGCCACCGCCAGCAGCACCAGCAGGCCAGCCATGGCCAGATACGGCGCGTGGATCTTGGCGGCGAATTCGTTGAGCAGCTGCGCCTTGGTCGCTTCATCGGCAGCGGCCACGGTCGCCGACAGATCGCCGATGCCATGCAGCACCACAGTACCGATCACGATCGGCGCCAGGATGCCGGCGATCTTGTTGCAGATGCCCATCATCGCGATGCGGCGCGCGGCGGTTTCAATCGGGCCGAGGATGGAGATGTACGGGTTGATCGCGGTCTGCAGCAATGCCAGTCCGCTACCGATCACGAACAGGCCGCCAAGCGCGCCCGGGTACCAGCGCTGGGTGGCGAATTCACCGAACAGCGCGGCACCACCGGCCATCACCAGCAGGCTCAGGCTCAGGCCCTTCTTCATGCCGGTGCGGCGCAGGATCCACGACGCCGGCAGGGCCAGGAAGAAGTAGGACAGGTAGAACACCATCAGCACCAGGAAGGCGCCGACCTCGCTGAGTTCGAAGGCGAGTTTGACGAAGGTGATCAACGGGCCGTTGAGCCAGGTGAAGAAGCCGATCAGGAAAAACAGCACGCCGACGATGGCGATGGACGAGGCCACGTTCGGACGTGCGCTTGCAGCGGGGACGGCTGACATCAGGGAGGCTCCTGCGGCGACGGCCGCAGAACACGGCGTCGGAGAGTGGCTGGGAACAACGTTGTCACATTCTTTCGGTGGACAGCGACCGTTTGTCAACTTCCATGCACGGGCTCGCACACCTGATGCTGCACTGCGCAAGCAAATCGCAACGCGTCGTGCTGAATGCGCTACAGCCCTTGAGCCCCGTGCTGCAATGGTTCCCGTGTGAAAGCGGCACTCACGCCATGTAAACGTTTACCACCCACTGCATTCGTTGCAACGCAGCAACGAAAGTGTCACGAACTCGTTGACATCGTTGTCAGCGGGGTTACAGACTCCGCCCCAATCGCCGCCCCCGATCCTGGGTCCGGCCCCACCTGCAGCAGGAGCCCGCGTGACCGCCAGCCACCCCGCCCCGTCGCATGTCCTGTCCCGAGTCGCGCCCTCGTTCCTGGCCGCCGACGTCGGTGGCACCCATGTGCGCGTTGCCCGGGTCCAGGCCAGCGGAGATGCCGCCCATCCGGTGCAGGTGCTGGAATACCGCAAGTACCGCAATGCCGACCATTCCGGCCTCAGCGCGATCCTGTCCGACTTCCTCGGTAACGGCGTGCGCCCCACGCATTGCGTGGTCGCCAGTGCCGGTTACGCCCGCGAGGACGGCACGGTGATCACCGCCAACCTGCCGTGGCCGCTGTCGGCCCGCCAGGTGGAAGCCGACGTCGGCCTGCAGCGGGTCTACATCGTCAACGACTTCGAAGCGGTGGCCTACGCCGCCGCGCAGGTGGACGCCAGCGGCGTGCTGCACCTGTGCGGGCCGGACACCGCCCCGCGTGGCCCGACCCTGGTGGTCGGCCCCGGCACCGGCCTCGGTGCGGCGCTGTGGATTCCCACCGCGCACGGCCCGGTGGTGCTGCCGACCGAAGCCGGCCAGCCGACGCTGGCGGCCAGCACCGAACTGGAAATGGCCATCGTCCGCCATATGCAGCGTGACCGCGCGCATGTGTCGATCGAGCATGCGATCTCCGGTCCGGGCCTGATGAACCTGTACCGCGCGGTGTGCGCACTGCAGGGTCAGGTACCGACGCTGGCCAGCCCCGATGCAGTCACTGCCGCCGCCATGGCCGATACCGATGCGCACGCGCGCCAGGCGCTGGATGTGTTCTGCGGCCTGCTGGGCAGCACCATCGGCGACATGGCGCTGTTCTACGGCGCCCACGGTGGCGTCTACCTGGCCGGCGGCATCCTGCCGCAGATCCGCGAGTACCTGCACGCCAGCACCTTCGTCGAGCGCTACCTGCAGAAGGGGCCGATGGGCGAAGCGCTGGCACGCATCCCGGTGAAGGTGGTCGAGCACGGCCAGCTGGGCGTGGTCGGCGCTGCCAGCTGGTACCTGCAGCAGTCGGCCGCCTGACACCGCAACAGGCTTCAACGCAATCGCAGCACGTAGTACGTGGCACGCCAACGCACGGGACTTTGCCGCCGCCCCGCGCATGTCATCGCAACCGCAATCGAATACCGCCGCCGGCATCCAATCGAGTGATGAGGAGAGACATCATGAACACCCGCAAGACCCTGCTTTCGGCCGCCATCGTCAGCTGCCTCGCCTTCAGTGCGCACGCGCAGCAGGCCGCCCCGACCGCGACCGACCTGGACACCGTGACGGTCACGGGCATCCGTGGTTCGATGGAAAAGTCGCTGGATACCAAGCGCGAAGCCAATGCGCGCGTGGAAGTGGTCACCGCCGAAGACGTGGGCAAGCTGCCCGCGCACAACGTCGCCGACACCCTGCAGCGCCTGCCGGGCGTGAACATCAGCTCGTCCAGCGCCGATGAAGGCGGCTTCGACGAAGCCGACCGTGTGAGCCTGCGTGGCACCAGCCCGAGCCTGACCCAAACCCTGATCAACGGCCACACCGTCGGCTCGGCCGACTGGTTCGTGCTCAGCCAGGGCAACAACGTCGGCCGCAGCGTCAGCTACTCGTTGCTGCCGTCGGAACTGGTCAGCTCGGTGGAAGTGAACAAGTCCTCGCAGGCCAAGCTGCAGGACGGCGGCACCACCGGTACCGTCAACATCATCACCCGCAAGCCGCTGGAATTCTCCAAGCAGTTCACCGCAGAAGGTTCGATCGGCGCGGTGCGCTCGGACCAGGCCAAGTCGAACGACCCGCAGCTGTCTGCCCTGTTCAACTACAAGAACGATGAAGGCACCTTCGGCGTGATGCTGCAGGCCTTCAGCCAGAAGCGCGAGCTGCGCCGCGAAGCGCAGGAAATCCCGGGTGGCTTCTTCACTATTGAAGCCAACGATCCGGTGGCCAAGACCAACCCGGATCTGGTCGGCGTACAGGTTCCGGGCCTGCTGGGCTCAACCCTGTTCGAACAGACCCGCAAGCGCACTGGCGGCCTGGTTTCGCTGCAGTTCAAGCCGACCGACGATCTGAGCTTCGTACTCAGCGGCTTCAGCTCCAAGCTGGAAGCGAACAACTACAACCGCAACTTCATGATGTTCGGCAACAGCTTCGGCAAGTCGCAGGCTCCTGATCCGGGCTACGTGGTCAAGGATGGCGTGCTGACCCAGGCCAGCTACGCCGGCAAGCCAGGCACGAACTACGCGGTGTACGACATGATCTACCGCGAGTCGACGGCCAAGACCAACTACATCACCCTGGATGCCGACTGGCAGGTCAGCGAGAACCTGACTGCGAAGTTCCAGGCCGGTACCACCAAGGGCACTGGCGAGACGCCGCGCCAGTACATCGCCGAGCTGCTGACCGCGAACGGTGGTGGTGCCAACTGGACCACTCATGGCAACGGCTCGCCGGTGGACTGGAATGTGGGTGGCGATCTCAGCCCCGCCGGCGCGAGCTGGGGCGGCACCTGGGGCAACCAGCAGGTCACTGCAATCGACAAGGAAAAGTGGGCCAACGTCGATTTCAGCCAGTACTTCAACGCAGGCGTACTGAGTTCGATCGATTTCGGCGCGCGCTACGCCGACCACACGCGTGAAGCAAAGTCGCCGGAAGGCGCCACCCCGGGCAACATCTGGGACGCCTTGCGCGGCAGCCCCACCGCCAACTACCCGGGTGGCTTCGCCGGCGACATCGGCGGCAGCTTCCCGCGCAACATCTGGTACTACACGCCAGCGGCGTTGCGCGACGCGGTGACCAACAATTCCGAATGGCTGTCCGGCAATGATGGCCCCGACGGCCGCCACAACTACGGCGCCGAATGGAAGGTCACCGAGAAGAATTTCGCCGCCTACGTGCAGGGCAATTTCAGCGGCGACCGCTGGAGCGGCAACGTCGGCCTGCGCTACGTCAACATCAAGCAGGACATCGACACCTACGCCGCAGCCACCGGTTCGACCGTGCCGGACGTGAGCAGCCTGTTCGGTGCCTGGACGCGCCAGGCCTTCGAGAACAAGCACAACCGCGTGCTGCCCAGCGCCAACCTGAAGTTCGACCTGCGTGATGACCTAGTACTGCGTTTCGCAGCGTCGCAGACCCAGACCCTGCCCGACTTCTCGGCGCTGGGTGCTTCGTCCTACGGTTCGGACCTGAACCGAAAGGGCGGCGGCGGCAATCCGAAGCTGAAGCCGGTGATCTCGACCAACTTCGACGCCAACCTGGAGTGGTACTTCATGCCGCGCGGCATGCTGTCGGTCGGTGCCTACTCGATGCGCCTGAAGGACTACGTGGCCTTCAGCACCGAGAAGCAGATGCTGTTCAGCGAGCTGACCAACCGGCTGGAGGAGTACGACATCTCGCGTCCGAAGAATGCCGACGGCAAGGTACGCGGCATCGAAGTGGCCTATGAGCAGCCGATCGGCGAGTACTTCGGCGTCAACGCCAACTATACCTACGCCGATGGCAGCACCGAGCACACCTGGGCCGATGGAACCGACAACCTGCTCGGCACTTCGAAGAATACCTACAACGTGGGTGCCTACTTCGAGAACGACACCTTCGGTGCACGCGTCAGCTACACGCGCCGTTCGTCGTTCCTGATCGGCCTGTCCGGTGCCAACCCGTACTACCAGGATGACTTCGGCACCCTGTCGGCATCGCTGAGCTACAAGGCCACCGACTGGCTGAGCATCAGCTTCGATGCGCTGAACCTCAACAACCCGACCTACAAGTACTACCAGACCGCGGCCATCCCGACCTCGTTCTACAGCAACGGTCGCCAGTACTACCTCAACTTCCGCTTCAAGTACTGATCCAGCGGCGGCAACATCGCCGAGTCGTGCACGCACGCCGGGCCTGGGTCATTCCGGGCCCGGCGTTTTTCATGTATAGCGTTCATCGCACCGTTCCAAGGAGTCGTCCCGATGGTCAAGCCTTTCCGCGCCCGGATGCGCAGCGCAGTGCTGCTGGGCAGCCTGCTCGCCATGCTGCCGGCGATGCCGGCACTTGCCGCCGATCCCACACCCGCCGCTGAAGCACCCGGCCCGCAGCTGCGCGCCGGCAGCCTGATGCTGATTCCCGCCCCCATCCAGGTGCAGCCTGGCAAGGGCAGCGGCATCACCCTCCGCGCCGATACCGCGCTGCAGGGCGAAGGCGAAGCCGCACAGCGGGTCGCTGCACAGTTCGCCGACCTGCTGGCCCGCAGTGGAGGCCCGCGCCTCGCACTGGCCAAAGGCAAGGCCTCACCTCAGAGCGGCAGCATCCGTTTCCAGATCGTGCCGACCTTCCGCGACAGCGGCGAGGGCTACACGCTGGAAAGTACCGCACAAGGCGTGCTGATACAGGCTGGCAACGAAACCGGCCTGTTCTATGGCGCGACCACCCTCGCCCAACTCGCTACCGGCGGCAGCAACGGCGTGCTGCCCGCGGTGCAGATCCAGGACGCGCCACGCTTCAGCTGGCGCGGTTTCATGCTCGACTCGGCGCGGCATTTCCAGAGCCTGGACGAGATCAAGCGCGTGCTCGACGCGATGGCTGCGCACAAGCTCAATACTTTCCATTGGCACCTGACCGATGACCAGGGCTGGCGCATGGAGATCAAGCGCTACCCGAAGTTGACCGAGGTGGGCAGCTGCCGCCTGCCGGCCGGCGATGGCGGTGTTGATCCGGTCAGCGGCCAGGAGCACCCTTACTGCGGTTTCTACACGCAGGAGCAGATCCGCGAGGTGATCGCCTATGCCGCAGCGCTGCATATCCAGGTGATTCCGGAAATCGACGTACCTGGCCATGCCACCGCCGCGATTGCCGCGTACCCGGAGCTGGGTTCGATCAGCACGCCGCTGAAGCCGATCAGCGAATGGGGCGTGTTCCCGAACCTGTTCAACGTGGAAGACAGCACCGTCACCTTCCTTGAGAACGTGCTGGAAGAAGTGATCGAACTGTTCCCGGCCAAGTACGTGCACGTGGGCGGCGACGAGGCGGTCAAGGACCAGTGGGAAGCCTCCAGGCAGGTGCAGCAGCGCATGCGTGCACTGGGCATCAAGAATGAGATGGCCATGCAGAGCCACATCATCAAGCGCCTGGAGACGTTCCTGGAGGAACACGACCGGCGCCTGATCGGCTGGGATGAAATCCTCGAAGGGGGGCTGCCGCCGCAGGCCACGGTGATGTCGTGGCAGGGCACCGAAGGCGGCCTGGCTGCGGCCAGTGCCGGGCATGACGTGATCATGTCGCCGGTCGGTTACCTCTATCTGGATTACCTGCAGACGGCTTCGCCGAACGAACCGCCGGGCCGCCCGACCCAGGTCAACCTCGGCAAGCTGTACAACTTCGAACCGGTGCCTGCCGAACTGGCTGCCGACAAGCGCGGGCACATCCTCGGCCTGCAGGCCAACATGTTCACCGAGCACACGCGCAGCTATGCACGCCTGCAGCACAACCTGTTCCCGCGCCTGGCCGCAGTGGCCGAGACCGGTTGGAGCACGCCGGAACATCGCGACTTCCGCGATTTCCTCGCACGCCTGCCCGCACAACTGCAGCGCTACCGTGCCTGGGGCCTGGCCTACGCGCAGACCCCGTTCGAAGTGGGCGTGGACTACACCGACAACCGCGCGGCCGACACGGTGACCGTGTCGCTGGCCAACCCGCTGGGCTATGAGGTGCGCTACAGCACCGATGGCCAGCCGGTGACCGCGCAGTCGCCGCTGTACCAGCAGCCGCTGACCGGAAAACTGCCAACCACTGTGCAGGCCGCCGCGTTCTACCAAGGCCAGATGCTGGCGGCGAAGCCGACGGTGGCGGCCTTCACCGCACAGTCGCTGCTCAGCCGACGCAGCGATGAGCTGCTCAGCTGCGTGGGCAAGAAGGGTCTGGTGCTGCGCCTGGAGGACGATGGCCCGCGCGAGGGCACCCGTGCGGTGTTCAACGTGGACATCTTCCAGCCGTGCTGGCGCTGGCCGCAGGCGCAGCTGGACGGCATCGGCAGCATGGAAGTGCGTGCGGGCCGCATTCCGTACTACTTCCAGCTGGCCCACGACGAGCCCAAGCGTCGCTTCGAGAAGGCCAGGCGTGCGCACGGCGAGATGCAGGTGCGTCGTGGCGACTGCAGCGGCAAGGTGATTGCCGAAGTGCCGCTGCCGGCCAAGCCCGATGCCGATGGCTTCGTGACCCTGCGTGCCGCGCTGCCGAAGGGTACCCAGGGCACCGGTGACCTGTGCATCAACTTCACCGGCGACACGCGCCCGGCGATGTGGGTGCTGGATGAGGTCACGCTGGGGAAGTAATGGCAGGTCTGTCCTGGTGGGTGCCGACCTTGGTCGGCACCTCGGGCAGTTCATCCACGCGTGGCGTGGATCTACCAATTCCATCCACGCATGGCGTGGATCTACCAATTCCATCCACGCATGGCGTGGATCTACCAATTCCATCCACGCGTGGCGTGGATCTACGGGTAGGTGCCAACCTTGATCTACGGGTAGGTGCCAACCTTGGTTGGCACGCCTTTACCCGCGCCAGCGCAGCAGCAGGTCGCGCAGTGGGGTCAGTGCGGTGGCCATGCCGGCCAACACGCCGATCGTATTGGCGATAGCATCCATCGGGTCGGCCATGCGGTTGCTGGTCAGCGCACCCTGCGCGAACTCGATGCCGATCCCCATCAGCACCAGGCCCACGCCTACCCACAGCAGCGGGCGCCCCCGACGGAACAGCTGCACCGCGCTACCGGCCAGGATGAAATAGGCCAGGAAGTGCTCGCCCTTGTCACTGTTTTCCGGCAATGGAATCGGCGGCGGTGGGATCAGGCAGACCACGATCACCAACAGCACCGCCAGCGCCCACAGCATGGCCCACAGGCGCGGCCGCCGCAGCGGCTTGATCACCGGCAACGCGTGGCTCACAGTCGCCAGCTCAGGTCACCCAACTCGAACGCCGGTTCGAAGTCGACGCCCCGCTGCAGGCCGATCGCCTGGAAGCGCTCGCCCATCTCGGTCGGCAGGGTCAGCTTCTTGACCTGGTCGCGCAGCTGGATGCGCCCCACTTCATCGGTGCGCTCCTCGGCCAGCAGCAGCACCTGGTCCAGGCCATTGCCGAGCAGGAAGCTGGCTTGGCTGCAGTAGCCGGCCAGTTCAAAGCCACCGTGCAGACCGGCTTCGGCCATCGCGGTGAAATCGACCGAAGCGGTGATGTCCTGCAGGCCCGGCCAGCGATGCACATCGTTGTGCACGTGGTGGCGATAGAAGGCACGCACGGTGCCATCGTCGCGGTCGTGCTGATAGAACTCGCTGCGGTTGTAGCCATAGTCGACGAACAGCAGTGCGCCCCGCTTCAGGCCACCGGCCACCGCCTGCAGCCAGTAAGGCAGCTGCGGCAGCACCTCGGAACGGTAGCCCTCGGCAAAGGGCTTTTCCAGGTAGCGCTCGATGTGGCGCACCGCGCCGTTGAGCAGGATATCGGCCGGCTGCGCACCACGGATGAAGTTGCCATCGCCATCCAGCTCGACGGTTTCTTCATAGACCTCGCCGTCCCTGATCAGGAAACGTGGGGTCGGCAATGCATCGATCACTTCGTTGGCGAACACCACGCCCTCCCAGTCCTCTTCGAACGGGCGGTCGACCCAGTCCACGCGTGCTGCCAGATCAGCCGGCAGGTTCTGCTGCAGCCGCTGCTGCTGGCGTTCGCGCAGGTCGGCACTGGGTTCGAGGATCGCGTAGCGTGACGGCAGCGCGTCCAGCTCGGCCAGGCGCAGCAGCACGGCCTCGGCAAAGGCGCCGGTACCGCCGCCCAGTTCCAGCATCCGCGCCTGCGCGCCCAGCTGGGCGAACACCGGGGCCAGCGCATTGGCCACGCTGCCTGCGAACAGGCTGCCGAGCTCAGGCGCGGTGGTGAAGTCACCGCTGCCCCCGAATTTGCTGGCGCCGGCGCTGTAATAGCCCCAGCCGGGAGCGTACAGGCACAACTCCATGAAACGCGAGAACGGCATCGCCCCGCCCTGCGCAAGGATTTCGGCGCGCAGGGCGGCGGCCAGCTGGTCGCTGTGGGCCAGGGCATCGGCTTCGGGCAGGGGGAAGGTGGGCTGCATGGCGTCTTCGAATGCGGTGACAATGGTGCACAGGATAGCCGAGCCTTGGAGGACCCTCGATGAGCGACACCCACCCCGTGGTCCTGATCACCGGCAGCGCGCGCCGGATCGGTGCGGCCATCGCCCGCCAGTTCCACGCCTGTGGCTGGTCGGTGGTGCTGCACGCCAACACCTCCAGCGCCGAACTGCAGCAGGCCGCGTTCGATTTCGACAACGTGCGCCCGGGCAGCGTGCTGGCCCTGCAGGCCGACCTGCGTGACGCCGACGCCCTGGCCGACCTGGTGGAGCAGGCCGTTACCCACTTCGGACGACTGGACGCGCTGGTCAACAACGCCTCCAACTTTTTCCCCACCCCGCTGGGCCAGGTGACCGCCGAGGCGATGGACGAGCTGTATGCGGTCAATGCGCGCGCGCCGCTGCTGCTGTCACAGGCGGCCGCACCGTACCTGCGTCGCCAGCAGGGCTGCATCGTCAACCTGACCGACCTGCACGGCACCGACCCGATGCGCGACCACATCGCCTACACCATGGCCAAGGCCGCGCTGGAGATGGCTACCCGTTCGCTCGCGCTGGAGCTGGCACCGAAGGTGCGGGTCAATGCAGTGGCGCCGGGCGCGATCCTGTGGCCGGAACAGGGCAAGGACGATTTCGCCCGCGAGGCGCTGCTGGCACGCACGCCGCTGGCGCGGATCGGTACGGTCGAGGAGATCGCCGAGGCCGTGTACTGGCTGGTGGCCGAGGCCAGCTTCGTCACCGGCCATACGTTGCGGGTGGATGGCGGGCGCACGGTGAGTTGAAGCGTTGCCGGGATTCACAACGGGGTCAGATCCCTTTTCCCGGCGGGAAAAGGGATCTGACCCCATCACTCAAGGTCCACCACCTCAAAGGCCTCGCCAAACTGCGTGTGCGCACGCCACAGCGTGGCGAGGTCCTGGCCACTGACCGGATCGATGAAGTCCGGTGCGATGTCCGCCAGCGGCTTCAGCACGAAGGCATGCTTCAGCTCGGGGCGCGGAATGCGCAGATGGCCGGGGCCTTCCACCACGAGGTCACCGTAGAACACCACGTCGATGTCCAGGGTCCGGTCGGAGAAGCGCGGCCCGCTGCGGTCACGGCCGTGCGCGTCTTCCAGCGCGTGCAGCCAGTCGTCCAGTTCCTGCAGCGGCAGATTCGTCTCGATCGCCACCGCATTGTTGAGAAAGGCCGGGCCATCGAAGCCGACCGCGGCGGTACGGTAGGCCGGCGATACCTGCAGCGCGCCGAAGCGCTCGCGCAGGGCCGTCACCGCGGCGTGGAGGTAGCGGCGGGGCTGGACGTTGCTGCCCAGGCTCAGGAGCACGGTGGTCATGCGTTCAGGTGACGGCACTTGGGGGGGGCGTGGACATGCCGTCGTCACGGCGGCCTGCCTACAATCCGGGACGCACATGATAGGGCACCGACATGACCTATTGCGTTGGAATCGAGGTGGACGAGGGCCTGGTCTTCGCTGCCGACACCCGGACCAATGCCTCGCTGGACGATGTGCGCGTGCACCGCAAGCTGCACGTGTTCGAATATCCCGGCCAGGCAGCTTACGTGCTGATGGCGGCTGGCAACCTGGCCACCACCCAGCTGCTGGTGTCGCGCCTGGGGCGCGATGCTGGCGAACGGCGCACGCCCAACCTGCGCGACATGACCCATCTGTTCGAAGCCGCCGAGTACGTCGGCCAGTTACTGGTCGACAGCCAGGTCAAGACCGAGCACAGCGAGCACGGCCATGACGGGGTGAACACCCAGGCCACGCTGATCTTCGGCGGCCAGGTTGCCGGTGAACGCCCAGGGCTGTACATGGTCTACCCACTGGGCAACGCCATCGCCGCATCGCCGGAGACGCCCTACCTGCAGATAGGCGAATCCAAGTACGGCAAGCCGATCCTCGACCGCATCCTGAGCCCGGCCACGCGCCTGGAAGATGCCGCACGCACGGCCATCGTCTCGCTGGATTCCACCATCCGCTCCAATCTGTCGGTGGGCCTGCCGATCGACCTGGCACTGCTGCGCGATGGCGAACTGCGCATCGGCCAACAGCTGCGGCTGAGGGCGGATTCAGCGCTGTATGCGGACATCCACCAGAACTGGTCGCGGCGGCTGGAGCAGGCCGTGGACAGCCTGCCGCGCTTTCCCTGGGAAACCCCGGAACAACCAACCTGACCTGCCGCCAGGCATGGCCCGGCACTACCCACGGCCTTCGGTAGCGCCGGGCCATGCCCGGCGGCGCGTGCTCAGCCCAGCGCTTCGGCCACCGCGCGGAAGACCTGCTGCATCTGCAACGGCTTGCGCAGCGCATGCACCTGCACGCCTGCCGGGAACGCGTCGGCCGGCACTGCCACCTCGGCGTCTTCCAGCACCAGCGCCGGGCCGCGGTAACCCAACGTAGCCATTTCGCCCAGCAGCTGGCTGGCCGGCAGCAGCTTGGAGCCAGCATCGGCGATCACCAGCGCCGGCATCGCCTCCTGCTGCATCCAGCGCAGCGCCGCCGGACCATCGGATGCCAGCTGCAACTGGTAGCCCTGGCTGGACAGCGCATTGCCCAGCAGCGACAGACGGGTCGCTTCGCCATCGACCACCAGGATCGACTGACCACTGCCCAGCGCCACCAGCTGCTCGATCGGCTCGCTGCCATCAATGGCGTCATGCATCGGCAGGCGCAGCTCGAAGCAGGTGCCCTGCCCCGGCTGGCTGCTGACGTGGATGCTGCCGCCGGCGCCTTCAACGATTCGCTTGCAGGAAATCAGGCCCAGGCCAGTGCCATCGGCCTTGGTGGTGAAGAACGGATTGAACAGGTGCGAGAGCGTGTCCGCATCCATGCCGATGCCTTCGTCGACCACCCGGATCTGCATCCAGTCCACGCCGTCGCGCTGGCCGGCGTGGCTGGCGGTCAGGCTCAGGCGGCCACCGTTGGGCATCGCCTGGATCGCGTTGAGCGCCAGGTTCAACATCACCTGCTGCAGTTCGGTGTAGTTGGCGTCGACCACCAGGCCCTCGTCCTGCACCTGCAGTTCCAGACGCACGGCATCGGGTACGTTGCTGCGCAACAGCAGGGCCACCGCATCGAACAGGCCATTGATCTCGATGCGCTCACTCGGCTTGCGCGAGCCGCGCACGAACGACAGCATCGATTCGGCCATCTCGTGGCCACGACGGCCGCACTCGGCGATGACATCGGCCAGGTGATGCAGCTGCGGATCTTCGGTACGGGCCTTGAGCAGGTCCGGCATGATCAGCAGCGGCTGCAGGATGTTGCGCAGGTCATGGCTGAGGCCGGCGGCAAGCAGCGACAGGCTTTCCAGCCGCTGCGCGCGCATCAGTTCGGTTTCCACACGTGCGCGTTCAACAGCACTGCGTGCCTCGCGGATCGCCCGCGCCACCGCCGACGGCAGGCGCGCCGGCAGGTGCTTGATGATGTAGTCGTTGGCGCCCTTCTGCAGCGCCGCCACCGCGTTCTCCTCACCCATGGTTCCGGAGACGAAGATGAAGGGCACTTCCGGTGAGGTCTCGCGCACGATGCGCAGCGCGTCGTCACCGGAGAACCCCGGCATGCTCAGGTCGGACAGCACGATGTCCGGCACGAACGCGGCCAGCGCCTGGCGCAGTTCGACCTCGCTCTCGACACGCTCGAAACGGGCTTCCAGGCCCGCATCGAGCATCTGTTCGGACATCAGCTCGGCATCTTCCGGGGAATCTTCCACCAGCAGGATGCGCAGCGCCCCCAGGGCGGGACCGGTCAGGGGCATGGGCTCACTCGAGTTCCGGTGCCTGGTTGATCAACGCCCAGAACTTGCCCAGGGTCTGCACTGCGCCAAAGAACTGGTCCACGTCCACCGGCTTGACCACGTAGGCGTTCACGCCCATGTCCCAGCTGCGGGCCAGGTCGCTTTCCTCGCGCGAGGACGACAGGATCACCACCGGCAGGCGCTTGAGTTCTTCGTGCTCGCGGATCTGCCGCAGCACTTCCAGGCCATCCATGCGCGGCATCTTGATGTCCAGCAGCAACACCGCCGGCAGGCCTTCCTCACGGCTGGCAAAGGCGCCGCGGCGCAGCAGGTAGTCCATCACTTCCACGCCATCTTCGACGTGGACGATGGGGTTGGCCAGACGCGCCTCTTCCAGGGCGTCGATCGCCATTTCGGCATCGGCCGGGCTGTCTTCGGCGAGAAGAATGGTGCGCAGAGTCGTCATGCGGAAGGACCTTGTTTGTCCGCGTCGATCGCGGGAGGCAGATAGAAGTGGAAGGTGGCGCCGACATCCGGTTCGGCTTCAGCCCAGATGCGGCCGCCATGGCGGGTGATCACGCGACGTACGCTGGCCAGGCCGATGCCCGTACCGGGGTAGTCGCTGGCCTTGTGCAGGCGCTGGAACACGCCGAACAGCTTGCCGGCATAGGCCATGTCAAAGCCTGCACCATTGTCGCTGACCGTGAACTGATGACCGCCATCGGGCTGCAGCTGGTAATCCACGCGGATCTTCGCCGGCTCGCGGTTACCCGAGTACTTCACCGCATTGCCGAGCAGGTTCAGCCAGACCTGGCGGATCATGTTCTCATCGCCCACCACGATCGGCAGCGGCGCGATGCTCCACTCGACATGGTGTGCGAGGCCGTTGCTCTCGGCCTCGGCCTGAAGGTTGGAATCGAGCATGGCGCGGGTGTCTGCCACCAGCGACTGCATGTCCACCGCCTGCTGGCGCATCGCCGCCCGACCGAGCCGCGAGTAGACCAGCAGGTCGTCGATCAGGGCCGCCATGCGCCGCGCCGAGCTGGAAATCACGTCCAGGTAATGGCGGCTCTTGTCGTCGGCCTCCTCACCCAGATGGCGCGACAGCTTGTCGGAGAAACCGGCAACATGGCGCAGCGGCGCACGCAGGTCGTGCGAGACCGAGTAGCTGAAGGCCTCAAGCTCACGGTTGACCTCGGACACCTGCGCGACCTTGCCTTCCAGTTGGCGGTTCAGCTCTTCCACCCGCAACTGCACCGCCCGCTGCACGGTAACGTCGCTGACGGTCATCAGCACCACTTCGTCATCGGTATCGGGCAGCGGCATGCGCCGCGCGTTGAGCAGCATGTAGCGCACCATGCCGTCGGCGGCACGCTGTTCGTGCTCGAAGTCCCACAGTTCGCGCCCGCGCAGCAGCACATCGGACAATCGCTGGCGCATCACCGGGTCCCGCCAGGCACCGTCCCCGACCGATTCCAGCAGCAGACCGTCGGCGCGCTCATCCTGCAGCCCATACAGTTCAGCGAACGCAGGATTGTGCAGCTGAACGCGCAGCTCGCGGTCAAGCAGCACGATCGGTTCGCGCACGGTCTGCAGTACCGACGCCGCTCGCGCGGCCGAGCGCTGCGATTGCCGTTCCGCGTGCAAGCGGCGGCCGATCTGTCGCTGCAGCAACCACAGCACCAGACCCAGCAGCGCCAACTGCACCACCAGCGAGCTCCAGGAAACAAACTCGGTCTGCCTGCGCTGGCGCGCGGCCTGCTCGGCGCGCAGTGCCAGCAACTTCTCCTCGCTGGCCTGCAGTTCCTCGACCAGGCCACGGATCGGATAACGCGTGCTCAGGTCCTGCACCAGCTCACGCTGGTCGCTGTTCGGTTCTGACTTGGCCAGCTCGCGCGCCACCGCCAGGCGTCCATCCAGCATCGACTCGATGCGGCCGATGCGGATCAGCTGTTCGGGGTTGTCGCGGGTCATGCGGCCGAGCTGAGCCAGACGGCCCGGTATTTCATTTGCGTTGGCCATGCGTTCGCGCAGGCCCGGTGCGTCCACACCCTTGGACAGCGTCAGCGCGGCCGATTCGACGTCGCGGACATCGGCCTGCAGCTGCTGCAGGGCCACGCCCACGGCCTGGGTGTGATTGACCCAGGCCATCGCTTGCTCGTTGTCCTGCTGCAGTTTGCGCAGGGTCAACCACGGCACCACGATGATCGCGGCAGCCGCCAGCGCCAGGGCCGGCAATCGCCAGCGATCCCAGACGTCGTCACTGAAAACCTGCGCCATAGTTCCTCGTCAGCACGGCCGCGGAGCGGAGGCCGAGACCGGCCCGGCTGCGGCGGAACGGGCAATATAGCGCAGGCGGTCACAACTCTGGAGTTTCTGCTCCAGCTGGCTGAACGGGTTCGCAAACCAGACCTGTAGCGCCGAGCCCATGCCCGGCTGCAACCCAAAAGGCAGCCGAGCATGTCCCGGCGCTACAGGGGTGGCTGGGCGCCCCTCAACCGGGCGCCCACCAGGCTCAGCGCTTGGCAGCCGCGCTGACCTTCAATGCGGCGGCATCGACGCGGGTCACACCCTTGATGCCCTTGGCGGTGGTCACCGCCTTGTCCTTCTCGGCCTGGGTGGCCACGGCACCGCTCAGGCTGACCACGCCATTCACGGTTTCCACCTTGATTTCAGTGCCCGGAACATTGCTGCTGGCCAACAGGTCGGCCTTCACCTTGGTGGTGATCCAGCTGTCGGTGACCGGCTCGTTGGAATCATGGCGGTCAGCGTGGGTCATCGCCGCATGGTCGGTCTTGGGCGGGCTCTTCGCGGCCGGATCCTTGGCGAATGCGGCCGAGGAGGACAGTGCCAGGCCCAGCGTCAGGGCCGAGGTAATCAGCGTGCGGGTCGTATTGCTCATCGTGTCGTACTCCTGCGGAATGTGCTGCCAGTCTGGACGGGAGCTCGTGCAGCACGCGTGGCGTCACGGTCATGCTGCCGTGAATCGCGGCCCCTGGAACGGCAACGGTTCAGTTTGGGTCGTCGCCCATCCTCGTTTACCCTGCCTTTCCCCATTGCCGGAGCTTCGTCATGCGTCCCGACCTGCAATTGGCGCTGATCGGTTACGGCCTTGCCGGCCGCGTCTTCCACGCGCCACTGATCCAGCACAGCCCCGGTCTTGCACTGCACAGCGTTGTCAGTTCGCAGCGCGACACTCTGCTGCGCACATTCAGTGATGTGCACGTTCGCAGTGTGCCGCAGGAGGTCTTCGATGATCCCGCGGTAGACGCGGTAGTGATCGCCACACCGAACGAGCAACACGCACCGCTGGCCATCGCTGCATTGGCTGCGGGCAAGCACGTCCTGGTCGACAAGCCATTCGCACTGGACGTGATCGAAGCGGAAGCGGTGTTGGCGGCCGCGCGCGATGCAGGACGCATTGTCACCGTGTTCCAGAACCGGCGCTTCGATGCAGACTTCCTCACCCTGCAGGCGCTGATCGCCGAAGGCGTGCTGGGTGACGTTGCCGAATGCCACGCCCACTTCGATCGCTACCGGCCGCAGGTACGCGAGCGCTGGCGCGAGCAGGACGGCCCCGGCAGTGGTCTCTGGTATGACCTGGGTCCGCACCTGCTGGACCAGATGCTGGTGCTGTTCGGCTGGCCGCAGGCGATCACGGCCGACCTGGACGTGCAGCGCAAGGGTGGCAGCGGCATCGATTACTTCCACGCGGTGCTGCACTACCCGCAGCACCGCGCCATCGTGCATGCCGGTTCGCTGGTAGCGGCGCAGACGCCGCACTTCAGCGTGCATGGCAGCAAGGCCAGCTGGATCAAGCATGGCCTGGACGTGCAGGAATCCCAGCTACGCCGTGGCATCGCACCCGGCGCGCCCGGTTGGGGCATCGATCCGCGGCATGGCGAGCGGGTGCAGTGCGATGCGGAGGACAACGTGCAGCGCGAGACCGTGGACAACCTGCCGGGTGACTACCGGCGGCTGTATGCACAGTTCGCGGCGGCGATGCACGGCGAAGGCGAGCCAACGGTAAGCGCGGTGCAGGCGCTGCAGCTGATGCGGTTGCTGCAGGCCGGCATGGACAGCGCACGCGAAGGGCGGCGGGTGGTGTTGGGGTGATCCGTAGATCCACGCCATGCGTGGATGGCGTGGAAATGATCGGAATGAGACAGCTCGGTAGCGCCGGGCCGCACCCGGCGAGCGCAGCGGTGCTGGAACCTCCGCCGGGCATGGCCCGGCGCTACCGGCATGACGGGGATCCGACCCCGTTGCGGGACTTACGACTTCTTGATCGCGTGGCCGCCGAACTCGTTGCGCATCGCCGACAGCAGGCGGTCGGTGAACGAATTGGATTCGCGCGAACGCAGGCGTTCCAGTAGCGACAAGGTGATCACCGGTGCCGGCACATCGAGCGCGATCGCTTCGGCCACGGTCCAGCGGCCTTCACCGGAATCCTCCACGTACGGGGCGATGCCATCCAGCGACGGATTGCGCTTGAGGGCTTCGGTACTCAGGTCCAGCAGCCACGAACGCACCACGCTGCCATGACGCCAGACCTCGGCCACCTGCGCCAGGTCCAGTTCCATTTCCTGCTTGCGCTCCATCAACGCAAAGCCTTCGGCGTAGGCCTGCATCATTCCGTACTCGATGCCGTTGTGGACCATCTTGGTGAAGTGGCCTGCACCGGACGGACCGACACGCGCCCAGCCACGGTCTTCTGCCGGTGCCAGGGTGCGCAGCAGCGGTGCGACCTGCTCCACCACCGACGCTTCGCCCCCCACCATCAGGCTGTAGCCTTCCTGCAGGCCCCACACGCCACCGCTGGTGCCGCAGTCGACGTAGCCCAGATCGACCTCGGCCAGTGCCTTGGCACGACGGATCGAGTCCTGGTAGTTGGAGTTGCCACCGTCGATGACGATGTCACCCTCGGCCAGGTGCGGGGTCAGCTGGCCCAGGGTCTGGTCGACGGTCTCGCCCGCCGGCACCATCAACCACACCACGCGGGGCACCGGCAGCGCAGCAACGGCAGCGGCCAGCGAATCAACGACCTCCAGGCCGGCCTCTGCGGCGCGCTGACGCGCGCCCTCGCCCGGGTCGTAGCCGACCACGCGGTGGCCGCCGCGATGCAGGCGCTGGGCCATGTTGGCGCCCATGCGGCCGAGGCCGATCATTGCAATATCCATTGTTTCACCTTCAGTTGGGGTCTAGGGTCAGGCTGCCTGGCCTGCCGGTAGCCGCGCAGTGGCGCAGCTGCGCCTCGCGCCAACGCCGGTAGAGCGTGGTATGCAGATTGTGCACCGCCAGGTCGATCGAATACGGGGTTCGCGGGTTGCGATCGAGCAGGCGGGCAACGTGGTAGCCGATGGGACGTATACCGCGTGGATGCACATAGATCACGAACTGCTGGTAGAACGGATCGTCCAGCAGCTGGTCCATGCGCGCGAGCGTGTCGTGGTAGCGCGGTTCCAGCCGTGCACGAAGATCCGGGTCACGCTCGAACAGCAGTCGTTCAAAATAGCGCCGGCCGACGCGCGGAATGCGCTGCGCCAGCGTCCACAGTTCGGCATTGCGCTGGTCGTACCAGGCCAGGCCGCCATGTACGGCCAGCGCCTGCGCCGCCCCCTCGCCCACCGAAACCACGACGAAGTTCTCGGCCTGGTTGCTCAGATCGTCCAGCGTGCCTTTGTCGTACACATGTTCGATGAAACCGGGCACGCCCACGAACGCCTGCCGCCCCATCGCCGAGGTGCGCACCGCCTTGCCATCGGCGAAGAAGTCGCCCGCGTGCGCGCCGAGCAGAATGCTGTCGGTATCGTGCAGTGCGAGGAAGGTACCGATCGACAGTTCATCCGCTGCAAACTCAGTGTCGAACGCAGCGTCGCCATACAGTTCGCGCTGGGTGGCCAGCTGCGCGACCTGGCGACCGACCCCGCATTCGGCACGCACGGCACCGCTGTAGAAGGCCTGCAGCGCCTGGCTGTTGCCCGTGCTGGGCACGAAGCCGCGGCCGAAACTGCGCGTGCGCTGCCAGCCTTGCGCGCGCGGGCCCGGCAGGCCGAAGCCGATCCAGCCCAGCTGCGGACCGGAGAAGCGGAAGCTGGCGTTGCCCTGCAATGCCGAGGCCGCATGGTGCGTGGCTGCGCCCAGCTGGAAGGCATAGGCGCAGATCGTTGCCGGATCGTCCAACAGCGCCTGCAGCAGCGTCTGTCGGGCTGCAGCGGGCATGTCTGCCGGCCACTGCACGCGCAGATCACCCACCGCCTGCGCCTCGGCCAGCGATGCGCGCGTGCACACCGGGCCGCCGTGCACCTGCGGCGCACTGAGCGCGGTTTCATCAAAGCGCCAGCCCAACCGTTGCAGCAGGCCCTGCGTGCAGCCGACGGGAGCTGCTGTGACCAGCGGTGAGGCCAGCAGCAGGGCCACGCACATCAACCTGCGGTGCACGCTCAACCCTGGTCCGTGGCGGCCGGTGCGGGCTCAGGCACTGCGGGCGGCGGCGAGGCAGCCGGCTTGCCTGCATCCGCCGGCAGGTACTGCTGCAGGCGCTGGAAAAAGCGACGGTAGAACTCGGCGTCGGTCACCGTGCTGCTGGCCACCTTCACCAGCGAGTCGTCGTTGCTGCCGAACGGCAGCGACACCGAACCGAGTGCACCGACCCCGACACTGGCTGAGGTCGGGCTCTTCTTCAGTGCATAGCGGTCCTGCACCGCGCTGACGAAGACCAGTGCCTGGTTGCCGCGTGGTGCGCAGGAAATGCGCAGCACCAACTGTTCGTGGTCATCCTCGCGCGGCTGGAAGTTCTTGTTGCCTTCCACCTGCGCATCGTCGGAACGGGCGATCGCATAGCCCTGGCTGAGCAGCGTGCGCCGCGCAGCCTCGCAAGCGTCAGACGCGCGGCCGTCGACGGTCCGCGAAAAGGTATCGCCGGAATCAAAGGATTCGCGCAGCACGGTGTTGTCGGCGGCACGACCACCGCAGGCCGACAGGATCAGGGCACTGCCGAGGGCCACGGCAGTGCTGGAAAGACGGGAGGCCCGCATGGGTACTCCTGCGAGAACGGTAGCGCCAAGGGTAGTCCTGAAGCCGTGTGCGGCAGGTCGAAACCGGCGCTCCGGGCCGCTCCCGTTGCTGCCGGTTCATGCGACGGCAGCGCCGGGCCCTGCCCGGCGGAAGCGCGCGATCCGCTTCGCTCGCCGCGCACGGCCCGGCGCTACCGGAAACGAGGTCCTGGAACGAAACGGGGCCGGCATTGCCGGCCCCTTCGGGTTGCTTCGAAACCAGCCTCAGTCAGCCCAGCGACCGGCACCGGTCGACTGCGGCAGCACCTGCGCCGACAGCGGGCGGTCGTTGGCCAGCAGGTTCACTGCATCGGCCAGGATCGAGGCCGACTCGCGCAGCAGCGGGTCAGGACGCTTCTCGGCAGCCTTCTCGCGGGCGGCATCCTTGACGATGTCGCGCTCGTTGCCGGTCAGGCCGTCGTCGTTGCTGTCATCGGCCAGCGGGTCCAGAGCCAGGCCCAGTTCCTTGCGCATCGCCTGGCGCTGCTTGCGCTGGGTGTCCTGGCGCTCACGCTCAGCGCGGCGGGTGGCCTCGTTCAGCGAAATGTACTTCTTCGCCGCCTCGGTGCGGAACTGCTCCACGTCCTCGTTCCACCACTGGAATTCCTTGTCGGCGGCGATGCGCGCGTCATGGCGGGTTTCCAGCTTCGGCAGCAGCGGCGCGAAGTTGCCGTACTGGGTGTGCGGCACAGCAGCGATGCGGGTCCACGGCAGCGCGTTGTCGTAGGTGCTCTCGCCGAATTCGGTGGCATCGACGCTGGCCGGGAAGGCCAGGTCCGGCACCACACCCTTGTGCTGGGTGCTGCTGCCGCTGATGCGGAAGAACTGGGCAATGGTCAGCTTGACCTGGCCGAAGCGCTGGGTTTCGCCACTCGGCCAGCGATCCAGGTCGACGATGTTCTGCACGGTGCCCTTGCCGAAACTGGTCTCACCGATGACCAGTCCACGACCGTAGTCCTGGATGGCACCTGCGAAGATCTCCGAGGCCGAAGCCGAACCGCGGTTGATCAGCACCGCCAGCGGGCCATCCCACGCCACACCCTGGTTGCGGTCGCTGTTGACGGTGACACGGCCACCGGACTCGCGAACCTGCACCACCGGGCCCTGCTCGATGAACAGGCCGGTCAGTTCAATGGCTTCATCCAGCGAACCACCACCGTTGTTGCGCAGGTCCAGCACCACGCCGTCCAACTTGTCGGTCTTGAAGCCAGCCAGCAGCTTGGCCACGTCACGGGTGGCCGAGGCATAGTCGGCGGCGTTGCGGCGACGGCCTTCGAAGTCCTGGTAGAAGGTCGGCAGCTTGATCACACCCACCTTGCGCGCCGGCTCACCGTTGGCGGCCGGAATGGTCATGGTCTCGCCCTTGGCGGCCTGTTCGGCCAGGCGCACCTTCTGCCGGGTCAGCACCAGGGTGTGGTGCTTGCCGTCGGCACCTTCTGCAGCGGGAATGAACTCCAGCTTGACCTCGGTGTCCTTGGCGCCGCGGATCTTGGCCACGACATCGTCGATGCGCCAGCCGATCACGTCCTCGACCAGCCCGGACTTGCCCTGGCCGACGCCGACGATGCGGTCACCCGGCTTCAGCGTGCCGTCCACCGCCGCCGGACCACCGGCAATGATCTCGCGGATCACCACCACATCGTCCTGGCGCTGCAGCTGCGCGCCGATGCCTTCCAGCGACAGCGACATGGCCTGGTTGAAGTTCTCGGCGGTGCGCGGGGTGAAGTAATCGGTGTGCGGATCGACCGCACTGGTGTACGCGTTCATGAAGAACTGGAAGACGTCTTCGCCTTTCAGTTCATTGACCGACTTCTGCAGCGTCGCATAGCGCTTGTCCAGCGTCTTGCGGATGTCGTCCGGCTTCTTGCCGGCCAGCTTCAGGCGCAGCCAGTCGTTCTTGACCGACTTGCGCCACAGCTCATCCAGTTCGCCGCTGCTGGCCGCCCACGGCACCTTCTTGCGGTCGTATTCGAAGCGCTCGTCGGCGGTGAAATCCGGTTCCTGCTTGAGCAGTTTGCGTGCATAGGCCACACGCTCGCCGACCCGCTGCTTGTAGACAGCAAACACCTGGAACGCCGGCTCCAGCTCGCCGCCACGGATGGCCGAGGAGATATTGGCTTCGAACGGCGCGAAGCGCGCCACGTCGGCCTGGGTGAAGTACTGCTTGCCGCCGTCCAGCGTCTCCAGGTAGCGCTTGAACACGTCCTTGGAGGTGGCCTCGTCCAGCGCGCGCGGGCGGTAGGCATAACGGCTGTCGGACAGCAAGCCGTAGACCAGCTTGGAGGTGGTCACCTGATCGGCAGTGGCCGCTGCGGGCAATGCAGGCGAGTCGGCCTTGGCCGCCAATGCCAGCGGCGCAACCAGCGCCAGGGCCATCAGGAATGCGGGGGCTTTGAATTTCATTGACGTGCTCGAAGGCGCCTTGCCAAGGGGGAGACTGCGGGGTGTTCAGACACCACGACAGTGCCGAAAGTTGCCAAGTTTGTCACCCGGCCGCGTTCGGTGGAAAACCAGCCTAGCGGGGCCGGTGTAGCAAATTGTGAATGCAGGCGAAGGCGTGCGGAACAACGGTCCGCACCCACCCGGGAAGAGGTCAGCAGCGACCGGTAGCGCCGGCCCATGCCCGGCGGAAGCGTGCGAACCAAGGTTCGCACCCACCAGTGAGGAGGTTCGCACCGAACAGTGAGGAGGTCCGCACCCACCGAAGGCGGCGGGCCGCGCCCGCCTGGGGCATCAGGAAACGCCGGCGCCCTTGGCCTGCACGTCGGCGTGGTACGACGAGCGCACCATCGGGCCGGACGCCACGTGGCTGAAGCCCAGCTCGTAGCCGTAGTCTTCCAGCGCCTTGTAGTCCTCGGGGGTCCAGTACTTCAGCACCGGGTGGTGGTGCGCGGTCGGCTGCAGGTACTGGCCGATGGTGATCATGTCCACGTCGTGCGCGCGCAGGTCGCGCATGGTGGCCTTGATCTGTTCGAACTCTTCGCCCAGGCCCAGCATGATGCCGCTCTTGGTCGGCACCTCCGGGTGCTGCGCCTTGAAGTTCTTCAGCAGGTTCAGCGACCACTGGTAGTCCGCGCCCGGGCGCACGTTGCGGTACAGGTCCGGCACGGTCTCGATGTTGTGGTTGAACACGTCCGGCGGGTTCTGCGCCAAAATTTCCAGTGCGCGCTCCATGCGGCCCTTGCCACGGAAGTCCGGGGTCAGCACTTCGATGCGGGTGCCCGGCGACTTCTCGCGGATCGCGCTGATGCAGTCGACGAAGTGCTGGGCACCGCCATCGCGCAGGTCATCGCGGTCGACGCTGGTCACCACCACGTACTTCAGGCCCATGTCGGCCACGGTCTGGCCCAGGCTGGCCGGCTCGTTGGCATCCGGCGGCTTCGGGCGGCCATGGGCGACGTCGCAGAACGAGCAGCGGCGGGTGCAGACTTCGCCGAGAATCATGAACGTTGCCGTGCCGTGGCCGAAGCACTCGTGGATGTTCGGGCAGCTGGCCTCCTCGCACACCGTCACCAGGCGGTTCTCGCGCAGTTTGGCCTTCAGGTTCTGCACCGCATTGCCCGAAGGAATGCGCACACGGATCCAGGACGGCTTGCGCAACACCGGCGCGTCGGCGAACTGCACCGGCGAGCGGTTGATCTTGTCACCGCCCAGCTGCTTGACTCCGGCCTGCAACGGCGCGGCGGACGAAGAATCGCCCTGCACGATCTGCAGGGGAATGGAACGGGCGGTGGATTCAGTCATGGCAGTTCCGGGGGGCGGTCAGGCGGCCGCAGAAAAATCAGGCAGTTCAGACGAGTGCTGCAGCAGCAGGCCGAACTGGCGGGCCAGGTGGTCCAGCAGCACCGGCTTGACGGCCTCCATCCCGGAGGGCCCGCCCAAGTCTACTACCGAGGTCACCTGCAACCCCTGATAGCCACAGGGGTTGATACGGTGGAAAGGTTCCAGGTCCATGGCCACGTTGAAGGCCAGGCCATGGAAGGTGCAGCCGCGGCGCACACGGATGCCGAGCGCGGCGATCTTGGCGTCACCGACGTAGACGCCGGGGGCGCCGTCGCGGCGTTCGGCGCCGATGTTCCATTCGGCCAGGGTGTCGATGATCGCCTGTTCGATGCGGCACACATAGTCGCGCACACCGATACCCAGACGCGGCAGGCGCAGCAGCGGGTAGACCACGATCTGGCCGGGGCCGTGATAGGTCACCTGGCCGCCGCGATCCACGTGCAGCACCGGGATGTCACCCGGCGCCAGCACGTGCTCATCCTTGCCGGCCTGGCCGAGGGTGAACACCGGATCGTGCTCGACCACCCACAGCTCGTCGGCATCGGCGTCGCCGCGCTGGTCGGTGAAGCGCTGCATGGCACGCCATACCGGCTCGTAGGCCTGGCGACCGAGATCACGGACTACCGCCGGACGCGGCGCACGGTGTTCCGGGGCGGCGTCGGCCGGGCAGCTGTCGGCTACAGCGTCCACTTCACTTCCGGGTGGTCACGCAGTGCCTGGTGCGCCAGATCGTACTGTTCGCGGCTCTCGGCCTTGAACACCATGCGCACAGACACGTACCTGCCGTTGGTCGAGTGCTTCCAGCTGATGCGTTCATTGACCACATCGATACCGGCAGCCAGCAGCAGGCGGGGAAGCTCATGTTCCAGGCCGCGGTTGGCCGGGCCCATCGCGCTGAGCTCGAACTGGCCGGGGAACTGGAAGCCGTGGTCGGGGTTGTCGGACTTGATTTCCATGCCCCCATTATCGGGCCGGGAGGCAACAAACCCAAGAGTATTCATCAACGTCAGACGCAGCATCGGCGAGCCGCTGCGTTGCAAGGGGGGCCTTGCACGCGGAAAGGCCGGCCTGTGAAGGCCGGCCCCCGGTGGGCGCGTACCGGCTCGCAGCCGGTACGCAGGCCGATTACTTGGCCGTTTCCATCAGGGTGGAGTTGACCCAGCCCTTGTTGCCCATTTCATCTTCCACTTCCCACATCGTGCCTTCCTTGACACCGGTGGGGTACAGCAGCATGCCCGGCTCCAGCGAGCGCACCGGCGCGCCGGTGCCCTTGGCGTTGGCCAGCAGGCGACCAGCCTTGAGCATGGTCACGGCCTGGCCGGCGTTGGCCGCCGACGCATTGGCCGGCAGGCCACCCAGCTCCGCCACCATGTTGGTGTAGGCCTGCAGGTAGGCCAGGGTGATCACCTGGCCGATTTCGGTGTTGGCATAGCCGCCCACACCCATCGCACCGATTCCGCCGCCGCCGAACAGGCCGCCACCAGCGCCCCAGCCCAGGTCGGTCTTCTTGGAGTTGCCCTCGACAATGGCCACCTGTTCGGAGGAGCGCACGTCGGTGAGGGTCAGGGTCACGTCCGCGGTCTTGCTGCGGAAGTTCAGACCGCCAACCACGGCCCCGGCCTTGCCGCCGATCAGGCCACCCAGCAGGCCACCGATGGCGTTGCCGCCGGAGTTGCTGTTCTGCGAGATCAGGTCCGGCACCAGCACGTAGTCGGCAGCGCGGATCTGGCCCTTGCCGATGTTGGAACGGCCGCGCAACTGGCCTTCACTGGCCAGCGCGCGCTCAGCCTGGGCCGCGGCCATGCCGACACCACGGTCCACCAGGGTGAAGCACTTGGACTTGTTGACGAACACCTTGATCAGCTTCGAAGGCGCCGGCAGCTGCTGGCCGGTCCACCAGTTCACCACGTCTTCCGGCTCGATCACCGAGATGGAGCCCAGCGGCTTGGCGCACACCGGAATCTCGGCCTGGCCCTTCTTGCTCTGCTCCTGGGCAGAGGTACGGCTGTTGGCAAAACTGTCACGCAGGCCAGCCGAAGCCGGGGCACTGATGGCCACCAGACCGACACCCAGCAGCGCGCAGGCCAGCGCATGGGCGAGCGAATTCGATTTGTTCATTAGAGTCATCCAGCACCTCGCCGACGGCGAAGCACAATCCATGGGTTGAGAAAGGGTCTGGGACCTGAATCCTTTGCGACGCCCCCCAGGCGCCGGCGCAGAGAATAGGGCAAGGTGCCCCCAACCACAACCGCAGCTGACTGGACATCCGGGTCGGCCCCCGCCGGTGCCTGGATCCTGAGCCATCCCCGTGCCCGGCGGCCCCTCCCGACCGATGCCCTCCCCAGATGCTGTATCCCATTGTGTCGGGTGGACAATGTTGTTTTCGGAACAGACAAGTGAGCGCAGTGTGGTCGTTTCACGGACCGCCTGGGGGTACCGTGTCGCGGCTGAAAACGACAAATAGAATCCGCCCCCCATGAGCCCCCCTTCCAAACGCTGTTTCATAGCCCTCGGGCTGTCTGGCCTGCTGGCCACCGCGCTCCCCCTTGCTGCCCAGGCAGCCGAACAATGTGGCCCGGACGCAATGCGCGACCACCCGCCGCAGATCAACTTCCGCGTCGACAACGACCTGTTCGGTGGCCGCCACCAGGACCAGGGCTACACCAATGGCGCGCAGCTGACCCTGGTCTCACCAAATCTGGTGGACTACACCGACGACCCCTGCCTGCCGCGCATGGCGCGCTGGGTGAACCAGTACCTGGAAGGCCTGCACCCGGGAAAGTTCGAGCAGCAGAACATGATCTTCAGCATCGGCCAGGGCATCTTCACCCCGACCGATCCGACCCGCCGCGACCTGATCGAGGATGACCGCCCGTATGTCGGTGTGCTGCTGGCCAGCTTCGGCTTCAACGCGCGCAGCGGCGACCGCCTGCAGACCACCCAGCTGGCGCTGGGCGTGGTGGGCCCGTGGGCGCAGGGCAAGCAGGTGCAGGATGCCGTACACAACATCCTGGGCGACAAGAAGTTCGAAGGCTGGGACAACCAGCTGCGCAACGAGCCGGTATTCATGCTGACCCACGAGCGCATGCGCCGCTGGCCGGCCGATGCCAGCGTGAACGCCGGTGGCTGGGGTTGGGACGCGATCAGCCACTACGGCGGTGCAATCGGCAACCTGGAAACCAAGGCCAACGCGGGTGGCGAAGTGCGCTTCGGCTGGAAGCTGCCCGACGACTTCGGCAGCACGCCACTGCGCCCGGCCGGCGAGAACACCGCACCGACCCGGGGCGGGCGTGCCAGTGGCTGGTCGTGGCACATGTTCGTGACCACCGATGCAGCATGGGTGATCCGCGACATCACGCTGGACGGCAACACTTTCCGCAGCAGCCACAGCGTGGACAAGCGCCACGTCGTGGCACAGGGCGGTTATGGCATTGCAGTGATGCGCGGCCGCTGGAAATTCGCGGTGGCCCGTTACCACAGCACCCGCGAATTCGATGGCCAGCGCCAGTCGCCGGTGTTCGGCAGCTTCACCATCAGCCGATCGTTGTAAGCGCGGCGCTGATGGTAGTGCCGGCCGCTGGCCGGCTGCTGGCATATCCGGATGGGTTCATGAGGCGCCGGCCAGCGGCCGGCACTACCCACATCCGGAAGCATTCATGCGGAACCGGCATCCCAAAACGAAAAAGGCCGGCATTCGCCGGCCTTTCCGTTCACCACGCCGGGGCGTGGATCATTCCGATTCCCACCACATCCAGAAGCTGTCCCACAGGCGCTTGAAGAAGCCCGCCTGCTCGACGGCAGCCACCGCCACCAGCGGCGCTTCAGCGACCAGCTTGCCATCCAGCATCACCTTCACGGTACCGATCTGCTGGCCAGCAGTGAACGGTGCTTCCAGGGTCTTGGGCACATCGATGCTCGGCTTCAGGTCGTTGTAGCGGCCGCGCGGCACGCTCACCAGCATCGGCTGGGCCACGCCCAGCTGCACCTTGTCGGTGGTGCCCTTCCAGACCTTGTGCTCGGCCACGGCCTTGCCCGGCTCGTACAGGCGGTGGGTTTCGAAGAAGCGGAAGCCCCAGTTCAACAGGGCCAGGCTGTCATCGGCGCGCTGCTTTTCCGACTGGCCACCCAGGACCACGGCCACCAGGCGCTGGTCACCACGCTGGGCCGAACTCATCAGGCAGTAACCGGCTTCCGAAGTGTGGCCGGTCTTGATGCCGTCCACGCTGCCATCGCGCCACAGCAGCAGGTTGCGGTTCGGCTGCTTGATGGTGCCGACCTGGAATTCCTTGATCTTGTTGTACGCGTAGGTTTCCGGGTAATCGCGCACCATCGCACGGCCCAGCAGTGCCAGATCGTAGGCGCTGCTGTGGTGACCCGGAGCGGTCAGGCCATGGGCATTCACGAAGTGCGAATTCTTCATGCCGATCTTGGCCGCATAGCTGTTCATCAGCGAAGCGAAGGCTTCTTCGCTGCCAGCCACGTGTTCGGCCAGGGCGATCGCGGCGTCGTTGCCGGACTGGATCGCCATGCCCTTTTCCATGTCTTCCAGGCGCGCGGTCTGGTTGACCGGGAAGCCACTGTAGCTGCCATCGGTGCCGGCGCCACCTTCGCGCCAGGCGCGCTCGCTCATCATCACCTGGTCGTCCGGGCGCACCTTGCCGTTCTTGACCTCGGCGGCGATCACGTAGGACGTCATCACCTTGGTGATGCTGGCCGGGGCCAGCTGTTCGTTGATGTTTTCACCGGCCAGCACCTGGCCGGTGGCGTAATCCATCAGCACCCAGGCCTTGGACACGCTGGGCGCGGGCGCCGGCGGGGTGGCAACGGTGGCCGGGGCGGCGGCGGCGGCGGCAGGCGTCGGCGTGGCCGGGGTCGGCAGCGGCGTCTGGGCGGAGGCCAGGCCCACCACCAGGGTGGCGGCCAGGGCGGTGGCGGCGGAACGGAAATTCATTGGACAGCAGGCTCCAGGGGACGGCCGGGAATGGAGGGTGGAACGTAACGGCCATTGTAAGGCCGGGGGAACGTGGGCCGGCAGCACCGGTCCGGGCGGATCAATCCTTGACGATCTGCGGTGAACCCAGGCCCAGACCAGCGATGCGGCCGGCAAGTTCCGCGGCACTGGCATGGTCGCTGGCGGGAACGCGCAGGCGGAACAGGGTGCGGCCACCGGCGGCGATGTCGCTGATGGTCGCGCCGACGATACCGGCAGCGTTGAGCTGGCCCATCGCACGGTTGGCATTGTCGCGGCTGGAGAAGCTGGCGACCTGCACCATCACCGCGCCCACCACCTGCTGCGACAGGCTGGGGGCGGCTGGCGTGGTCGATGCGCTGCGCACCGGTGCCGGCGCCACCGCGCGCGGAGTGGTGCTGGCCACGACAGCCGCAGCGGGCGCCGTGCTGCGCACCGGCGGCGCACTCGGCGGCAGGCTGCTGACCGCCACGTCCGGCAGGGTGCTGGCTACGCCCTGGGTAGTGGCCGGCTGGCCGCGCGCGGGCGCGCCATCGGCTGGCAGGCGCTTGACCAGGCGATCGATGTCGCTGTCGGCGACGGCAGCTGCGGCCGGTGCCGGGCGCGCACTCGCCACCGAGGTAGCAGCTGCCGCTTCGGCGGCACGACGCTCGCGGCGCGACGGCTTCTGCGCCATCAGGTTGCTTTCGCCCGGCTGCAGTGCGCGTACTTCCACGTTGCCGGTGCCGCGCTGGGTGATGCCCAGGCGCACGGCGGCGGCATAACTGAGATCTACCACGCGACCGTCATGGAACGGACCACGGTCGTTGACGCGCACGATCACCGATTCGCCGTTGTCCAGGTTGGTCACGCGCGCGAAGCTGGGCAGCGGCAGCGTCTTGTGCGCAGCCGTGAACTGGTACATGTCGTAGACCTCTCGATTGGAGGTCAGGCGGCCATGGAACTTGGCGCCGTAGTACGACGCGGTGCCACGTTCGACATAGTTGCGGGTGTCGTCGAGCACTTTGTAGGACTTGCCCAGCACCACGTACGGCGTCTTGTTGCCGATCGCCGAGCGATCTTCCGCAGTCACTTCCGGCTCGGGGATGCAGGCCACGTTGGGAATGTAGTCTGGCGTACTGTCACGCACGCCCGGCTTGTACAGGCCGCCGGCGGTGTAGTTGCCGCGGGTATTCATGTCTTCCTTGGCTGCCGCATAGGGCGAACCTTCCGGGCAATGCGCCGGGCGTGAGCCACGGCCCTGCACCAGCGTACCGCTGCTCTTGCCGCCATGGCCGGCCGTGGCCGGCTTCTTCGGCGCGCTGCTGCAGGCAGCCAGCGCGAGGACGATCAAGCCTGGGACCAGCCATCTGATGTTCATGCCGGGGGCAGCTCCTGTCCGGCAATGGCCTGGGACAGCTGGAACACGGCCATCGCGTACATCTTCGAGAGGTTGTAGCGGGTGATCGCGTAGTAGTTCTGGAAGCCCAGCCAATACTGCTTGCCGGTGCTGCCTTCAAGGGTGATCGGCGTGGCCGTGGCACCCGGCTGTACGGCGGCGCTGGGCTGGTAGCCGCGCTGTGCCAGGTCGGCCAGCGACCAGGTAGGCATCCACTCCGTCGGGTTGAATTCCTCGCGACCCGCAGCCAGCGTTGCCGGCACGGCCACCTGGCCACCACGCACCCAACCGCCCTTCTTCACGAAGTAATTGGCGATGGACGAGAACACGTCGTCATAGCTGGTGAACAGATCACGGCGGCCATCGCCATTGCCGTCCACGGCGTAATCCAGATAGCTGGACGGCATGAACTGGCCCATGCCCATCGCACCGGCATAGCTGCCCTTGAGCGTGGTGATGTCCAGCTTCTCTTCGCGCCCCAGCTCGAACAGCTTGGCCAGTTCATCGCGGAAGAACAGCTCGCGGCGCACTTCGCGTTCCAGCTTGGCCGGGTCGCCGCTGCGCGGGTAATAGAACGCCAGCGTGTACAGCGCATCGAGCACGCGATGGCTGCCGGCATTCTTGCCGTAGCTGGTTTCCACGCCGATGATCGCCACGATCACTTCGGCCGGTACGCCGGTGCGCTGCTGCACGCGATCCAGTTCGGCGCGATGCTGGGCCAGGAACGCACGGCCGCCATCGATGCGTGCCTTGCTGATGAACATCGGCCGGTATTCGTTCCATGGCTTGACCCGTTCGGCCGGGCGCGACATGGCGGCGATGATCGGCTGGCGCACCTGCGCCTGGTCGAGCACGCTGCTGATCTGCTCCGGCTTCAGGCCGTAGCGCTTGGCGGTATCGGCAATGAAGCGGGCCCGTGCGACCTCGAACGGCACTGGAGTGAGATCGACCGGCGGCGCGGTGGCAGCGGCGGCTTCAGGCGCGGCCTCAGCCGGGCCCTGCGCTTTGGCGGCAGGTTGGCGCGGCGTACTGCTGGCCTGGGGCGAAGACGGTGGGGACTTCGGCTGGGTCGCGCAGGCGACCAGGCCGAGGGTGAGCATGCAGGCCAGAGTGCGTCGAATCATCGTCGCAGGTTAGCAGGTCATGGATGAATTAAAACCCCTAACACCATGAATCACAACGATTTGCCTGCGAGCAGCGGGAATTGTGAAGACGTCGTGATCCCACTTCCCCATTCAGATAGAGGCTGCCGGTTGCGTCCCCATCCCCGCAGACGCAACCGGCGACCGGATCCGGTCGGTACCTGCGCGGCTGCCGCTCCCCAGTGGCAGTACCCCGCGCTCCTTGTACCCGTTGGATCAGTACTGCTTCCCGCCCGGCGCCCCCTGCGCTGCATCGGTTGACGGCGCCTGTGCCGAACGGGCCGCCATTGTGCAGGCCGATTACGACAAGTCCATTGATCAGGATCAACGCGCTGTAAAAGTGTGAACCAGATAACGTTTTTTGCGGACTTTGGTCAGCGGGCGTGTGGCGGCGCGGCGCACTGAGAACGCTTTCATAACGGGCATTGCGCAGAGTCAGGAAGTTTCCAGCCAACGGCGCAGCCCCTCGTGGGTGGTGTCTGGGTAGTCGCGGAAAGCAGAAGCCGCGGGTGGGCCGGTCGGGTCGGGTACGCGGGGGACGCCGTGAATCCGTCCCTGGAGGCTTGGCAGCCGCATCCATGCGGCTGACACCCCCGCGTACCCGACCCGACCGCCCTCTGACAGATTTCTACGGTCTGCCACCCACGGAGAAGAAAAAGAAGATCAAAAGCGGGTCGCGCGCTGTGCTTGCTCGTGAGCCGAGCATGGCGATGCCGTTCGTCCTGGCCGGCACCCTTCGGGCTGTCGTCATGGGCAACTTTGGCAGCGGCTCCTGCCGCTGCCTTCGGCTCTACAGGAAGCAATGACGCAACCGGCCAAGCTGTTTTTGCCTTTGATCTTCTTTTTCTTCTCCGTGGGTGGAGAACACCCGTGAACTGTCAGCGGCCGGGTGGGTGGGTAGTGCGGGGTGTCCGCGGCATGGATGCCGCGGCCAAGCCCCCATGGACGGGTTTACGGCGTCCCCGCGCTACCCACCCACCCGGCCAGCCCTCAGCAATCCGGCTTTCAGCGACCAACCCGGCACCACCCACGAGGGGCTGCGCCGTTGGCTGGAAACCCTATCCCCCGTGCACGGGGCGGTGCTCACGTACCGCCATCACCAAGCCGATGCCGGCCAGCAACGAGACCGCCGATGTCCCGCCATAACTGATCAACGGCATTGGAATGCCCACCACCGGCAACAGGCCGGAAATCATTCCACCGTTCACCAGCACGTAGACGAAGAACGCCAGCCCCAGGCTGCCGGCCAGCAGCCGTGCATGCGTGTCGCGCGCCTGCACCGCGATCCACAGGCAGCGCCCGACCACGAACAGGTACAGCGCGAACACGCTGGCCACGCCGATCCAGCCGAATTCCTCGGCCAGCACTGAAAATGCGAAATCGGTCGTGTACTCGGGCAGGAAATCCAGCGTCGCCTGGGTGCCCTGCCCCCAGCCGCGCCCCTGCCAGCCACCGGAGCCGATCGCAATGCGCGATTGCAGGATGTTCCAGCCGGTACCGAGCGGGTCTGCCGCCGGGTCAAGGAACGTCAGCACCCTGTCCTTCTGGTACTGCCGCAACAGACCGAACCACGCCAGTGGCGCGGCCACCGCCAGTCCCGCCGCGCCGGTAGCCACCCAGCCCCAGTGCAGGCCGGCCAGCAGCAGCGCGAACACGCCACTGGCAGTGACCAATGTGGCCGTGCCGAGGTTGGGCTGCATCAGGATCAGCACCGCCGGTACACCGATCAACACCGCAGCGGTCAGCACCGTGCGCGGCGACGGTGGCAGCGGCTGACGGTGCAGGTACCACGCCATCATCAGCGGCAGGCTGAGCTTGAGCAGCTCGGACGGCTGCAGGTAGAAGACGCCGAGGTTGAGCCAGCGCTGCCCGTACTTGCCGGTGCCGATGACGTACACCGCCATCAGCGGCAGCATCGACAACGCGTACAACGCCGGTGTCCATGCGCGCAGGCGCAACAGCGAGACACGCGACAGCAGCCACATGGCCAGCAGGCCACCGGCAAAGCGCGCCGCCTGCCCGACCACCGGGCCGGACACGCTGTGCAGCACCGCCAGGCCCGCGCCCATCAGGATCAACAATGCGACCAGCAACGGCAGATCGATCGTGCGCAGCGCCTCACGGCAGCCGCCAAGCATTCGTTTCCATTCCACGCGTGCCACGGTAGCAACGGGCGCTTGCGTGAAGCTGTCAGGGCGCTGCTGCTTGTGTAGCGTCGAGCCATGCTCGACTGCCTGAGGTAGCGCCGGGCCATGCCCGGCTGCGGGCCGCCCGATGGGGTCAGAGCCCTTTTCCCATGGAAAAGGGATCCGACCCCGATTCCGGACTCAGCCGTAGCCGCCGTGCACCGGGTTGTGGCTGCGCACCGCCATCACCAATCCGAAACCGGCCAACAGCGAAACCGCCGAGGTACCGCCGTAGCTGATCAGCGGCATCGGCACGCCCACCACCGGCAGCAGCCCGGAAATCATCCCACCATTGACCAGCACGTAGACGAAGAACGCCAGCCCGGTGGCACCGGCCAGCAGGCGCGAATAGGAATCGCGGGACTGGCTGGCGATCCACAGGCAACGCCCGATCACCACCAGGTACAGCGCCAGCACGGTGGCCACGCCGATCCAGCCGAATTCCTCGCTCAGCACCGAGAACGCGAAGTCGGTGGTCTGCTCGGGAATGAAGTTCAGGTGTGACTGCGAGCCCTCCCCCCAGCCCTTGCCATCGAAGCCGCCGGAACCGATGGCGATCTTCGACTGGATGATGTTCCAGCCGGCGCCCAGTGCGTCCATCTCCGGGTCCAGGAACATCATGATGCGATCCTTCTGGTACGGACGCAGCAGCCAGAACCAGGCCACCGGGGCGACTGCGGCCACCCCGCCCACGCCCAGGCCGATCCACCACCACGGCAAGCCGGCCAGCAGCAGCACGAACACGCCACTGGCGGCGATCAGCACGCCGGTACCGAAATCCGGCTGCAGCATCACCAGGCCGGTGGGCACGCCAATGATGACCAGGGCAACCAGCACCGTGTTGAAACGCGGCGGCAGCGGCATCTTGTGCAGGTACCAGGCCACCATCATCGGCAGGCTGACCTTCAACAGCTCGGCCGGCTGCAGGTAGAAGAACTTCAGGTCAAGCCACTGCCGGCCGTACTTGCCGGTGCCGAGCACGAACACCGCCAGCAACGGAATCATCGAGATCGCGTAGATCATCGGCGTGGCCGAGCGGATGCGCAGGATCGGCACCCGCGAAATGCCCCACAACGCGGCCATGCCCACTGCGAAACGCGCGCCCTGGGCCATCACCAGGCTGTCGCCGCCCGCACTCTTGAGCGTCGCCAGGCCGATCAGCATCAGCGTACCCAGAGCCAGGCACAACACCCAGTCCAGCGTGCTGAAGAAGCGGCGAAGCATGTCGCCGGCCCAGCGCAGGAAGACCTTCATCGTGCGGGCTCCGCGGTTGTCGGGCGTGGCGTAGCCGGCAGCGCGGCGGCGGCCGGGGTACCCGGCTGTGGTGCCGGTGCCGGCGCGGGCACGCCGACCAGCACTGGGGACTCGCCCACCTGTGCGGCAGCGAGATCGCCAGCCTGGCGCGCGCCAACGTCTTCGTTGTCGAACGCGGTGGCGCCGATGGCGGTGGTACCGCGCTCGCTGTCCAGCGGCTGCATGCCTTCAGGCATTTTGCCCAGCAGGTAGGCGTCAAACACCTTGCGTGCGATCGGCGCCGCCGCGGCGCCGCCGTAACCACCACCTTCCACGGCGATCGCAATCGCGATCACCGGCTGGTCGACCGGCGCAAAGCCGACGAACAGCGCGCGGTGACGCAGGTGCATCGGCAGACTCTTCGGGTTCACTGCCGCCGTGCCCTTGCGGCTGACGACCTGCGCGGTACCGGTCTTGCCGGCCATCGTGTACGGCGCGCCGGCCGCCATGCGGGCCGCGCTGCCGCCAGGCAGCATGGTGGCCATCATGCCTTCGCGCACCGCCTGCAGGTTGTTCGGGTTGGGGCTGACCGGCTTGCTCTCGCCCGGATCGGTCGCCATCCAGTCATGGTCGAACCCTGCACGTTGCTGGATGACCAGGTGGGGCGTACGCAGCTGGCCGTTGGCCAGCCCGCTGACGCCCCGCGCCAGCTGCAGCGGGGTGACCTTCCAGTCGCCCTGGCCGATGCTGATGTTGACCGTGTCGCCGGGGTACCAGGCTTCCTTGCGGCTCTTCCGCTTGTAGGCCGGCGACGGCAGGATGCCGCCGATCTCGCCGGTCAGGTCGATACCGGTCGGCTGCCCGAAGCCGTAGTACTCCATGTAGTGGTCGAAGCGCTCGACGCCCAGGTCCAGCGCCAGCTTGTAGTAGTAGGTGTTGACCGACTGCGCGATGGATTTGCGCAGGTCGGTCCAGCCATGGCCGCCGCGGTGCGAATCACCCCAGCCGCGCGAGGTGCCGGGCAGGTAGAACATGCCGGTGGACAGCACCTTGTCTTCCGGCCGGCGTACACCCGAATCCAGGCCGGCCAGGCCGATCAGCGGCTTCAGGGTGGAACCGGGCGCCACGCCACCCAACACCAGTCGGTTGAACTGCGGCCGCGAGGGATTGTCGTTCAGCGCTTTGAAGTCGGCATGGGAAATGCCGTTGACGAACAGGTTGGGGTCGTAGGACGGCAAGCTGACCATCGCCAGCACTTCTCCGGTGCGCGGGTCCATCGCCACTGCCGATCCTTCCTGCTCGCCGAAGGCAGCCACCATGGCGCGCTGCAGATCGGCGTCGATCGACAGCCGCAGGTCGGCACCGGACTGCGCGGCGACCCGGCCGATGGTGCGGATCGCACGGCCCTGCACGTTGGTCTCGACCTGTTCGTAGCCGACCTTGCCGCGCAGCTGCTGCTCGTAATAGCGCTCCAACCCGGACTTGCCGATGTGGGTCAGTGCTGCGTTGCCCTCGCCGAGGATCTCCAGATCCTTTTCATCGACGCGGCCGACGTAGCCGATGATGTGCGCGAACAGATCACCATAGGGGTAGCGCCGGGTCAGATAGGGTTCCAGCTCCACGCCCGGGAAGCGCCAGCGATCGACGGCGAAGCGCGCCATCTCCTCATCGCTCATGCGCAGCTTCAGCGTGACCGGCAGGAACTTGCGGCGCGCCTTGCGTGACTTGTCGAACGCTTCCAACTCTTCCGGGCTGATGGTGATGATCTTCGCCAGCCCTTCCAGGGTGGCGTCCATGTCCTTGACCTTGTCCGGGGTCACGTCCAGGCGGAAGGCCGGCACGTTCTCGGCCAGCAGGCGGCCGTTGCGGTCGTAGATCATGCCGCGCCCGGGCACCACCGGCCGCGGCTTGATGCGGTTGGACTCAGAGCGGGTCGCGTAGAAATCGTGGTCCAGCACCTGCAGCTTGAAGTACCAGCCGCCCAGGCCCAGCAGGCAGACCAGTACGCCAAGGAAGCCCAGCGCCGCACGGCGGCGGAACTGCTCGGCTTCGGCGTGCGGGTTCTTGACCTGGCGGCGCGGAATCATGGCTCAGCGCCCGCGCTTGCCGAAGCGCACCGCGTCCAGCAGCACGAACACCAGCGGCCACAGGCCCATGCCCAGCAACGGTGCCCACCAGTACGACCACGGCAGGGTCGGTTCACCCACCAGGATGTGGACCAGCGCACTGACGATGCGGTCGTTGAACAGCAGGCCGCCGATGGCCAGCATCTGCTGCGACATCGGGAAGAAACGGATGCGGGCGCGGAAGCGCTGCAGGATGAAGGCCAGCATCACCAGCCGCAGTGCCTGTTCGCCGAGCACGCCGCCGTAGAGCAGGTCGGCGATGACGCCGCTGGCAAAGGCGATGCCCAGTCCGACGCGCTCGGGCGCTTCAATGACCCAGTAGGCCAGCACCAGCGCCAGCCAGTACGGGCGCAGCGGCTGCAGCAGTGCAGGCAATGGCAGCAGCCCCAGCAGCAGCGCCACCACCAGGCTGGCCGGCAGCACCCACGGGTTGTCGCGCAGGCGGCTCATCGCGGGGCCTCCGGCGTGGTCGGTTGCCGGCCCGCGGCCGGCACTACCGGGGCAGCAGGATCAAGGGAGGATGCGGGGGCAACCGGCTTCGCCGAAGACGGAGTCGGTTGCCCGCCAGCGGCCGGCACTACCGGGGCGCTTGGCGTCGGGGCCGGCGCGGTCGCGGCCGGCACGGTGGCGCCGGTGGCCGGGCCACCCGGTGCGGTCTCTTCCAGCTGCAGCCGCAGTTCCGGCGGAATGCGGATCGCCGCACCCGGGCGCAGCAGCAGCACATCGCGCCCACGGTCCAGCTGCGCCGCCGGCTTCAGTTCACCGACCAGGAAGGCATGGGTGTCGTCCGGACGCAGGCCGGTGATGGTGCCGACCGGGAAGCCTGCCGGGAAACGGCCGCCGAGGCCGGAGGTGACGATCTCGTCGCCCACCTCCACGCCGGCACTGAGCGGGATGTCGCGCAGCTCCAGTGTGTCGCCACGGCCGTAGACGATCAGGCGCACGCCGTTACGCGCCACGGTGACCGGTACTGCGTGGTCAGGGTCGGTCAGCAGCAGCACCGTGGAGGTGCTGCCGGTGACGCTGATCACCTGGCCCATCAGGCCGCCAACATCGATCACGGCCTGGCCGACGTGCACGCCTTCACGGCTGCCGGCATCGAGCACCAGGCGCTGTTTCACCGGGTCCAGGTCGATGTCCAGGATGGGCGCCAACTGCACGTCCAGGCCACTGCGCTCGGCCACGTTCAGCAGTTCGCGCAGCTGGGCATTGTCCAGCGCGGCGGTCTGCAGGCGGGTCAGTCGGGCGTTGGCCAGCAGCAGCTGGTTGCGCAGTGCGCGGTTCTCGGTCACCAGTTGGCTGTGGCTGGCCGCAGAATCCTTGACCTGGTTGCCGAGCTTGCCGGGCAGGCCGGCCAGTGCCCACACCGGCTGCACCAGGCTGTTGGCCTGCCCGCGCAGGTGCGCCAGCCAACCGGCCTGGTCATCAAGCACGATCAGGGTGATGGCCAGTGCGAGATAAGCCAGCAGCCGCAGCGGGCTGGCGGCATCACCGGATCGGGAAGCGACGGGAGGTCCGGCGTAGGGCGGCACGGCAACGATTCAACTGGCAGAAGGCGGAGGGGAAACACGCGGGCACCCCGCCGGTGCCGACCCGCCATGGTGGCGGGCCGCACCCCGGAGGGGCGCTGCGGGCGCAAGCAGCCGGGACGGCTTATTCCGGCGCAAAGAACTCGTTGCCGTGCATGTCGACCAGTTCCAGCGCACGACCGCCACCGCGGGCCACGCAGGTCAGCGGGTCGTCAGCCACCTGCACATGCAGGCCGGTCTCCTCGGAGATCAGGCGATCCAGGTCACGCAGCAGAGCGCCACCGCCGGTCAACACGATGCCGCGCTCGGCAACGTCGGCGCACAGTTCCGGCGGGGTCTGTTCCAGCGCCAGCTTGACCGCACTGACGATGCCCGACAGCGGCTCGTGCAAGGCCTCGAGCACTTCGTTGGAGCTGATCTTGATCATCTTCGGCACGCCCTCGGCGAGGTTGCGGCCGGAGATTTCCATCTCGATGACCTCGGCCTGGGGGTAGGCGCAGCCCAGCTCGACCTTGATGCGCTCGGCGGTGGCTTCACCGATCAGCATGCCGTGGTTGCGGCGCACGTAGTTGGTGATCGACTCGTCGAAGCGGTCGCCGCCGATGCGGACCGAGGCCGAGTAGACGATGCCGTTGAGCGAGATCACCGCCACTTCGGTGGTGCCGCCGCCGATGTCGATGACCATCGAACCACGGGCTTCGGTGACCGGCATGCCGGCGCCGATCGCGGCGGCCATCGGCTCTTCGATCAGGAACACGTCACGGGCGCCGGCTTCCTCGGCCGATTCCTTGATGGCGCGGCGCTCGACCTGGGTCGAACCGGCCGGCACGCACACCAGCACGCGCGGGCTCGGGCGCAGCACGCGCGACTTGTGCACCTTCTTGATGAAATGCTTGAGCATCGCCTCGGTATAGGTGAAGTCGGCGATGACGCCGTCCTTCATCGGGCGGATGGTGGTGATGTGGCCCGGGGTACGGCCCAGCATCTGCTTGGCTTCGGCGCCGACGGCTGCCACCGAGCGGGTACCACCGATGGCGCGATCCTGGCGCACTGCGACCACCGACGGCTCGTTCAGTACGATCCCCTGCCCGCGCACGTAGATGAGGGTGTTGGCCGTGCCCAGGTCGATGGACAGGTCGTTGGAGAACATGCCACGGAGTTTCTTGAACATCTGAGGAAGGAGTCCTGAGGGGTGTCGTGCCCGCCGCGGGATGGCGAAAAAATGGGCAGAAATCGAGGCCGACAAGCCTAGCAACCCGCCTGCCGCCGAGCAAGGAAAAAACTAGCTGAACCCGCGCCTTGACAGGCTTTCGGCCCGATCGGGCATCACCCGGTTCTGGCCCTGAGCGGCACCAGCGGGTAACCTTTGCGCCGTCGGGCGCCCAAGGGCGCCGTTTGCTTGCCTGCTGAACCGGGCCGGCCCACCCCAAATTCACCGCATAGGCTTACATCGATGTCCGCTCTGATCTGTGGTTCTCTTGCCTTCGACACCATCATGGTGTTCCCGGACCAGTTCAAGAATCACATCCTGCCGGACAAGGTGCACATCCTGAACGTGTCCTTCCTGGTGCCGCGCATGCGCCGCGAGTTCGGTGGCTGCGCCGGCAACATCGCCTACAACCTGCACCTGCTGGGCGGCCACCCCATCCCGATGGGCACCGTGGGTTCGGACTTCGGCCCGTACCGCGAATATTTCGAAGGCCTGGGCATCGACCTGGCGCGCGTGCGCGTGATCGACGAGCTGTTCACCCCGCAGGCGTTCATCACCACCGACCACGACAACAACCAGATCACCGCCTTCCATCCGGGCGCGATGATGCGCTCCTACGAGAACCACGTGCGTGGCGTGCCGGGCGTGACCCTGGGCCTGGTCGGCCCGGACGGCCGCGAAGGCATGATCCAGAACGCGCAGGAATTCCACGAAGACGGCATCCCGTTCATCTTCGACCCCGGCCAGGCCATGCCGCTGTTCAACGGCCCGGAACTGCGCGAGTTCATCGAGCAGGCCGACTACGTGGTGGTCAACGACTATGAGTCGAACCTGCTGCAGGAGCGCACCGGCTGGGACGAGAAAGAAATCGTCAGCCGGGTCAAGGCCTACATCACCACCCGTGGCCCGAAGGGCGCGGTCATCCATACCCCGGAAAAGAGCTACGACATCCCGCCGGCGCACGAGCGCCGCGTGGTCGACCCGACCGGCTGTGGCGACGCATTCCGCGCCGGCCTGATCTACGGCATCCAGAAGGGCTACGACTGGCTGACCATCGGCCGCATGGGCAACCTGATGGGCGCACTGAAGGTCGAGCATCCGGGCACCCAGAACCAGCGCTTCACCTTCGAAGAGTTCAACGAGCAGTTCAAGCAGCAATTCGGTTACGCGTTGAACGCGTAATCGAATTGCCCGCGCATTTCTCCTTATCCCCGCGCCGTCGGCGCGCCTCTGGTAGCGCCGGGCCATGCCCGGCGGATTTCCAGTCAGACATCTTCGATGCCGGACGCCGCCCGCGCGGCGCGCTCGCCGGGCATGGCCCGGCGCTACCGGGGTCTCAGGGCTTGGCTTTCTCCGGCAAGCGGTACAGCTCTTTTTCGTAGGCCAACGTACCCCACATCGCATAGGCATGTGCACGCCGCGCCAGTTCCGGTTTCAGCGGCTGCGGCTGCAGTTGATCGGCAGCCGGGTCGTAGCGGAAGCCCTGCGCCGGCTTGTCCGGCTGCAGGATGGCCACGTCGTTGCCCTCCATCCATGCCAGGTTGCGGTCGTACTGCATCAGCGCGCGACCGGGCTGCAGCCGCTGCATGTCGGTCAGGTCCTGGCCGACCATCGGTGTGGGATCGGCGATGCCCAGCAGCGACAGCAGCGTCGGGGCCAGATCAATCTGGCTGACGATGCGGGTATCCCGGCGCGGTTCGATGCCTCCGCCAAGGATCAAGCCCGGAATATGGAAGTTGGCGATGGGCACCATGTCCTTGCCGAACACGCGTGAGTCATGGTCGGCCACCACCAGGAACACGGTGTTTTCCCAGTACGGTGAGGCCATCGCCTTGCGGAAGAACGCTCCCAACGCGTGATCGGCGTACTTGGCGGCATTGTCGCGGGTCTGCTTGGGCTGTTCGTACAGCTCGATGCGGCCGTCGGGAAACTCGAACGGATCATGGTTGCTGGAGGTGAACACCAGGCCGAAGAACGGCTTGCCCTGTGCGTTCAACTGCTGGAACTGTTCATCGGCGCGATTGAACAGATCCTCGTCCGAGGCTCCCCACGAGCCGACAAACGCCGGCGAGCGGTAGTCCTTGCGATCCACGATGCGGGTGAAGCCATTGGCGAGGAAGAACTCGCGCATGTTGTCGAAGTGGCTCTCACCGCCGTAATAGAAGCCGGTGTCGTAGCCATGCCGGCCCAGCACATCGGCCAGGGTGAAGAAGCGCTGGCGGGTGGCGGGCAACTTGACCACCGATTCGGCCGGGGTCGGCGGGAAGCCGGTCAGCACCGCTTCGATCCCGCGCACCGAACGCGTACCCGTGGCATACAGCCGCTCGAACGCCCAGCCCTGCTTGCTCAGTCGGTCGTAATGAGGCGACAGCGGGCGCCCGCCGAGGCTGCCGATGAACTGCGCGCCGAGGCTTTCTTCCAGCACGATCACCAGGTTGCGGGGCTTGCCCTGATGCAGTGGCGGACGCAGTGCCAGGCTGGGCAACGCCTCGGACACGTACGCCGATGCCGGCAGACCGCTGGTCGCGCGCAGTTCGTCGACAACCTGCGCCAGCGGCAGCTCGCCGTAGATGCGCGAGGTTTCGCTGCGGGCGGCCAGCTGGCGCGCCGCATAGCCCACCGTGTACAGCGAGTTGAGTGGCAGCACGTTGATGGTGGGGTCGGTGGAGAACGCCACCAGCGCCGGATTCAGCGGCCGATGGCCGAGGCTGGAACGCACGCCCATCGCCGCCAGCAGCAGCACCAGCACGGCCAACGGTACCCGCCAGAGCCAACCGGCTTCGGCCGCCGCCGTCGGGCGCCGTTCCACCCAGCGACGCGACCCGCGCAGCAGTGCCCAGCACAGCACGATCACGGCCACGACTTCGATCACCACCGCCAGCAGATGCCCCCGCAGCAGTGTCATCCCCACTTCTTCGGGATAGATCAGATACTCCAGGAACAAGCGGTTGGGCCGCAGGCCGTACTCGGCCATGAAGCTTGGCGTGGCCAGCTCCATGAACACCAGCAGCACGCTGGCCACGATCAGCCACCCGCGCAGGACATGGCGCCAGGCCAAGCCCAGCCGTCCTTCAACCGGCAACAGCAACGCCAGCACCGCGGGAATGCCGAAGAGCAGGCACAGCGTGGACACGTCCACCCGTATCCCCTGCAGGAACACCGTGGACCAGCCGTCGGCGGCACTGACCCGCGCGGCATGCCACAGCGCCAGCCCCAGCCGTGACAACGACAGGGCGATCAGGCCAAACAGGAAGAAGGCGGCAATCGGACACAGACGCCGGTACAGCGACAGCAACACAGCTCGAGGCATGAAAGGAATCCAGGAATGGAACAACGGAGACCCTTGCCGCATCCCTGGCAGCGGGCCACATCGACCAACGTATTACCTGACACCATTTCCAGCGCGGCGGGTCGCACGCCAACACCTGTGCAACGCTCGCCACCGGCCCGACCAGGCCGCGACAGTCTTCGGCAGCGGTTCCCCAACCGCCCCCGGCCTCAGCTCCGGCCGGGCGTTCCGCCAGACAAGGTCCAGCGCATCGATCGCGCACAATACACTGTGATGACCGTCTACTTCGACGGCTTTCGACATCTGGACCGTTTTCCCCCGCCCGACAAGGCGCGCAGAGGGCACCCCGCTAGCGTTGCCAGCGCTCCAGCACGGCCGTGCAATCGGCCAGGTGCCAGCAGGCCATGTCCGGCCACGGGTTGTCCGGAGCATTGACCAGCAGGGTGCGCGTGCCCGCGGCCCGGCCACACTCCAGGTCGAAGCGGTAATCGCCCACCATCACTACCTGCGCCGGATCCACCTGCCAGCGGCCTGCGAAGTACTGCAACCCGGCAGGTGAGGGCTTCGGGTCGGCCTCGTCACGGCCAATGATGTCGTCTTCGGCAAATACATCGCCCAGCCCGATCGCCTGCAGCGTGATCTGCGCCAGGCTGCGCACGTTGCGGGTCAGGATTCCCAGCCGACACCCTGCTCCCTGCAGCGCGCGTATCAGCGCCACCGCTCCGGGCGCGGGCACGGCGGCGGCGGCCAGTTCGCGCTCATGGGCCAGCAACCAGGCGTGCTTGAGGCCGGCCTCCGCCGCGGGCAATCCGGCAAGGTGAGTGAGGATGTCGTCCTGCGCTGGGATCGCCAGTTCGCGCTTGATGCGTGCGAAATCATGCATGGCCACGGTCAGCGTGCCGTCCATGTCGAACACCCAGTGCCGGATCGTCGACAACGCCGGTGCCTCCACCGGCACCGCCAGGGTCATCGCCACCACGCCGGCATGCGGCTGCCGTCGATGCCACCGGTCTCGAACACGGCGGTGCGGGTGCCACCGGCTTTGACCGGGAATTCGATGCTGATCGACTTGCCCTTGGCTGCCAGCTTCCACAGCGCCTTCTGGTCGGTGATGAACAGGGCAATGGCTTCATCGGTCTTCGGCCGCCACGCCGCCATCGAGATCGGCTTGCCGTCGTCCACGGTCACCTTCACCGTGCACTGCGGGCAGCGGAAATCGCCGGCCTGCAGCACCAGATAGGCATGCCGCTTCCATTCGGGGTGGTCGCGGAACACCAGCTGCACCGGCTTGGCGCCGCTGCCATCCACGTCCACCCGTTCCTTGCTGTAGATCTGCGCCGAAACCTGGTTGCCCTTGCTGCCCACCGGGATCTGGTTGTACTGCCACAGCGCCTGCATGCGACGCAGGTCGCGCGCGGCATCGCCCTTGGCCTTGACCTCGTCGAAGCCTGCGGCGATGCGCTCGGCGGCGGCGGTGTCCTTGTACTGGTCCAGCAGCGAGGCACCATGCAGGCGCGCGCGCTCCCAGTCCTGCGCGGCCACGGCCATGTCGTACTGCTTGGCCACGTCCTCGGCCTTGGCTTCCTTCTGCGCCTGCACGGCGGCCGCTGCGACTTCCTGCGCCTTGCGCTCTTCTTCGGGGTTGCTGCAGGCCGCCAGGGCGAACGTGCAGGCGGTGAGCAGGATCAGTCGTTTCATGGCGGAGGTCCTTTGCGGGTGCGATTGCGATTCTATCGGCAGCGAAAAGCGGATACAGCAACGGCGGGTTTCCCCGCCGTTGCTGGTGAAGCAATGACCGGTTGCCGGCCAGCGGCCGGCACTACCGCTTACTTGGCTTCAGCCTTGGACAACATGTCCTGCACCGAGCCCGTGGTGATCGGGTGGTAGCCCGGCTTGGCCTTCTCGAAGGCCTGCTTGGCCAGCTCCAGACCCTTCGGGGTCTTCACCAGTTCGGCGTAGATCGGCATGATCAGCTTGCGACGGCCGACGCGTTCGATGAACGCAGCTGCGCCTTCATTGGCCTGCTCGTAGCCGCTGCGGATCGCCAGCGGGTACCAGCGCATGGCGATCTCGCCATTCGGGGTGCCGGTGAAGTGGAAGGCCTTGTCCAGCGTGGCCAGCTTGTCCAGCGGCTGGGTGGCGCCCAGGCCGTCGATGAAGCGCACCCATTCCTGGGTGCTCCAGTCGGCGATGACCTGGCTGCTGGGCACGGTGCCGGCGCTGGCGAAGGCGATGCGCGCGGTATCGACGCTGCTGAAATTGCGCGACTGCGCCTTGGCCGCGAACGCGGGAATGCCCGGCTCATCCAGCCACGCCTTCAGTTCGGCTTCGGTCACGGCCGACGGATTCTTCGGCAGCAGGTTCTTCTTCAGGTACACAACGAACTGATCGGTGTTCGCGCTCTGGAAGGCGTGGTCATCGAACCAGCCGCGCAGGAACGGATCGAAGGTCTCGCGGCCGAAGCGCTGTTCCAGAAATTCGAGGAACCACGAGCCCTTGACGTACGCGACCTGGCTCAGTGCTTCATCCGGGTCACGCTCGTTCAACGGCGGCAACGCCAAAGCCTGGTCGGCCGGGCTCATGTCCTTCACTTCGGCCAGCAGGTCGGTCTGGTCGATCTGCTTCTCCATCTCGGCCATTTCCTTGCCGTACAGAGCTTCAGTGATGCGGCCCTGGACGTAGGTGGTGAAGCCTTCGTTGAGCCAGATGTCCTTCCAGCTGGCGTTGGTCACCAGGTTGCCCGACCAGCTGTGTGCCAGTTCATGGGCGACCAGCGAGACCAGCGACTTGTCGCCGACGATCACGGTCGGGGTAGCGAAGGTCAGGCGCGGGTTTTCCATGCCGCCGAACGGGAACGACGGCGGCAGCACCAGCATGTCGTAGCGGCCCCAGCGGTATTCGCCGTACAGCTTCTCGGCGGCACCGATCATCTTCTCGGTGTCTTCGAATTCCTTGGCGGCCTTGTTGACCATGGTCGGCTCGGCCCAGACGCCGGAGCGGCCGGAGATCGGCTCGAACACCAGGTCGCCGGCGGCGATGGCCAGCAGATAGGACGGAATCGGCTGCGGCATCTTGAAGGTGTAGTCACCGTCACGCGCGGCCTTCGGATCGTTGTCGGCGCTCATCAGCACCATCACGTCCGGGCGCGAGACCACGTGTGCGCTGTAGGTGAAGCGCACGCTCGGGGTGTCCTGCAACGGCACCCAGGAGCGGGCGTGGATGGCCTGCGACTGGCTGAACATGAAGGGCAGTTTCTTGCCTTCGGTCATCGACGGCGCCAGCCACTGCAGGCCCGAGGCGGTCGGTGCGGTGTGGTAGGTCACTTCGACCTTGGCCGGCTGCTCGGGGGTTTCAATGGTCAGCTTGCTGCCGAACACCTTGTCGACCGGGGCCAGCGCGAACTGCAGCGGGCTGCGCGCACCATCGGCGCCAACGGCCTCGACCTTGGACACGCTCAGCTCACGGGTGTCGAGCACCAGCTGCTTGGCATCCTTCTGCTTCCACTCCAGGGTGTAGGTGGCGGTGCCGCCAATCTGCTTCTGGTCGAAGTCCAGCTTCAGATCCAGCGCGATGTCCTTGATGACGACCTTGTCCGGCTCGGCGTAGGAGCTTTCGTCGTGGCTGCGGTTTTCGGCGTTCACGGGCGCGGCGGGGGCCTTTTCGGCAGTCGGGGCGGCGGCGGGCGCGGCCGCCTCCTGGGAGCAGCCGGCGGCCAGGGCCACGGCCAGCGGAAGGAGCATCAGCGGATTACGCATGAATCAGGACCGTTACGGGGATCAAGCCCCAATGGTACCTCCCTCCGGCCCGGCAGGCGTTGCGCGGTGCGGGGTAATGGGCGGCCAAGGCCGATCCTGCGCCTGGGGTGCATGCCAACCAAGGTTGGCATCTACAGGTAGGTGCCAACCTTGGTTGGCACAGATCCATCAATGCATGCGGCAGGCCCGTGCCGACCAGGGTCGGCACCCACCAGAGCAGATACCGGGGTTTCCCCCGTCCAGGGCTTACAGCTTGTAGCCGGAATGGATCGAGACGATGCCGCCGGTCAGGTTCTTGTAGTGGCAACGCTCGAAACCGGCCTGCCCCATCATCGCCTTCAGTTCTTCCTGCGGCGGGTGCTTGCGGATGCTCTCGGCCAGGTACTGGTAGCTGTCCGAATCGTTGGCGAACAGCTTGCCCAGCTTCGGCAGGATCTTGAACGAGTGGAAATCGTAGATCGGCTTGAACCAGTCCGCGCTGACTTCGGAGAACTCCAAGACGCGGGCCTGGCCGCCCACCTTCAGCACCCGGTACATCTCGCGCAGGCCAGCATCCTTGTCGGTCACATTGCGCAGGCCGAAGGCGATGGTCACCAGATCGAAGCTGTTGTCCGGGAACGGCAGGGCTTCGGCGTTGCACTGCACGTAGTCCAGCCCGAGCACCAGGCCACGGTTGGTCAGGCGGTCGCGACCGACCGACAACATGCCGGCGTTGATGTCGCCCAGCACCACCGAGCCTTCGGCGCCGACGCGCTCCTTCAGCAGGGCGGCGATGTCGCCGGTGCCACCAGCCAGATCAAGCACGCGGTCGCCCGGCTTCACCTGCGCGGTGGCCACGTAGTAGCGCTTCCAGACCCGGTGCACGCCCATGCTCATCAGGTCGTTCATCAGGTCGTAGTTGCGCGCGACCGAGGTGAACACCTGGCCGACAAGCTTCTGCTTGTCCTTGGCGTCGACGTCGCGGAACCCGAAATGGGTGGTACCGGATTTGTAGGGGGATTCGCTCATACCCCCGATTATCGCACCGCCGGGAGCCATCGGCACCCCCTGCCCGTATCATGACCGGCCACGACTTACCGGAGCCCCGCATGATCACCACGCCCGACTACCAGGCCCTGCTGCAGACCGCCATCGCCGAAGCCCGCCAGGGGCTGGCCGAGGGCGGCGTACCGATCGGCGCGGCGCTGTATCACAACGACGGCCGCCTGCTCGGCTGCGGGCACAACCGCCGTGTGCAGGAAGGCGACCCGTCGGTACACGGCGAGACCGATGCCTTCCGCAAGGCCGGCCGCCAGCGCCGCTACCAGGACACCATCATGGTCACCACCCTGGCACCGTGCTGGTACTGCTCGGGTCTGGTGCGCCAGTTCAACATCGGCACCGTAGTGGTAGGCGAATCGCGCACCTTCCAGGGCGGCATCGACTGGCTGCGGGAAAACGGCGTCAACGTGATCGACCTGGACAGCCAGGAATGCGTGGACCTGCTGGGCGGCTTCATTGCGCAGTCCCCGGAGATCTGGAACGAAGACATCGGTGAATGAACACCACGCAGTTTCCTGTTGAACCCGCTTAATGAACGCTTCAGGCCGGCACACCCCTGTGCCGGCAGCGTTTGCGGCGATCACCGTGAACCGGTGCACAGTCAGGTGGCCGGTGTGCATACACGCCGGTAACACCCGAGCCCGCCATCGCACCTAGGGTGGAATGACCGGGGCCCCTTTCCCCGGCGGAGCCAGCCATGTGCGCGCTCGCCCTACGCCCCACGCCCGACCCGGCCCTTGCCGGCATCCGCGACCGAATGACGCAGCAGTTCGCGCTGCATCGACGCACCGCGCCGTTCTGGACCGCTTACCAGGGATTGCAGCAGGAAGTGATCCGCGCCCACCCGCGCGATCATGTCCGGCTGTGCAACGCCATGGCCGACATCGCCGAAGACCTCGGTGCCGTGACCCACGCGCAGCTTCTCGATGGCAACACCGGCTGCACGCCGCGCTGACGCGGCATGCACCGGCGCATACGCCACACTGCGATGAACCCCCACTCCCATCCACCTCAACCGATTGGATCGACATGCACGCTGAAGTCCCCACCATTCCCCCGGTCATCAATGTTGATGCCGAGCTTGATCACTGGCGCCGCCAGCATGCCGACGGTGCATTGCCGCACAACTCGTTCGGCTCCTATGTACCTTGGATCAAGTTCGCCTGTGATTCGCTGATCACCCAGCCGCGCGCCAGCAATTCGCAGCGCGACGAGATGTTCCAGACCCAGTACGCGCTGCAGATCATGCCGCGCCTGAGCGAAGCCCAGGCCCGCGAGTTCGTTGATCGTTGCTGGCAGCATGTCTACCAGACCAGCCCGATTCGGCTGCAGGACGCTCCGCGCCTGCGCGCCTGAGCCGAACGGCGGCTGCACGGCCCCTGCACGGGCCACTGCCGATCATCCTCGTCACCTGAGTGGGATGACGATGATGAAAGCAAGAAACCTGTTCAATACGATCGCCAAGAAGGCCGCGGCCGCCACCGGTTCGCCGTGGACCTTCCTGGCCGCGGTGATGATCGTCGTGATCTGGGGCATCAGCGGGCCGGTGTTTGGTTTCAACGACACCTGGCAGCTGGTGATCAACACCGGCACCACGATCATCACCTTTCTCATGGTGTTCCTGATCCAGCACACGCAGAACGCCGACACCGCGGCGATGCAGATCAAACTGGACGAGTTGATCCGGGCAACGGCCGAAGCCAACAACGAGCTTCTGGACCTGGAAGAACTGGATGAAGAACGCCTGGAGGAAATCCGCGCCGAATACGAGCAGATGGCGCGCGAGGCCGGTGACGCGCTGGCGCGCGTTCGCGCGTGCCACAGCACACGCCGCGACGATGAAGCCGTGTGATCGGTAGCGCCCGGCCATGCCCGGCGAGCGCAATGCGCGGTACACATCCGGCGTCCCACCCACCCGGTAGCGCCGGGCCATGCCCGGCGAGCGCAACGCGCGGTACACATCCGGCGATGTGAACGCCGAACGGGAAAGCGGGAGATCCTCACACAATCCAAAGGTGACCGCCGATAGAGGCGCGTACGCTTCCAAGACAGAATGGCCTCATGTCCAGTCGTCATCTGACGCGTGGCCGCGATTCCCGCATTGATAGCTGCTATGTGTTGACCACCGTCGTCCGACAGCGCCGTCGGGTTTTCGAAGACCCCAACTGTGCCGCGTGCTTCGTGGACGCATTACGATTCGTGGAGCGTGCAGGCCTCAGCTATTCTTTCGCCTGGGTCGTGATGCCCGATCATCTGCATTGGCTGGTGCAACTGCGCAGCGGAACGCTTTCCCGGCTGATGGGCACGTTGAAATCGCGCAGCAGTCGCCTGATAGGCCAACAATTCGGTGTAGAAACGCCTCTGTGGCAGCCGAGCTACTTCGACCACGCAGTACGTCATGAGGATGCATTGAGGCGACATGCGCTCTACATCCTGGGCAACCCGATACGGGCCGGGCTCACAACGCAACTGGATGAATATCCATTTGCCTGGTGCCGGTGGCCCATGCGGTAGCGCCTGAGCCTGTGCCAAAAGCCGCCGGGCATGGCCCGGCGCTACCGATGGGCGTGCTCTTAACCGCGCTCGTGCCAGCCGCCGCCAAGCACCTTGTACAGCGTGATGCGATTGGCCTGCTGTGCCAGCTGCGCCTGCAGCTGCGTCTGCTGCGCGTTGTAGGCGGTACGGCGCGCATCGAGCAAGGTCACGAAGCTGTCCAGGCCGGCGTCATAGCGTGCCTGCGACAGGCGATTGGCCTGTTCGGCCGCCTCGACCAGGCGCTGCTGCGACGCAACCTGTTCGTCCAGGCTGACATTCAGCGCCAGCGCATCGGCGGTTTCGCGGAAGCCCACCTGGATCGCTTTCTCGTACTGCGCCAGCGCGATGTCACGATCGGCGTTGGCAATGGCCAGGTTCGCGCGCAGCTTGCCACCCTGGAAGATCGGCAGCGTGATCTTCGGCAGGAAGCTCCATACGCGGGTGCCACTGTCGAACAGATTCGACAGTTCGTTCGAACCGCTGCCGATGCTGCCGGTCAGCGAGATGCTCGGGAAGAACGCCGCGCGCGCCGCGCCGATACTGGCGTTGGCGGCCAGCAGCTGATGCTCGGCGGACATGATGTCCGGGCGCTGCAACAGCACGTCGCTGGGCAGGCCCGCCGGCGGCGGGGCCAGTGCCAGCAGACTCGGCGCGACGGTATCCGGCAGCAGCGCCGGATCCAACTGGCCTCCGGCCAGCAGCGCCAGTGCGTTGCGGTCCTGGGACAGCTGGCCACGCAGGCGTGCAGCATCGGTGCGCGCGGTTTCGACCAGGGTACGGGTCTGGGTCAGTTCCAGTGCCGAGCTGCCACCGCGTTCGTGGCGGGCCTCGGCCAGGCGCAGCGAATCCTCGTACGTCTTCAGTGTCGCTTCGGCGATCTTCAACCGCTGCGCGTCGGCACCGTAGGTCAACCATGCGGTGGCGGTCTCGGCAACCAGGCTCAACTGCGCGTTGCGCCGGTTCGCGGCAACGGCGAAGTACTGCTGCAAGGCAGCCTCGCTGAGATTGCGCACGCGACCGAACAGATCCAGTTCGAACTCGGCCACACCAACACCGGCAGTGAACGACTCGGTGACACCGGCATCGGTGCCGCGGCGATCCATCTGGCCGGTGACGGCTACGCCGGGCACACGATCGGCACGCTGCACGCGGTACTGGCCACGTGCGCGTTCAACATTGAGCACGGCCACGCGCAGGTCGCGGTTGTTCTGCAGCGACTGGTCGATCAGCTGCTGCAGGCGCGCATCGGTGAAGAAGTCGCGCCAGCCGACGGCAGCGACATCGGCCACCTGGCCCTGCGCGACCTCGGCCGGCCACTGCGCCGGAATGGCCGGGGCCACGGCAGTATCCTTCGGTACCAGGGTGGAGCAGCCGGCCAGCGCGAGCGCGGCGGCCAGGGATACAGCAAGAGAAGAGAATTTCATGGCGACACCTTGGGGGTCACGGTGGTAGCGCCGGGCCGTGCCCGGCGGCTACGCGGTGAGGCATCCGCCGGGCATGGCCCGGCGCTACCGGATTTCATCACTCGGCGGTCTTGCGCTTGAACACGCGTTGCACCACCACGAAGAACAGCGGCACGAAGAACACGCCCAGCACGGTGCCGACAATCATGCCGCCGAGCACGCCGGTACCGATCGCCTGCTTGGCGCCGGAACCGGCACCGGTGGAGATCGCCAGCGGCAGCACGCCCATGCCGAAGGCCAGCGAGGTCATGATGATCGGGCGCAGGCGGTCGCGGACCGCATGCATCGTCGCCTCGATCAGCCCCGCGCCCTTCTCCAGGTGTTCCTTGGCAAATTCGACGATCAGGATCGCGTTCTTGCTGGTCAGGCCCACCGTGGTCAGCATCGCCACCTGGAAGTAGATGTCACGCTCCATGCCACGGAAGGTATTGGCCAGTACTGCACCAAGGATGCCCAGCGGCGCCACCAGCAGCACCGAGGTCGGCACGCTCCAGCTTTCGTACAGGGCCGCAAGACACAGGAACACGATCATCAGCGACAGCGTGTACAGCAGCGGCGTCTGCGAGCCCGCCTGGCGTTCCTGATAGGACATCGCCGTCCATTCGACACCGAAGCCCTGCGGCAGCTGCTTGGCCAGCTGTTCGATCTCGGCCATCGCATCACCCGAGGCCACGCCCGGCGCCGGCTCACCCTGGATCTCGGAGGCCGACACGCCGTTGTAACGCTCCAGTCGCGGCGAGCCGTAGTCCCACTTCTTGCTGGCGAAAGCGCTGAAGGGAACCATCTCGCCCTTGTCGTTCTTCACCGACCAGAGATCGAAGTCCTCCGGCACCATGCGGAACGCCTGGTCGGCCTGCACGAACACGCGCTTGACGCGGCCGCGATCGACGAAGTCATCGATGTACGAGCTGCCCCACGCGGTGGCCAGGGTGGCGTTGATCTGGTCGATCGACAGGCCCAGCGAGGTCGCCTTGGCCACATCGATATCGATGCGGAACTGCGGCGTGTCTTCCTGGCCGTTCGGACGCACATTGGCCAGCTTGCTGCTCTGGGCCGCCAGGCCCAGCAGCTGGTTGCGCGCGGCCACCAACGCTTCATGGCCCTGGCCGCTGTTGTCCTTCAGGAAGAAGGTATAGCCCGAGGCGGTGCCCAGTTCCGGAATGGCCGGCGGCGGGAAGGCAAAGATGAAGGCATCCTTGATCTGTCCCAGTGCGGCCATCGCACGGCCGGTAATCGGCATCACACCGTTGTCAGCATCACGGTCCTTCCAGTCCTTCAGCTTGACGAAGGCCATGCCCGCGTTCTGGCCCATGCCGGCGAAGCTGAAGCCCTGCACGGAGAACACCGACTCGACGGCATCCTTCTCGTTTTCCATGAAGTGCTTTTCAAGCGCGGCGATCGATTCCAGCGTGCGCTCCTGGGTGGCACCGACCGGCGCCTGCACCAGCGCCATCAGCACGCCCTGGTCTTCATTGGGCAGGAACGAGCTGGGCAGGCGCACGAACAGCACGCCCATCAGCAGGAACAGTGCGGCGACGATGCCCATGAACCGCCACGGACGGTGCAGGATGCCGCGCACGCCACGCTGGTAGCTTTCGCTGGTGCGATCGAAACCACGGTTGAAGCCATTGAAGAAACGGCCCGACCAGCCCTTGTGTGCAACGTGATGCTCGCCCTTCTTCAGCGGCTTGAGCATGGTGGCGCACAGCGCCGGGGTCAGCACGATCGCCACCAGCACCGACAACGCCATCGCAGAAACGATCGTGGCTGAGAACTGCCGGTAGATGACGCCAGTGGAGCCACTCATGAAGGCCATCGGCACGAACACCGCCGACAGCACCAGGCCGATACCCACCAGTGCGCCGGTGATCTGGCCCATCGACTTGCGGGTGGCTTCCAATGGCGACAGGCCCTCTTCGGACATGATGCGCTCGACGTTCTCCACCACCACGATGGCGTCATCCACCAGCAGGCCGATGGCCAGCACCATCGCGAACATGGTCAGCATGTTCACCGAGAAGCCCAGCACCGACAGCACGCCGAAGGTACCCAGCAGCACCACCGGCACGGCGATGGTCGGGATCAGGGTGGCGCGGAAGTTCTGCAGGAACAGGTACATCACCACGAACACCAGCACGATCGCTTCGATCAGGGTCTGCACCACACCCTTGATCGAGACGCGCACGAACGGAGTGGTGTCGTACGGGATCTCGGCCTTCAGGCCCGCCGGGAAGAAGCCTTCCAGTTCCTTCAGGGTTGCATCGACACCGGCCGCGGTGTCCAGCGCGTTGGCGCCGGTGGCCAGGGTGACCGCCAGGCCGCTGGCCGGCTGGCCGTTGTAGCGGGTGACGAAGTCGTAGGACTCGGCACCCAGTTCGACGCGGGCGACGTCACCCAGGCGCAGCTCGGCACCGTCCTGCGCGCCACGCACGATGATGTTGCGGAACTGCTCCGGGGTCTGCAGGCGCGACTGTGCGTTGATGGTGGCGTTGAGCTGCTGGCCCTTCACCGACGGCGCACCACCCAGCTGGCCGATGGCCACCTGTGCGTTCTGTGCCTTGATCGCAGCGGTCACTTCCGGCACCGACAGGCCATAGGTATGCAGCTTGTTCGGGTCCAGCCAGATGCGCATGGCGTACTTGCCACCGAACACCTGGATGTTGCCCACGCCCGGCACGCGGCTCAAGCGGTCCACGACATTGGAACCGACGTAGTCGGCGATGTCGTTGGCATCCATGCTGCCGTCTTCGGACACGAACGCGATGACGTTGAGGAAGCCCGAGCTGGACTTGGCCACGTTGATGCCCTGCCGCTGCACTTCCTGCGGCAGCAGCGGCATGGCCAGCTGCAGCTTGTTCTGCACCTGCACCTGGGCGATGTCCGGGTTGGTGCCGCTCTCGAAGGTCAGGGTGATGGTGGCCTGGCCGTTGGACGAGCTGTTGGAGGAGAAGTAGATCAGGCCATCAAGGCCCTTCATGTTCTGCTCGATGATCTGCGTCACCGAGTCTTCGACCACCTTGGCCGAAGCACCCGGGTAGCTGGCGCTGATTTCCACCGCCGGCGGTGCGACGTTGGGATACATCGAGATCGGCAGCTTGAACAGGGCCAGGCCGCCGGCGAGCATGATGATGATCGCGATGACCCACGCGAAGATGGGTCGATCGATGAAGAAACGTGCCATGGGGTTCTCCGCTTACTTCGCGCCTGCGGCCGGGGCTGCAGGTTGGGCTGCGGCCGGCTTGGCCGGGGCGGCGCCCTGTTCGGTGGCGTTCACGGGCATGCCCGGGCCGATCTTCTGCAGGCCTTCGACAATGACCTTGTCGCCGGCCTTCAGGCCGTCCTCGACCAGCCACTTGTCGCCGACGGTACGGCTGACCTTGACCGGGCGCGCCTCGACCTTGTTGTCCTTGTCGACCACCATGGCGCTGGTGTCGCCCTTCGGATCGCGGGCGATGCCCTGCATCGGCACCAGCACCGCATCGCTGCGCACGCCACCGCCGATGACCGCGCGCACGTACATGCCCGGCATCAGCAGGCCATCGGGATTGTCGACCTTGACCCGCAGGCCGAAGCTGCCCGTGGCCGGGTCAACGCTGACTTCGGAGAACTCCAGCGTGCCCTTGTGCTGGAAGGTGCTGCCGTCTTCCATCAGGATGCTGACCGGGGTCTGCTGGTTGTCCTGCAGGCGGCCGGCGGCCAGTTCGCGGCGCAGCTGCAGCAGTTCGGCCGAGGACTGGGTCAGGTCGACGTAGATCGGGTCCAGCTGCTGCACAGTGGCCAGCGCGGTGGCCTGGCCGGCACTGACCAGCGCGCCCTGGGTAACGCTGGACTTGCCGATGCGGCCGCTGATCGGCGCAGTGATGCGCGCGTAGCCGAGGGTGACGTTGGCCGCATCCAGCGTTGCCTTGGCGGCGCCGACGTCTGCGTCGGCCTGCTTCTGCGCAGCCACGGCGTTTTCCAGATCCTGCTGACTGACCGCGTCGACCTTGGCCAGCTCGGTGATGCGCTTGGCGCTCAGGCGGGCGGCATTGGCGGTGGCTTCGGCGCGGGCCAGCTGGGCACGCGCGCTGTTGGCCTGGGCGCGGTAGCTCGCGTCCTCGATCTGGTACAGCGGCTCGCCTGCCTTGACCATGCCGCCCTCCGTGAACAGGCGCTTGGCGACGATGCCGTTGACCTGCGGGCGCACTTCAGCGACCAGGAACGCATTGGTACGGCCCGGCAGTTCTCGGGTCAGACCTACGGTTTCGGACTTCAGCGTCACCACGGTGACGTTACCCGGGCCCTGTTCGGGGGCCTGGGGTTGGCCGCCACAGGCAGCCACGGTCGCGGCGATCGCCAGCGACAGTGCAAAGGGTCGGATTCGGCTCAGCAACATGACGGAAAGGCTCTTGAAGGAAAGGGTCTCAGCCAGCGCTGATACGGCGGACCCTCCACCACAAACAGTGAAGACCGTGCGAACAGCGCCCACCCGGGTGGAGTGGGAGCCGGACGGGCCTGCCACGCACACGGCGGGAATGATGGGAACGAAATATACATACATGCGTGTTTGTTTGTAAACCGGTACAATTCAGCCACGTTTCACCCGCACTCGTACCGACCCATGGCCCGCAAGACCAAAGAGGACACCCAGGCAACCCGGGAAGGCATCCTTGACGCCGCCGAAGCCTGCTTCCATGAACACGGCGTGGCCCGTACCACGCTGGAGATGATCGGTGCCCGTGCCGGCTACACCCGCGGCGCGGTCTACTGGCACTTCAAGAACAAGAGCGAGGTGCTGACCGCGATCGTCGAACGGGTGCACCTGCCTTTCATGCAGGAACTGGAGCGCACCTCCACCGACCAGCGCGACACGCCGGTGCACGACCTGCGTGCGGTGATGATCCACTCGTTCATCGAGCTGTCCGAGGATGAGCGCCTGCGCAAGACCATGGAGATCATGCTGCGCAGCGACGCCTCGGCCGATACCAAGGTGCTGACCGAACTACAGCAGGCCGGCTTCCGAGATGCGCTGGACCGCATGGAACGCGCCCTGCGCCGTGCGCAGGATCTGGGCCAGCTGCGCGAAGGCGCCGACCCGAAGATCGCCGCACGCATGCTGCACGCCACCGTGCTGGGCGTGCTGCACGGGGCGATGGTCGAACCGGACCTGATGGACCTCAAGCGCGACGGCATGCTCGCACTGGACATGACCCTGGCCGCCTACGTGAAGGACGGCGTGTTCGTTCCTGGAACGGTGCCCGAGCCGTTGCCGGAAGCGTGAGGTCGCTGCCGGGCATGGCCCGGCGCTACCGAAGTAGATCCACGCCATGCGCGGATGCAAACGAAAAAGGCCGCCTTTCGGCGGCCTTCTCAATTACAGGATGTAGCGGCTCAGGTCAGGGTCCTGCACCAGCTCGCCCAGGTGCTTGTCGACATAAGCACTGTCAATGGCCAGCGTCTCACCGCCACGGTCCGGCGCTTCGTAGCTGAGCGAATCCAGCAGGCGTTCCAGCACCGTGTGCAGGCGACGCGCACCGATGTTTTCCTGGCGCTCGTTCACCTGGAAGGCGATCTCGGCAAGACGATCGATGGCATCGGCGGTGAAGCTGACCTTGACGCCCTCGGTCGCCAGCAGCGCTTCGTACTGCTTGGTCAGCGCGGCCTTCGGTTCGGTCAGGATGCGCACGAAATCCTGCTTGCTGAGGGCGCCCAGTTCCACACGGATCGGGAAGCGGCCCTGCAGTTCCGGAATGAGGTCGCTGGGCTTGGCCAGGTGAAACGCACCCGAGGCGATGAACAGGATATGGTCGGTCTTGATGGTGCCGTACTTGGTGGACACATTGGAGCCTTCCACCAGCGGCAGCAGGTCGCGCTGCACGCCTTCGCGCGAGACATCACCACCGCCTACGTTATCGCCGCGCTTGGCGACCTTGTCGATCTCGTCGATGAAGACGATGCCGTGCTGCTCGCAGGCTTCGATGGCGGCGGTGCGGATGTCATCTTCGTTGACCAGCTTGCCCGCCTCTTCTTCCAGCAGCAGCGGGCGCGCGGCCTTGATGGTCAGCGTGCGCTTGTGCGCCTTGGCGCCGCCACCGAGGTTGGCAAACATCGACTTCAGCTGCTGGCCCATTTCTTCCATGCCCGGCGGGGTCATGATGTCCATGCTGACGTTGGCCGACAGGTCCAGTTCGATCTCGCGATCGTCCAGTTCCCCATTGCGCAACATCTTGCGGAACTTGATGCGGGTCTCGTTGTCCTGCGCCGACGGTTCGTTGCGCGCCACCTCCGGATCGAAGCCAATGCCACCGCTGCGGCGCGGCAGCAGCGCATCGAGGATGCGGTCTTCGGCACGCTCTTCGGCCTGGGTACGCACGCGCACCTTGGCCTGTTCGCGGTACAGCTTCACCGCGGTATCGGCCAGGTCGCGGATGATCTGCTCCACATCCTTGCCGACGTAGCCCACTTCGGTGAAGCGGGTGGCTTCGACCTTGACGAACGGTGCATTGGCCAACGTGGCCAGGCGACGTGCGATCTCGGTCTTGCCGACGCCGGTCGGGCCGATCATCAGGATGTTCTTCGGCATGACTTCGTTGCGCAGCTCAGGCTCCAGCTGCATGCGGCGCCAGCGGTTGCGCAGGGCAATGGCCACCGCGCGCTTGGCATCGTGCTGGCCAACGATGTGCCGGTCCAGTTCCTGCACGATTTCGCGCGGGGTCATGGTGGCGGAGGAAACTTCAATCTTGTGCGGCATGGGTGTGCTCACGAATGCGTTGTCGGTAGCGCCGGGCCATGCCCGGCGGATCGGGAATGCCGGTGACGGTTCCCCGTCACAACTCCTCAACCACCACGTTGCGGTTGGTGTAGATGCAGATGTCGCCGGCGATGCCGATTGCTTCGCTGGCGATGGTGCGTGCATCCAGTTCGGTGTGCGCCATCAGCGCGCGTGCCGCGGACAATGCGTAGGAACCGCCGGAACCGATGGCGATGATGCCGTCCTCCGGCTCGATCACATCACCGGTGCCGCTGATGATCAGCGAGGTTTCCTTGTCCGCCACTGCCAGCAGGGCCTCGAGCTTGCCCAGGCGGCGCTCCGTGCGCCAATCCTTGGCCAGCTCGACCGCAGCACGCTGCAGCTGGCCGTGCTTTTCCAGCTTGGCCTCGAACAGCTCGAACAGGGTGAAGGCATCGGCGGCGGCACCGGCGAAGCCGGCCAGCACCTGGCCATCACGACCGAGGCGACGCACCTTGCGCGCATTGCCCTTCATCACGGTGTGGCCCAGCGTGACCTGGCCGTCGCCGGCAATGGCCACGTGCTCGCCGCGACGGACGCAGACGATGGTGGTGGCGTGGAAAACGTTGGGATTCTGACTGGGGTCCATGCGGCCTCCGATAGCTGTTCACGGGAGATGGGGACAGCGCCGGGTGCGATCAAGCCTGCGTGGATGGCTGCCGTTCAGCGCTTGGCCGCGCCCTATGGGCAGGAGGGCGCCCTTCCAGCGAGCGCATCGCAATCCGCGCGGACCCCGCCGCCCGAACGTGGAACGACGGCCGTTCAGCGCTTGGCCTGCGAAGGCCGGTCCGGATTCGGTTCGATGCCCCAGGCGATGTACCAGTCTTCGCCCTGCGTCTCGATCGGGTGCTGGGTGCGTCCGGACCCGTTGCCGCACGCCAATGCGTCAGCCGCGCAGTAGCGGTCGCAGCCCCAGCAGATGCGTTCGGGGTGCTTGGGGTGCAGCGGTATGGGCTTCGCCATGGTGGCGGTTTCCTCGTGGCCTGTGGCCACGGTGCGCCGGTTGCACCCGCCCTGCCCTGATCCAGATCAAGGGCGGGACATACCGGTAGCGCCGGGCCATGCCCGGCGAGCGTGCAGCAGACGCCACCGGGCATGGCCAGGCGCTACTCGGCCTTGTTGCGGCGCTTCGCGCGGGGATGCGCGGCATCGTAGACCTTGGCCAGGTACTGGAAGTCGAGGTGGGTATAGATCTGGGTGGTGGCGATGTCGGCATGGCCGAGCAGTTCCTGCACACCGCGCAGATCGCCGGACGATTCGAGGATGTGGCTGGCAAAACTGTGCCGCAGCATATGCGGGTGCACGTGCTTGAACAGGCCCTGGCGCTGCGCCAGCTGGCGGATGCGGATCTGCACCGCGCGTTGGCTGATCGGCCCGTTGCGGCCGGGAAACACCGGCATGGTCGGCCCGCCACCACTTTCTGCACGCCACGCCTGCAGCGCTTCGCGCGCCGGCCGCCCGAACGGCACCCGACGCTGGCGATTGCCCTTGCCCAGCACGTTGACCAGCCCGCTGGCGAAGTCCAGATCACGCCAGACCAATCCGCACACTTCGCTCAGGCGCAGACCGGAGGAATAGAACAGTTCCAGCAGCGCGCGGTCACGGCGCCCAAGTTCACCCTCCGGTTCCAGTTCAACCAGCTGCACCGCCTCATCGGCATCCAGTACCTGCGGCAACCGGCGTGGCGCGCGCGGCGCCTTCAGCGTCGCTGCCGGGCTGACTTCGATACGGCCGTGCTTGAGCAGCCATGCATAGAAGCTGCGACAGGCCGACAACCGGCGTTGCAGGCTCTTGGCCGACAGGCCCCGGCGATGTTCATCGGCGATGAACTGGCGCAGCGCTTCGGCATCGAGTGCTTCCACCGACCCGCCACGCGGTTCGGCCCACACCGACAGCGCATCCAGGTCGCGGCGGTAGGCATCGAGCGTATGCGCCGACATCCGCCGCTCCACCTGAAGGTGCTGCAGGAAGGCCTGTACTGCGCTCATCGCCGTAAAGTCCTGCTCAGTCCCGGAAGCGCTTCAGGCCGGTGACCAGCGCATCGCCCATCATGCGCAGGAACAGCGTACCCATGCCCGGGTAGAAGCGGTTCGGGTCGTGGCTGCCGACCGCGATCAGGCCAACGCCCGGCAGTGGCAGCAACGCGGTGGTCTGCACTTCTTCGCTGCGCACGCCGTACAGGACGGCGTTCTTCTCCGGCTGCAAGCGGCCACAGATCGGCTCGCCGTCTTTGAGGCAATCGCGGAACGGGCCCAGCTGCGCATCATCGGCGGCGATCACCTGCAGCCAGTCCGCCTGCTCCAGCCCGGCCACCGGCGCGTGCACCACCAATCGCACCAGATCACCGGCGAAATCTTCCTGCAGCGAGGCGGCCATCGCGCGCAGGGTGTCAGCGGCGTTGTCCTGCTTCATCAGCGCAAGGGTGAGCTGATGCGTGCGCACCGCCAGGCGTTCATTGACCTGGGCGGTCGCACCCAGGTCGGCCAACCGTCGCGCCAGCTCGCGGTTCTTCTCGCGCAGCACTTCCAGCTGGTAGCTGGCAAGCGACGCGGTCGGGCCGTCATCGCGTGGCACCACCAGGGTCAGGGCCAGGTCCGGGAACTGCTTGAGGAAGCCGGGATGGCGCCGCAACCAGGCAGCGACTTCATGGGCTCCGAGCTTGTCGACGGTTTCGGTCATGCGATCCACTCCCCTTCGAAGACGAATGCGGTCGGGCCAGCCATCACCACCGGCTGGCCATCGCCCGGCCACTGGATGCGCAGCTCGCCGCCGGGCAGGCTGATGCGCGCATCGCGCTGCAGGCGCCCGCGCTGCATCAGGGTGACGGCAGCAGCGCAGGCACCGCTGCCACAGGCCAGGGTTTCACCGACGCCGCGCTCGAACACGCGCAGGCGTGCGTGCGCCGGGCTCATTACCTGGGCAAAACCCACGTTCACCGAACGCGGGAACGAGGCATGCTGCTGCAGCAGCGAACCGACGCGCTCAACCGGTGCGGCATCGATCAGACCGACTTCAATCACTGCATGTGGGTTGCCCATCGATACCGCAGCAAAACGCACGGTTTCACCCTGCAGCGGCAACAGGTACTCCTCACGCGGATGGGCGAAGCCCACCAGCGGCACGTTGGCCGGCTCGAATGCAGGCACGCCCATCGCCACCGCGTACTGGCCATCGCCCAGCACCGTTACCGCGTGACTGGCCAGTGGGCTGTCGATGACGAACGCATCGCCCTGTGCACTGCCCTCGCGTACCAGCCAGGCGGCGATGCAGCGCGCGCCGTTGCCGCACTGCTCGGAGTTGGAACCATCGGCATTCCAGATGCGGTACGAAGCCACTGAGCCTTCCGCGCGCGGCGCTTCGATGGTCAGGATCTGATCGCAGCCGACACCGGTGTGGCGGTCGGCCAGGCGCGCGGCCAGTTCAGGCGTGGGCGGCGCGGTACCGTCACGCAGGTCGATCACTACGAAATCATTGCCCGCGCCATGCATCTTGCTGAAGCGCAGGGCCTTGGAACCGGCCTTACTCATTCCCGCCGCCCACCTTCTTCGCAGGCGCAGGCGCCGGTTGGGGGATGGGTGCAGCCGGGTCTGCGGTCGTGGCCGGGGTGCCGCTGCCCTGGTTCTCCGCCGGGGTCGCCTCGGTGGCGGGCTCGGCAACCGGTTCGACCAGTTCTTCGACCGGTACCGGCTTCTGCGGCAGTACCAGCGGGCCCTTGTTGCCGCAGGCGGCGAGGAACAGCAGCGAAGACGCTGCCAGCGGAATCAGGATGGCGTTTCGATGGGGGATCTTCATGCCCCGAGTATAGCCATTGGTGGCTGAGCGGTTGGTGCAGGGGATCGGGTTGCCGGCCAGCGGCCGGCACCACCGCAGGCGGTCAATCCGCGGGTGGCGGCAGCGGTCGGGTCCACAACCAGATCGCCACCACCGTCATGCTGCCGATCGAGAACCACTTCACCCACGCGATCGGTACGCACCACAGCATGATGCCGGCACACACCGCCATGGTGATCGTGGCCATCCACTTGCCGTAGCGGCTGACTGCACCATGGGCCTGCCAGTTGGCGATGGCGGGGCCGAAGCGCGGGTGTTGCAGCAGCCAGGTGTGCAGGCGTTCGGAACCGCGCGAGGCGGCCCAGGCCGAGATCAGGATGAATACGGTGGTCGGTAGCCCTGGCACGAAGATGCCGACGATGCCGGTGCCCAGGCTGGCATAGGCCAGCAGCCACCACGCCCAGCGGAACCGCACCGGCCGGGTGGGCGCTGGCAGGTCCTTGGTGGCGGGCGGTTCGGGCAGGCTCATCGCGCAAGGATACCCAGCGCAGGTGGCGGCGGCGATATCACCGCCGCCACGATGCGTCATTCCGTCGCAGCGCCGGCATCGGGCGTTTCGATACCCAGCTGCTGCAGCACGAACGCATACGACTCGGACAGTTCGCGGTAACGCTGGAAGCGCCCGGACTTGCCGCCGTGGCCGGCTTCCATGTTGGTGCGGAACAGGATCGGCAAGTGGCCGGTGTTGTCGTCACGCAGCTTGGCCACCCACTTGGCCGGCTCCCAGTACTGCACCTGCGAATCCCACAGGCCAGTGCCCACGAACAGCGCTGGGTACGCCTGCGGCTTGACGTTGTCGTAGGGCGAATAGGAAAGCATGTAGTCGTAGTACGGCTTCTGCTCCGGGTTGCCCCACTCGTCGTACTCGTTGGTGGTCAGCGGGATGGTCGGATCAAGCATGGTGGTGACCACGTCCACGAACGGCACCTGCGCCACCATCACCCGGTAATCCTGCGGGGCCTGGTTGGCCACCGCGCCCATCAGCAGGCCACCGGCGCTGCCACCGGAGGCGGCCACGCGATCCTTCGCCGCCCATCCCTGCGCCACCAGGCCACGGGTGACGTCGATGAAGTCGTTGAAGGTGTTCTGCTTGTGCAGCAGCTTGCCATTCTCGTACCAGTCCCGGCCCATTTCCTGGCCACCACGGATATGCGCAATGGCATACACCACGCCACGGTCGAGCAGGCTCACTGCCGTCTGGTTGAAGTACGGGTCCATCGACATGCCATAGCTGCCGTAGGCGTACTGGAACAGCGCGCCCTTGCCGTCCTTCTGGTAACCCTTGCGATAGACCAGCGACACCGGCACCTTCACCCCATCGCGCGCGGTGATCCAGACGCGGTCGGTTTCGTACTTCGAGGCGTCATAGCCGATCACCGGCTGCACCTTCAGCTGGCGACGCTCGCCGGTGGCGGTGTTCAGTTCGAACACCGTGGTCGGTGTGGTCATGGAGGTATAGACGTAGCGCAACCACGGCGTATTGGCCTCGGTGTTGTCGCCCAGGCCCATCGAGTACGCCGGCTCGTCGGCCTTCACGTAGTCGCTGCGGCCGTCCTTGAACAACAGACGGATGCGCTCCAGGCCCTCGGAGCGTTCAGCAATGGCGGTGTACGCATCGAACAGTTCGAAGCCTTCGATGAACACCGCATCGTCGTGCGCGATCCAGTCCTTCCATTGCGCACGCGAGGTGGCATCGGTCGGTGCGGTAACCAGCTTGAAGTTTTTTGCACCGTCGTTGGTGCGGATCACCCAGCGGCCATCGAAGTGGTCGGCGTCGTACTCGACGTCACGCTGGCGCGGGGCCAGCACGGTGAAATTCGTCGGGTCGCTGGCCGGCGCGTAGCGCTCTTCCGAGGACACGGTGCTGTGCACGCCAATGGTGATGAAGCGATCGTCGCGGGTGCGGCCGATGCCCATGTAGAAGCTGTCGTCCTTTTCTTCGTAGACGACGGTGTCGGCGCTGGCCGGGGTGCCCAACACGTGCTTTTTCACGCGCACGGTCAGCAGCGTTTCCGGATCGTTCTCGACGTACAGCACGGTGCGGTTGTCGTCGGCCCAGACCAGGTCGCCGGAGCTGCCGCTGATCACATCGGGCAGCACCTTGCCGGTGGCCAGGTCCTTGAAGCGGATGGTGTACTGGCGGCGGCCGACATCATCATCGGCCCAGGCCAGCAGCTGGTTGTCCTGGCTGACTTCCATCGAGCCGACGCTGAAGTAGCCCTTGCCGGCGGCCATCGTGTTGACGTCCAGCAGGATTTCCTCGGCGGCGTCCATACCGCCCTTGCGGCGCGCGTGGATCGGGTAGTCCTGGCCAGTCTCGAAGCGGCTGTAGTACCAGTACCCGCGCTCGCGCGCCGGCACGCTGGAATCGTCCTGCTTGATGCGGCCGACGATCTCCTTGTACAGGGTGTCTTCCAGCGGCTTCAGCGGTGCCAGCAGCTGGTCGGCATAGGCATTCTCGGCCTGCAGGTAGGCCAGCATGTCCTTGTTCTCGCGCTTGTCGTCGCGCAGCCAGTAATAGTCATCGTTGCGGGTCGCGCCGAACGGCGCCTTGACCACGTGCGGATGCTTGGTGGCATCCGGCGGAACGGGCGGCGTGGCGGCGGTAGCGGTGGTGGTCATCAGGCTCGCGAGCAACAGGCAGAGAGTGGATTTCATGAGATAAGGCTCCAGGCGCATCAATGCAATGGTCTTGGACGGGGTCAGATCCCTTTTCCCGAAAAGGGATCTGACCCCAATCCCGGCGACGCGGCAACCCTGCGGATCGTCATGGTGGCCCTGCCTGCCGGTAGTGCCGGCACTACCCCCGGCGCGCGGCGTACCATGGGGGCATGAGTACCCTGCCCCATACGCCGGGCTACAGCCGGCGCAGCCATGAAATCGCTCCGTTCCACGTGATGTCCCTGCTGGCCCGCGCTCAGGCGCTGGAACAGGCCGGCCACGATGTGATCCACCTGGAAATCGGCGAACCGGACTTCACCACGGCCGAACCGGTCGTACGGGCCGGCCAGGCCGCACTGGCCGCCGGCCATACCCGCTACACCGCCGCGCGTGGCCTGCCGGCCCTGCGCCAGGCGATCAGCGGCTTCTATCGCAGCCATTACGGGCTGGATATCGATCCCGAACGCATCCTGGTGACGCCCGGCGGCTCCGGCGCGCTGCTGCTGGCCAGCAGCCTGCTGGTCGATCCCGGCCGCCACTGGCTGCTGGCCGACCCCGGCTATCCGTGCAACCGTCATTTCCTGCGTCTGGTGGAAGGCGGCGCCCAGCTGGTTCCGGTCGGCCCGGACACCGCCTATCAACTGACACCTTCGCTGGTGGAGCAGTACTGGAATGCCGACAGTGTCGGCGCGCTGGTCGCTTCACCCGCCAACCCGACCGGCACCGTGCTCTCCGCCGGCGAACTGGCGGCGCTGTCGAAGGCCCTGCACGCGCGCGGCGGCCATCTGGTGGTGGACGAGATCTACCACGGCCTGACCTACGGACTGGACGCAGCCAGCGTGCTGCAGGTGGATGACAGCGCGTTCGTACTGAACAGCTTCTCCAAGTACTTCGGCATGACCGGTTGGCGGTTGGGCTGGCTGGTCGCGCCGCCGGCAGCCGTGCCGGATCTGGAGAAGCTGGCGCAGAACCTGTACATCAGCGCGTCCAGCATCGCCCAGCACGCCGCACTGGCCTGCTTCAGCGAGGAATCGATGGCGATCTTCGAACAGCGCCGGCAGGCATTCCAGCAACGACGCGACTATCTGCTACCGGCACTGCGTCAACTCGGTTTCCGCATTGAAGTAGAGCCGCAGGGCGCGTTCTACCTGTACGCCGATGTCAGCGCGTTCACCGACGACGCGCAGGCGTTCTGCGCGCACTTTCTGGAAACCGAGCACGTGGCGTTCACCCCTGGGCTGGATTTCGGCTTCCACCGTTCGAGCCAGCACGTGCGCCTGGCCTATACCCAGGAAGTGCCGCGGTTGCAGGAGGCAGTGGAGCGGATTGCGCGCGGGTTGAAGAGCTGGGCGGGCTGACCCGGTAACGTCCACCGCATCCACGCATGGCGTGGATCTACCGGTGTGCCGTGCGCCGGACCAGTAGATCCACGCCATGCGTGGATACGTGGCCCCAACGAAAAACGCCGCCCGAAGGCGGCGTTTTTCATTCCATCACTTGCCGCCCAACCGCTCCCACAGGAAGCTGTAGGCCAGCGCCGACATGTGCGCGGCCTGCGCGTTGTTGGCTGCACCGCCGTGGCCACCTTCGATGTTCTCGTAGTAGGTCACGTCCTTGCCGGCGTCGATCATCTTCGCCGCCATCTTGCGGGCGTGGCCCGGGTGCACGCGGTCATCGCGGGTGGAGGTGGTGAACAGCACCGGCGGGTAGTTCTTCTTCGCGTCGAACAGGTGGTACGGCGAGAAGGTCTTGATGAACTCCCAGTCGCTGGTGTCCGGGTTGCCGTACTCGGCCATCCACGATGCACCTGCCAACAGGTGGCTGTAGCGCTTCATGTCCAGCAGCGGCACCTGCACCACCACCGCACCGAACAGCTCCGGGTACTGGGTCAGCATGTTGCCGGTGAGCAGGCCACCGTTGCTGCCGCCCTGCACGCCCAGGTGCTTGGCCGAGGTGATCTTGCGGGTGACCAGATCCTGCGCCACCGCGGCCATGTCTTCATACGCCTTGTGGCGGTTCTGCTTCAGTGCCGCCTGGTGCCAGCGCGGGCCGTACTCGCCACCACCACGGATGTTGGCAACCACGTACACACCACCCTTCTCCAGCCAGGCACGGCCCATGCCACCGGAGTAGTTCGGGGTCAGCGAGATCTCGAAGCCGCCATAGCCGTACAGCAGGGTCGGGTTGGCGCCGTCCAGCTTCATCGCCTTGTCGTGCACCACGAAGTACGGCACGCGGGTGCCATCCTTGCTGGTCGCGAAGTGCTGCTCGATCACCTTGTCCTTGGCATCGAAGAAGGCCGGCATGGTCTTGAGCACTTCCGGCGCCTTGCCGATCTCGGCCAGTGCCAGCGTGGTCGGGGTCAGGTAATCGGTGGCGGTCAACCACACCGCATCACTGTCGTTGCTGTCCACTGCCGCAACGCCAAGCGTACCGAACGCCGGTGCACCGACGAACGCACTCTTCTGCCAGCCCTTCGCGCCCGGGGTCAACACCGACAGGCGGTTCTTGACGTCGTCCAGCACGTTCAGCACCAGGTGGTTCTGGGTCCACGAGGCACTGGCCAGCGAGGTGGTTGCGGTCGGGGTGAACAGCACCTCGAAATCACGCTTGCCGGCCAGGAAGTCGTCCAGCTTGGTCGCCAGCAGCGAACCGGAGGCATAGGTCTTGCCACCCACGGTCCACGCATCGCGCAGCTCCAGGGTCAGCCACTGCTTGTGCAGGCCCTTCTCGGCCGAATTCGGCGCGTCGATCTTGGTCAGCGTGCCGTTGTCGTTACGCAGGTAGATCTCGTTGTTGTAGAAGGCCAGCGTGCGGCTGACCAGGTTGCGCTCGAAGCCCGGCGTGTCATCGTGCATCGCCGCGATGTACATGTCTTCCGGCTTGCCTTCATACACCACACTGGCCGAGGCCATCGGCGTGCCACGCTTCCACAGCTTGGCTACGCGCGGGTAGCCGGAGGTGGTCATCGAGCTGGCACCGAAATCGGTGTAGACGAACACCGTGTCGCGATCGATCCAGTTGAGGCCGCCCTTCGATTCCGGACGGAAGAAGCCGTCCTTGATCCAGGACTTGTTGGACAGGTCGAACTCACGGGTGACATCGGCATCGGCGCCGCCGCGTGACAGCGCGATCAGGCAGCGGCTGTAGTCCGGGCGCAGGCAGTCGGCACCGTGCCAGACCCAGTTTTCGCCCTCGGCCTTGTTCAACGCGTCCAGGTCGAGCACGGTTTCCCACTGCGGCACGGCCTTGCGGTACTCGGCCAGCGTGGTGCGCCGCCACAGGCCGCGCTCGTGCTGCTTGTCCTTCCAAAAGTTGTAGTAGTAATCGCCGATCTTCTGCACGCCCGGGATCTTCGCGTCGGAGTCGAGCACCTCGCGGATGCTGGTCTCCATCTGCTTGAAGGCCGGGGTCTGCGCCAGGCGACCTTCGGACTTGGCGTTCTGTTCCTTGACCCAGGACAGCGGCTTGTCGCCGGTGACGTCCTCCAGCCAGGCGTAGCGATCGGTTTCTTCAGCGGCCACGGCGGTCCCCACCGAGGCAGCGGTCATCATGCCGGCCAACAGGCAGGCGGAAGCGAGTCGTGACATTGCAGCTCCAGGCAGTCATAAGCCAAAGAACGCTAGCACGGAACATCGCAGCCACCCCGTGTCGAAGGTCAGGCCGGGGCCGTCGAGCTGCGCCGGCCTCGAGGCGCCCCGCTACGGCGGCGGCGCGCCTGTCCACCGGTACGCCGTGCCAGCCGCAGCCACGACAGGCGCGGCAACGGAAAGCGCAGCAGCGCCCACCAGGCAACCAGCGGCATGCCCACCAGCCACATCGGCAGCCAGCCCAGCCAGGCGCTGCTGCCGCGCGCGGCCGGCCAGACCAGCACCAGCGCCAGGCCGGCCAGGGCCAACTGCTGCACGCTGCGCAGCAGGCGCGGGTCGGCACGCTCGAGGATGACGCGTTCAGTTGCAGGGCGACGGGCGCTACGTGCGTTCATGGGGCTTCTCCGGTAGACAATGCAACACAGCTTGGGCATGCCCCTTCTCACAGGTTGCGACACCATTGACGGATCGCGTGCACACAGTTGACCATGCGCGTGCAAGCCCACTGGAGCACGCTCCCGCATGACCTCGATCCGCCCACTCTGCGCCGTACTGCTGGCCCTGTCCCTGGCGGGCCCCGCCGTGGCGGCCAGTGAGCCGACGTCGCCCCGTGCCAGCGCGCCGCGCGCTGCCGCCCTGGACGCACCGATCGACCTGAAGCGCTTCATGGGCACCTGGTATGTGATCGGCCGCGTGCCGAACTTCATCGAACGCGGCCATGTTGCCAGCGTCAATCAGTACGAACTGCGCGACGAACACAAGGTCGGCATCACCTACCGCTACCGCGATGGGTTTGGCGAACCGCTGCAGGAAGTCCGCGCCCGCGCCAGCGTCGACCCGGACAGCGGCAACCATGGCTGGCGCACCTGGTTCTATCGTGTGGTGCCCACGCACTCACGTGTGCTGGAAGTGGCCCCGGACTATTCATGGGCACTGATCGGCTACCCGGGCCGCGAGATGGCCTGGATCTTCTCGCGTACGCCGGACATGGACAAAGCTCTGTACAAGGAGCTGGCCGAGCGGCTTCGTGACGAGTACGGCGTGAACACCGACAAGCTCAAGCGCGTGCCGCAGCACGCCGAGCAGGTCGGCAAGCTGGGCTACGAAGTACCGAACGTGCGCTGACCGCACGTGGGATTGCCGGCCAGCGGCCGGCACTACCGTTTCCAGGCAATGGGTAGAGCCGGCCGCTGGCCGGCTGCCACGATGTACCAGACGCTGCCGGGGCAGCGCCCGGCAACCCGTTACTTGCGGCTGTAATGCACGACCAGACGGTCGCCGAGCATCTGCAGCAGCTGCACCAGCACCAGCAGCACCACCACGGTAACCAGAGCCACGTCGGTACGGTTGCGCTGGTAGCCCTCGCGCAGCGCCAGATCACCCAGGCCACCGGAACCGATCGCACCGCCCATGGCCGTGAATCCGACCAGAGCCACGGTGGTCACCGTCGCAGCTGCAATCAGGCCCGGACGGGCTTCGGGCAGCAGTACCCGGCTGACCAGCTGCCAGGTGGTGGCGCCCATCGACTGCGCCGCCTCGACCACGCCGCGATCTACTTCACGCAGGGCCGTCTCGACCAGCCGCGCGTAGAACGGCGCCGCACCGATGACCAGCGCGGGCAGCGTGCCGAGCACACCGATCGACTGGCCCATCAGCCACAGCGACACCGGGATCAGCACTACCATCAGGATGATGAACGGCACCGAGCGCAGCAGGTTCACCACCAACGCCAGCACGCCGTAGGCAAAAGGCCGGCGCTTCAGCTGCGGAGCCCCGAACACATACAACAGCACGCCCATCGGCAGACCGATGGCCAGCGTCAGCGGCAGCGAACCGGCCATCATCAACAGCGTCTCGATGGTCGCCTTGCCGATATCCACCCATTTGTCGCCGTCGAGATGACGGAAAAAGCCTTCAGCGGTGGCGATGATCATCGACGCAGTTCCTCAACGTGTACGCCGGCCGCTACGAATGCGGCCTGCGCAGCAGACTGGTCACCGCCCACCAGGGCGACCACCAGCTGGCCATACGGGGTGTCCTTGATCCGGTCGATGCGGCCGGAAAGGATGTTGTAATCGACCCCGGTCTGCCGCGCGACGCTGCCGAGCAGGGGTTCGTAGGTGTCGCCACCGAGGAAGGTCAGGCGCACGATACGCCCGCCGACGACGCCGAAATCGCGGTGCAGGGCACCTTCGTCCACATGCTCTGATTCGCTGACGAAGCGACGCGTGGTCGGATGCTGCGGGTGCAGGAATACCTGGGTGACCGGTCCGGTCTCGACCATCTGGCCGGCATCAAGCACGGCCACGCGATCACAGACACGGCGGATCACGTCCATCTCGTGGGTGATCAACACGATGGTCAGGCCCAGCTCGCGGTTGATCTTCGACAGCAGCGACAGCACCGAGGCGGTGGTCTGCGGGTCGAGCGCGCTGGTGGCCTCGTCGCACAGCAGGATCTGCGGCCGGGTTGCCAGCGCACGGGCGATGCCGACGCGCTGCTTCTGGCCACCGGACAACTGCGCCGGATACTTCTGTGCATGTACTTCCAGGCCAACGGTCTGCAGCAGCTCGGCCACGCGCGCGTCGATCTCCGCCTTCGGCGTGCCGGCCAGTTCCAGCGGGAAGGCGACGTTGCCGGCCACCGTGCGCGAAGACAGCAGGTTGAAATGCTGGAAGATCATGCCGATGCGCCTGCGCAGCACGCGCAGGCCGTCCGGGTCCAGCGCGGTGACATCCTCGCCGCCGATCAACAGCCGTCCGCCGCTGGGTTCTTCCAGGCGGTTGATCATGCGGATCAGGGTCGACTTGCCGGCACCGGAATGGCCGATGATGCCGAACACCTCACCGGCCTCGATGGTCAGGTCCAGCGGTTGCAGCGCGCTGACCGCGCGGCCGGCAACGGCATAGGATTTGTGCAGGCGCTGGAACTCGATCACGGGCGTGACTCACCGGCTGGGTGGCGGAAGGGGGCGTGCAGCCTACCAGCGTGGGCGCTTGCGCGCCCGCGCCATGGGCCAGAATGTTATTCCTTTTGGTTCTATGCCGCCCACGCTGGCGCATTGGCCGGGGTCAGAGCCCCTGCGGGGATCCGACCCCGGGGTCGGATCCCCGCAGGGGCT
>NZ_SRHZ01000078.1 GCF_004684085.1 Stenotrophomonas maltophilia
GATCCGACCCCGGGGTCGGATCCCCGCAGGGGCTCTGACCCCATTCGCTGGCCCAACCGGCTCAGGGATGGTCCAGCGGCTTCGGCGGTTCCTGCCGGTTCACCCGCTCACGGTGCAGCAGGTAAAGGCCCGAGGCGACGATGATCGCCGCACCCACCCAGGTATAGCCATCCGGCAGCTGGCCCCAGAAGGCCAGATCCCAGCCGATCACCCAGACCAGACCGCTGTACTCCAGCGGCGCGATCATCGAGGCCTCGCCCAGTTGGAACGCCTTGGTCAGGGCGATCTGACCGAGCGCCCCGGCCAGGCCCATGCCGGCGATCAGCGGCGCATGCGCCAGCTGCAGCGGCACCCAGCCCGGAATGGCCAGCAGGCCGGCGCCGATGGCCATGATCACCAGGAACCAGACCACCATCGACTGCGAGGTATCGGTGCGGGTCAGCAGGCTAACCGTGATCGCGGCGATGGCATAGGCGGTGGCCGCCGCCAGCACCATCAACCCCGGCACCGAAATGAAGCCGTCCACGCCCGGCCGCAGTACCACCAGCACGCCGACCAGGCCGATGCCGATGGCCACCCAGCGCCGCGGGCCGACCCGCTCGCCCAGCAGCGGCACCGACAACGCCGCAATCAGCAGCGGGGCGACGAAATAGATGGTGTAGGCGGTGGACAGCGGCAGGTCGCGCAGGGCGAACACGAAGCAGCCGATCATCGCCATGCCCAGTGCGCCACGCAGCAGATGCAGGCCCCAGCGGCGCGGAATCAGCGAGCGCGGGCCGGCGCTGACCAGCACCCAGACCAGCACGAACGGCAGCGAGGCCGCACCGCGCAGGAAGGTCACTTCCAGGGTGGGATAGCTGGCCGACAGCTGCTTCATCCCAGCGTCCATCAGCGAGAAACAGGCGACCGCCGCGACCATCCAGGTCACCGCGCGCGAGGGGGAGCGTTGCAGGTTCATGGCCCATTATTGCCCGGCGCCTGCCTTCTGTAGAGTCGAGCTTGCTCGACGGCTCTTCACAAAGCGGCCGAGCATGGCTCGGCTCTACTGAAAAGCGACAGCCGATCAAGGCTCGGCTCCACAGAAAGGCAGGCATGCGAGCCGGCACGATAGAATGGCCGCCACTGAATTCTGCGGAGCCTCGCCCATGCCCTCCTTCGACGTCGTGTCCGAAGTCGACACCCACGAGCTGACCAACGCCATCGACCAGGCCAACCGCGAACTGGCTACCCGCTTTGACTTCAAGGGCGTGGAAGCGAAGTTCGAGCGTGAGGGCGATGTCATCAACCAGACTGCGCCGACCGAGTTCCAGCTCAAGCAGATGAACGACATCCTGCGTGCACGCCTGGCCGCGCGCGGCATCGACGTGCTCAGCCTGGAGTTTGGCGACATCGAGACCAACCTGGCCCAGGCCCGGCAGAAGATCACCGTCAAGCAGGGCATCGAGCAGAAGATCGCCAAGAAGATCGCGGCGGCACTGAAGGACGCCAAGCTGAAGGTGGAAAGCCAGATCAACGGCGACAAACTGCGCGTGCAGGGCAAGAAGCGCGACGACCTGCAGGACGCCATTGCCGTGCTGAAGGCCGGCAAGTTCGAGCTGCCGCTGCAGTTCAACAACTTCCGCGACTGATCGATGCCGCCGGGCATGGCCCGGCGCTACCCAGGCCGCAGCGGTA
>NZ_SRHZ01000079.1 GCF_004684085.1 Stenotrophomonas maltophilia
AGGCCGCAGCGGTAGCGCCGGGCCATGCCCGGCGGACTGCGCGGTCAATCGCGCAGCAACTTGTACAGCGTAGTGCGTGAGATCCCCAACTGGCGTGCGGCGAGGCTGAGATTACCGTCAGCGGCCTGTGCCGCACGGCGTGCGGCTTCACGCTGATGGTCACGCAGCAGCGGCACGCCTGGATCTGTCAGGGCGCTCCGCTGTGTAGACCGATATGCGCCACCCCGTGGCCCCTGCAGAAGCTGCAGGTAGACCGCACTGCCCTCGCCCAGCCGAACCCGATGCGGTGCCCCCGGTTGCAGCAGGCGACGCCGTTGCGCCGCACTGGCCCCGGCAAACAGCGCCTCCAGACCCAGCAACGGCAACGGTCCGCGCCTTGGCAGTCCCAGCAGGCGTCGTGCAACGCGATTGGCTGCACGCAGCTGGCCATCCTCCTGCACCGCCAACAGTCCCTGCAGCGGTGACGCCAGCCAGCGCGGATCATGTTGCACGGCCAGCAGATGCACGTCGGCGAGGCTATGGAACAAGCGATTTTCGCTGGCAAGCGCAGCCTGCCGGAAATAGCCCTGCAGCAGGGCGGGATCACGCTCTCCAAGACCGGTGATGTCGATCACCCCACAGACCCGACCGTCGAGATCGTGCAATGGCTCGCTCAGACAGAACACCGGCGCGAAACGCTGCAGGTAATGTTCGTTACCGCGTACCAGTGCCGGCACATCGTCGGCCAGGCTGACCGCCGGCGCGGTGGTGCCGATCTCGGTCTCGCCCAACCGTCGCCCGACCTGGATCGGCCGCAGCAAGGGAGCGTCTTCCAGGCCGTGGGCCTGCTGCGCAATCACCATGCCGTCGCGGTTGGCGCAGAACATCGTCCAGCCACGCCCACCGAAGGCCGCCCAGAGCTGTTCCAGCTCCGGCTGCACGCAACGTGCCAGGCGCCGATCGTCGGGATGGGGGAGACGCTGTCCGCCCCCGAGTAACGGCCGATAGTCCGGCTCCTGCCCCGGTTGCAGGCCCGCCGCGCGCGAACGCAGCCATGACTGCTGCAGCGGCACAGGTAGCAGACCCAATGAGCGCGCATCGCCCTCGGCGAAAGCGGCACGAGCCGCCACCAGTTGTTGCTGCCCGACAGTCGTGACCATCATGGACGCAGCGTACACCCGCCAGCGGCAACGCCGCGTTACGCCTCGACAACGGAGCGTTTCCGTTTCAAGACGCGTTCAAACAAGGAATCAGAGCCCATGCCGGCCAGCGGCCGGCACTACCGACGGTGGACGTTACGCTGCGATCCGCAGCACCGGCTTCAGGGTGATGCCACGGGTGCTGTCTTCGGCCGCTTGGTTGATCTGTTCCAGCGGATAGAACTTCACCAGCTTGTCGAACGGGAAGCGTCCCTGCTGGAACAGGGTCACCAGCTGCGGAATGAACACCTGCGGCACGCTGTCACCTTCGACGATGCCGCGGATGCTGCGACCACCCAGCAGCAGGTTGTTCACATCGAAGCTGGCGGTCGTGCCCAGTTTCGGCGCGCCCACCACGCCCATCATGCCCAGCCCACCCAGCGCCTCGATGCCGGCGGACAGCACTTCCGGACGACCGGTCGACTCCAGCGCGAAGTCAGCACCACCTCCCGTGATCGCGCGCACCGCCTCGATCACATCGGTCTCCCGGCTGTTGACCACGTGGGTGGCCCCCAGCTCCAGAGCAAGCTCCAGGCGCGAAGGCACCACGTCGATGGCGATGATGGTGGTGGCGCCGGCGACCTTGGCCGCCATCACCGCACTCAGGCCCACCGCGCCGGCACCATAACTTGCGAAGCTGCTGCCTGACCGCACCTGCAGCGAGTTGAGCACCGCACCGGCACCGGTCTGAATGCCGCACCCCAGCGGGCCCAGCAGTTCCAGTGGTGCATCGTCTGGCACCTTGATCGCATTGATCTCGCGCGCCAGCGCGTAGGTGGCGAACGAGGATTGTGCGAAGAAATGGTCGTGCAGCGGCTGGCCCCGTGCATCGGTGATGGCGGTATGTCCGTGGCCGTCATCGCCACCGAAGTTCAGCGCGAAGAAATCCCTGCAGTAGGCACCGTGTCCGCCCCGGCAGGGATTGCAGTGACCACAGGCGCCGTAGGTCAGCACCACATGATCTCCCACCTTCAGTTCCTTGACGTTGGGCCCGACCGCTTCAACGATGCCGGCACCTTCGTGGCCCAGCACCGCCGGCAACGGCACCGGGTAGTACTGATCGCGCACGATCAGGTCGGTATGGCACAGGCCGGTAGCCACCACCTTCACCAGCACCTCGTCATCCTGCGCGCCGCGCAGGGTCGCCTGCTCGATGACGAAGGGCTGCTCCTTGCCGCGTACCACCGCGGCGGTGATCTCACGCGTTGCGTTGTTGTCGTTCATCGTGATGGCTCCTTCGATCAGATCGGGTAAGCGGGCGCTTCGCCCTTGATGGTCAACCACTGCCACTGGGTGAACTCCTCGCCGTTGGCCGGGCCACCGATGCTGGTGCCGTTGCCGGACGCGCCGACGCCGCCGAAGGGGTTGATCACCTCGTCATTCACAGTCTGGTCGTTGATGTGCAGCAGGCCGGTACGCAGGCGCTCGCCGATCTTCAGCGCGCGGCCGACGTTGCTGGACACGATCGCCATCGACAGCCCGTACTCGCTGTCGTTGGCCAGGCGTACGGCTTCGTCGTCATCGTCGAACGGCACCACCACCGCCACCGGCGCAAATATCTCTTCGTTGAATGCCGGATTGTCGGCCGCGACGTTGCCGAGCACGGTGGGTGCGAAGAACAGGTCCCGGTGCGTGCCTCCCGCTTCCAGCGTGGCACCGGCCTGCACGGCCTGCTCGACCACGCGTGCGGCATGGTCGCGCTGGCCGGCATTGATCAACGGACCGATCGCCACGTCCTCGCGTGCCGGATCGCCCACCGTCAGCGCGTTGGCCTTGGCCACCAGCTTCTGCAGGAACGTGTCGTGGATCTTCCGGTGCACCAGCACGCGGCCGGTCGCCATGCAGATCTGGCCTTGGTGCAGGTAGACGCCCCACGCGGTATTGGCCACCGCCAGGTCGAGATCGGCGTCATCAAGAATGATCAGCGAGTTCTTGCCGCCCAGTTCCAGCGAGACCTTCTTCAGATGCCTGCCTGCGGCTTCGCCAACCTTGCGGCCGGCCGCGGTGGAACCGGTGAACTGGATCATCGCTACGTTCGGGTCACTGGTCAGTGCGGCACCGGCAGCACCGTCACCCGGCAGCATATGCAGCACGCCCACGGGCAGGCCGGCCTGCTCGAACAGGCGCGCGATCACCGCGCCACCACACACTGCCGTGCGCGGGTCGGGCTTGAGCACCACCGCATTGCCAAGTGCGATCGCCGGGGCCACCGCGCGCATCGCCAGGTAGAGCGGGAAATTGAACGGCGAAATGACCCCGACTACGCCCAGCGGGCGGCGCCGCGCCAGGTTCAGCTTGCCCGGTTCGGAGGGCAGGATCTCACCTGTGCTGCGCGACGGCAGCGCAGCGGCTTCGTGCAATGCCTTGATGGTCACCTTGGCTTCAAAACCCGCTTTGAGCCGGGTCGACCCACTTTCGCGGACCAGCCAGTCAACCAGGGTGTCGATGTTCTCTTCGGCCAGCCGCGCGGCGGCGCGCAGCACCTGTGAGCGCTGCTCGTACGGAGCGTTGGCCCAGGCCTGCTGGGTCTGCGCGGCGGCGGCGGCCGAACGCGCGACCTGCGCCGGGTCGGCCAGGCCGATCTCGCCGAGTACCTGGCCGGTGGCCGGCTCAACCACCGGGTGCCGCTGCGGGGCAGCCTGCCAGTGGCCATCAAAGAAGGCGCCGGCCCAGAGGGCGTCCGGCAGCCACGGGGAAGATGCAGTCATGGGTGTCCTCCTGTGTCGTGCATCCATTCCACGCCCCGTCTGCCTGGGCTGGCAATCGGCCATTCATCGGTAGCGTGCAACGGTTTGAATCGTCAGGGATTTCCGGCTTCACCATTGTCCAGTTCCTGCACAGTGGACAGCGCAGCACCGGCACACTGCCTACAATGGCGGCCCCGCCAGCCGACGTGCCCGCCATGACCGATACCACCCTGCCCACCGATGATCCCATCGCCGCCACCCGCCTCTGGCTGGAGCGCATCGTCATCGGCCTGAACCTGTGCCCGTTCGCCAAGGCGGTGTACGTGAAGGACCAGGTGCGCATCGTGCTGAGCGACGCCACCACCCCCGAGGCGCTGGTGGAACAATTGGCCGAGGAACTGGTACTGCTGCGCGATACCCCGGCCGAGCAGATCGACACCACCTTGATCGTGCACCCCCAGGTGCTGACCGATTTCCTCGATTACAACGACTTCCTCGACAACGCCGACGCGGCAATCGAAGCGTTGGACCTGCAGGGCATCCTGCAGGTGGCCAGCTTCCACCCGGACTACCAGTTCGATGGCGTGGCCGCTGACGACGCCAGCAACTACACCAATCGCGCGCCCTTCCCCACCCTGCACCTGCTGCGCGAAGACAGCGTGGCGCGTGCAGTGGATGTCTACCCGGACCCGGACGTGATCGTCGAGCGCAACATCCAGACGCTGGACCGCATCGGTGTGGAAGGCTGGCACCGCCGCCTGCGCGGCGACGACCTGTCATGAGCACGGTGCCGCCGATCGCCGCATGGCCGACGGCACCGCTGTCGGGCAAGGTCGTGCTGGTCACCGGTGGTGCCAACGGCATCGGTCGCGGTATTGCCCAGGCCGTGCTCGGCGCCGGTGGCCGCGTGCTGATCGGCGACCTGGACATGGAGGCCGGCCAGGCCTGCCTGGACGAATGGCAGCGCGGCGATGACGCCGCGTTCCATCGCCTGGACATCACCGATGAAGCCAGCGTGCGCGACTTCATCAGCACGGCCCGGCAGCGTTTCGGGCGCATCGATGGCCTGGTCAACAATGCCGGCATCGCCGGGCCACACGGCACACTGCTGCAGGATATGGACTGGGACGAGTGGCAGCGTCGTCTGTCGTCGCTGCATGGTGCGTTCCTGTGCAGCAAGCACGCGCTGCCAGCACTGACGGCCAGTGCTGCGGGCGCGATCATCAACATCGCCTCCACCCGCGCATGGCAATCCGAAGCGCACAGCGAGGCCTATGCGGCGGCCAAGGGTGGGCTGGTGGCCTTTACCCATGCGCTGGCGATCAGCGCCGGCGCGGCGGTGCGGGTGAACAGCATCAGCCCCGGCTGGATCGGCACCAACCAGTGGCAGGCACCCTCGCGGCGCCACGAGCCCGAGTACTCAGCCATCGACCATGCGCAGCACCCGGCCGGTCGTGTCGGCCAGCCCGAAGACATCGGTGCACTGGCGGTATACCTGCTGTCGTCGCTGTCCGGTTTCACCACCGGCCAGGACTTCATCATCGACGGTGGCATGACCCGGAAGATGATCTACGCCGAATGACCCGTCGTTGGTGGTACCGGCCGCTGGCCGGCATGTGCGTGGATGGCGGCGACGTGCCAACCAAGGTTGGCACCTACCAAGGCATGTTCCAGTAGATCCACGCCATGCGCGGATGGCGGTAACGTGCCAACCAAGGTTGGCACCCACCACAACGGTTTACGCCATGCCCGAATGGCGCAGCAGCGCGTCGATCTGCGGCGCGCGGCCACGGAACGCCTTGAAGTTCTCCGCCGCCGGGCGGCTGCCGCCACGCGACAGGATTTCATCGCGGAAGCGTGCACCGGTTTCAGCCAGTGCCTGCGGAGCCTCTTCAAACGCGGCGTAGGCATCGGCGCTGAGCACTTCAGCCCACTTGTAGCTGTAGTAACCGGCCGCGTAGCCGCCAGCGAAGATGTGGCTGAACTGGTGCGGGAAGCGATTCCAGACCGGCGGATGATTCACCGCCACCTCCGCGCGCACGCGATCGAGCAATGCCAGCACGCTGTCCTGCGCAGGTTCGAACTGGCTATGCAGCAGCATGTCGAACAGGCCAAATTCCAGCTGGCGCACGGTGGCCATGCCGCTGTGGAAGTTGCGCGCCGCCAGCATGCGCTCGTACAGCGCGCGCGGCAGCGGCTCGCCACTGTCCACGTGCGCGGTCATGCCCTGCAGGTGGTCCCATTCCCAGCAGAAATTCTCCATGAACTGGCTGGGCAGCTCCACCGCATCCCATTCCACGCCGTTGATGCCGGCCACGCCCAGTTCGCCGATGCGGGTCAGCAACTGATGCAGGCCGTGGCCCATTTCATGGAACAGCGTGGTGACTTCGTTGTGGCTGAAAGTGGCCGGCTTGCCATTGGCACCACGACCGAAGTTGCACACCAGGTAGACCAGTGGCGTCTGCACACTGCCGTCGGCGTGCACGCGGCGGTTGCGGCAATCATCCATCCACGCGCCACCGCGCTTGCCCTCACGCGCATACAGATCGAGGTAGAACTGGCCAACCAGCGCACCTTGCGCGTCAACCAGGCGGAAGAAGCGCACATCCTCGTGCCAGACCGGCGCGCTGTCGTCCTGCACACGCAGGCCGTACAGCTGTTCGATCACCGAAAACAGGCCGCCCAGCACCTTCGGCTCGGTGAAGTACTGCTTCACATCCTGCTCGGAATAGCTGTAGCGCGCCTGCTTCAGGCGGTCGGCGGCAAAGGCCAGGTCCCATGCCTGCAGGCTGTCGATGCCGAGCTCATCGCGCGCGAACTGCTCCAGCTCAGCGCGGTCCTTGGCCGCGAACGGCTTGGCGCGCGTGGCGAGGTCACGCAGGAAACCGAGCACCTCGGCCGGGTCCTGCGCCATCTTGGTTGCTACCGAGTAATCACCATACGAACCGAAGCCGAGCAGCGCGGCCAGTTCGGCGCGCAGGGCCAGGATACGGTCGATGTTGCCGCTGTTGTCCAGCGCATCGTCGCCAAATTCGGACGCACGCTGTGCACTGGCGCGATACAGGATCTCGCGCAGGTCGCGGTCCTCGCCCCAGGTCTGCACCGGCAGGTAGCACGGCATCTGCAGGGTCAGCTTCCAGCCCGGCGAGCCGTCCTTCTCCGCCGCAGTGCGGGCGGCAGCCTTCACGTCGGCCGGGACACCGGCCAGGCGGTTTTCATCCTCGACGATCAGCGACCAGGCGTCGGTGGCGTCGAGCACGTTCTGCGAGAACTTCGCCGACAGCGCCGACAGCTCTTCCTTGATCGCCGCGAAGCGCTGCTGCGCCTCGGGCGCCAGTTCGGCACCGCCGAGGCGGAAATCGCGCAGAGTGTTGTCCAGCACCTTGCGCTGGGCCTGATCGAAGGTCGCGGCCTCCGGGCTGGCGGCCAGCGCCTGGTACTGGCGATACAGCGCCAGGTTCTGGCCCAGCGCACTGGCGAAGCGGGTCACCCGCGGCAGGTTGCTGTTGTAGGCCTCACGCAGTTCCGGGGTGTTGACCACGCCCTGCAGGTGGCCGACCAGGCCCCAGGCGCGCCACAGGCGCTCGGTGGCGTCGTCCAGTGGGGCGACGAAGGTCTCCCAGCGCACCGGCCTTACCTGCTCGGCTGCGCTGACGGCGGCTTCGGCCTCGGCCAGCAGCACATCCAGCGCCGGCGCCACGTGCTCGGGGCGGATCGCCTCGAAGCGCGGCAGGCCGGAAACATCGAGCAGGGGGTTGGCAACGGTCACGGCAGATCTCCAGGGAACGGGCCCGGCAGGCGGGCAGCTCTCTGGATATGGCGCTGCCGGGCGTGGCTGACAAGGGGGCGCGGCCCGGCATTCACGTCGGCCTTACGCTTCCCTGCCGAAGCTCTGGCTGCGGGGGAGTCCGCAGCGGTAGGTACCCAACGAGGCCCCACATGGAAGGTCTGGCTGCAGTTGCATCCGCCTCATCGGCGCGGTCGCTGGCGTTGTCCGCCAGCCCGGCCGAATTGACCTGGATCGCCGCGTTGTGCGATGCCGGCGACGACGCCCCGCGCCACCTGCATCAGCTGCAGGCGGTGCTGCAGCAGGGCGGCACGTTCAATGATGCACAGGAGTGGTACCCGTTCGAGGTGATCGAGCGTGGCGCCAGCCAGCTGCAATTGGGCCACGAGCGCGAGTTCGTGATCTGCGTGCTGCTGTGGCTGCAGGCACTGGCCCAGGGACGCGCCAGCATCCTGGACCCGAGCCTGCATCTGGATGACCGTGCGATCGACATCGAGGCACTGCCCGATGCGCTGCGCGATGCAGTACTGGATGCGTTTACCGCGGCGGGGTATTGATCTGGATGTAGCACACCGCAGCGCTCGCCGGGCACGGCCCGGCGCTACCCGCCCGGCATGATCGGTAGCGCCGGGCCATGCCCGGCGGAAATGCAGGCCGGTTACAGTGCTTCCAGGCTGCACCACGGCAGTTCGGGCAACCCCTGCCCGGCCACCGCTGCGGCCAGCTGTGCATCGGCACCGTCGACATCGATGCCCTGGCGTGGGTACCACGCCGGATCGTAGTAGCTCTGCGCATAGCGCTCGCCGCTGTCGCACAGGATGCTGACGATGCTGCCCTGGTGGCCGGCCTCACGCATCCACTGCGCGGCCTGCAGCACGCCGATGAAGTTGGTGCCGGTAGACCCACCGACACGACGGCCGAGCTCGCGGCTGACATGGCGCATCGCGGCCAGGCTCAGTGCGTCGGGCACCTTCACCATTGCATCGACACTGGTCGGGATGAAGCTCGGTTCCACCCGCGGGCGGCCGATGCCTTCCACGCGCGAACCGCCGCTGCAGGTCAGGCCCCGCCAGTCCTGTTCACCGGCCACGGCGGCTTTATAGCCATCGAAGAACACCGACACTTCCGGGTCCGCGCAGAGAATGCGGGTGTCGTGGCGGCGGTAGCTGACATAGCGGCCCAGGGTGGCCGCGGTACCACCGGTGCCGGGGCTGCACACGATCCATTCCGGAACCGGGCTGGGCTCTTCGGCCATCTGCTTGAAGATGGATTCGGCGATGTTGTTGTTGGCACGCCAGTCGGTGGCGCGCTCGGCGTAGGTGAACTGGTCCATGAAGTGACCGCCGGTTTCGCGGGCCAGCTTTTCCGAATCGCAGTTGAGGTCACAGGCACGCTCGACCAGGTGGCAGCGGCCCCCGTGGAACTCGATCGCGGCGATCTTTTCCGGCGAGGTGGTGGCCGGGATCACGGCAATGAACGGTAGGCCGAGCAGGCGCGCGAAGTAGGCTTCGGAGACGGCGGTCGAGCCGCTGGACGCCTCGATCACAGGCCGCCCTTCGCGCAACCAGCCATTGGTCAACGCATACAGGAACAGCGAGCGCGCCAACCGGTGCTTCAGACTTCCGGTGGGATGGCTCGATTCATCCTTGAGGTACACGTCGATGCCCTCAAACCCGGGCAGCGCCAACGGGATCAGGTGGGTATCGGCGGAACGGTTGAAATCGGCTTCGATCTTGCGGATGGCGGCAGCCACCCATTCACGCTGCGACATGGCGGGCAATGGTCATCAGGACGGAACGGTGCGATCCGGCCATTGTACGTCGCGGTGCCGTCAGCTGCCGCCCCGTAGAATGGCACCCATCCGGCCGGCAACGGCCCTGTCTGAAGGACCTCCCCCATGACCATTCCCGCCCTGCGCGATGTCCTTGGCGTCGCCGCCCAGGCTCCGGCCGAAACCACCGGCTTCGTGTTCAACCACACCATGCTGCGGGTGAAGGACATCACCGCCTCGCTGGACTTCTACACCCGCGTGCTCGGCTACCAGCTGCTCGACAAGCGGGACTTCCCGGACGCCCAATTCAGCCTGTACTTCCTGGCCTACGTCCCGGCCGGCGCGGTGGTGCCGGAAGACGACTCCCAGCGCCGCCTGTGGATGGCCGGCCTGCCGGGCGTGCTGGAACTGACCCACAACCACGGTACCGAAGCCCAGGACGGCGCGGTCTACCACGACGGCAACAGCGACCCGCGCGGCTTCGGCCACATCTGCGTCTCGGTACCGGACATCGAGGCGGCCTGCCAGCGATTTGAAGACCTGGGCGTGACCTTCCAGAAGCGCCTGACCGACGGCCGCATGAAAAACCTGGCCTTCATCAAGGACCCGGACGGCTACTGGGTCGAGATCATCGCCAACGCTTGACCCAGAAAGGGGCACAATTCCGGTAGCGCCGGGCCATGCCCGGCAGCCTTGAACAGGCCGCGCTGCGCGCTCGCCGGGCACGGCCCGGCGCTACCGACTCCGTCCCCTTTTTTGCGAGGTTCGTATGGAAACCATGGAACTGCACCGTGGCCGCCTGATCGACCACATCCAGCTGGTCGTACGTGATCTGGCCGCCAGCCGCCGCTTCTACCAGGCGGTGTTCGATACGATCGGCATCCCGATCGCCGGTGAAGGCGATGACTACTTCTGGGCCGATGAGCTGTTCATTTCCAGCGCCAGCAGCGAGGCGGCTGCCGGCCAGTTGACCGGTCGCCACCATCTGGCCTTCCAGGCGCGCGACAGCGCCACCGTCGATGCCTTCCACACTGCAGCCATCGCCGCCGGCGGTACGGACAACGGTGCACCGGGCGAACGCCCCTACCATCCGGGCTACTACGGCGCCTTCGTGCTCGATCCGGATGGCAACAACATCGAAGTGGTCTATCACGGCCCGGCGAACTACAGCGCCGATTCGGTGAAGGTCACTTTCTGATATCACCGAAGCCGTGAACGAAGAAGCCGGGCAATGCCCGGCTTCTCTGCGTCCAATGGCGTGGCCCTCAATGGGCCGCCATGTAGATGTCCTGCAGCACGGCCTTTTCCAGTTCCAGCTCGCCCAGCAGGTTCTTCACGATGTCGCCCAGGCTGAGGATGCCAACCAGTCGAGTGCCTTCGGTAACCATCAGATGACGGCGCCGCGAGTACGTCATCAACGACATGGCCTGCTTCAGGGTCGCGTCCGGCGCAATGCCTTCCAGACCGGTGGACGGCAGGCTGGAGATCACCCGGCGGCCGGCCTGCGGGCCGTCGTCGGCCAGGGTACGCACGATGTCCTTTTCGGAAATGATGCCGACCGGGGCATCGTCCTTGGTCACCACCAGGGCGGCGATTTTATTCGCGCTCATCTTGTGGGCGGCGGCACCGATGGTGTCTTCCGCATCGATGGTGATGACAGCTTCTTTCTTGGATTGCAGGAGTTCGCGGACGTTCATTCTTGTTTCCTGGTGCAGGTCACTAAGTCAAAAAGTGTGCTCTTCCGATACGCCCCCTCCCCGGGAACAGACCTTTCAGCGCACGTCTGGCGCACCCGGCTGCCGGTGGAAATGGATCGGCAGACGACGTGCTGCAACGCGAACGAGGTGGGCTCAACCGCTCAACCCGACCTCGGTCAACCTGATTCTACGACTGCGACCATCGGTCACTACCGGCATCGATAGGACAGTTCGTCGTGGGAACCAACTGACGATCCAGAGAATGGCACCGCGGCTGAAACCGCCGCTGAACACTGGCGGTGGCACGGATTAAAGATTGCGTCCCTGCTGCCGACGGCGGACAGAACGCCTTGCAGCTGTCCCACTTGTCGCCGCTACAGGCGCAAACGAAAGGGGCCACGCAGGCCCCTTTCGCATACAGCATCCAACAGGTCCGGGAATGCCTTACTCCACCGTCACGCTCTTGGCCAGATTGCGCGGCTTGTCCACGTCGGTGCCCCGTGCCAGCGCGGTGTGGTACGCCAGCAGCTGCACCGGAATGGTGTGCACGATCGGGCTGAGCACGCCGGCATGGCGCGGCGTGCGGATCACATGTACGCCTTCAGACTCGTTGAAATTACTGTCCTGGTCGGCAAACACGAACAGCTCGCCACCACGGGCGCGCACTTCCTGCATGTTCGACTTCACCTTTTCCAGCAGGCTGTCGTTGGGCGCGATCACCACCACCGGCATGTCCTCATCCACCAGCGCCAGCGGGCCGTGCTTCAACTCACCCGCCGGATAAGCCTCGGCGTGGATGTAGGAGATTTCCTTGAGCTTGAGCGCGCCTTCCAGCGCGATCGGATAATGCAGGCCACGGCCGAGGAACAGCGCGCTGCTCTTGCGGGCGAAACGCTCTGCCCACGCCGCGATCTGCGGTTCCATGTTCAGCGCGTGCTGCACACTGCCCGGAAGGAAGCGCAGCTGTTCCAGGTAATCGGCTTCCTGCGCCCCATCGATGCGGCCATGCAGCTTGCCCAGCACTACGGTCAGCTGGAACAGCGCGGCCAGCTGGGTGGTGAAGGCCTTGGTCGAGGCCACGCCGATCTCGGCGCCGGCACGGGTATAGCAGACCAGTTCGCTGGCGCGCGGAATCGCACTTTCCGGCACGTTGCAGATCGACAGCGTGTGCTTGTGGCCGAGCGACTTGGCGTACTTCAAGGCCTCCATCGTATCCAGCGTTTCGCCGGACTGCGAGATGGTCACGATCAGATGCTTGGGGTTCGCGTAGGCCGCACGATAGCGGTACTCGCTGGCGATCTCCACGCTGCACGGCAGGCCGGCGATGGCCTCGATCCAGTAGCGCGCGGTCAGGCCGGAGTAGTAGCTGGTGCCGCAGGCCAGGATCTGCACGCCTTCGATGCCCGACAGCACGGCCTCGGCATTCTTGCCGAACAGCTCGGCCGGGAAGCCGCCTGCGTCGATCGCCGCCTCGATGGTATCGCCCAGCGCGCGCGGCTGTTCGTGGATTTCCTTCTGCATGAAGTGGCGGTACGGGCCCAGCTCCAGCGATGCCAGCGACACATCGGACAGATGCACGTCACGCTCGATCGGCTGGTCATGCTCGTCGAAAATGCGCACGCCATCGCGCCGGATCTCGGCGGTATCCCCCTCTTCCAGGAAAATCACCTTGCGGGTAGCCGACAGCACCGCCGAAACGTCGGACGCGACGAAATTCTCACCCTCACCCAGGCCGATCAGCAGCGGACAGCCCATGCGCGCACAGACAAACCGCTCCGGTTCGGCACGGCTGACCACGGCCAATGCATAGGCACCGGTCAGTTCCTTCACGGTGCGCTGCAGCGCGACCAGCAGGTCATCGCCGTCCTTCAGATGATGGTGGATCAGGTGCGCGATGACTTCGGTATCGGTCTGCGATTCGAAGCTGTAGCCCAGCGCGCGCAGCTTCTCGCGCTGTTCCTCGTGGTTTTCGATGATGCCGTTGTGCACCAGCGCCACGCCGTGGCTGATGTGCGGATGCGCGTTGGCCTCGGTGACACCGCCATGGGTGGCCCAGCGGGTATGGCCGATGCCCAGCACCGCAGTGAAGCCTTCGGCCTCGGCCGCCGTGGCCATTTCCGATACGCGACCGGTGCGGCGCACGCGGCGTACATCGCGGCGCTCACCCTGGTCGATCACCGCGATGCCGGAAGAATCGTAACCACGGTACTCAAGCCGCTTCAGGCCCTCGATCAGCACCGGCACCACGTCGCGATCAGCAATCGCACCTACGATTCCACACATGTCACGCGTTTCCTTGAAGACGATCGGCGCATTCTAGCCTGCGTGTCCGGCGTCGCCCTCCTGTCCGCTTAATGAAAGTGTCCGGAAAGGTGTCCGCGGACACCCGGACACTTGAAGTCGCCGCGCAAATCATTGAACGAAAAGGAAATAAAGTTGGCATGCATCGTGCTTGTATCGGGTACCACCCAGGCACCACCGACAGGCACGCATCGATGATCCGCGACACTTCCGCACAGGACCAGATCGTTTCCTCCGCCCCGGCGGGCACCACCCGCGCCTCCTGGCAGCGCTACCGCTGGCCGGCGCTGGCTGCTGTCGCGCTGCTGGCCGGCATCGGCTGGGCCGTGCACGCCTGGTCCAATGCCAGCCGCTCCTTCGACAGCAGCCGCGTGCGCATCGCCGAAGTGAAGCGCGGCGACCTGGTCCGCGACATTGCCGCCGACGGCCGCGTAATCGCCGCCAACAGCCCGATCCTGTATGCCATCTCGGCCGGTACCGTGGACCTGAAGGTGGTCGCCGGCGACGTGGTCAAGAAGGGCCAGGAACTGGCGGTCATCGACAGCCCGGAACTGCGCAGCAAGCTGGCCCAGGAACAGGCCACCCTGGCCGGCCTGGAGGCTGAATCGAGCCGCGCCGCGTTGGACGCCACCCTGGCCCGCGCCAAGTCGCGCAAGGAAACCGATCAGGCCACCATCGAACGGCAGGCCGCTGACCGTGACCTGCAGCGCTACCAGCGCGGCTACGACGGCGGCGCGGTACCGCAGATCGACCTGGCCAAGGCCAAGGACTCGCTGAAGAAGGCCGACATCACGCTGGCCAATGCCACCACCGATGCACACCTGCAGAGCCAGGGCGCGGACCTCGATGCCCGCAACAAGCGCCTGCTGGCCGACCGCCAGAAGGCCGTGGTGGCCGAAGTGCAGCGCCAGGTCGACGCACTGACCCTGCGTGCTCCGTTCGATGGCCAGGTCGGCCAGGTGCAGGCCATCCAGTCCACCAACCTGGCCGCCAACGCGCCGGTGCTGGGCGTGGTCGACCTGTCCAAGTTCGAAGTCGAGATCAAGGTGCCGGAAAGCTTCGCCCGCGACCTGGCAATCGGCATGCCGGCGCAGCTGACCGGCGGCAACGGCAAGCCGTTCCCGGGCGAGATCAGCGCGGTGTCGCCGGAAGTGGTCAACGGCGAGGTCAACGCCCGCGTGCGCTTCGCCAGCGCACAGCCGGAAGGCCTGCGCCAGAGCCAGCGGATGTCGGTGCGTGTGCTGCTCGATACCCGCAAGGACGTGCTGAAGGTCGAGCGCGGCCCGTTCGTTGAACAGGGCAACGGCGTGGCCTACGTGATGGATGGCCGCACCGCGGTGCGCCGCCCGGTGGAACTGGGCGTCAGCAGCCTGGGCGAAGTGGAAATCAAGTCGGGGGTGCAGCCGGGCGACCGTATCGTGGTCTCCGGCAGCGACCTGTTCAAGGACGCCGAACGCGTCTCCGTCAACTGATACCTGATACCTGAATCCTGGAGAGAGGACACCCCATGTACATGCTCGAAATGCGTTCGGTCGCCAAGGTCTTCCGCACCGAACAGGTGGAAACCCACGCGTTGCGCTCACTGGAACTGCAGGTCAAGGAAGGCGAGTTCGTCGCCGTCACCGGCCCGTCCGGCTCCGGCAAGACCACGTTCCTCAACATCGCCGGGCTGCTGGAAACCTTCACCAGCGGCACCTACATGCTCGATGGCCAGGATGTGAGCAAGCTTGGTGACGACGCACGCAGCCGCCTGCGCAACCAGAAGATCGGCTTCATCTTCCAAGGCTTCAACCTGATTCCGGATCTGAACCTGTTCGACAACGTCGACGTGCCGCTGCGCTATCGGAAGATGAGTGCCAACGAGCGCCGCGAGCGCATCGAGAAGGCACTGAGCCAGGTCGGCCTGGGCTCGCGCATGAAGCACTACCCCAACGAATTGTCCGGTGGCCAGCAGCAGCGCGCGGCCATCGCCCGTGCCCTGGCCGGCAGCCCGCGCCTGCTGCTGGCCGACGAACCGACCGGCAACCTGGACACGCAGATGGCCCGTGGGGTGATGGAACTGCTGGAAGAGATCAACGCTGCCGGCACCACCATCGTGATGGTCACCCATGACCCGGAGCTGGCCGCACGTGCGCAGCGCAACGTGCATATCGTCGATGGCCAGGTGACCGACCTGGTGCGCGAGCCGGTGCTGGCCACCCCGCCGCGCCACATCGTCGCCGTCAACGAGTGAGGGCCCGACCATGTTCGCCTACTACGCCCGATTGGCGGTGCGCAGCTTCCGCCGCAACAAGATCCTGACTGCGCTGATGGTGGTCGCCATCGCGCTCGGCATCGGCGCCTCGATGACCACCTTGACCGTGTTCCATGTACTTTCCGGAAACCCCATCCCGGAGAAGAGCGAGCGCCTGTTCTACGCGCAGATCGACCCCCGCCCGCGCAACGGCTTCGGCCTTGAGGAAGAGCCGGAGGAGCAGATGACGCGCTACGACGCCGAAGCACTGCTGCGCGAAGCCAAGGCCGAGCGCCAGGTGATGATGACTGCTGGCGACGCTACGCTCGAACCGGACAACAGCACGCTGAAGCCGTTCTCGATCGATACCCGCTGGACCTCGGCCGACTTCTTCCCGATGTTCAACGTGCCCATGCAGTACGGCCGCCCATGGACGCGTGAAGACGATGACGGGCGCGCGCGCGTGGCGGTCATTTCCAAGACACTCAACGAAAAGCTGTTCCAGGGTGCCAACAGCGTCGGCCGCGAAATCCGGCTGGAGGGCAATGCACTGCGCATCGTCGGCGTCATGAAGGAGTGGAACCCGGAGCCGCACTTCTTCGACCTGACCACCGGCGCGTTCGGCAAGGAAGAGGATCTGCTGGTGCCAGTCTCCACCTCCTTCGAACTGCAGTTGGGCAGCAACGGCAACATGAACTGCTTCGGCGAGAATCCGGACGGTGCCAACAGTTACTCGCTCAACGCACCGTGTGCCTACCTGCAGTACTGGGCGGAAATGGATCCGTCCAAGGCCGGCGACTATCGTCGCTACCTGGAGAACTACTCCAGTCAGCAGCGCCAGGCTGGCCGCTTCGAGCGCCCGGTCAATGTCCGCCTGCGCACCGTGATGGAATGGCTGGACTTCAAGGGTGCGGTACCCAGCGACGTGCGCCTGCAGTTGTGGCTGGCACTGGGCTTCCTCGGCGTCTGCCTGGTCAATACGGTCGGCCTGCTGCTGGCCAAGTTCCTGCGCCGCAGCGGTGAGATCGGCGTGCGCCGCGCATTGGGCGCCAGCCGTGGCCAGATCTTCCTGCAGTGCCTGGTCGAAGCCGGTGCCGTGGGTGTTGTCGGCGGCGTGCTCGGCATCGGACTGGCCCTGCTGGGGCTGTACGCGGTGCGCCAGCAACCGGTGACATACGCGCAGCTGGCCCATCTGGACGGCAACATGCTGCTGCTCGCGCTCGGCCTGACGCTGCTCGCCAGCCTCGCCGCCGGTTTCCTGCCGGCCTGGCGTGCGATGCAGGTCACCCCAGCCATCCAGCTCAAGTCGCAGTAAGCACGAGAACGAGGACTTCCCATGGACATCCGCCCCATCCTCAGCACTCTGCGCCGGCACAAGACCGCTGCCGCGCTGATCGTGCTTGAAATCGCACTGACCTGCGCCATCGTCTGCAACGCCCTGTTCCTGGTCAGCCAGCGCGTGGAGCGCATCAGCCGGACCAGTGGCATGGTCGAAAACGAACTGGTCATGGTTCGCGTGACCGGCGTCGGCAAGCAGACCGATGCCGCCGCCCGTACCCGTGAAGACCTGGCCTCGCTGCGCGCCATTCCCGGCGTCACCGCGGTCAGCGTGATCAACCAGCTGCCGTTCCGCAACAGCTCCTCCAACACCAGCATCTCGCGCGAGATGAACCAGGAGCGCCCCACCGCCAGCGTCGGCATGTACACGTTCTCCGAAGACGCGCTACGCACCCTGGGCCTGAACCTGGTTGCGGGACGCGACTTCCAGCCCGGTGAGTACTTCGATTTCGACAACCTGAGCAAGGCCAACGGAACGCCGGTGATCCTCAGCCAGGCCGCCGCGCACAAGATGGCACCGGACGGCAATGCGCTGGGCAAGACGTACTACATGGGCAAGCAGACGGTGAACGTGATCGGCATCGTCGACACGCTGGTCACGCCCAATGGCTGGGGCAACAACTGGGATGACACGATGATCATGCCGGTGCGCCGCGTATTCGGCGATGGCATCTACATGCTGCGCACCGACCCGGCGCGCCGAGACGAGGTGCTCAAGGCCGCACTGGCCGCACTGGACCGCAACGATCCCAATCGCCTGACCCGCGAGAAGGAGTCGTTCTCGGAGCAGCGCGCGGACTTCTTCAAGAACGACCGGGCGATGGTCGGCCTGCTGATCACCGTCTGCGTGGCCCTGCTGGTCGTTACCGCGCTGGGCATCGTCGGCTTGGCCAGCTTCTGGGTGCAGCAGCGCAGCAAGCAGATCGGCATCCGCCGTGCGCTCGGTGCCACCCGTGGCCAGATCCTGCGCTACTTCCAGACCGAGAACTTCCTGCTGGCCACACTGGGCATCGTGCTGGGCATGCTGGCAGCCTACGCGATCAATCTGGCTTTGATGAACCTGTACGAGCTGCCGCGCATGCCGCTGCTGTACCTGCCACTGGGTGCGCTGTTGCTGTGGGCCCTCGGCCAGATCGCGGTGTTCGGCCCTGCACGCCGTGCCGCAGCGGTGCCGCCGGCGGTCGCCACGCGGGGTGCCTGAGATGCGCGCGCAGCTGCTGGCGATGCTGCTGGTCCTGCCGCTGCCGGTGCTTGCCGGCGGCGGCAGCTCGAAGACCCTGCAATGGCAGCAGGACGCCGCCCGGCTGGCATTGCATTCAACCGAAGGCCAGGTGCAGGTGGAGGCTGCCAGCCCGGAAGCCCGCTTTGGTGTCCGCCGGGGGGACCGCATCCTGCGCGTGGATGACACCCCCGTCTACCAGATCGAGCATCTGGCCCAGGCGATGAACCAGACCCACGCAGCCCGGGCTTACCTGTTGCTGCGGCGGGAGCGGCGGCTGCTGAGCGTCGCCGTGGATGTCGACGCCTGGCGCCGGGCTCTGGCAGCCCCGCCGCCGCCGCCGCCACCGCCTGCCCCACCCCGCCACTGAGAAGCGGCACCCCCTGCACGTCCACGGGTTTGGCTATGCTTGATGGGTGGCGCCGGGCTCTCCCGGTGCTTGGACACGATCGGCTCCATCGGTGCCGCCCATCCCTTTCTGCAGAACCGCTTGATGCCTTCGATCCTGATCATCGACGACAACGCCAGTGTGGGCACCGCGCTGGACGTGCTGTTCTCCCTGCACGACATCGACACCCTGCAGGCGCAGACGCCCGCCGACGGTCTGGCGCTGCTCGAGTCGCAGCCGGTCGACCTGGTCATCCAGGACATGAACTTCAGCGAGGACACGACCTCCGGTGAGGAAGGCGAGGCCCTGTTCGCGCAGATCCGCGCACGCCATCCGGACCTGCCGGTGATCCTGCTGACCGCCTGGACCCACCTGAGCAGCGCGGTGGATCTGGTCAAGGCCGGTGCGGCCGACTACCTGGCCAAGCCTTGGGATGACCGCAAGCTGATGACCACGGTCAACAACCTGCTGGAATTGTCCGAGGCGCGTCGCGAACTGGACCGCCGCCGCAGCCGCGAACTGCGCCAGCGCAGCGCGCTGGAAGAGAAGTACGACCTGTGCGGCGCCGTGTTCGCCGACCCGGCCAGCGAGCGCGTCATCGCGCTGGCCTGCCAGGTCGCACGTTCGGAACTGCCCGTGTTGATCACCGGCCCGAACGGCGCCGGCAAGGAAAAGATCGCGCAGATCATCCAGGCCAATTCGCTGGTGGCCAAGGGCCCCTTCGTGGCGGTCAACTGTGGCGCGCTGCCCTCGGAGCTGATCGAGGCTGAGCTGTTCGGTGCCGAGGCCGGTGCCTACACCGGCGCCAACAAGGCGCGTGAAGGCAAGTTCGAAGCTGCCGATGGCGGCACCCTGTTCCTGGATGAGATCGGCAACCTGTCGCTGGGCGGGCAGATGAAACTGCTGCGTGTGCTGGAAACCGGCCGCTTCGAGCGCCTGGGCTCCAACCGCGAACGCCAGGTCAAGGTACGCGTGGTCAGTGCGACCAATGCCGACCTGCCGGCAATGATCCGCGATGGCAGCTTCCGCGAAGATCTCTACTACCGCCTGAACACGGTGGAACTGGTGCTGCCGCCGCTGGCCGACCGCCCAGGCGACATCGTGCCGCTGGCCGAGCGCTTCCTGGCCGCTGGCAAGCCCCTGTCCAGTGCCGCCACCGCGGCCCTGCAGCGGCACCCGTGGCCAGGCAACGTGCGCGAACTGCGCAACGTGATCCAGCGCGCCGAACTGCTGGCCACCGGCAACCGCATTGAAGTGGCCGACCTCAACCTGCCCCGTGCAGCCGCCGCACCGCGCCCGGCGCCGAGTACGGGCAATGATCCCGACCGTACGCGCATCGAGGACGTGCTGGCGCGCAACCACGGCGTCATCGCCCAGGCCGCCGCCGAACTCGGCCTGAGCCGGCAGGCACTGTACCGGCGGATGGATCGCCACGGCATCCCACGCGAATGAAGCGGCGCTCGTTCACCTTCCGTCTTTTCCTGCGCCTGCTGCCGGTGCTGGCGCTGGCTGCCGCGCTGCCGTGGCTGCTGGCGTACTGGATGGACCATGGCTGGGTAGTCACCACGGTGTCGGCGCTGGTCCTGCTGTCGCTGATGTGGTGGACCCTGCGCCGGGCCACTGCGCCGGTGCGTTCGCTGATGCGCGCCCTGTCCGGCACCACCAGCAGTTACCGCGATGGCGAGTACAACTTCGGTGTGTACTGGCCCGGCAACGACGAGCTGGGCGACCTGGTAGAAGCCCACCGCGAGCTGGGTGACGTGCTGCGCGCACAGCGTCAGGGCCTGGTGCAGCGCGAGCTGCTGCTGGACACCATGGTGCAGAACACGCCGGTGGCCATGCTGTTGATTGCCTCCGGCGGCGACGGCATCGCCCGCGTGGTGTTCTCCAACCTGGCCGCGCGCAAACTGCTGCACGGCGGCTGGAAACTGGAAGGGCAGCGCCTGGAAGAGGTACTGGAACAAGTGCCGGTGGAACTGCGCGATGCCATCGCTCGTGGCGGCGACAGTCTGTTCGCGGTACACGCCGAGGGAGAGGACGGCGACGAGGACGACGAGCAGGTCTACCACCTCTCGCGGCGCGCTTTCCAGCTCAACGGCCGACCGCATGATCTGCTGCTGGTGCGCCTGCTCACCGCCGAACTGCGCCGACAGGAAGTGCAGACCTGGAAGAAAGTGATCCGGGTGATCAGCCACGAGCTCAACAACTCGCTGGCGCCGATCGCGTCGCTGGCCCATTCCGGCGGCGTGCTGGTGCAGCGTGAGCGCTTCGATCGGCTGCCAGAGATCTTCACCACCATCGAAGACCGTGCGCGCCACCTGGAAGGCTTCATCCGCGGCTATGCACGCTTCGCCAAGCTGCCGCAGCCGCAGCTGCAGACGGTTCACTGGGCGCCGTTCCTTTCAAGCATGCGCCAGCAGATTCCGTTCGGCATGGAACGTGAGCCGGATGAAGAAATGAGCAGCCGCATCGACATCGCACAGTTCGGGCAGGCGCTGTTGAACCTGTTGAAAAACGCGCACGAAGCCTGTGCCGAAGCAGAGCCGCCCAACGACGACGTGCAGGTGCAGCTGACCCGGTTGCCGCAATGGTTGCGCCTGGATGTGCTCGACCGTGGCAAGGGCATGAACGAGCAGGTGCTGCAGAACGCGCTGATGCCGTTCTATTCGACCAAGCGCAACGGCACGGGGCTGGGACTGGCCCTGACGCGCGAGATCGTGGAAGCGCACGGCGGCCGGGTGTCGCTGCAGAACCGCGGTGACGGCGGGTTGTGCGTGTCGATCCTGTTGCCCGTGGGCTGAGCGGGCCAACAGGGTTCCCGGTAGTCGCCGACCTTGGTTCGCCAGTAGATCCACGCCATGCGTGGATGCCGTTCCGGCAGATGCCGACCTTGGCCGGCCAGTAGATCCACGCCATGCGTGGATGCTGTTCCGGTAGCTGCCGACCTTGGTCGGCATGTCAGTAGATCCACGCCATGCGTGGATATGCCGACCAAGGTCGGCAGCTACCAGACCCGCCGCATCGCCACCCGCAGCTGCATCGGAAAACCCAACGCGGCTTCTTCGGCCATCACTGCCTGCAGCGCTGCACCCCACTGCGCCTCGGGCACTTCAACGAACCCTTCGCTGGCATAGAAGGCCGCATTCCACGGCACATCGGACAAGGTGGTCAGCACCGCCGCACGGTAGCCACGCGCTTTGGCCACGCCCAGTGCATGCCGCAACAACGCACGACCGTAGCCGCGCCGCGCATGCATGGGATCCACGTCCATCTGCAGCACATGGAACTCACCGCAGAGCTCACCGGCCAGCAGATAGCCGGCAATGCCGCCGTCGGCCGCATCCACCACCCACAGCTGCCCGCGCTGAAGGCCGTCCTGCAGCGTCTGCAGGTCCAGGCCATGGCCGGCGAACACCGGGTAGGCCGGGTGGCCCTTCAGCAGTTCACCGGCACGTTGCTCGATGACAGGCAGCGCACCGAGCTCGTCGGCGCGCGGTGCACGTAGCTCAGGACTTCTTGAGCGGGCGCTTCCAGCCATCGATGGTTTCCTGTCGTGCACGTGCCAGGGTCAGCTTGCCGTCCGGGGCATCGCGGGTAATGACCGAGCCCGCTGCAATGGTGGCGCCCTCGCCGATCAGCACCGGTGCCACCAAGGCGCTGTTGGAGCCGATGAAGGCGTTGTCGCCGATGGTGGTGGTCGACTTGTTGACGCCATCGTAGTTGCAGGTGATCGTGCCAGCGCCGATGTTCACCCTGCTGCCGATCACCGCATCGCCCAGGTAGGTCAGGTGGTTGGCCTTGCTGCCCACGCCCAGTGTGACCTTCTTGGTCTCGACGAAGTTGCCGACATGCACGCCATCGGCCAACACGGTACCGGGGCGCAGCCGTGCGAACGGGCCAACCTGCGCAGCGCCTTCGGTGACCACGCCTTCCAGGTCGCAATGCGCGCGCACTTCAGTGCCCGGGCCAAGATTGACGTCCTTCAGCCGGTTGAACGGTCCGATGGTCACGCCATCGCCCAGCACGATGTTGCCCTCGAGCACGACGTCGACGTCGATCAGCACGTCGCTGCCCACGGTGACGGTACCGCGGATGTCCAGCCGCGCCGGATCACGCACCCGCGCCCCCTGTGCGCACAACGCGCGCACCGCACGGCGCTGCCAGGCACGCTCCAGCTGCGACAGCTGCCAGGGATCGTTTGCGCCTTCGGCTTCCTGCGCATCGGCCACCAGCGCCATCTCGGCAGGGGTGTATTCATGTGCGGCGAAAGCAAACACGTCGGTGAGGTAGTACTCGCCCTGTGCATTGCTGTTCGACAACTGCGACAACCAACGGCGAAGCGCGGTCGATTCGGCAGCGATGATGCCGGTATTGATCGTGCGCACGCGCAGTTGGTCGTCGTTGGCATCCTTCTGCTCGACGATCGAGCCCACCTTGCCTTCGGCATCGCGCAGCACGCGGCCGTAACCGGTCGGGTCATCGACATCGGCGACCAGCACCGCCAGTCGACCCGGCTGCGCCAGCAGGTCGCGCAGGGTCTGCGCGCGGATCAGCGGCACGTCGCCGTACAGCACCAGCACCTGCGCGGCGTCGGGCACCTGCGGCATCGCCTGGGCTACCGCATGGCCGGTGCCAAGCTGCTGCGCCTGCTCGGCCCACTGCAGATCGGGCTGGCCGGCAAAGTGCTGGCGCACCGCTTCACCACCATGGCCATGGACCACGTGGATCGCCGAGGGCTGCAGTTCGCGGGCCGCATCGATCACATGCGCCAGCATCGGCTGGCCGGCGATCGGCTGCAGCACCTTCGGCAGCACCGACTTCATGCGCTTGCCCGCGCCAGCGGCGAGGATGATGACGTGCAGGGGTTGGGTCATGGAAACGGCGGTCCGTGGTTCGTTGCCGATGATTCTAGAGCGTGGGCCGTTAACATGTGCATCCCACCTCCTTCACCACACCGATGGGCCTCGTCCGCCAGGGAAGCACCTATCTCATCATCGGGCTCGTGCAGCTGCTGCTCGACTGGCTGGTGTTCGTCGCCGCGACCGCGCTGGGCCTGCCCGTGGTGCCAGCCAACATAACCGGTCGCTTGGCCGGGATGCTGCTGGGCTTCTGGCTCAACGGCCGTTACACCTTTGCCAAACCAGGTGACGCGCGGCTTGGCTGGCGTCGATTTTCACGTTTTCTGGGAATCTGGGCCGTACTTACCGCTGCCAGCACGGTGCTGGTCGCTTTGACCAGCCGCCATCTTGGATTGGATTGGGCCTGGCTGGCCAAGCCGCTGATCGAAGGTGGGATCGCCCTGATCTCCTTCCTGCTGCTGCGCCATGTGGTCTTCCGCTGAGACCTTCAGCCTGCTCCACCCATCCCGAATCGCTTCCGCAGTCCGTCCCGCCACAGCTGCAGCGGGCTGTACCCAAGTTCCACGCGATGCCGCCCCGCAGGCACGCACACCGCGTGGAAGAGCCCGTTGGCCCGCATCAGCGGCAATGACGCGCCGCCATCCAGCCTGGCCTGCCAGCCCTCGGCGGTCGCCTCATTGATCACCAGCCACGCCGGATGCTCGGCGTCCACGTCAAGGGCGATCCTTCCCGGCTGATAGACCTGCGAGAGCACCTTCAGCTGGCCCGCCTCACGTTCAGGGCAGTCCGCCTGCTGCCCGGTGGGCAGCCAGACAACCCGGCTGAAGTCCGTCTGGTTGAACTCAGCGGCCGGTGGCAGGCGTTCAATGTGCCGCTGCACCCGTTGCGGGTTGAGCGTACGCGGCAGCACGCTTCCGCGTCGCGCCAACTGCACGTCGCTGCCTTCGTCATGAGACCCTGCAAATGGCTCCGGTGACAGCAGCCAGCGGACCCCCAGCAGGTCGTACACGGGGGCGTCCATGTCTGGCGCCCAAGGGGTCGTCGCCTTCTGCTGGAAGGCAGCCACGGGCTCCGTCGGCATGCCGACCATCTGCTGGTAGTCGCGGGACAACATCGGGTTGTAGCCATTGGCCAGTGGAATCGCGTGCACAGCCGCGCCATTGGTCAGCACGCCGATGCCGAAGACGATGGCGCGCTCTGGCAGGCCTGTGCGCCGCTCGGCGGCGAGCAGCGAATACGCGCGCTGCGTGGCGCCATTGCGCTCAGCCGTCATTACCGGCGGACGAGCACCCGAGGCATTGAAGCGTGCTCCCACGTTGAACAGCAGCATGTCGAACACGACCAGTGCGATCAGCCAACGCATCGGAGCCGGGTGCCGGCGCAGCAGCTGCACTGCGGCAATGCCGATGCCGGCACTGGCCGCCAGCCACGCAAAGGCTTCCGGATGCCCGTGGCTCACGGCCAGCCAGGAGGCAACGGACACGAGGACAACGACCACCCCCAACGACACCCGGTGCGGGCGCAGTGCACGCTTTTCCAACGCAACCTGCAACGCCTGTGCACCCAGCCAGGCCGCTGCCGGTACTGCAAGGAACAGCGCATCAGAGGGCCGTCGGAACAGATCAAGACCCGGCAACCCGCTGAAGAGCCACGCGAACAGCGGAGTGACGTCGCCCAGGGCGACCAGCGTCATTAACAGCAGTACACCGAGCGCCAAACAGGTGGCGCGTCGCTGCCTGTGCACAACACTGCCGCCCCAGGCCAGCCAGAGCGCCAGTGGCACCGCGCCGAAATAAAGGTAGTCCGTGGTGATATCGCCGAAGGACCAGCTGGTCCCCCGTACCTGCGAGAACACATTTCCCGAGAGCAGTGTCACCAGTCCCTGCCAGTGCATCGCACCGGCCAGCGCCATCTCCAGGGTCATGCCATCACGATTGGTGTCACCCAGCCAGGCCAACGTGGAAAGCCACTGGGGCGCGCTCACTGCGGCGGCGATCAGGGCGACTGCGGACAGCTGCAATGCGAGGCGGAAGCGCTTGTCCGTTGCCGAGAGCACTGCGCCCACGGCGTACACGGCACACGCCAGGATGATGAAATAGGTCACCTGGGTCAGCTGCAGCGCACACAGGCCTCCTGCAGTTCCCGCCAGCAGCACATCACGCGCGCGGCCCTGGTTCCGAACATTCGACAACCCCAGCCAGATCCAGGGAAGCAGGCTGTAGCTGACGATCATCGGTGTGTGCTGCAGGCGGGAGGCTCCCACCGCGCCGAACATCAGCACCATCGCAAAGAACCACTGTGCGGGTGCAGAAAGACCGAATGAACGCGCCAGGCGCAGTGCGCCGAAGCCACCCGCCAGCACGTGCAGCAATACCACCACGGTGAACAGATGCAACGACGCGGGCGCCAGCAGCATCGGCACGACCATGGTCGGCTGCAGCGTCATCATCTGCGGATCGGCAATCTGCGGATAGCCACCGAACAGGTAGGGATTCCACCATGGGGCCTGCAGATTCCGAAGCTGCTCGGCACTGAAACTGACCGCCGGGAAGAACTGCTGCACGGCGTCGTACGGAATGACCTTGGTACCGATCAGCCACGGCAGGCACAGCAGTAGCCAGCTTGCCACCCACAGCGTTTCAGGCCGAGCCCATCGGGAGCGGGCTGCATCCGTGGCACCGATGCTCGTGGTTGATGCGTACTGCATTCCGTGCATGTCTCCCTTCTCCTCAACGAAAATCGCCGGCACTGGGCCGGCGATCTTCCATCACTACCGGCATTGCTGCCGATGGTTCCCGAGCACGTTTCAGTGCTTGAGATTCTTGCGCAGACGCTCCAGCGCCTGCAGCTGGACGACAGCTTCAGCCAGCTTCTGCTGGGCTTCAGCCACTTCCATCGCTTCGCCGCGGTTGGCCAGGATGCGCTCGGCTTCTTCCTTGGCCTTGCGGACCGAGGCCTCGTCGATGTCCTGCGCGCGGATCGCGGTGTCGGCCAGCACGGTCACCACCTGCGGCTGCACTTCCAGGATGCCGCCGGAAATGGCGAAATCCAGCTGCTCGCCGTTCGGCGTGGTCACCACCACCTTGCCCGGCTTCAGGCGGGTGATCAGCGGCGCGTGCTTGGGCGCGATGCCCAGTTCGCCCAGCTCACCGGTGGCCACGACCAGGGTCGCTTCACCACGGAAGATTTCCTGCTCGGCGCTGACGATGTCGCAACGGATGGTGCTCATGGAACTCTCTTCGCTAGGGGGCGGGTGTTACCCACCGCAGGGGTTTCCGCAGCGGTGGGCACAGGCCCACCCCGTGTCACGGATGGGACAGGCCGAGGCCTGTCCCTGCCGCATCAGGCCTTCTCGGCCATCTTCTTGGCCTTCTCGACCGCTTCTTCGATGCTGCCGACCATGTAGAACGCCTGCTCCGGCAGGTGGTCGTACTCGCCATCGACGATGGCCTTGAAGCCACGGATGGTGTCCTTCAGCGACACGTACTTGCCCGGCGAGCCGGTGAACACTTCGGCCACGTGGAACGGCTGGCTGAAGAAGCGCTCGATCTTGCGGGCGCGCGACACGGCCTGCTTGTCTTCTTCGGACAGTTCGTCCATGCCCAGGATGGCGATGATGTCCTTCAGTTCCTTGTACTTCTGCAGGGTCTGCTGGACGCGCTGGGCGGTGTCGTAATGCTCGTGGCCGATGACCAGCGGGTCCATCTGGCGGCTGGTCGAATCCAGCGGATCGACGGCCGGGTAGATACCCAGCGAAGCAATCGAACGCGACAGGGTCACGGTCGAATCCAGGTGGGCGAAGGTGGTCGCCGGCGACGGATCGGTCAAGTCATCCGCGGGAACGTAGACGGCCTGGATCGAGGTGATCGAACCGTTCTTGGTCGAGGTGATGCGTTCCTGAAGGACGCCCATTTCCTCAGCCAGGGTCGGCTGGTAACCCACGGCCGACGGCATACGGCCCAGCAGTGCCGACACTTCGGTACCGGCCAGGGTGTAGCGGTAGATGTTGTCGACGAACAGCAGCACGTCCTTGCCCTTGCCGTTCTCGTCCTTCTCGTCGCGGAAGTACTCGGCCATGGTCAGGCCGGTCAGCGCGACGCGCAGGCGGTTGCCCGGCGGCTCGTTCATCTGGCCGTACACCATCGCGACCTTGTCCAGGACGTTGGAGTCCTTCATCTCGTGGTAGAAGTCGTTGCCCTCACGGGTACGCTCACCCACGCCGGCGAACACGGACAGACCGCTGTGCGCCTTGGCGATGTTGTTGATCAGTTCCATCATGTTGACGGTCTTGCCGACGCCGGCGCCGCCGAACAGGCCGACCTTGCCGCCCTTGGCGAACGGGCACATCAGGTCGATGACCTTGATGCCGGTTTCCAGCAGCTCGGTGGCCGGGGACTGGTCTTCGTACGACGGTGCGTCGCGGTGGATTTCCCAGCTGTCGCTGGCGGTCACCGGACCGGCTTCGTCGATCGGACGGCCGAGCACGTCCATGATGCGGCCCAGGGTACCGGCGCCGACCGGCACCGAGATACCACGGCCGGTGTTGTTGGCGACCAGGTTGCGCTTCAGGCCGTCGGTGGAACCCAGCGCGATGCAACGGACCACGCCGTCGCCCAGCTGCTGCTGGACTTCAAGAGTGATCTCGGTGTTTTCCACCTTCAGTGCGTCATACACCTTCGGCACCGACTCACGCGGGAATTCGACGTCGACGACGGCGCCGATGATCTGAACGATCTTGCCCTGACTCATTGCTGCATCCTCTAAATGTGTGCTTTGAACGAACGCGGTCAGACTGCTGCCGCGCCGCCGACGATTTCGGAAATTTCCTGGGTGATCGCTGCCTGGCGCGCCTTGTTGTAGACGAGCTGCAGATCGCCGATCAGCTTGTTCGCGTTGTCGCTGGCCGACTTCATCGCAACCATGCGTGCAGCATGTTCAGACGCGACGTTTTCCAGCAGCGCCTGGTACACCAGCGATTCGATGTAACGCGTCATCACGTGCTCAAGCACGGTCGCGGCATCGGGTTCGTACAGGTAGTCCCAGTCGTGATGGGCGACCTGCTTCTCGGCGGCCGGCAACGGCAACAGCTGATCGAAGCTGGCCTTCTGCGTCATCGTGTTGATGAAGCGGTTGTAGACCAGGTACACGCGATCGACCTTGCCTTCGGTGAAGGCATCGAGCATGACCTTGATCACGCCGATCAGCGATTCCAGCTTCGGCACGTCACCGATGTGGGTCACGCTGCCGACCATGTTGACCTTCACGCGGCGGAAGAAGGTCGATGCCTTCTGGCCGATGGTCACCATGTCCACTTCGGCGCCCTTGTCCTGCCAGGCCTTGGCTTCACCCAGGAGCTTGCGGAACAGGTTGTTGTTGAGGCCACCAGCCAGGCCGCGATCGGAGGAGATCACGATGAACCCGACCCGCTTGACCTGCTCACGCTCGACCAGGAACGGATGCTGGTAGTCGGTGCTGGCCTGCGCCAGGTGGCCGATCACCTGCTTCATCGCCTGCGCGTACGGACGCGAGGTCTTCATCCGATCCTGCGCCTTGCGGATCTTGGAGGCCGAGACCATTTCCAGGGCGCGCGTCACCTTGCGGGTGTTCTGCACGCTCTTGATCTTGGTTTTGATTTCGCGTCCGCTTGCCATCTTTGATTCCCGTAGAGCGGGGCGATGCCCCGCTGCATTCAGCGGTGTAGCGGGGCCAGGCCCCGCCACACGTTCGTCTTACCAGCTGCCGGTGGTCTTGAACTCGGCGATGCCCTTCTTGAAGGCACCTTCGATGTCGTTGTCCCAACCGCCGGTGGCGTTGACCTTGCCGATCAGCTCGCCCTGGGTGTTGGCGAAGTGGGCGTGCAGGCCTTCTTCGAACGCCAGCAGCTTGTTGACCGGCACGTCGTCGAGGTAGCCCTCGTTGACGGCGTAGATCGACAGCGCCTGGTTGGCGATCGACATCGGCGCGTACTGCTTCTGCTTCATCAGCTCGGTGACGCGCTGGCCACGCTCCAGCTGCTTGCGGGTCGCTTCGTCCAGGTCCGAGGCGAACTGCGCGAACGCAGCCAGCTCACGGTACTGCGCCAGCGAGATACGGATGCCGCCGGACAGCTTCTTGATGATCTTGGTCTGGGCCGAGCCACCGACGCGCGACACCGAGATACCGGCGTTCACGGCCGGGCGGATGCCGGCGTTGAACAGATCGGTTTCCAGGAAGATCTGGCCGTCGGTGATCGAGATCACGTTGGTCGGAACGAAGGCGGACACGTCGCCGGCCTGGGTTTCGATGATCGGCAGCGCGGTCAGCGAACCGGTCTTGCCGGTGACCTTGCCTTCGGTGAACTTCTCGACGTATTCCTCGGACACGCGGGCAGCGCGCTCGAGCAGACGGGAGTGCAGGTAGAACACGTCACCCGGGTAGGCTTCACGGCCCGGCGGGCGCTTCAGCAGCAACGAGATCTGGCGGTAGGCAACGGCCTGCTTGGATAGATCGTCGTACACGATCAGCGCGTCTTCGCCGCGGTCCATGAAGTACTCACCCATGGTGCAGCCCGAGTAGGCGCTGATGTACTGCATGGCAGCCGATTCGGAGGCGGTGGCGGCAACAACGACCGTGTGTGCCAGTGCGCCGTTCTCTTCCAGCTTGCGCACGATGTTGGCGATGGTCGAAGCCTTCTGGCCGATCGCAACGTACACGCACTTGATGCCGGTGCCCTTCTGGTTGATCACCGCATCGATGGCCATCGCGGTCTTGCCGGTCTGGCGGTCGCCGATGATCAGCTCGCGCTGGCCACGGCCGATCGGGATCATCGAGTCGACCGACTTGTAACCGGTCTGCACCGGCTGGTCGACCGACTTGCGCCAGATCACGCCCGGTGCAACGCGCTCCACCGGAGCGGTCAGGTCGGTACCCAGCGGGCCCTTGCCATCGATCGGCTCGCCCAGGGCGTTGACGACGCGGCCCAGCAGTTCCGGACCGACCGGCACTTCCAGGATGCGGCCGGTGGTCTTGGCAACGTCGCCTTCGCGCAGGTGCTCGTAACCGCCCAGGACCACGGCGCCGACCGAGTCGCGCTCCAGGTTCAGGGCCAGGGCGAAGCTGTTGTTCGGCAGTTCGATCATTTCGCCCTGCATCACGTCGGCCAGACCGAAGATGCGCACGATGCCATCGGACACGCTGGTCACGGTGCCTTCGTTGCGCGATTCCGCGGCCAGCTTGACCTTCTCGATGCGGTTCTTGATCAGTTCGCTGATTTCGGAGGGGTTGAGCGTGGTTGCCATCGTCAAGTCCTAGTGCCGGCAGCGGGGCCGGACGTTAAATGAATTCAGTTAGCGAGCGCGGTCTGCAGACGGGCCAGCTTGCCCTTCAGCGAACCATCGATGACCACGTCACCGGCGTCGATCACGGCGCCACCGATCAGCGAAGCGTCGACCGCGGTGGTCACTTCGACCTCGCGGTTGAAGCGCTTGCGCAGCGCGGCCTTGATCGCATCCAGTTCACCGGCCGAGAGTTCGGCGGCAGAGGTCACGTTGGCCTTGACCACGTGCTCGGCATCGGCGCGCAGGGCGTCGAACATGCCGGAGATTTCCGGCAGCAGCGGCAGACGATGCGATTCGGCCAGGATGGCCAGGAAGCGCGAGTAGGTTTCGCCGTGGGTCGCCGGCGCCAGCAGGGCGACGGCATCGTCACGGCCCAGCTCCGGGTTGGCGAGCAGGGCCGCCACGCGCGGATCGGCGGCGACGTGGGCGGAGAACGCGAGGGCGTCCGACCACGGCGCAAACGCGCCTTCGTCGCGCGCGGTCGCGAACGCGGCGCGGGCGTACGGGCGGGCAAGCGTGAGGGCCTGGCTCATCCTTAGATCTCCGAGGCCAGCTCGTCGAGCAGCGCCTTGTGGGCGTTGGCGTCGATTTCGCGCTTGAGCAGCTTTTCGGCACCGGTCACGGCCAGCGCGGACACCTGCTTGCGCAGATCTTCACGGGCACGGTTGGCGGCGGCGTCGATCTCAGCCTGGGCCAGATCCTTCTGACGGGTGGCTTCGGTGATCGCTTCGGTGCGGGCAGCGTCAACGATCTGGTTGGCACGCGCGTGGGCCTGATCGATGATCTCGTTGGCCTTGGTGCGGGCTTCCTTCAGCGCTTCGTTGACCTTCTCCTGCGCCTGGGCCAGATCTTTCTGGCTGCGGTCGGCAGCAGCGAGGCCTTCAGCAATCTTCTGCTGGCGCTCTTCGATCGCGTTCATCAGCGGCGGCCAGATCTTGGTCGCGATGATCCAGATCAGACCAGCGAAGGCGAGCGCCTGCGCAAGAAGGGTGAAATTGATATTCATGGTTAGCTCGATCGCTGGTTTCGGGGTGGACGCGCCGCCGAAGCGGCGCATCCGGCCTTCATCCGAAACCGGGTGCATCAGCACCCGGTCGTCTCAAACCGCTGTATCAGCCGGCCAGAGCCTTGGTGACGGCGCCAGCAAAGGCAGCCGACAGCGGGTTGGCGAAGGCCAGCAGCAGGCCGACGGCGACCGAGATGATGAACGCGGCGTCGATCAGGCCAGCGGTGATGAACATGCGCACCTGCAGGACCGGGATCAGCTCCGGCTGGCGGGCGGCCGACTCCAGGAACTTACCAGCCATGATGGCCAGACCCAGACCGGCGCCCAGCGCGGCCAGGCCGATCATGATGCCGACGGCAAGGGCGGTGGAGCTCTGAATCTGCGCGAAGTTGGTCAGGACGGCGAAGTACATGGTTATCTCCAGGAACTTAAGTTGCTAAGGGTGATGAAACGGATGAAGGTTGAAACGCGTTGAAGCTTGAAACTCAGTGAGCGTCTTCCGACAGGCTCAGGTACACGATCGACAGCATCATGAAGATGAAGGCCTGCAGCGGGATCACCAGCAGGTGGAACAGCATCCAGCCGAGGCCGAACGCACCACCGGCAATGGCACCGAAGAAACCGGCACCACCCAGCACCCAGATCAGCAGGAACACGATTTCGCCGCCGAACATGTTGCCGAACAGTCGCATCGCCAGCGAGATCGGCTTGCTCAGCCACTCGACGATGTTGAGGATCAGGTTGAACGGCATCATCCACTTGCCGAACGGCGCCGTCAGGAATTCCTTGATGAAGCCAAGCAGGCCCTTGGACTTCAGCGCGAAGAACAGCATCAGGAAGAACACGCTGAAGGCCATGCCCAGGGTGGCATTGACGTCAGCGGTCGGCACCGGCTTCCAGTAGTGCACGCCCGCCCATTCCAGCGGCTTGGCGATGAAATCGGCCGGGATCATCTTCAGCAGATTCATCATCAGGATCCAGAAGAAGATCGTGATGGCGATCGGCGTGACCAGCTTGCTCTTGCCGTGGTAGGTGTCCTTGGCCTGGCGGTCGACGAACTCCAGGCAGATTTCCACGAACGCCTGCCACTTGCCCGGCACGCCAGCGGTGGCCTTGCGGGTTCCCAGCCAGAACGCGACAACGATCACCAGGCCCATCAGGACAGCGGTGAGGAAGGTATCGACGTGGATATGCCAGAACATACCCTCACCCTTGCCGACCGGTGCGGTCAGGTTGTGCAGGTGATGCTGGATGTAGCTGGTAGGGGTTAGAGCCTCGCCCGCCATGTGTCCGGAACCTTCAGTTAATTGAATTCTGTCAACGCCTGGCCATGGCCAGGACCTGGAACATCAAGCCGACGGCGATACCGGCCAACAGCGCCAATGCAGGCAGCTTGAAGACCAGAAACCCCACCAGCAGGACGCCGAATACCACCACCCACTTGGCGACGATCGCGATGATCAGGCGAGCCATCGCCGATCCCGCGGCCAGTGCTCCCCCGCCCAGTGCCATCCGTGCCGCAACCCAGCCACCGGCCGAAATGGCCACACCGGACGCCAGCGCGCCGAGGGCATACTTCGGACCTACCAGCAGGAAGGCCAGGGCCAGGACAGCCACCGCGGCCAGCGGGTAGACCGCGGCGCGCAGCATCAGTCGCCGACCCGCATCAACGGAGTTCAGCACAGGACGTCCCGCGTGGTTGCAAGTGGAGGGCTGAGGCGGCTACAGCAGGGGGGGCCTCATCGAGCCGCCAAATTATAGCAATGGGACAATTTGCGAGACAACCGCTGCCTGTTCATCCCGGGAAGCCGCAAGTTGCGGTAGCGGTTACATTTTTGCGTGCCACCCGGGGGACAATGACGTCCGTATGATGTTGCAGCGCAGTATTGAACTTTGGTCGCAGGCCACGGAACTTTCGCCGCAGCGGGTCGGTCCGACCTTTCGACCTGCCTGCAGCAACCTCGTCGACGCTTCGCCCGCAGGTCCCACGATGGCCCCGAAGCCCCGCTCCGGGGCCATCTTTTTTGCATCTTCGCGACAGCGCTGAACCGTGCACATGCCGTGGACCATACGTTCACGGATGGTGGACGCCGCCGTCCGGCACAGTGGTCTTCATTCTGATGAACCACTGCAAGGACTCTTCGATGCGCCCTGTACCCACCCTGCTCGCCCTCTCCCTGCTCGCCACCGGCGCTTCGTTCGCCACTGCCGCCCATGCGGCCGAAGGCGATGACCGCTTCGCCATCCGTCTGGGTGCGATGAACATCGATTCGGACAATACGCTCCGTGGCAGCACCACGGTAGCCGGCCAGGACATCGCCCTGAATCAGGACTTCAAGCTGGGGGGCAAGGAGTGGGAACCGCGCATCGACGGCATGTTCCGCATCAGCAACCGCCAGCGCCTGCTGTTCAACTACTTCAAGTACGACAAGGACCGTCGCGAGACGCTGGACCAGGGCATCTCCTTCGGCGGTGAAAATGTGCCGGCCGGCAGCTTCGTCAAGGGTGAGCTGAAGTACCAGGTGGCCAGCCTCGTCTATGACTACTCGGTCGTCGATACCGACACCTTCGACCTCGGCCTGCAGATCGGTGGTGAGTACGCCAAGGTCAGCACCAAGGGCTATGCGGACCTGGGCACCGTCTACGAGGGCCAGTTCCTCAACGAGAAGGCCGACGGCATTGCGCCGGTGGTGGGTGCGCGCATGACCTTCAACCCGTCCGAGCGCTGGATGATCACGCTGCAGGGCCAGTACCTGAACACGCGCTGGGGCAGCTTCGATGACTACAAGGGCGACCTGAGCCGCGCCAATGCAATCGTCGATTACCGCCTCACCAAGAATTTCGGTGTGTTCGCTGGCTATGACTGGTTCAAGCTGGACGTGGACAAGAAGGGCAGCGACGGCACCATCGGCCTGAAGCAGGAATTCAAGGGCCCGGTGGCCGGTATCAGCTTCGTGTTCTGATCCCCCGCCCCTTCCACGGCACTCTCTCTCCTGGCGCGGCCTCCGGAACATCGGGGCCGCGCTTTTTTGTGCTGTTTTTCCCTACGTGCAGGAGCAAGAGCAGCTGGGTCGAGCGCCTGAGGGAGAGGGGGCTGGGTGCGAATGTCCCCCGGCGCCGGCCTGCGGCCGTCACCTCCTCCTTTACTTCGCACCCAGCCCCCTCTCCCTCCGCGTGTCAGGCGTCCACGCGGCCCAGGCAGTGGCTCTCGACTGTCCGCAAGCCGAGCCGCTGCGCGGGTGGCAGGCGTTTGGACAAAGTAAAGGAGGAGGCGACCGCCACAGGCGGGCGACGGGGGACATTTGTCGAAATGCCTGCCACCCGCGCAGCGGCCCAATCGCTCGCACTGAGAACGATCGAAGCCCAACAAACGACCAACAAAAAACCCGGCTTGCGCCGGGTTTTCCGTTTCGCCGGGCATGGCCCGGCGCTACTTCTTTTTAGGAAGGTACAGATCGGTGATCGTGCCGTCGTAGATTTCCGACGCCATCGCCACCGATTCGCTCAGCGTCGGGTGGGCGTGGATGGTGTGGCCGATGTCTTCGGCTTCAGCACCCATCTCGATGGCCAGGCCGATCTCGGCCAGCAGGTCACCGGCATGCACGCCAACGATGGCGCCACCGATGATGCGGTGGGTCTCTTCGTCGAAGATCAGCTTGGTGAAGCCCTCGGTGCGGCCGATGCCGATCGCGCGGCCACTGGCGGCCCACGGGAACTTGGCCACGCCGACCTTCAGGCCCTTGGCCTTGGCTTCGGTCTCGGTCACGCCAACCCAGGCGATTTCCGGATTGGTGTAGGCCACCGACGGAATCACGCGGGCCACCCACTCCTTCTTGTGGCCGGCAGCCACTTCAGCGGCCAGCTTGCCCTCGTGCGTGGCCTTGTGGGCCAGCATCGGGTTGCCGACGATGTCGCCGATGGCAAAGATGTGCGGCACGTTGGTGCGCATCTGGCGGTCCACCGGGATGAAGCCACGGTCGGTGACCTGCACGCCGGCCTTTTCGGCATCGATCTTCTTGCCGTTCGGCGAGCGGCCCACGGCCACCAGCACGCGGTCGAAGGTGCCCTGCGCCAGCGCAGGCGTCTGGCCTTCCTCGGCGGCTTCGAAGGTCACGGTGATGCCCTTGGCATCGGCGGTGACGCCCGAGGCCTTGGTCTTCAGGTGCACTTCGATGCCCTGCTTCTTCAGGCGGTCAGCCAGCGGCTTGACCAGGTCCTTGTCGGCGCCCGGCATCAGCTGGTCCATGAACTCGACCACGGTGACCTTGCTGCCCAGCGCACCGTAAACGGTGGCCATTTCCAGGCCGATGATGCCGCCACCGACAACCAGCAGGGAGCCCGGCACTTCGGCCAGCTCCAGCGCGTCGGTGGAATCCATCACGCGCTTGTCGTCCCACGGGAAGTTCGGCAGCTTCACTGCCTGCGAACCGGCGGCGATGATGCACTTCTGGAAGCGCAGCAACTGAGTGCTGCCGTCAGCGGCGGTGATCTCCAGCTCGTTGGCCGAAACGAATTTGCCGACGCCCTGTACGCTGCGGACCTTGCGCTGCTTGGCCATGCCGGCCAGGCCCTTGGTCAGCTGGTTGACGACCTTTTCCTTGTACTCGCGCAGCTTGTCCAGGGTGATGGTCGGCTTGCCGAACTCGACGCCGAAATCACCGGCGTGGGCCACTTCGTCGATGACCGCTGCGGCGTGCAGCAGCGCCTTGGACGGAATGCAGCCGACGTTGAGGCAGACGCCGCCGAGGCTGGCGTAGCGCTCGACCAGCACCGTATCCAGGCCGACGTCGGCGGCGCGGAAGGCGGCGGTGTAGCCGCCCGGGCCCGAGCCCAGCACGACCATCTCGCATTCGATGTCAGCCGGCTTGCCGCTGGACAGCGCCGGCTTCGGTGCGGCTGGTTCGGCCGGGGCGCGGTGCGACGGGGTCACCGGCGGCTTGCTGGCCGGGGCGGCCGCAGCCGGGGCCGGCGCAGCGGCCTTGGCCGGAGCTTCGGCAGCGCCTTCAGCATCCAGCAGTACGACCACGGCGCCTTCAGACAGCGTGTCGCCCAGCTTGACCTTGATTTCCTTGACCACACCGGCGGCCGAGGACGGCACTTCCAGGGTGGCCTTGTCCGATTCCAGGGTCACCAGACCCTGGTCTTTCTTCACCGTATCGCCGACGGCGACCAGCACTTCGATCACCGGTACATCGCTGTAATCGCCGATGTCGGGAACCTTGATTTCAATCGTGGCCATGGTGGATTTTCCTCGTGCCCGACCGGCATGGCCGGTGGGCTGTCACTGCGTTTCGACAGGCGGCCGCGCCAGGGGCAGCGGCCGCACGGTGGGGGCGAAGCGGGTGCCTTACAGCAACACGCGGCGCATGTCGGCCAGCACCTGCGACAGGTACGTGGTGAAGCGTGCGGCCAAGGCGCCATCGATGACGCGGTGGTCGTAGCTCAGCGACAGCGGCAGCATCAGCTTCGGTGCGAATTCCTTGCCATTCCAGACCGGCTGGATGGACGACTTGGAGACGCCGAGGATGGCCACTTCCGGTGCATTGACGATCGGGGTGAACGCGGTGCCACCAATGCCGCCCAGCGAGCTGATCGAGAAGCAGCCGCCGCTCATGTCGGCCGGGCCCAGCTTGCCGTCGCGCGCCTTCTTGGCCAGCTCGCCGGTTTCCTGCGCGATCTGCACCACGCCCTTCTTGTCGACATCGCGGATGACCGGAACGACCAGGCCGTTCGGGGTGTCGGCGGCGAAGCCGATGTTGAAGTACTTCTTCAGGGTCAGGTTCTCGCCGCTGGCATCGAGCGACGCGTTGAACTCCGGGAACTGCTTCAGCGCCGCAGCACTGGCCTTGATCAGGAAGGCAAGCATGGTCAGCTTGATGCCGGCCTTCTCGTTCTCCTTGTTCAGCGCCACGCGCAGGCCTTCCAGGTCGGTGATATCGGCCTGTTCGAACTGGGTGACGTGCGGGATCATCGCCCAGTTGCGGGCCAGGTTCGCACCCGAGATCTTCTTGATGCGCGACAACGGCTGCACTTCGACATCGCCGAACTTGCTGAAATCGACCTTCGGCCACGGCAGCAGGTTCAGGCCACCACCGGCAGCGACAGCAGCACCGCCGGCAGCCGGCACGCCACCACTGAGTGCGGCCTTGACGAACTTCTGCACGTCACCCTTGGTGATGCGGCCACCCTTCTCGGTGCCGTTGATCTGCAGCAGGTCCACGCCCAGTTCACGGGCGAACACGCGCACTGCCGGGGTGGCGTACGGCACCTTGGCCGGCAGCACGCCATCGGCGTTGAACTGCACCGGCGGGCTGGACGGGGTACCGGCCGAGGCGATTTCGCGGGCAGCCAGCTTGTCCGGCTGCGCCGGCACAGCGACCGGCTCGACCTTGGTGGCGGTCTCGGCGGCAGCCGGAGCGGCAGCAGCGGCAGCCTTGGTCGGTGCCGGCGCGGCGGCGCCCTCGGCTTCGATGATGGCGACCACATTGCCCTGCGACAGATTGTCGCCGACCTTGACCTTGATCTCCTTGACCACGCCGGCCACCGAAGACGGCACTTCCATGGTGGCCTTGTCGCTTTCCAGCGTCACCAGGCCCTGGTCCTTCTTGACCGTGTCGCCCACGGCGACCAGCACTTCGATGACCGGGATGCCGGCGTAATCGCCGATGTCCGGCACCAGCGCTTCAACCGCGCCACCGCTGGCAGCCGGAGCGGTCGGCGCAGCTGCGGCCGGGGCCGGCGCGCTCTGGGCGGCGGCGGCCGGGGCAGCGGCCTTGGCCGGTGCAGGTGCCGGGGCAGCCGCGGCCGGCTTGGCAGCCTCGCCTTCAGCCACTTCGATCAGCGCCACAACCTTGCCTTCAGACAGGCTGTCACCGACCTTGACCTTGATCTCCTTGACCACACCGGCCACGGCCGACGGCACTTCCATGGTGGCCTTGTCGCTTTCCAGCGTCACCAGGCCCTGGTCCTTCTTGACCGTGTCGCCGACGGCGACAAGCACCTCGATTACCGGGATATCGCTGTAGTCACCGATATCGGGGACAAGTGCTTCCTTGATTTCGGCCATGGGGATAACTCCGGCAATCTGGTGTAGGGAAACGTCTATTGTGCGGCCAGCGGGGGCCAGCGCCAACCGTTACAGGTGTTTTCAGTACGCACGCAGCCGAGACACGCTGTTGCCCATGGGTTGTGGCTGCATCCAGTCGGTAGCGTATTGTCCGGACGATGTCGGCTTCATGTCGCCAGTGCGTCGGCCACCGGCTGCCAGGCCAAGCGCAGGCGCGACAACGACCACGCCGCATTGGCCGGGCTGGTGGACGGCAGTGCCAGCAGCCTCGGTGGCGCCTTGAGCCGGGGCAGCACCCAACGCTGGAATGCCTGCCGCGCCGCGCCGCCGTTGCAACCGATCAGCTCCAGCTCAGGAAGCGAGGCGATCAGTGCCGGTAGTGCATTGGGTACTTCCGTACCACGCACGATGTCGGCATCCAGGCTGCCGCGCCGTTCGCACTGGCCGATCACATCCCACAGGCCGATCTTTGCCGCCATCAAGGCCTGCAGCCGTTGCGGGTAGGCCAGGGTCACGTCGAAACCGCAGATATCGGCCAGCAGCGGCCAGAATCGATTGCGCGGGTGCGCGTAATAGCGCTGCTCCTGCAATGACGCAACGCCCGGCATCGAGCCCAGCAGCAGCACCCGGCACTCCACGTTCACCTGCGCTTGCAGGCCGATGCACATCGTTGCTTCGCTCACATCTTCTCCAACTGCATGAATGCCGCCGATGGCCGAAAAGCCCATGAAAACAGGCTTTCCGCTCCAGTCGCTGAACAAGGAAAACTATTTTTTAACGCGCGTCGGATTCGATTCATGTTGGGGCGACTACGGTGTGCTCGCCCCGCAACCGGGGGCCCAAAACAAGAAACATTAGGAGATACCCCCATGCGCTCCATCCGTATCCTGAGTCTCGCCCTGCTGACCTCCGCCGCGTTCGCGCCGGCCGCTTTCGCCCAGGACAGCAGCAGCACCGACACCGCTTCGGGCAAGCATTTTGCCGTTGTTGGCGGCATCTCGCTGCTGGAACCGAAGAACGACCCGATCACTGGCGTGAAGAAGACCGATGGCGGCCCGGCGCCGACCGTCAGCTTCAGCTACTACATCAACGACAACTGGGCCGTTGAACTGTGGGGCGCTGCCGACAAGTTCGACAACAAGTTCAAGGGCCCGGACAACGCCCGCCTGGGCTCGGTCGAGCAGCAGCCGATCGCGCTGAGCGGCCAGTACCACTTCGGCCAGGCTGACAACGTGTTCCGTCCGTTCGTGGGCGTGGGCTACTACCAGTCGAGCTTCAGCAACGAGAAGCTGGGCAACGGCGCTGACACCGACATCCGCTTCAAGGATGCCAAGGGCGTGATCGGCACCGTCGGCGTGGACATGAACATCAACTCCACCTGGTTCGCCCGTGCCGATGCGCGCTACATGCGCTCGCGCCCGGACGTGAAGGTCGGCGGCGAGAAGATCGGCCAAGCCAAGATGGATCCGTGGACCGTCGGCTTCGGCATCGGTGCCCGCTTCTGATCCAGGCAGTACCTGCTTCATTGATGTAACGCGACGGGCCCTACGGGGCCCGTCGTCGTTTCCGTCACCTGCGTTCTGTAGAGTCGAGCCAAGCTCGACTTCTGGAAAAGCAGCCGAGCATGGATTCGACTCTACACACACAGGATGCGGAGGCGCGATGCACGACGTCGACCTGCTGGTGATCGGTGGCGGCATCAACGGTGCCGGCATTGCCCGTGATGCCAGCGGTCGTGGCCTGCGCGTGCTGCTGTGCGAGCAGCATGACCTCGCTGCGCATACATCCAGTGCCAGCAGCAAGTTGATCCACGGTGGCCTGCGCTATCTGGAACAGCGCGAGTTCGGCCTGGTGCGCAAGGCCTTGAGCGAACGCGAGATCGTTCGACGTCAGGCCCCGCATCTGGTCCGGCCGCTGCGTTTCGTGCTGCCCTGGGAACCGCACCTGCGCCCACGCTGGTTGCTCCGCACGGGCTTGTGGCTGTACGACCACCTTGGGCCGCGCAGCCCGGCCTTCCCTGCATCGGGCGCGCTGGACCTGCGGCATGACCCACTGGGCGCACAGCTTTCCCCATCGCTGCGACAGGGCTTCAGCTATGCCGACGCGCAGGTCGATGATGCGCGTCTGGTCGCCCTCAATGCACTGGATGCCGCGCAACGCGGTGCACAGGTGCAGGTCCACAGCCGCTGCGTCGATCTGCGCGCCGAGCAGGGCCGCTGGCACGTGCTGCTGGAAACCAGCGATGGCCAGCAGCTGGCACTGACCGCCCGTGCTGTGGTCAACGCTGCCGGTCCCTGGGCCGGTGGCCTGTTGGATCGGATGCAGCCGCGCAGCGCCGGCCCTGCCCTGCGCCTGGTGCAGGGCAGCCACCTGGTCCTTCGCCGCGCGTGGCCTGACGACAGCGCCTGCCTGCTGCAGCAACCCGATGGCCGCGTGGTGTTCCTGCTGCCGTTCGCCCACGACCACCTGCTGGTCGGCACCACCGACACGGACTATCGCGGCGACCCGGCACGCTGCAGCGTACTGCCTTCCGAAGTCGCCTACCTGTGCGAGGCGGCCAACCGCTATCTGCGCGAACCGATCACTCCGGAAGACGTGGTCTGGCAGTTCGCAGGCGTGCGCCCATTGCTGGCCGACCCCGACCCGCGCGCGGCGAAGCTGAGCCGCGACTACCGCCTGCAGCTGCAGTCGGAGCCCGCACCGGCACTGCATGTGCTCGGCGGCAAACTGACCACCTACCGGGTACTGGCCGAGGAGGCACTGGAACTGCTCCGTCCGCAGCTGCCACGGATGGGCCCGGCCTGGACCGCCGGCGGTGAGCCGTTGCCGGGCAGCGACTGGGGCGACGCCGCCCAGGCATGCTCGCGCCTGCTGGCATCGGCTCCGTGGCTGCCGGCAGACACCGCGCGCCGGTGGGCCGAAGCCTATGGCAGCCGCAGCGTCGCCCTGCTGCAGGATGCGCAGGGCACGGACGACCTGGGCGAAGCTTTCGGCGGCGGCCTGCACGCACGCGAAGTGGCGTTCCTGCGTGACCACGAGTGGGCGCGCACCGCGGAGGACGTGCTGTGGCGCAGGAGCAAGCTGGGCCTGCGCCTGGATGCCATGCAGGTGGCACGGCTGCAGGCGTGGATGGAGCATCCCACCCTGTAGAGCCGAGCCATGCTCGGCTGCGTTGTGCAAATGCTGCCGAGCATGGCTCGGCTCTACAGAGAGAAAGGTAAGTTACCCTGACCGTTCTACCGGAGACGCTGCATGACGCCCCGCTACGTGCTGGCCATCGACCAGGGCACCACCAGTTCGCGCGCGATCCTGTTCGACCATGCCGGTGACATCGTCGGTAGCGCGCAGCGCGAGTTTGCGCAGATCTTCCCGCAGCCCGGCTGGGTGGAGCATGACCCGCGCGAGATCCTCACCAGTGTCTATGCCACGCTGACCGAGCTGCTCAGTCGCGGGCAGATCGACCCGCGTCATATCGCCGCACTGGGCATCACCAACCAGCGTGAAACCACGGTGGTCTGGGACCGCGCCAGCGGCCAGCCGATCCACAACGCCATCGTCTGGCAGTCGCGGCAGAGCCACGCCATCTGCGAGCGGTTGAAGTCGGAAGGCCATGAAGCGTTGGTCCGTGAGCGCACCGGCCTGTTGATCGATGCCTATTTTTCAGCCACCAAGATCCGCTGGATCCTCGACCACGTGGAGGGTGCACAACAGCGTGCCGAACGCGGCGAACTACTGTTCGGCACCATCGACAGCTGGCTGGTGTGGAACCTGAGCGGTGGCCAGGCGCACGTGACCGACTACAGCAATGCGGCACGTACCCTGCTGTTCAACATCCACACGCTGGACTGGGATGACGAGCTGCTGGCGCTGCTGGATATCCCGCGCGCGATGCTGCCGCAGGTACGCGACTCCAGTTCCGTGTACGCGCACACGCGACCGCAGTTCTTCTTCGACCACCCGATTCCGATCGCCGGCATCGCCGGTGACCAGCAGGCCGCCCTGTTCGGCCAGGCCTGCTTCCAGCCGGGCATGGTCAAGAACACCTATGGCACCGGCTGCTTCATGCTGATGCATACCGGCGCGCAGGCGGTGCGCTCGCGCAACGGTCTGCTGACCACCATCGCCTGGGGCCTGGACGGACGCGTGGAGTATGCGTTGGAGGGTTCGATCTTCGTCGCCGGTTCTGTGGTGCAGTGGCTGCGCGATGGGCTGCGCATGATCGAGCGCGCCGGTGACAGCCAGGCGCTGGCCGCGCAGGTGCCGGACAGCGGCGGCGTGTACCTGGTACCGGCCTTCGTCGGCCTGGGCGCCCCCTATTGGCGCAGTGACGTGCGCGGGGCGATGTTCGGCCTGACCCGCGGCACCCGCAAGGCGCACTTCGTGCGTGCGGCGCTGGAGGCCATGGCCTACCAGACCCGCGACGTGCTTGATGCGATGCAGTCCGATGCAGGCATCGCGTTGACCGAGCTGCGCGCCGACGGTGGTGCGATCGGCAACGACTTCCTGGCCGGGTTCCAGGCCGACATCCTCGGCGTGCCGTTGCTGCGGCCACGGCTGACCGAGACCACCGCGCTGGGTGCGGCTTACCTGGCCGGGTTGGCAGTGGGTTTCTGGTCAAGCCGTGAGCAGATCGCGGCGCAGTGGGGCCTGGACCGGCGCTTCGAGCCACAGATGGAGGTGGCCCAGCGCGAGAAGCTGTATGCCGGTTGGCAGCAGGCCGTGGCGGCCACCCTCGCCTTCCACGTTGATTGAGGGGTAGTGCCGGCCGCTGGCCGGCAACCCCACGATCTTTGGCGGCGTTTACAGATTGCCGGCCAGCGGCCGGCACTACCGCATGACCAGAACGTCCGTAGCGCCGGTCAGAACGCCGGCAGCACCGCGCCCTTGTACTTGGTCTCGATGAAGGCCTTCACCTGCGGGCTGGTCAGGGCCTTGGCCAGCTTCTGCACGCGGGTGTCGTCCTTGTTGTCCGGGCGCGCGACCAGGAAGTTCACGTACGGCGAGTCCTTGCTCTCGATCGCCAATGCGTCCTTGGTCGGGTTGAGGCCGGCGTCCAGCGCGTAGTTGGTGTTGATCAGGGCCAGGTCCACCTGATCAAGCACGCGCGGCAGCATCGCTGAATCCAGCTCGCGGAACTTCAGCTTCTTCGGGTTGGCGGCGATGTCGCGCTGGGTCGACAGCGCGTTGGTCGGATCCTTCAGTTCGATCACACCGGCCTTGTGCAGCAGGATCAGCGCGCGGCTGTTGTTGCTCGGGTCGTTCGGGATCACCACATCGGCGCCTTCGCGCAGCTCGGCCAACGACTTGATCTTGCGCGAGTACGCACCGAACGGCTCGATATGCACGCCGATGACCTTCACCAGGTCGCTCTTGCGATCACGGTTGTAGGCATCCAGGTACGGCTCGGTCTGGAAGTAGTTGGCATCCACCTGCTTCTGCACCAGCTGATCGTTGGGCTGCACGTAGTCGTTGAACACGCGCACGTCCAGGTCCACGCCTTCCTCCTTGAGGATCGGCTTGACCACTTCGAGGATCTCGGCATGCGGCACGGCCGTGGCAGCCACCACCAGCTTCTGCGAGGGCTCGCCGGACTTGCCACAGGCGGTCAGGGCCAGCGCAGCGGCAAGCAGGGGCAGCAACAGGGTCTTCTTCATGGGCAAAAGGGTTCTCGGGGGGGAGGGTCAGGAGTTGTCGTAGTTGCTCAGGGCAAGCTCAAGCAGCGCCTTGGCCTGCTCGCGCAGCATCACCGGTTCGACGATCTCGGCATCCGAGCCATAGTGCAGCACGTCCATCAGCAGCTCACGGGAAACGCTGTACGGCACCTTCAGCTCATAACGGCCGTCGGCCAGGAAACGGCCCTGCTGCTTGGAATGCCAGTGCTCGTCGGCCACCCAGCGTGCAGCCTTGGCGCTGAACAGAATGGTCGCCCAGCCCTTCGGTGCACCGGAGAAGATGCCGTAGCTGGCGCCCAGCTGCTCGTCCAGTTCGCTGTCGGCAACGTCGCGGGCGGTGCTGTCGACCACCCGCGCCTTGTGGATACGGTCCACGGCGAAGCTGCGCAGCGCCTCGCGGTCATGGTCCCAGGCATCCAGGTACCAGTTGTCGCGGTAGTGGGTCAGGCGCTGCGGCGAGACCGTACGCTTGGTCGGTTCGTCGGTGGAACGGGCCCGGTACTCGAATGCCAGCTGGCGTCGCTCCAGCACGGCCGAGGCCACGCTGCGGAAGCTGCCCTCGTCGAACTTGCGGCCACGGTGCGGAATCACCCGCACACGGTCCACCGGCCAGTTGGAAACGCCGGCCTGGGCCGCCAGCAGGCTTTCAATGCGCTGCTGCAACGGTGCCAGCACCGAGGACAGCACACCGCCGCCGGTCCGTGCCAGCAGGTGCTGCGAGGCCAGCAGGGCGTGCAACTCTTCCGAGCTCAGCCACAGGCCGGGCAGCTCGAAGCGGTCACTCTCGTCGGCCTGGTAGCGGAAGCCCGCCTCGCCGTCCCCCTCGATCGGTGCCATCAGCGCATCGCGCAGGAAGGCCAGGTCGCGGTAGACAGTGGCACGGGAACAACCGAGCTTGTCCTGCAGGGTCGCCACCGTCACCGGATAGCGCGCGGACTTGAGCAGACGATGCAGGGCGGTGATGCGTTCGTATCGGTCCATACCCCCGATTATGTCCGAGTCGCGGCTCTTGTGTGGGACGTTTGGGCTATCGTGGGCGCCCCCGCCCCCAGGAACACCCGATGCGCCGGTTGCCTGCTCTGCCCCTGCTGGCCTGTCTGCTGCTGGCCGCCTGCGATCGCGCACCGGCTCCGGCCAGCGCCGGAGCCGGAGCCGGTGCCGCCGTCCCCGCCGCCGATCCGGCACAGGCGGTGCTCGCGGCCAGCCAGCGCTTCGCTGCACTGCGCAGCTTCCATGCCGAACTTGAGGTACTGGGTGCACCGCAGCCGGTGCGCAGCGCCATGGACTTCGTCGCCCCCGATCGTTTCCGGGTGGAGACTCCGGCCGGGCCGCAGACCATCATCGGCGACACCATGTTCCTGCGGGCCGAGGGTGGGGTCCGCCAGGTACCGACCCCGCCGGGGCTCCTCGAGCAATGGCGCAACCCGCTGCCGGCCGATGCCCTGCCCGCCGATCTGCAGGCCGAAGACCTCGGCAGCCAGATGCTGGACGGGGTCGAGACGCGTCACTACCGCCTGCGCGGTGCCCAGACCGGCGAACGCCTGGAGTACTGGGTGGACGCCAAGGGACTGCCGCGGCAGATCGTACGCAGCGGCAGCAGCAACGGCCGCAGCTTCCAGCTGCGGCTGCGCTATTCGCGCTTCAACGACCCGGCATTGCGCGTCGATCTACCCTGAATGGGGCGTGTCAGCAACGTTTCCTGAAGCGCGTTTTGGATCGATTCGGACCGCCATCACGCTTCCAGTATCATCACCGGCTGCCAACCGCTTCGGAGAAGCCCCGATGTCCCTGCGTGTGTCCCTGCTGATCCCCCTGCTGCTGTGCGCCCCGCTGGCGTATGCGCAGGATGCCTCCGAACTGGCGGCGATGTCCTCGCCGTGGAGCGGCAGTGGCGGCGAGCTGGGCTTCGCCTCGGCACGCGGCAACAGCAGCACCGAGAGTTTCAACGGCCGCCTGCGCCTGCGCTATACCGACGGCGACTGGGTACACAGCATGGACCTGGCCGGCCTGCGCTCCAGCTCCAAGGTGATCGAGACCCACGACGACGGCTCCACCAGCCGCCGCAACAACACCACGGCCAACCGCTACACCGGCAGTGCCGGCAGCGCGCTGCAGCTGGGCGAGCACCGCCAGCTGACGGCCACGGTGCGTACCGAGCGTGACGACTTCGCCACCTACGACCGCCAGAGCTCGTTCGGTCTGGGTTACGGCACCCGCCTGTGGAACACCGAGCGCTTCTCGTTCGACGCGCAGATCGGCCCCGGTGTGCGCCGCACCCACAGCACCGAGGACGACCGCACCCGCACCGGCATGATCGGCCGCGGCCTGTTCGACATGAAGTACTCGCTGACCGACAACACCGACCTGGTCAACACCCTGCTGGTCGAATCGGGTTCCTACAACACCTTCGGCCAGAACGACTTCGGCGTTTCGGTGAGCATGAACGAACATCTGGCGCTGAAGGCTGGCTGGCAGGCGCGTTACAACAGCGACGTGGCCGAGGACAAGCGCAAGACCGATACGCTGACCACGATGAACGTGGTCTACAAGTTCAAGTAAGAAAACGGGCGCCAAGGCGCCCGTTCTTCTTTCGGTAGTGCCGGCCGCTGGCCGGCAACTGCATTCAAATGGTGGCATGAGGTTGCCGGCCAGCG